>CAVUDN010000001.1:0-64204 GCA_963740095.1 uncultured Acidobacteriota bacterium
GAAGTTGCTTCGTCCGCAGTTGAAACTGGCGATGTCGCGCTGCCGATTGAGACTGACGCGCACACGCCAGCGGCGAACCCTTCCGAATTTCCCGAAGCTGCCGCGTCCAAGACAGAGTCCGAGATGTGGGATCGCGTCGAAGAAACGACGCCCTCTTTCAGGGAACCGGATCTCGTGGTTCCTCCGCCGGTGCATGTCGAGCCCGAGCCTCTGCTGATGGATGAAGAACCCGAGCCAACATCCAATTACGGTGGAGACCAACACGAGGCGCCTGCAGCTCACGCGTTTGAAGTAGCGATGTTGCATGAGCCTGTTGCCGAAGACGCGCCGCCAGAGCAGCCTTCTTTGCCGGAGGTTTTGTTCGCGCCTGCCGCCGTCGAATCTGCGTCCGAACGCAACGACGAACGTGTCCCGACGGGTCCGCCGCCGAATCGCGAGGCACTGGCCGAAATTCCGTTCCTCAATCCGCCGCAGGGCTTCGATCCGAATGTTCGCGCGCCGCAGTCTTCCGGGGCCGATGCCTCGACGGTCGACGCCGTTGTGCAGAAATTGCTCGAAAGGCTTCAGCCGCAGCTCCACGACCTGCTCTCGCAGAGCGTGCTCAAACCGCTGATCGAAAATCTCCTCCAGCAGGAAAACAACAAGAAGGAAAAGTAGTCTCCACGCGATCCTCGTCTCGCCGCACTTTGTGAGGTACTTCGCGAGATTCTTCCGCTTGCGACGTGATTCCCGCGCGTATATGCTGTGCGCCGCCTGAACTTTTGGGCAGGGGGATTCCGTGAATATCTCAGTGGCGCGATTGCGTCGAGTTGGGATCGGCGGTTGCCGCGCAGCTTGCGTTTTTTCGGCGGCGCTTCTCGCAAGCCTCTTTTTCGCTGTTGCCCCGGCGCATGCGGCTTCGTGCGAGAGCCTCACATCACTCTCGCTTCCCAATGCGACGATCACGAAAGCCGAAGTTGTGCCCGCGGGTGCATTTAAGGCGCCGCCTCCCGTCGGTCCTGCGCCGCCGATCGACTTTGGGCAGCCGAGCTACTCGGATTTGCCCGCATTCTGCCGCGTTTCCGCCACGCTCAAGCCCTCGAGCGATTCCGACATCCAGATCGAGGTCTGGCTGCCCGTTTCCGCTTGGAACGGCAAATATGAGGCGGTCGGCGGCGGCGGATGGGCCGGTGTGATCAGCTATTCCGCGATGGCCGACGCCATCCGCGCGGGTTACGCCAGTAGTTCCACTGACACCGGGCACGTGGGCCCCACGGGCACGTTCGCGCTTGGGCATCCCGAAAAGATCGTCGACTACGCCTACCGCTCCGAGCACGAAATGACCGTCAAGGCGAAGGCGATCATTGCGGCGTTCTACGGCAAACCACCACACTTTTCCTATTGGAACGGCTGCTCCACCGGCGGCAAGCAGGGCCTCACGGAAGCGCAGCGTTATCCTAAGGACTACAACGGCATCATCGCCGGCGCGGCCGCGAATTACATGATCCATCTGCACGTGTTTCAGGTCGCCGTCTGGGACATCGCGCACAAAACTCCCGAAGCGATGATTCCCCTGGCGAAGTACCCCGTGCTGCACGCCGCCGTGCTGGAGAAGTGCGACACGCTCGATGGCCTAAAGGACGGCCTGATCGAAAATCCTTTGGCCTGCCATTTCGATCCGAAAGTTGTCGAATGCAAGGGCGGCGATGAAGCATCGTGCCTCACGCCCGGGCAGGTGCAGACGGCTCGCGCGATTTATGGGCCGCTCGAGAATCCGCGCACCAAGCAGGTGATCTTTCCCGGGATGGAGCCGGGCAGCGAGCTCGGCTGGACCTTGCTGGTCAACGCAAAGGATCCGCTGGTCGCGCCCGACACGTTCAAGTACATCGTCTTCAAGGATCCCAATTGGGACATTCGCAAACTGAATCTGGATAGCGACGTCGCATATGCGGACAAGGTGGATGGCGGCCTGAACAACGCCATCAATCCCAATCTCAATCCGTTCTTCTCGAATGGCGGAAAGCTCATCATCTACCACGGCTGGGCGGACCAGTTGATCGCCCCTATGAATAGCGTGAACTACTATCACAGCGTGCTGAAAACCGTGGGCGCTCCCGCGCAGCAGGATATGCGCCTCTTCATGGTTCCGGGCATGCAGCACTGCCGCGGCGGCGAAGGCCCCAACGATTTCGACATGATGCCCGCCATCTCGCAGTGGACCGAAGGCGGAAAGCCGCCCGCCGAAGTGATCGCGGCCCACAAGACGAAGGGCAAAGTCGACCGCACCCGCCCGCTCTGCCCCTATCCGCAAATCGCAAACTACAGGGGCAGCGGCAGCATCGACGAAGCCGCAAACTTCGTCTGCGCCGTAAAGTAGAACGCGACCCACCGCAGAGACGCAGAGGGCGCTGAGAACGTCTACATCCGCGACCATGCCAAGCGAACGGATGAAATTGACGCCTCGCGCGGCCGCCGCTTATCATGGATGTTTCGCTTCTGCACAAAATCCAATTCCATAGGGAACGCATGCCCCGGGAAATTCCCAAGGCTTACGAGCCGCAGGAGATCGAAGAGCGCTGGGCCAAGGCCTGGTTCGAGGAGAAGCTCTTCCGCGCCGAAAATTCGGGCGACGGCCCGCCATTCTCGATCGCGCTTCCGCCGCCGAATATCACGGGGTCGATCCACATCGGTCACCTGCTTGAACATACGCAGATCGACATGCTCGTCCGCTGGCATCGCATGAAGGGCCATCGCACGCTCTGGCTGCCCGGGATGGACCACGCGGGGATCGCCACGCAATTCGTGGTTGAGCGCAAGCTCGCTGCCGAGAAGATCCGACGCCAGGACCTTGGCCGCGAGGAATTCGAGCGGCGCGTCTGGAAGTGGAAAGAGGAAAGCGGTGGCGTGATCAAGGACCAGATGATCCGCCTTGGCGCCTCCTGCGATTGGACGCGCGAGCATTTCACGCTTGAGCCGAAGCTCTACCGCGCGGTGCTGGAAGCGTTTTTGCGGCTCTACCGCGAGGGGCTGATTTATCGCGGGCGCTACATCGTCAATTGGTGCCCGCGCTGCCAGACGGCCATCAGCGATCTTGAAGTGGTTCACAACGAGCGCGTCGGAGAAATCTGGAATATCCGCTATCCGGTCACCGGCGCGGCGGGCGAATTTCTCGTGGTCGCCACGACGCGCCCCGAAACGATGCTCGGCGATACGGCCGTCGCGGTGCATCCCGACGATGAGCGCTACCAGCGCTTCCTCGGCAAGACCGTGATGCTGCCGCTGATGAATCGCGAGATCCCGATCATTGCGGATACCTACGTCGATCGCGAATTCGGGACCGGCGTGGTGAAAATCACGCCCGCGCACGATCCCAACGACTTCGAGGTTAGCAAACGCCACAATCTTCCCGAAATCGACGTGATGACCAACGACGGCCACATGAACGAAGCCGCCGGAAAATATGCGGGCCTCGAACGCTTCGCCGCGCGTGGGCGCATCGTCGCCGATCTCACCGAACTCGGCCTGCTCGAAGGCGTCAAGGAACACATGCATGCCGTCGGCACCTGCGACCGCTGCAAATCGATTGTCGAGCCGCGGATTTCGACGCAGTGGTTCATGAAAATGAAGCCGCTCGCCGAGCCGGCGAAGGAAGTGGTCAACGCCAACACCATCGAGGTCGTGCCCGATAATCAGCGGACGATTCTGCTGCAGTGGCTGGAGAATATTCGCGACTGGTGCATCTCCCGCCAGCTCTGGTGGGGCCATCGCATTCCCATCTGGCATTGCGCCGATTGCAAGGAAATGGTTCCCGCGCTCGATTCGCGCGTGCAAATCGTTGAAGGCCACGCCCGCGCGGCCAGCGTGCCCACGAAGTGCCCGAAGTGCGGCGGCGCAAAGCTGACGCAGGATACAGACGTGCTGGATACGTGGTTCAGCTCCGCGCTCTGGCCGTTTTCCACGCTCGGCTGGCCCGACGATACCGAAGACCTGCGCGACGTTCTATCCCACGAGCCTGCTGATCAGCGGCTACGACATTCTCTTCTTTTGGGATTCGCGCATGATCATGATGGGTTTGCACCTCACGAAAGGCGCCGAGCCGAAAGATCGCGTGCCATTTCGCCGCCTCTACCTGCATTCGCTGGTGCGCACCGCCGAAGGCGCGAAGATGTCGAAGACGAAAGGCACAGGTGTCGACCCGCTCCAACTCACGCAGCAATATGGCACCGACGCGCTGCGCTACATGCTGGCCAGCATGGCCGCGCCCGGCACCGACATCGCGCTCACCGAAGACCGCATCCTCGGCGCGCGCGCCTTCGCCAATAAAATCTGGAATGCCGCGCGCTTCCTCTTCGTCAATCTCGAGAAGGTCGAAGCCAGCGGCTTGACGCTCGAAGAGCTCGCCGCGCCAGAAATTCGTGCCAAGGCGCCGTATCCCGTGCCCGGCGAAGGCGCGCTCGCGCATCGCTGGATTTTCTCGCGCCTCGCCTGCGTCACGTCTCAGGTCGATGCCGCGCTCGAAAACTTCCGCTTCCACGAGGCCTGCCAGACGATCTACCAGTTCTTCTGGGGCGATTTCTGCGACTGGTATATCGAATGGGTGAAGCCGCAGCTCGCTTCATCCGACCGAGCGGTCGCGCTCGCGGCGTGGCGCAATATTTTCGCGGCCCTCGACGCCGCGTTGCGCCTGCTGCATCCGGTGATGCCGTTCCTCACCGAGGAACTTTGGCATCGCCTGCCACAGCCTTCTGGCGCACGATCCATTGCGCTCGATCGGTTCCCGGAGGCACGCCCCGGCTGGGCCGATCAGGGTGCTGATGACGCGATGGCCATCCTTCAGGAGATCGTGGTTGCGGCGCGCAACATCCGCGCCGAAATGAAGCTCGATCCCAGGAAAAAGGTCGCCGCTGATTTCTGGACCGGCGGCCCGATGCGCCGCAACCTGATCCACGAAAATATGGAGCCAATTCTTCGTCTGGCGTCGCTTTCCGAGCTGCGCATTTCGCACGATCATCTGAAGCCCGAGGGCGCCGCCGTGCGCCTGACGGCTTCCTTCGAGCTGAGCATCCCGTATGGCGACACGGTCGACAAGGCCGCCGAAATCGCGCGCCTCAAGAAGGAAGAAGCGCGCCTCGAACAGGGTGTCGCGACCGCCCAAGCGAGGCTGACGGACGAAAGCTTCCTCAGCAAAGCGCCCGCGAAAGTCGTCGACGCACTCCGCGCCACCCTCGCCGAGCGCCAGCTCGAACTCAAAAAGATTCGCGACCGCTTGGCGCAGCTCGAATCCTAACTCCGCGCGCAGCGCTGTCCGAACTAGCCGACACTAGCGCCGTTTCCCGTCGGTCCGGACATTCCGGTCGCTCGCAAGTAATTGATTTCGCGAGGCTGCCCACTCGCGAAAATGGCCCTCCACGCGCATTCACAGCTTCCGGTTCGACAAACGCTCTTGCGTTCTGAGCGATAGGAGGCTCCCGTGAAACTGCCAGCGCAGCGAAGCGTGCTCCGTCTAATCGGCTCGATCCTCGTCCTGCTGACCGTTGCGACCACTGCGCGCGCACAGGACGCAGCCAGTCCGAAATTCACCGTTTTCGCCGGTGCCGGAAGCACGATAGCCGGACCCGCACAAGGTGAAGTCCAGGCGGGCGCTTCTTTCGAGGAATCGCCGCCGGGTGCGGGGGTCGGATTTTCATTCGAGGGCGGCTATCTCGGTCCCTGGTCCAGACCCAGCGCCGGCTCCGCAATTCTCTCGGTCGACTACATGGCTTCGTGGTCATTCGGTGAGAAAGGAAGGGGCGTAACCCCGAGCGGCAAGCCCTACTGGTCGGATCGCGGATGGAAGGTCCTTCCGTTTGCCTCGACGGGCTACACGCGGCTTTTCGGCACCGGCAACGCCGTGAACTTCGGCGGCGGAATCGATTACCGCCTCAACCACCTGCACGCCATCCGGTTCGAGGTGCGCGACTACTACTCGCCCGCAGTGCGCGTCCAGCACAACGTAGCCTTTCGCATCGGCTGGGTCGCTTACCTCTCGGACTAGCTCCAGGCGCGCTACCGGGTGCCCGCAGCTTGTTCGCGGCCGCCGCGTCGCGTATCCTCTCAGTTCACGCCGATGCCGACGAAACGCACCTTGAGCCTGCCCGGCACCACCGACCGGCGCATCGACGCGCTGCTGACCCTGCTCGCCGAAAACTCGACGATCGTGATCAGCGGCGCAAAGATCGCCAGGGAAATCGGCGTCACGCGCCAGCAGGTGTGGCGCTGGATCGAACAGCTACGCCAGCTTGGCGTCCGCGTGAAGGGCCACCCGCGCACCGGCTATCACATCGAGCGCGTGCCGGATATTCTCGTCCCGCAGATGCTGAGCCACCGCCTCTACGGCACGCCCTTTGCGCGCCGTATTTTGCATTTCTTCAAAGTCGACTCAACGAATTCCGTCGCGATGCAGCTGGGCGAATCGGGCGAGCCACACGGCGCCGTCATCCTCGCCGAAGAACAAACGGCGGGCCGCGGCCGGGCGGGCCGTTCCTGGGCATCCGAAAAATCCGCGGGCATCTATTGCAGCATCCTGCTGCGCCCACCGATTCCGCCGGCGCATGCGCCGCTGCTGACGCTCGTCGCGGGGCTTGCCGCGCGCGATGCCGCCGCCGAGGATCTCGACGCGCTTCCCGACATCCGCTGGCCAAACGACGTGCTCGTCGTCGGCCGCAAATTCTGCGGCATCCTCACCGAGATGCACGCCGAGCCCGACCGCATCCATTACGCCGTCGTCGGCATCGGCATCAACGTCAACCAGTCGAAAATGCCCGCCGATCTCGCCGCGATCGCCACGTCGCTCCGCATCGAAAACGGCAAAACGCATTCGCGCTTCGAACTACTGATTCGGTTGCTCCAGTATTTCGATCGCTACTACAATCAGTTCCTGGCGGATGGCGCGCTGCCGGTGCTCCGGCGGTTCGCGCAAGTGTCGAGCTACTACGAGGGCAAGCGCGTGCGCATCACCACGGCAACCGAAAGCTTCACCGGCGTCACGGCCGGCCTCGAGCCAAGCGGAGTGCTGCGCGTGGCGCGCGACGATGGCCGCGGCACCGAAGCCGTCCTCTCGGGCGACGTCGCGGAGGCTTCCTGATGCTGCTCACCCTCGACGCGGGCAACACCAACACGGTTCTCGGCGTTTTTCGCGGCCAGGAACTCGTCGCGCACTGGCGCCTCAGCACGGCGCGCGATCAGACCATCGACGAATACGGCATCCTCACGCGCAATCTCTTCACGCTCGCAGGTCTTGAACCGAGCGAGATCAACGGCGTGATCATCAGCTCGGTGGTGCCGCCGCTCAACTCCGTGCTTGCCGGTATGGCCGAGCGATATTTCTCGCGCAAAGCGCTTTTCGTCGAGCCGGGGATCAAAACCGGCATGCCCGTGCAATACGACAATCCGCAGGAGGTCGGCGCGGACCGCATCGTCAATAGCGTCGCTGCCTTCGACAAGTACGGCGGCCCGTGCATCATCGTGGATTTCGGCACGGCGATTAATTTCGACGCGGTCTCCGCGCGCGGCGAATATCTCGGCGGCGTCCTCGCGCCGGGCATCGGAATTTCGGCGGACGCCCTTTTCGCCCGCGCCGCGCGTCTCTTCCGCGTCGAGATCAAGGATCCGGGCAAGGTGATCGGCACCAACACTGCCGCGTCGATGCAGTCCGGGCTTTTCTACGGCTACACCGATCTTGTCGACGGTATCCTCGACCGCATGAAGCAGGTGATGGGCGCGAAAACAAAAGTGATCGCGACCGGTGGCCAGGCCGCGCTGATCGGCACTGCCTCGCGCCATATCGGAACCATCGACGAATTTCTGACGCTGCACGGCCTGCGCATCATCTGGGAACGCAACCAATCCGGCGCAGGAGAAAATTCCGCGCCCAAGCGCGCATCCGGCCGCCGTATGCACTAGCGTATGGGAAGGCTCTAACCCCGACTAACGCGCGTTCCAGCTGTCATCCCGAACGGAGCCCCGCGCTCTTGTTTTTCCCGCGGCGTTTGCGGGCGCGGGACGCAGTGAGGGATCTGCTGTCGTCGACGCGAGGCACCGGGAATCGAATAGCTCCAATGGAATCCTTCAACTATTTCAACTACTTCACGGAGATTGAAGATTACTTCTGGCGCAAGCGCGGCGCGCACCTGCTGGTCTCGCCGCTCGATTGGGCGATCGTCGAAACGTGGCAAAAAGCGGGCATCCCGCTGCCCGCGGTGCTCAAGGGCATCGACCGCGCCTTCGAAGCTTGGGGACGCTCCCGCCGCGCCGCCGGCGGCCGCCAATTGAAAAGCCTGGCTTATTGCGTCGACGCAGTCCTCGACGCCGCCGCCGAAGCGCAGGAAGCTGCCGCAGGCACGGGCCCCGAAATAAAAGCTGCGCGACCAACGGCCGAACCCTTCTCGCGCGATGAGCTGAAAAAATATCTCGAGCGCAATGCAGCGCGCATCCGCGCCGCAGGCGAAAAGCGCCGCACAACCCACGCCGCGCTCGCGACTCGCCTTGATGAAACCGCAAAACGCATCGAAGAAGCCCTGCCGCTCCTCGATTCGCCCGCCGCGCTGGACCTCGAAGACCTCGAACGCCGCCTCACCGTCCTCGAAGAAAAACTCAGCGCCGGGCTCGCTGCCGACGCGGACGACGAATCCATGCTCGCCATCCGCCGCGAAATGGACCGCTCGCTCGCGCCCTACCGCCGCAAGATGTCCGCCGAGCAGCTCGCGCAGCTCGAGCGCCAGTACATCCAGAAGCGCCTTTTCGAGCAGTTCGATCTTCCGCGGCTGAGCCTGTTTTACCTCACGTAGGGGCTTTACCCTGCGGTCCCGGCGTAGGTATTTTCCGCGATTGACGCCACGCTCGGCTCCCGCTTTAATCGCAGCTTCTACGCGGCGAGTGAACCTTCCCTGCAGCGTTGCGATATCGGCTTGCGTCGTGTGATAGCGTGGAATCACACACCATGGACATCACAATCGAAAAACTAGTCTACGGCGGCGAAGGACTTGGCCATCACGATGGCTCGACCGTCTTCGTGCCGTTCGTTTTGCCCGCCGAGCGCGTCTCCGCCCAGCTCGTCGAGCAGAAGAAGAAATTCGTTCGCGCGCGCGTCGAACGCGTGCTCGATCCTTCGCCCGAGCGCGTCGCGCCGCGCTGCCCGCATTTTGGCGTTTGCGGAGGCTGCGACTACCAGCACGCGCCGTACGAATCGCAGCTCCGCTACAAAGCCGCCATCCTCCGCGAGACGCTCGGCCGCATCGGCCGAATCGAATGGCCCGGCGAGATCACCGAGCACGCATCGCCGGCGTGGGGCTATCGCAATCGCGCGCAGTGGAAGGTTCGGTCAATCGAAGATGGCGCGGGCGGAGAGAAACTCGCGATCGGCTATTTCCGCGCCGGATCGACCGCGCTTTGCGACGTCGAGGATTGCCAAATCCTCTCACCGCTGCTGCTGAAAACGCTGCTCGCTCTGCGCGGCGCGCTCGCGGCTGGCAAACTCCCTCGCGAATTGCGAGAGATCGAGGCGTTCGCCGGCGCAAACGATTCGAAGCTGCTGCTGACAGCAACATTTGCTCGCTTCCCGAAGAAGGCCGAGGAAGTCGCGAAATTATTCCGCGAAATTGCGCCCGAAATCGAAAGCCTGGTCTTTCACGATCCGGGACGCGACCGCATGGAGCTCGATGGCCCCGGCTTCCTGGATTACCAGAGCGGCGCGACGACGTATCGCGTCGGCCATTTCTCGTTTTTTCAGGTGAATCGCTTTCTCTCGGATGATCTGGCTCGGGAAGTGACGGAAAACGAAGAGGGCAAACTTGCGCTTGATCTCTTCGCGGGCGTCGGGCTCTTCTCGATCCCCCTCGCAGAGAAGTTCAGCCACGTTCTGGCCGTCGAATCGAATCCGGCCGCGTCCCGCGATCTCGAATCGAATGCCCGCACGAGCACCGGAATCGAAATCCGCACCGCCGATGCCGCGCAATTTCTAGCGAAATACAAGGGCAAGCCCGATCTGATCGTCCTCGATCCGCCGCGCGCGGGATTGGCGCCCGGTGACACAAAGCAGCTCCTGCGAATCTCGCCTGAGCGCATTACCTATGTTTCCTGCGAGCCTCCCACGCTGGCCCGCGACCTTGCCGCGCTCACCAGCGGCGGCTACGAAATCACGGCGATTCATCTCTTCGATCTTTTTCCGCAGACATTCCACATCGAGGCGGTGGTTCGTCTACGCCGAAAGCCGTGAAACAGCCATGAAGCTTCCCGCGCTCTGGATCGCCGCGTCGTTCGCGGCTGGAATCGCGATCGCGACGCGCTGGCCGGGGCCGTTGAATCTGTGGCTTGCTGCCGCCATTGCGGCGATGCTTCTCGGCGCGGTGCTGCTGTGGCGTTCGAAAACGGAAGCGGCGTGGGTGCTCGCGCTCGTCGCATGGGCCGCCCTTGGCGGGCTCGCAATTTGCATGGAACGCGTCGCGGTTCCCGCAAACCACGTCACTCGCCTGATCAGCGCCGGCCGCCTGGACACGACCGAGCCGCTCCGCTGGCAAGGCCGCCTGCGCGAGGATCCTATGGCGCTGCCCTGGGGACGCCGCTACGAAATCGATCTTGAGCGGATCGAAGTCGGCGGCGCGGACATTCCCGTAAGCGGCGGCCTGCGCCTGAATCTCTACGGGGCCGGACACTTCGAAGGCATGCCGCGCGGTCTGCGGGCGGGCGATCGCGTCGAAGCACTCGTGCGGGCGCGTCCGCCGCGCAATTTCCTCGATCCGGGCGCATTCGATGAGCGCGGCTATCTGGCGCGGCAGAAAATTGACCTCACCGGCTCGCTGCGCAGCGGCGAATTGCTCCAACTGATCGACCGCCCGCGCCCCACGTTCTCTCAGCGCCTCGCACGCATTCGCGGCACGCTGCTCGCGCGCCTCGACGCGCTCTTCCCCGGCGAGCCGCAACGCGCGGCCGTGCTTCGGGCGATGCTTCTCGGCGACCGCAGCTTCGTCGATTCGCAGGTTGTCACGGCGTTTCAGAAGACGGCGGCGTACCACGTGCTTGTGGTGGCGGGCCTGCACGTCGGCGCGCTCGTAGTTTTCTTCATCTGGGTATGCCGCAGGCTTCGGTTTACGATCTTTGCCACGAGCTTGCTAACCGTGATCGCGCTCGCAGCCTACGTGGGCGTCGTGCAGGACCGCCCTCCCATCTTCCGCGCCGCGCTTATGGCTGCGCTCTACCTCTGCGCGCGCTATTTCGCCGCATCGAGCTGCTGAATACGGTCGCGCTCGCGGCGCTGGCGATTTTATTTTGGAAGCCTTCGTCGCTCGCGGATTCGAGTTTCGAACTGTCGTTCGTCGCCGCAGGAGTGATCGCGGGCCTCGCGGTGCCATGGATGGAGCGCACCAGCGCGCCGTATCATCAGGGTTTGCGCCATCTCGGTGACGTGACGCGTGACGCGCAGCATCCGCCCAAAGTCGCGCAGTTTCGCATCGACTTGCGCGCCGCCATTGCGCGCATTGCATCGCGCCTGCCGCATTGGCTCGCGCCTCGCGCAAGCAGGCTCGTCACCATGCCGGTGCGCGCGGGCCTGCGATTGTGGGAGATCGTGCTGCTCTCGGCGGTGATCCAGTGGGGCATGATGCCGTTGCTCGCGATGGATTTTCACCGCGTCAGCCTCGCCGGCCCAATCAGCAATATTCCCGCCGTCATTTTGACGGGCCTCATCGTGCCGCTCGGCTTTCTCGCGCTCATCGCGACATTTGTCTGGGCGCGGCTCGCGTCCTTGCTCGCGAAGGCGCTTGGATTCTGCACGGGCATGCTGCTCGCGATCGTCGAGTGGTTCAGCCGACTGCCGCACGTCTCGTATCGCATTCCGGGGCCGCCGGCGTGGCTCTGGCTGGGATTTTTCGTCGTGTTCGTCGCCCTCGCTGTGGCTGCTCGCTCCACGGCTGCCCGCCGGGCGAATCGGATTGCGCGCCGTCAGATGTCCCCGCCCATTGCGCCGATCGAATGGGCGTGTGCCGCCGCCCTCGCCGCGCTCACCGTGCTGGTTGCCACGCATCCGTTTCGCCCGAATCTTGATCGCGGAAAGCTCGAGGTCAGCGTGCTCGACGTGGGCCAGGGCGATTCGATTTTCGCCGCCTTTCCCGGCGGCCGAACGATGCTGATCGATGGCGGCGGCCTTCCCGGCTCCGAGTGGGTCGGTGGATACCGCTCCGGCACGGACGTCGGCGAGGAAGTTGTTTCGCCGTACCTCTGGTCGCGCGGGCTGAAACGCCTCGATGTAGTCGTGGCGACGCACGCAGATCACGATCATCTGGATGGCTTGTACAGCGTGCTGGAAAATTTCCGGGTCCGCGAACTGTGGATCGGCAGCGACGACGAGCGGCCGGAACTTCAGCGTTTACTCGCCGAAGCGCGCTCGCGCGGTGTCGCCATCATCCATCAGTCACGCGGGACGGAATTCAACTGGGAAGGTGTCGAAGGCAGCGTGCTCTGGCCGCTTGCCGATGAGCCTGCCGGAAAAATCCCCAACAACAACTCGCTCGTCTTGCGGCTTTCCGACGGCTCAGTCCACTTCCTGCTCACGGGCGACATCGAAAAGCAGACCGAGGAAAAACTCGTTGCCGAAGGAGTGCCGCTCACTTCTGATTTCCTGAAGGTGCCGCACCACGGCAGCAGGACATCTTCAACGCAGGCATTTCTTGCAGCAGTTGCGCCGCGCGTCGCCGTCGTATCGGTAGGCGCAGCGAACCCGTTTGGTCACCCGGCGCCCGAGATTGTCGAGCGTTACGAGGACGATGGCATCCGCCTGCTCCGCACCGACCACGACGGTGCGATCGCAGCGCTCACCGGCGGGCAAAATCTCTCCGTGCACGCCTATGCGGAGGAGCCATGATCTCCGCGCGCCTGTTTCACCGAGCCATTGCGGATTTCGAGGCGAACCCTTTGAGAGAGGACGCGAGTACTATTGTGCCCGCAGAAAACGCGGTTCATAATGTTTTTACGGCCATGGAAACCGCGCAAGATAGCCCGGCGTCTTTTCCCACCCAGGAGCAGATCGACGAAGAGAGTAGGCGCATCCGCCGCCTGCGCATTCTGGTCCGCCTGACGCTTGAAACGATTGCCGAAGGCGGCCTTTCCCCCGAAGAAGCCGCGGGCATGATCGCCGCCACTCGCCGCGTCGCGCTCGAAATGTTTCCCGGCAAAGAGCGCGCCTTCGATCTGATCTACCGCCCGCAATTCCAGCGAATGATGAACGCCGTGTATCGCCTGCAGTAGGCGCGTGCCTCAGTAACCGAATAGCAGCCGAATCCACATCCGCAGGAAGAGTACGCACAAGCCCGCGACCGTCCCTATCAGCGCCTTATACTCGCGATTCTGCCGATACTGCGCCCAGGAAAATTGCTGCTCCCCCGTTTCGCTGCCGGATGACTTCGCATCGGCGCGAGCGAACCAAGGGAAAAAGAGCGGCACGCGCGCCGCGTACGCGTCGAATGACTCACCGAAGTGGCGATGAAGGTCCTGCTCTTCGTTGCGCATCACCGCGTAGTAGAAGATTCCGAAATACGCGACGACGAGCAGGCCGGCCCACCACGAGCCTCCCGCAATCGCAAAGCCCGCAGCAAGAAACGCGCTGCCAAGATAGAGCGGATTCCTCGTGTGCGCGTACGGTCCTGATGTGGCGAGTTCGCGGTCCTTGCGCAGATGGCCCGACGACGCGCCGCGAATCAGTAGCCCGATCACCGCGACGACGGCGCCGATCAGAATCCAGCGCGGTCTCGGATCGGCGAGGACGAGATACACCGCAGCGACGGGATATCCCGTGCGGACGCGCCAGCGCATCCAGAATTTTCTCGGCTCGCTCAAGAAGCGTTTCCCCAGCGACGCGCGATGGCTTCGGCGACCTGCGGCACGCCGAGCGACAGCATAGCAGGCGAATGGGTCTTGCCGCGGCGATACGTAGTCTCGCAATTTTGCGGGTTGCGCAGAATGACATGGCGCGAGGGATCGGGCGAATAGGGCCCGTTGCGCGCGGGATCGGTGGGGCCAAAGAGCCCCACGACCGGCGTGTCCAGCGCTGCGGCGAGATGCAGTGGCCCCGTATCGGCGGAGACGACGAATCGCGCGCGACGCATCAGCGCCATCAGCGGACCGAGACCGAGCAGAATTGCCGCCGGAGCAGGATCGCCCGCACCCTGAACCACGTCGCGGGCGAGGCCTTCTTCGCCGGGTCCGAATGTGACGACGCCGCGCCAGCCGTAGCGCAAAGCGAGCGCCCGATGGAGTTCTCCGTAGCGCTGCGCGGGCCAGCACTTCGAAAGCCAGCCGCCGCCGGGATTCAGGACGTAGAAATCCGTGAGCGAGTGCGCGGCCAATTCGCGCGCGGCACGCTCTTCGTCTTCCGGATGAATCGCGAGAGGAAACCGGGGCGCGGATCGTTTTGCTCCGGCAAATTCGGCGAGGGTGAGATTGTGCTCGACCTTATGAGGGCCGCGCGGATTGAGGCGATTGGTGTACAGCAATGATGCGAGCCCCTCGCGCGCGTAGCTGCTCTGAAAGCCCACGCGGCGCGGCGCGCCCGACGCAAATGCGAGCAGCGCGGATTTATAGAGCGCCTGAAAGTCGATCGCGCAAGTGTATTTTGCGGCGCGCATTTTGCCGGGAGTAGAGATCACGCTAATGGCGCTTTTGCGATCCGCGGCGATCACTTCGGTGATGTCCGGATTTCCTTGGAGCAGGCGCGCCCATTTCGGATCGATGGCCCAGTCGATGCGCGCGTCGGGAAAGGTGTCGCGGAGGGCGGACGCGGCGGGGATCGCGTGAATTACGTCGCCCATCGATCCCAGCCGGACGAGCAGAAACCGCGGGTCAGGCATCGCTCTTCCGGAGCACGCGATCCAGGAGTTCGCGTGTGGAGTGGTTCTTGGGATCGCCGACGATGGCGACGCGGATGCCGAGCAGCGCGGCGAGATCGCGTTCAGGCACGGTATCCGGCGTGTAATCGGTGCCCTTCGCGTGGACGTCCGGCTGGAATTCGCGGAGGAGTGATTCGACGTTGAGTTCATCGAAGATGACGACGTAATCCACGGCGGCGAGCGCGGCCACGAGCGATGCGCGAGCGCGCTCCGTGAGGATCGGGCGGCCTTTGCCCTTCAGGCTTCGCGCGCTCGAATCGGAGTTCACGGCCACGATGAGCACGTCGCCCTCGGCCTTCGCCGCCTGCAAATAGCGCACGTGGCCCACGTGGAGGAGGTCGAAGATGCCGTTGGCGAAGACGATCTTGCGGCGGGCGCGGCGATGCTCCGCGATCAGGTCGTCGAGGCCGCCGCGGGAGAGAATTTTGTCGCGCGTGTCCATTTGATTTTATGCGGGCCGATGTTCGGTCGATCATGTCGAATCGGCCGCGAAGGTTTGCGATGTTACCGCTGCGCCGTGGCTTCGCGGCGAAGCGCGGCCTCCAGCTCCGCGCGCGTCACAGTAGCGGTGCGGCGCTTCATCACCACAATGCCGCCCGCGTAATTCGCGAGGTGCGCGGCCTCGACCCACGACGCGCCGGCTGCCCGCGCCAGCGTAAAGACGGCGATCACGGTGTCGCCCGCGCCGGTAACGTCGACAGGCTCATCCGAGCCGTAAATCGGGATATGCCGTGGTGACTCGGCGTCGCGTTCGAAGACCGCCAGGCCGTCCTTGCCGCGCGTGACAAGCACGGACTCCACACCCAGATCGCGCAGGGCGCGCCTGCCAAGCTCCTCGAGTTTTTCTTTGTTGGTGCCGATGCGAGCCTGATATGCGGCCTCGATTTCAGGCTCGTTGGGTGTGGCGGCGGTGACGCCCGCATCGCGATATTCGAGCAAGCGAAAGCGCGAGTCGAGCGTGATGCACTTGGCGCGAAGGCTTTTCACCAGCGCGGGCGTGGCGGCGCCAAGCCCGTAATCAGAAACGAGCACAGCGTCCGCCCGGCGCGCAGCCGGCCGCGCTTTGCGGGCGACCGATTCCTGCGTCTGCGCGGGAAGCTCGCCCGATGGCTCGCGATCGACGCGCAAGACTTGCTGTTCGGTGGTGTGCGTCCAGCCGGCGAGAAAACGTGTTTTCGTCGTTGTGGTCCAGCCGCGGACGCGGAGAATGCGCGACGTATCGACGCGCTTGCGGCGAAAATAGTCGAGCAGGGCGCGGCCACCTTCGTCATCGCCCGCCACGCCGACCGGAACGACGCGCGCGCCGAGATCCGCGAGGTTGTTGACCGTGTTAGCGGCGCCGCCCGGATAGATTTCGCTCGCGCGGCGGCGCAGGATCAGCACCGGCGCTTCGCGGGAGACGCGCGAAATTTCTCCCGACACGAATTCGTCGAGCACGAAATCGCCGATCGCGCAGATCTTCTGGCGTGGGAATGCGGCAACGATATCGAGCAGGCGAGTGAGATCGACGCTGCTATCGGCAGCGGGGCGTGGCGGGCGCGGCATTCGTTTTTTCGGGGCGGGGCTCAAGCATTCTCCTTGAAAACGCGGCGCGGAATAGCCGCGCGAGAAAGTATCACAGCAGCGCCAAAAGCGGCAAACGCTCGGGGCGAAGTGCGAGGACCACTCGCGGCAGGTTGTTTCACGAGGCCGAACCCGCGCTCGATCCAGTCGCAGCCTTGACGACCGCCCAGAACTCGTCTTCGCGGCCGATGCGCAGGCCGATGCGGCAATACCAGATATCGACCGCGCGCCATTTCACTCCGGCCAGATTAAAGACGTCCTTCTCGGTACAGATCAGGCCGTCGGCCCCGGCGGCGTGAGCGGCGGCTCCAACCGATTCCAGGTCGTGCTGAATGTAGCGATGGTGATCCGGGAAAAACTGGTGCCCCACGACGCGCAAACCCCAGTCGTGCAGATCGGCCAGGAAGGAATCCGGATTGCCGATGCCGCAAAACGCGAAGAATCTTCGAAAACGCGAGCGCGGATCTTCTTCGCCAGGCTCGCCGCCGCGAATGAGCCGGATCGAATCGAGCCAGTTGCGCGCGTAGAAGATCGGCGCGTCGGTATCGCGGCGCAGGGCCGCTTCGAGGGCGGGCGCGTGATCGCTGCGAGTGATGACAAGGGCGTGGGCGCGATTGAGCGCCGATCGAGGCTCGCGCAGTCGTCCCGAGGGCAGCAGGTGGCCGCCGCCGAACGGGTGGATCGCATCGATCAGGACGATGTCAACGTCGCGCGCAAGCTGCAAATGCTGAAAACCATCGTCGAGGATGAACCAATCGACGCCGCGATGCGCGAGTTCGCGTCCGCGAGCGAAACGATCCGCGCCGATGCCGAAGAGAACGCGATCGCCGAGGCGTTTCGAGAGCAGTTGGACTTCGTCGCTGGTGGAACCGCCCGGCAGGAGCTGGCCGCCGTATCCGCGAGTCAGAACTCCCGTCGCCCTTCCTTCGGAGAGTAGGCGCTCCGCGATCCACAAAACCATGGGCGTCTTGCCGGTGCCACCGGTCGTGAGGTTGCCGACACTGATCACGCGGCCATCCAGCCGCTTCTGCCTCAGGATGCCCTTGCTGTAGGCGAACGCCCGCAGTCGGACATACGCGCCATACGGCAGCGTGAACGGCCACAGAAGCCAGACGGACGCTTCCCGGAGCGTCACGCCGCGTGCCTCCTTCCGTTGAGCACTTCCGCGATGCGATCGAGCGACCGCGCGGTGGCGCCGCGATTGCGTTCGGAAAGCCGTAGCGCCGCTTTGCCCATGCGTTCGCGAAGCGTGTTGTTTTGGATGAGCTGCACCCACACGGCCCCGAGTTGCGGGCCGCTTGAAACCTGCACCGCCGCCTGCGCGGAGAGAAATTGCGCCGCCATGTCGCGAAAGTTTTCCATGGACGGGCCGAACACCGGCGGTTTGGCAAACCATGCGGGCTCGAGAATGTTGTGGCCTCCCGCCGGAACGAGCGAGCCACCCACGAAAGCAGCATCGGCCAGCAGATAGAGCCCCGCAAGCTCGCCGATCGTATCGAGCACGATCACGTCCGCATTCTCGTCGAGCGGAGCATCGAAGTCGATACCGCTTCTGCGCACGGCGTTCCATCCGTCGGCGGCCGCAATCGCTGCGGCGGCCTCGAAACGATCCGGCTTGCGCGGCGCAAGAATCAGCAAAGCGTGGCGCCACTGGCGCTGCACGATGTCGTAGGCCGCGAGCACTGCTTGTTCTTCCTCCGCGACTACGCTGCCTGCGATTACGACGGGCCAGCGTTCCTGGCGGCGAATCTGATCTTCGAGCCAGACGCCAAACGGGCCGATATTCGGCTGCTCGCCGTCGTATTTCAGGTTTCCGGTTACTTCGACCGATCCTTCGGGCGCGCCCATTTCGGTGAGCCGCGCTGCGTCTTCGGGCGTCTGCGCGAGGAAGCGCTCGCCGTCTTGCAGGACACGCGCGAAGAACTCGCCGACGAGGAATTTCCAGCGGTTGTAGCGCGCGAAGGATCCCTCGGATATTCGCGCATTGGCGAAAACCACGGGAACATTGCGATGCCGCGCCTCGCGCAGGAAATTCGGCCAGATCTCGGTTTCCATCACGATCACGAGGGCGGGCTGCATCGCGCGCAGGGCGCGGCGAACCGGCACGATCCAGTCGAGCGGGAAATAAAAAATGGAGTCGGCCGATTGCAGGCGTTCGCGCGCCAAGCGCTGCCCGGTTTCGGTGGTTGTCGAGACGAAAACCACGCGCTCGGGAAAGCGTTGCTTCAGGCCCTCGACCAGCGGCTTCGCCGCCAGAACTTCGCCGACCGAAACGGCGTGAATCCAGATCGGACGCGCCGCGGAATCTTCGGCCCCTGAAGAGGCGCTGGTGCGCGACGCGATCTCCGGCGGCAGGCTGCCGAGGCGCTCGGCCAGCGCGCGCGAGGGCTCGCCGCGGCTCCAGGTGCGCAGCGCGTAGTAAGGCACCAGCAGAAGCATGCCAACCGCCGTGAGAATCCGATAAAAAAAGTACATGAAAGAAGGGGCGCGCGGCTCGACGCAACCGCAACGCGAATCAGCCTCCGGCGTGCAGGCTCCGTAGTATAGCGTGCTCTGCGAAACTTGGGCCGCGCCTGACGGATTGCTTACGCGACCACGCAGCGGGCAAAGGGCTTGTGCCGCAATGCTATGGCTTGTTGTTCTTCGTCAAATAGGCCGAGATGGCCGCCAAGTCCGCGTCGCTGATTTCCGTTTTGCGAAATGTGGGCATGAAGAGAACGCCGTGCCGGATGAACGTCTTGATCGTCGCGGGCGTCAAGTCGGTGCGCTCTTCGAGCACGGCTGGTCTTTGGCCGCGCGCCGCGAGCGAAGCGGTGCCGGGCTTGTCCGCGCCGGGGCCATGGCATGGGTAGCACCATTTCTGGTAGACCTTATGGCCGCGCTCGATCTGCGCGTCATCGGGCGGGGGCGCTGCGAACGCCTGCGCCGCGAAGATCAGGCTCATTGCGACGAGCAGACCAGCTTTCACATTTTTCATCTTAGGCCTTCCTCATGCTCTTGGGCCAGATGCCGCACTTGCCCGGCGAAAGAATTCCGTTCGGGTCGACCGCATCCTTGATCGTTTCATGGAGGCGCCGCAGCGCGTGATTGTTGTACGAGTAGGCGTCCGAAACCGTGCCCATGAACGCCGTGTGCGTGCGGTATTCGCCCCAGCCATGTTCGGCCGCCACCTGGATCAGGCGTTTGAAGTTCTCGCGATTCTTCCGGTTCCTTTCCACGTCGTGTTCCACGGGGAACCCGAAGAGCACTAGAAAGCAGCGCGGATAATTGGACGCGGGTCCGATGAAAAACATGGGGCCCAGGGCCATGCCCATTTCGCGGTACGCGTCGGTGAACACCTGCTGCGCTTCGAGGATCGCCTCGCCCGTCATCGGGATGATCGGCGAAAACCATACGTGCCCGTAGCTGCGCGCTCCGCCGACACCGAATACCGCGAGGTTGGGTATGCCCATGGCGACGGGAGTCGGGAACGACAGCGGCTGGTTCGGGTCCAGCGGAAACGTGCGCATGGGCCCTTCACGGAATTTTACGCCGTCGATGGCGGAGAACTTCTCCTGCGCGTGCTCCCACTGCGCGGAGATAACCTTGGACGGCCCGTAGAACGGCAGCTCGACGCTCCAGTAGCCGAGATTTTTCTCCTGCGCGTATTGCTCCAGCTCTTGCGTCGACGGGCCGCCCGGCTTTGAATAGAGTGCCGCGAGCGCCGGGTCTTGCCGCGCATACGTCAAAGGGCTCACTACGTTCGTGGTGCCGAGGATGATGCTGGAGTTCATCAGATACGCGAGCGTCGCGACAAGCGGGACGAGATCATCGCGCTTGAACACGGTCACCGTGCCGGTGAGATAGGCTTCGGGCTCCGGAAACAGCCAGATTCCCATCTTCGTCACGATGCCCAGGCTCGATTGCGAAAACATTCCATCGACGTACGGGCCGAACCCGTACTTGTATTGCTGCCAGGTCTTCGATCCCGGAAGCGCGCCCATGCCGGTGCGCATCGCCTCGCCATTCGGCAGCACGACCTCCATGCCGCACTCGGCGTCGAAATGGTCGCGCATCGGAGTGCGCCCGCCGCCGCGATCGAGGGCATTGCCCATGGGGCTGCCCCAGCCGGGATCGGCGGGATCGATCCACACTTTCAGCTTGCGATCCCGGATGTAGCGATAGAGATCGAAATAGCTGACGCCCGGCTCGACCAGCGCGTAGGCGTTCTTTTCGTTGACTTCGAGGACGCGATCCATGCGCTTCAGGTCGAGGACCATCGTGCCGGAAAGCAGTGGTGCCGCGCCGCCGTAACCTAGATTCTTGCCCGTCGAAATCGTCCAGAGCGGGATTTTGTACTGGTTGGCGATTTTGACGATCTTCTGCACGCCTTCCACGCTGTCGGGCGCAACGGCAGCGGATGGAATCGGCTCTTCTTCCTCGTGCCAGAAGGGCGAGTATGAATCGCGATAGAGATCGACGTCCTCGTCGGACGAAAACACCCATTCCTTGCCGATGGCTTCCTCGAACTGCTTGAGTGCATCGGAAAAATCCTTGGCGCTTAGTCCTGGTGGGAGCCGCCGCATTTACCCTTCTGCTCCGATCTTCACGTTCGCGCTTTTCGCATGTGCTCGGGCCATATCCCCGATTTTCCCGGCGAAAGAATGCCGTTGGGATCGAGCGCGTCCTTCAAGGTTTCGTGATAACGTCGCAGCGCGTGATTGTTGTAGGAATAAGTGTTTGCGACCGTATCCATGAACGCGGTGTGCGTGCGATATTCGCCCCAGCCGTGTTCGGCGCCGGCCTGGGCGAGCCGCTTGAAAACCTCGCGCGTCTTTTTGTTTTTTTCAACATCATGTTCGATCGGGAATCCAAAGAGCAGGACGAACGATCTCGGAAAATACGACCACGGCAGCGCAAAGAATGTGTTCTTCGGCTCGACGCCCATGTCCGCATACACCTGGCCGAAAACTTTGAGCGACTCGAACACCGCCTCACCCGTCATGGGAATGATGGGCGAAAAGCCCAGGTGTCCGTAGCTCGATTGCAGAAGACCAAACACGGAAAGATCGGGAACTCCAAAGGCGACGCGCGGGATGCCGTCTCCCTCTTTCATCTCGAGAGGAAAGCGATACGACCGGCCGTCTTTGAATGTCGCGCCCGGGATCGCCGAGAATTTCTCCTTCGCGTATTCCCATTGCGCATCGACTACCTTCGCGGGGCCGTAGAAGTGCAGCGGGCAGCTCCAATAGGCGAGATTCTTGTCGCGGCCAATCTGCTCCATCTCGGCCACGGAGGGGCCGCCGGGCATATCGAGCACGCTGCCGCCCTGCGACGCGCGGTAATCGAGCAGCGGGCTATCGAGCAGAATCGTGCTCTGAACGATCTGCGAGTTCATCAGATACGACAGCGTGTCGACGAACGGGACGAGGTCGTCGTGTTTCTGCACGAATGCGGTGCCTTCACGATAGGCCTCTGGCTCGGGCAGCAGCCAAAAGCCCATCTTCGTGACGACGCCAAAATTCGATTGCGAGAATATGCCGTCGACGTATGGCCCGAATCCGTAGCGATACTGCTGCCACGTTTTCGAGCCGGGCAGCGCGCCCATACCGGTCCGCACCACTTCGCCATTTGCGAGGACCACTTCCATGCCGCAATGCGCGGCCCAGTGATCGCGCATCGGCGTGCGCCCGCCGCCGCGTTCGAGCGAATTCCCGATCGGGCTGCCCCAACCGGGGTCGGGAGGATCGAGCCACACCTTCAGCCCTTTGCCGTGAATGTAATTGTAGAGATCGAAATAGCTGACGCCGGGCTCGACCAGCGCGTAGGCATTTTCCTCGTTTACCTCGAGGATTTTGTTCATGCGCTTCAGGTCGAGCACGACGCTGCCGGAGAGAAGCGGCGCGGCGCCGCCATAGGCGAGATTCTTGCCGGTCGAAATCGTCCAGAGGGGGATTTTGTAGTCGTTCGCAACCTTGAGGACCATCTGAATCTGCTCGACGCTCTCCGGAGCGACCGCGGCTGATGCGACCGGATCCTCCGGCTCGTGCCAGAAAGGCGAGTAAGCGTCGCGGTAGAGGTCCGTATCCTCGTCGGAGGAGAAGACCCACTCCCTGCCGACCGCTTCTTCAAATTGCTTGAGCGCTTCGGTGAAATCCTTGGCGCTCACGCCTGGGGGAAGCCGCATTCAGACTCCTGTGTGCAGGTGCTACTTCTTGTTGTTGCGCGTGAGGTACGCCGCGATGGCGTCCAGGTCGGCGTCGCCGATTTCCGTCTTGCGGAAAATCGGCATGATCGAGAGACCATTGCGGACGTACATCTTGATCAGCTGGGGCGTCAAATCCGTGCGATCCGCCAGCAGGGCGGGCTCCGCGCCTTTGTACTTGGCCTGCAGCGCCATCGTGCCGGGCCTTCCCGGTCCTTCGCCGTGGCACATGGAGCAGTAGTCCTGATATTGGACATAGCCCTTCGGCTGGCCCTCGCCCGAAACGGTGGCGCGCACCCACGCCGATCTCACCCTCACGCCTTGCGCCGAGCTGTCCTGTGCGGACGCTGCCTGTGCCACGAGGAAGAAGGCGAACGCAGTGACTACAACCGCGCCGATGATCTTCATGCTTTGGCGTCCTCTCTGAGATGCTTGGGCCAGATGCCATACCGGCCCGCGGAGAGAATCCCGTTGGGATCGACCGCGTCTTTCAACGTTTCGTGGAAGCGCAGCAGCGCGTGGTTGTTAAAGGCGTAGGTGTTCATCACCGTCGCCTGGTAAGCGGGCGCCGTGCGGTATTCGCCCCAGCCGTGCTCAGCGGCCATTGCGACTAATTTCTTGAATGCGGCGCGGTTCTTCTTGTTGGTTTCGATGTCGTGCGTGATCGGGAATCCAAAGAGGAAAATGAAGGCGCGCTCCCAGTAGCACGTAGGCAGGCTGAACGGCGGTATCGGCAGGCCGAGCTCCTTCGCCGCCTGCCGGAATACGCGGTTGGCTTCAAAGACGGCTTCGCCCGTCCGCGGAATAATCGGCGAGAACCAGACGTGCCCTTCTCCCGGCGTCGGATTGGTGGCCGAGCGCGCGCCGATCGAAAACATCTGCAGGCTCGGAATGCCAAACTGCGGCAGGTTGAACTTGGCTTGCACCTCGGGAGTCAGTGGAAGCTTGTACGCGCCGTGTTCAGCAAACTTGGCGCCCGGGATGGCCGAGAATTTTTCTTTCGCGAATTCCCAATTCCCGGCGTTGGCCTGCGGCCCTCCGTAGAAGCTCACCGTGCAGCTCCAGTGGGGGATCCCTTTCTTCAGCGCGTACGCGTCCATCGCGTCGGGGTCGGGGCCGCCGTCCCTGTCGAGCAGCGCTGTAAGCTCTGGGTCCGGCACGGGCCCGGCTTGTCCAAGTGGGCCGCGCGCGAGCAGCGGGCTTCCGAAGAACGGCATGCCGTTGGTGCATCCAGTATTTTCGAGGTAACCGAGTATGTCGATCAGCGGGCTGAGGTCGTTGTAACGCGGCACGGTCACAGTGCCCGCCAAATACGAATCCGGCGCGGGGCACATCCAGAATCCCATCTTCGTCACGACGCCGAAGTTGGATTGCGAAAAAATTCCATCGATCCACGGCCCGAAGCCGGACTTGTACTCCTGCCACGTTTTTGCCCCGGGCATGGCGCCCATCCCCGTGCGCAGTAACTCACCATTCGCGAGGACGACTTCCATCCCGCAGTGCGAATCGAAGTGATTTCGGAATTGTGGCAGCAGATAGCCGCCGCCGCGATCAAGAGAATTACCCACCGGGCTGCCCCATCCGGGGTCGGGAACGTCGACCCACAGCTTGATTCCATTTTCCTGAATGTAGCGGTAGAGGTCGAAGTAGCTCACGCCCGGCTCGACGAGGCAGTACGCGTTCTTCTCATTGACCTCGATAATCCGGTTCATCCGCTTCAGGTCAAGAACCACGCTGCCGGAATACGCGGGTGCTGACCCGCCGTAACCGAGGTTCTTGCCCGTCGACATTGGGTAGATCGGAATCTTGTAGGTGTTCGCGATCCGTACGACCTTTTGCACCTGTTCGACGCCATCCGGCGCGACCGCCGCGGACGCAACGAGTTCGTCCGGCTCGCCCCAAAATGGCGAGTAGGCGTCGCGATACATCGCCACATCCGCGTCGCTGGTGAACACCCACTCTTTTCCGACCGCCTCTTCAAATTGCAGCAGCGCGGCTGAAAAATCTTTGCTGCTCACGCCGGGTGGAACTCGCATCTCTCAGACTCCTGTGCGTTCTATGCGATGGTTAGCCCGAATCATATAGATTGGGCGCTACTTCTTATTGTTACGCGTGAGGTACGCCGCGATGGCGTCCAAGTCGGCATCGCTGATTTCGGTCTTGCGGAAAATCGGCATGATCGAGAGACCGTTCCGGACGTACATTTTGATCAGTTGGGGCGTCAAATCCGTGCGATCCGCCAGCAGGGCAGGCTCGGCGCCTTTGTACTTGGCCTGCAGTGCCATCGTGCCGGGCCTTCCGGGCCCTTCGCCGTGGCACATCGAGCAGTAATCCTGATACTGCACGTAGCCCAGGGGCTGGCCTTCACCGGAAACGGTGGCGCGCACCCACGCCGATTTCACCCTCACGCCTTGCGCCGAACTGTCCTGCGCGGATGTCGCCTGTGCCGCGAGGAAAAAAACGAACGCCGCAGCCAAAATCGCG
The DNA here is from genome assembly GCA_963740095.1 of uncultured Acidobacteriota bacterium. Taxonomy (GTDB): domain Bacteria; phylum Acidobacteriota; class Terriglobia; order Acidiferrales; family UBA7541; genus Palsa-295. Next base: position 25,123 of record CAVUDN010000001.1, read on the forward strand.
CCGATGGGCTTCATGCTTTGGCGTCCTTCCTGAGATGCTTGGGCCAGATGCCGTACCGGCCTGCGGAGAGAATCCCGTTGGGATCGACCGCGTCCTTCAGCGTCTCGTGGAATCGAAGCAGCGCGTGATCGTTGTACGCATATGTGCCCATGATCGTGTCCTGATAGGCGGGAGCCGTGCGGTATTCTCCCCAACCGTGCTCGGCCGCCCTCTGAACCACTTTCTTGAAAGCCGCGCGGTTCTTCTTGTTCGTCTCGACGTCGTGCGTAACCGGGAAAGCGAAGATGAATATGAAAGCCCTCTCCCAGTAGCATGAGGGCAGACTGAAGGAGAGGACCGGCAGGCCAAACTCCTTGGCGGCTGCGGCGAATACGCGATTCGCCTCGAAAATTGCTTCGCCCGTCCGCGGAATGATTGGGGAAAACCACATGTGGCCGCTCGTTGGCTGGGGGTTGACCGGCGACCGCGCGCCGATGGAAAACATCGCGAGGCTCGGTATGCCGAACTGCGGCAGGTGGACTTTTTCGCGCTGCTCCGGCGTCAGCGGCAGCTTGTATGATTCGTTCTCTTCGAACTTGGCTTCGGGTATCGCCGAAAATTTCTCCTTCGCGAATTCCCAGTTGGCGGAGTTCGTCTTCTCCGGCCCATAGAAACTCAGCTTGCAGCTCCAATAGCTGATCCCTTTCTTCAGCGCATATTGCTCGAGTTCGGGAGACCCGCCGCCTTCGGACTTGGCCAGCAGCGCCGAAAGCTCCGCATCGGGCGGAGGCGGCCCCTCCCCCTGATTCCATTTGGCGATTTCCGAAATCATGGGTATCGAGAGCAGTGGGCTGCCAAGGTCCGGCATGCCGTTTGTGACCCGCGTGTTCTCCAGGTTGGTCATAATCTCGACGAGCGGGATCAGATCGTCGTGCCTCGGCACGTAGATAGTGCCTGAGAGGTAGGCGTCGGGCTGGGGCATCAGCCAGAATCCCATCTTCGTCACTACGCCGAAGTTCGACTGCGAGAAAATTCCGTCGATCCACGGTCCGAAGCCGGTCTTGTACTGTTGCCACGTCTTCGCGCCGGGCATGGCGCCCATTCCGGTGCGCAGCAGCTCGCCATTGGCCAGCACGACTTCCATACCGCAATGAGAGTCAAAGTGGTTGCGATACTGCGCCATCAGATAGCCGCCGCCGCGGTCCAAGGAGTTCCCAACGGGACTGCCCCAGCCCGGATCAGGTACGTCGAGCCACAGCTTGAAACCTTTTTCATGAATGTACCGGTAGAGGTCGAAGTAGCTCACGCCCGGCTCGACCAGGGCATACGCATTCTTTTCATCGACCTCCAGAATCCGGTTCATGCGCTTCAGGTCGAGGACGACGCTGCCCGAAAAGACCGGCGCCGAGCCGCCATAACCGAGATTCTTGCCTGTCGAGACCGGGTAAATTGGAATCTTGTACGCGTTCGCGATCCGTACGACCTTCTGCACTTCCTCGACGTTATCCGGCGCGACCGCCGCGGACGCCAAGAGTTCGTCGGACTCGCCCCAAAACGGCGAGTAGGCGTCGCGATACATCGCCACATCCGCATCGCTGGTGAACACCCACTCTTTTCCGACCGCCTCTTCGAACTGCTGCAGCGCGGACGAAAAATCCTCGCTGCTTACGCCGGGTGGAACTCGCATCTCTCACGCTCCAGTCGGTCAGGTTCCGTGGATGAGCTAGGCCTTGCGCATGATGCGTGCGCCTGCGACGGGCGCGATGACCCACGAAATTAGGTCCTCTGCTTCCGCGTCTGCCGGTACTGTCGCACGACCGTGGATAGTCACCTTTGCCGGTGTGGACTGCCCCTCGGGGATACGGGCCACAAGGTTCGCGACGCGTATAGCCCAACCATCGCCGTCATCTTGCAGGCTGGTTGCCTGATGCACCACGTTCTCGGGGCCCGTAACGACGTGCTCGATCACGCCAAGCGGCTGATATTGGTGGTCGCCGCGGAAGAGAGCGCGCATGCCGTGATCCCAGGCGAGCCTCTCGAGGCAGAAAAGCGCGCCCTGCGCTGTCAGGCCCGCAACGGCCACCGGTTTTTTCTTCCACTGCGCATCGAGCTCGTGAAACCAGAGATCGGTGATGTCGCCGCGGATCGAGTGCGTCGGCAGGCCCATGCTTCGCGCTTCCGCGCCAAAGGCGACGCTGGCCGGGAACCTTTCGTCGAAGACCACCTTGTAGAGCGGCGTGACTGGAGCTGTTGCCTCCGGCGCGTCCGCCGCCGGAGACAACGCGGCATGCGCCGAAATTGGCAGCGCCAAAGCAGCGATACCCACTTGCAGAAATTCCCTACGGCTGGCCATCGGATCCTCCCCTTTAAGCCCGCGCCACCTTCACGACGCCGAAAAACCATGCGCGCGCTTGCTTCCTATGGTTCCGATTCCTTCTGTTTGCGCAAACCGATACACTAGCCGCTGCTTTTGTGTCAAGCTGAGTTTCATTGTCGGACGGCGCCGGCTCGGGGATCCTACGCGCGAAGCGCACAACTTCCGGATGGCGTCGGGCATCGGACAACCAGACCATGATTCGGACGGCTTTTATCGTTGCGGCCATTTTGCTCGCTTGCGCGCCTGCGCAAGTGCGGGCAAATCCACCGGCTCAGGGCGCTCATCAGGCGGACGACTCTCTGCCTCACGACCGGCACGAGGGCCTGAGCGTCTCGGCCGACGCCTACTCCGATCCCGCGCGCGCGAAGGAGAAATTCGGCAAGCCGGCCAATCCTGTGCCGGAAGGGATTCTCCCGGTCGAGGTCTTCTTGCGCAACGAAACGGACCTGCCGATGCACGTGGACCTCAGCACGATCCAACTCGACGTCCACCCACAGGGCGGCGCCCGCGACGAGGACATCGACGCAATGTCGCTTCACGATGTAGCTGCCGCCGTCGCGCATCCGCACGGGCCGTCCGCCCCGCATGCGTCCCGTTTCCCCGTGGGCCTGCCTTCGTCCACCGACAAGAAAGCCGACAAAGTCGCCGACGCCCTGGGTCCTCTCGCCTTGGATTCAGACATCGTGCCGCCCCATGGCATGGTTCACGGCTTCGTGTTTTTCGATCTGGGCGACGAGATGTCGCTCGCCGACACGGCTAGCGTCTACGTGCCGGACGTAACGATCGTGCCGTCGCAAAAAGCGCTGATGTTTTTCGAGGTTCCGGTCGGCAAGGGATCCCGCGAGTGAGCGAAATGCATCTCGGTGGTACTGGAGCTTCCGGCCTATTTGCTTCCCGCCATACCCGCGCGTATCATGGCTCTTTTATGCCCAGCCCGATAAGGCGCACATACGCGGTCCTGCTTGCGATTTTGCTGCTGTTTTGCTGCGTCTTCACGACTCGCGCGGCCGATGGTCCGGCGCTCTTCCCGCTGAGTGAAATCAAACCCGGCATGAAGGGTGTGGCTTACACGATCTTCGAGGGCGACCAGGTGGAAAAGGTCGATCTGGAAGTGATCGGCGTGCTCAATAACGCCGTCGGACCGAAGCAGGATGTGATCCTGGTTCGCCTGCTGGGCGACAAAGTGCAGCAGACGGGGGTCGTCGCCGGGATGAGCGGCAGCCCGGTCTACATTGACGGCAAGCTGGTTGGCGCGCTCGCCTTGAAACTCGGCACGTTCACGAAGGAAGCGATCGGCGGCGTGACGCCGATCGAGAATATGCTCGAAGTCGAGCATCAGCCCGTCTCTCCAGCGCCCCCCGCTCCCGGATTGCCGCCGACCGTTCCGGCGAAGGGTTCGACGAGCGTTTCACCGACAGCTTCTTTGATCCCCGGCGCCTACGGCACTTCGATTCCTCTGCCGGATGAGTTTGCCCAGCGCGTCGACGTCGGCTCAGGCCAGATGCTCGTCCCGATTGAAACGCCGCTTGTGGCAGCCGGCCTCTACCCTCAGACGCTCGCCTTCTTTGGCAAAGAATTCTCTTCGTGGGGAATGACTGTGATGGCGGGTGGGACGGTGCCGCCATCGCCCTCGGATGCTGAACTCAAGCCGGGCGATATGGTCGGATTCGATCTGGTTCGAGGCGATCTTTCGCTGAGCTCCGGCTGCACCGTGACGACCGTCGACGGTCCCCTGATCCTGGCTTGCGGCCATGCGTTATTCGGGTTTGGCCGCATCGAGGTGCCCCTTTCTCGCGCGCACGTTTTGATGACGCTTGCCTCCGCGCAAGCCTCCACGAAAATCATCACCACCAGCGGCACCATCGGCACGCTGACCCAGGATCGCCAGACCGCCGTGATGGGAAAGCTTGGAGTGGGGCCTCCAATGATTCCCGTGGACGTGACGCTCGAGACGCCTTCCGCCAACAAGAAATACCACTTCGAGGTGATCGAAAGCCCGCAATTGGCACCCACGCTTGTGGCAACGGCCGTGTACAACGGCATCATCGGCAGCCCGGTTTACGGCGAGGGCTCGACGCTTGAACTCGACGGCACGATCGACATCGAGGGCCACACGCCGGTCGAGCTCGAAGACCTGTTTGCTCCCACCGACCAACCGGTGCCCGCGGGATTTTACGTAGCCACCGAAGTGCAAAGCGCCTTTTCGATGATCTATTCGAATCCCTACGAGCAGCCGGAGATCAAGCGCGTCGATCTGCACGTGAAGACCCTGCCCGAAAAGCGCTGGGCCACGATCAACAACGCCTGGGTCGAAAAGAGCGAAGTCCATCCCGGCGAAACGGTCGCGGTGAAGGTTCTCTTGCGGCCCTACCGTGGCGAGCCATTCATCCAGGAAATTCCCGTGAAGATACCGGAGCAGGCCGCACGCGGCACGCTGGAACTGGCCGTCAGCGACGCCGAATTCCTCAACCGGAACGTGCAACTGCAAGCCGCGACCTCGCAAGGGCAGCTCGCCGGCCTCCAGGAACTGATTCAATTGCTGAACCGCCAGCGCCACAACGACCGTCTCTACGCCACTCTTCTCCAGCCCACGCCGACCATGCTCGTCGAAGACAAGGAAATGCCCAACGTCCCCGCCTCCGCCATCAACGTGCTCGATCAGCGCCAGAATCTCGGCGATGCACGGCTATTGTGGCAATCCACGGTGGGGGAATGGTCGGTCGAAATGCACCAACTCATTGCGGGCCAGCGCATGCTGGCGATCACGGTGAAGTGAAGCCGTATTCAAAGGAGACGTCGATCGCATGAATCGGCGAAATATTCTTGCGTGCTTGCTGGTCGTCGCGGTTGGCGTGCCGATCGTGGCGCGAGCGGAGCACACGCGCTACTGGCGGCAAACGGATTTCTCGGAGTTCGAGAAAGGAACCGCCCACGGCGTCGCCATTCGCAGCGACGGCAAGCTCGCGCCCGCGCTCAAGTTCGATTCGTTCGCCGATCCGAATCTTGCGTACGTTTGGGCCGTGCGGCTCGATTCCCACAACCGCCTCTACGCAGCCGGCGGATCGGACGCCAAAGTGATCCGCTTCGACGATTCGGGCAAGGCCACGACCGTGTTTGAATCGCAGGAGCTTGTGGCACAAGCGCTCGCGTTCGACGCCAAGGACAACCTCTACGTGGGGACTTCGCCCGACGGCAAGGTTTATGAAGTCACACCGGAGGGAAAGAAGAGCGTCTTCTTCGACCCGAAAACAAAATACATCTGGGCGCTCGCCTTCGATTCGCACGGAACTCTGTTTGTGGCCACGGGCGACAAGGGGCAGGTCTTCACGGTCGAGCCGGATGGCAAGGGACAGCTTTTCTACCAGAGCGAAGAGCGCCACGCCCGCTCGCTGGCGTTTGATGAGAAAGGCAACTTGCTGATTGGAACCGAGCCTGACGGCCTCATCCTGCGCGTTCCGATCGAACGCAAAACGCCCCAGTCCGCTCCCGCGGCGGGAGCGCCCTTCGTGATCTACGAGACGAGCAAAGCCGAGGTGACGTCCTTGCTCACGGACGCCTCTGGAAATATCTACGCTGCATCCATCGGCGAGAAGAACCGCACGCCGATGATTCAGCGAATTATCGCTCCTCCGGCCGTTTCTCCGACAACCGCTCCCGCTACGACCACGACGAATTCGACCATCGTGATTGGGGGGCAGACGCAAACCACGCCGCAGCCGCAGCAGTCGATCACGCCCTACTCCTTTCCTCCGATTTCTTCCACCGGCGGCGCGGAGGTGGTGAAGATCGCACCGGACGGCTCGCCGGACACGATCTGGACCTCGCGCGACGACCTCGTGTTCGCGATGGGCCTGCCGCCAACGGGAAAGATTCTCCTGGGCACGGGCAACCAAGGCGGCGTAGTCCAGATTGAGGAGAACGACGTATACGCGAACGTCGCTAAAGCGGAATCGGCCCAGGTAACGGGCTTTGCCGTAGCGCCCGATGGCAGGGTTTTTGTAGCCACCGCGAATCCCGGAAAAATCTTCACACTTGGCCCGGGCTACGCAACGGATGGAAGCTTTGAGTCGAACGCGTTCGACGCCAAGATATTCTCGCACTGGGGCCGCATCACCTGGTGGGGAGAAAACGGCGCCACCGAAGGCAAAGTTGCGCTGTACGTCCGTTCGGGCAACACGTCGAACCCGGGAGAGAATTGGAGCGCCTGGGCGGGTCCTTATAAGGAAGCCAATGGAGCCGAACCGGATTGCCCACCGGCGCGTTTCGCTCAATGGAAGGCGGTTTTTCTCGATACGGACAAAGGCTTGCCGCCGGATGTTTCCTGGGTGAGTCTCGCGTACCAGCCGAAGAACGTCGCGCCCGCGATTGACGATATCGTGATTCAGGACCCTGGCATTCGCGTCGTTGGTTTCCCGACGCAATCCAGTGGTCCGGGAACCGCCGTTCCCGTGCAGCTTCGCTATCCCCATAGCATCGGCGGCGTCTCGTTCGCGACCGTAAGTACCGAAAACATGAATCAGGGATCGCAGATCGAAGTCCCGCCGCAAGGATTTCGCGACAAGAGTTACCAGAGCGTGCTCTGGAGCGCGCACGACGACAACGACGACGACCTCGTTTTTTCCGTCTACTACCGCGGCGAGGGCGAGCACAACTGGCGCCTGCTGAAAGACAAGCTCACGCAGAAATACTATTCGTGGGACACCACCACAATGCCGGATGGCGCTTACTACTTGAAGATTGTCGCTTCCGATTCGTCTTCCAACCCGGTGGATCAAGCGCTATCGGCCGAGCGCGAGAGCGATCGCTTTCAAGTGGCCAACACGCCGCCCCAGATACTCAATCTCCGAGCCGGCTCGGGCCTGCTGAATACCAAGGCTTCGTGGGATGCGCAGAGCTCGTCCGGCGCGATCGCGCGCGCGGAATACAGCATCGATTCGGGCGATTGGAAGATTCTGTTTCCAACGGACCTGCTGTCGGATTCTCCCAAGGAGAGTTACTACGTTCAGCTCCCCGGATTGCCGCCCGGCGAGCACACTCTCGCGGTTCAAGTCACCGATCAATTCAACAACACCGCGGCAGCAAAGGTAACGTTCGCCGTTGAGCCGCACGGCGTGGCGCAACAGCATGCTCCCTGACGCACGCAAGGCCGCCGCAGACCAAGGGCGGCCTTATGCGCATCATCACGCTCTGCACCTTCGACCTCAATTGCTCCAGTTACGAGACATCGCGACCGTTTCGTAACGATCCACGATCGCGCCGACTCCCTTCACCCCTTGCTGCGGATGGATCTCGTCCACGTGAACCACCCGCGCTCGGCAGCGTACCGGCTCAGGACCCCGGCCCGTCAATTCCCGCGGGATCGTGAGATAGATCTCAAGCGGCTCGCCGATGCTCAACTTTTCGCGCGCGGTGAAATAAAGCCCGCGCTCGGACAAATTGAGAGCTTTGCCCTCGTACGAAGGAGAATAGGCCGACACTCTGTGTGCCAAAAGCTCAGCCGGCTGAGCGACTTCTTGGGCGTGAGATCCATTTCCGTTTGCGAGAATCCGGAACCGGAGCGGAACCGCACATTCCTTGCGGGGCGAGTCGCGACGTTCTCGGTTTGACATGACACTTCCTCCTGATGGCCGTTCTGTCTGAGTGGATTTCTGCCGGAAGGGGTTTTCCGAGAATCGCACTGGGCAAAAAAGGAGTCAACATTTCTAATGTTTTCGCCTTGTGGAACCGAAAACAATTCTTCGCGCGCGTTCCGCAATGGGAGAAGGATGCACCACTATGCGATCGGGGAGTGATCCGTCGCGGCTCATGCGTCAAAATGTGCCGGATTCTTAGAGATGCCGCACGAGCGGTCGGCCCTTGCCGCGCTATAGATCCTCGACGCGCCAGTCGGCGGGAGGGAATGCTATTTTCCAGAAGTCGGGCGCGGGCGGGTCGAATTCGAGCGCCGTGTGGAATCCTTCGGGCATTTCCTTGGACGGCCGCACTACCTTGCAAGCGACGCGCTCCTTCGTCCCTCTGTGCTCGAGCACCAGCCGAGTGTCCTGCGGCAAATTCCTATTGATGACGACCAGTGCACCCTTCGGGTTCACGCTCAGCGTGTTCGCCTCGAGGGTTGTCGCGGGTCCTTGAAGCGCCACGTGGATCAGTGCGCGTATGCGCAACAGCACTCGCTGGCCGCGGCGACGATCCTGCTCCATGAGTGCGTGCCTTGGCGGCGTTCGCTCCCGCGCGTGCTTTGCCGCCGCCGTGCCCGGCGTAATCGTGCTAGTGCCGCCCGGCGCGGCGGAGGACTTCGCCGGGGTAAAGGTTCGAGAATAGTTTTTCAAAGTTCGAGCCCCCAAAAATTCAGATCCGCCCCAACAAGCTCCACGCCCAAATCCCATCCATCCGGCCGCTGCGTCCCTTTCCAGACGACCACCCCTTCCGCCATTTGTCGCGTCGCCAGATTCGTGAGGCGAAGCCGCTGTTGCGCTTCAACCTCACGGGGACTCACGAGCAGGCAGCCGTACGTATTGACGACGCGTGTGAAGCCCGCCTCGAAGCGCAGCGGGCGGCCACCGCCGTTCCATTCGATGGTCACCGGGACGCGCGAGTTTACCCGCGGGCCACGTCTTTTCGCTCGCATCTTGATATCGTGAGGCAGGTCTTCTCTGAAGAGCATTCCGGTTGAATCTCCTGGGCGGAAACATATGCAAATAAACAGGTTACGGATAGTCCGCCTGTGTTTCCGAGCGCCTTGTGCGCCGAAACATATGTTAGGGAGGTCCGGAAGGAGGGTCAATGGTACGAGAAGACAGGTGAAGGTCAGTCCGCCGAAGCAGGCCCTTCAGCCACTTGCGGCCGCCCGAAGCCCGCGATCCGCCCGAAGCGGCGCTCGAGCCAGCCTTGGAACGAATCCATGTAGGTGTAAAACACCGGAGTCAGATAGAGCGTCACCATCTGGGAGAAAATCAGGCCGCCGCAGACCGCCACGCCGAGAGGCCGCCGCGAATCCGCGTTGGCGCCGGAGCCAAGCGCGATCGGCAACGTGCCCATGAGAGCCGCCATCGTGGTCATCATGATCGGCCGGAAGCGAACCAGGCAGCCCTGGTAGACCGCCTCGGCCGGCGTCGTGTGCCCTTGCCGCTCGCGGTCGATCGCGAAGTCCACCATCATGATCGCGTTTTTCTTCACGATTCCGATCAGCATGATCACGCCGACGAAGCCGTACAGATCGAGGCTATAGCCGAATATCTGCAGCGAGAGGAGCGCGCCGAAGGCGGCCGAAGGCAATCCGGAAAGAATCGTGAGCGGGTGGATAAAGCTCTCATACAGGATCCCGAGCACGATGTAGATCACGAGAATCGCAATCAGCAGCAGAATCCCAAGCCCGGTCAGCGAGGACTCGAAGGCCTGCGCGTTGCCCTGGAACTGAGACGTGACGGTCGCCGGAAGAGACCGCTGCGCCTCGTCGTTGATCTCGCTCACCGCTTGTCCGATGGCAACGCCCGGCTTCAGGTTAAACGAAATGGTCACCGCCGGAAGCTGCCCGAGGTGGTTGACGCTGAGGGGTCCGAGATTTTCGCCCACACTCGCCACCGCGTTCAACGGCACCAGATTGCCGGTGCTCGATCGCACATACAGCAACGAGAGAGCCGACGGATCCTTCTGATACTGATCTTGGAGCTCCATCACCACCCAGTATTCGTCGTTCGGAGCGTAGATCGTCGAAATCTGCCTCTGACCGTACGCTGTGTAGAGCGCGTCCTCGACCTGCTCCGCGTTTACCCCCAGCGCCGACGCCTTGTCGCGGTCGATATTGACGTCGACTTGCGGGTTCTTGATTTGCAGATCGCTGGTCACGTCCGTAAGGTCCGGCAGCGCTTCCATCTTCAGTTCGAAATCCGTCGCGACGCGATACAGCTCTTCCGTATCCGGGCTCTGCAGCGTCAGTTGATAAGGGCTGTTTGAAACCTGGCCGCCGATCTGGATGGGCGGCGGATTCCGCAGGTACACGGCCAGGCCGGGAATCGAATTCACTTTGCCGCGGAGCTCCTGAAGCACTTCGGTGATGTCGGGGTGGTGCTTGAACAAAGGCGCCGTCGTGCGCAGCACGCTCCCTACCACCGGTACATTCCCGTATTGGCGGATCAGGCGGAGCATCGTCTGGCTCGGCACTTCCGGCCGCTCCGATGGCGGCAACAGGTGCATGAAGACGAATCCCGAGTTGGTGCTCCCGCTCACTGTGCCAAGGCTGGAAAAGAAGCCTTTGCGGTTTGGGTCGGCCATCAAGATCTTATTCAGCTCATCCTGATGTTCTTTCATCGCGTCAAACGAAATCCCCTGCTGCGCCAGCGTATATCCGTTCAGGCTGGACGAATCGACCTCGGGCAGGAAGCCTTTCGGGATCGACATGAATTGCCAGACCGTGATGAAAAGAATCACCACGGAGAAGAGCATCACGAAGACCCGGTGGCGCAACGCCCATTGCAGCGAGACGTCATACTTTTTCAGCAGGCGGTCGAAAAATTTCTCCAGCGCCATGTACACACGGCCGTGTTTCCGATCATGCTGCGGCCGGATGAAGCGGCTGCACAACATCGGCGTCAACGTCAGCGAAACAAGGCCCGACACCAGCACCGCCACCATGATGACCACGGAGAATTCGTGCAGCAGCCGTCCAATAATTCCGCCCATAAAGAGAACCGGAATGAATACGGCCGTCAGCGACAGCGTCATCGAAACGATCGTGAATCCGATCTCCCGCGACCCTTTCAGGGCCGCTTCCATCGGGCCCTCGCCCATCTCCATGTGGCGCACGATGTTTTCGAGCATCACGATCGCGTCGTCCACCACGAAGCCCACCGAGAGCGTCAGCGCCATCAGCGACAGGTTGTCGAGGGTGTAGTTCAACAGGTACATCACCGCGAAAGTCCCGATGATCGACATCGGAAGGGCGAAGCTCGGGATCACCGTCGCCGAAAGGTTGCGCAGGAAAAGGAAGATCACGAGGATCACGAGGCAGACCGCGAGAAAAAGCGTGTCTTTCACTCCGTTGACCGAGTCCTGAATCCCCGCCGAACGGTCATAAATCTCGACCATCTTGATGGAAGGGGGCAGAATGGCCTCGAATTGCGGAAGAATCTGTTTGACCGCTTTTACCACTTCGACCGTGTTCGTCCCGGGCTGCCGCCGGATGGCTAGGATGACGGCGTGCCCGTCGTTGTAGTAGTTCGAGACTTTGTCGTTCTGCACGCTGTCGTACACGTTCCCGAGTTCGTCGAGCCGCACGGGCGATCCGTTCCGATAGGCGACGATGAGTGGTTTGTAAAGCGACGCGCGCGTCAGTTGTCCGTTGGCCTGTACAGTGAACGCTTTGTGCTCGCCAAACAGCGTGCCCGTGGGCAGATTGACGTTTGCGTTCTGGACGGCCGTGGTTGCTTCGTCGATCCCGATCTGCCGCGCCGCCAGCGCTCTCGGATCGAGCTGAATTCGGACGGCGTATTTCTGTGCCCCGAACACCTGCACCTGCGCCACGCCCGGCAACATGGAGATCCGCTGTCCGAGGATCGTCTCCGCGTATTGGTCCACGGTGTAAATCGGCTGCGTGGTCGACGTGAGAGCCAGAAAGTAAATCGGCTGGTCCGCCGGGTTCACTTTCTGAAATGTCGGCGGCGTCGGCATGTTCGGCGGAAGCTGGCCCTCCGCGCGCGCAATGGCCGCCTGCACGTCCTGGGCGGCGCCGTCGATGTTCCGGCTGAGCTCAAACTGCAGGGTTACCTGCGTGTTCCCGAGTTCGCTCGTCGACGTCATCGAATCGATGCCCGCGATCGTCGAGAACTGCTTTTCGAGCGGCGTGGCTACCGCCGCGGCCATCGTGTCCGGATTTGCGCCGGGCAGGTCCGCAGAGACCTGGATCGTCGGGAAGTCTACGTTGGGAAGGTCGCTGACGGCGAGCGTGCGATAACCCAGAATCCCGAACAGGAGGATTGCAGTCATGACGAGCGTCGTCATGACCGGGCGGCGAATAAACGGTTCGACGATATTCATGGTCCGTTCAGCTCCCCGCCGGATTCTTCAGAATCTGCACCTTGATGCCCGGAAGCAGCCGGAGCTGGCCGTCGGTCACGACGGTTTCGCCCGGCTCGACCCCGCTCGAAATCACGGAGTCTCCACCGATCGAACGCGCGACTTTTACGGGACGCTCTTCGGCCGACATGTCGGATTTCACCACGTACACGTAATCACCCTTCTGCCCGGTCTGCACCGCCTGCGACGGAACCACCGTCGCATTTTCGTCCTGTGCCAGCCGCAAGAGCACCGTTGAGAACTGCCCCGGCCACAGGCGATGGTCCGCGTTTTCAAATGTCGCCTTCAGCTTGATCGTCCCGGTCGTGTTATCGACGGTGTTGTCGATGAACGTCAAATATCCCTTCTCCGGCTGCGTGTCTCCGTACGGCGTCGCTTCCACTTCCAGTCGGCGGCGCGCCATGAACTTCTGCACCGCGCCGAGATACTGCTCGGGAATCGAGAAGTCGATGTAAATAGGGTTCACCTGATTGATCACGATCAGAACCGGCACGTCATTCTGCTTGACGATGTTTCCCGGATAGACCTGCAGCGCTCCCGTCTGTCCGTCGAGCGGGGAGTAAATTTTGCAATAACCCACCTGTAGCTGCGCTGCGTCCACCGCAGCCTGATCGGCGCGCACGGCTGCCTCCTGCGCGTCCGCATTGGCTTTCATGGTGTCCAGCTGTTCTTTCGGCGCCACCCCCGCCTTAAACAGCTGCTCGTAGCGGTTCGCCTGGACGTTGTCCAGTTCCTCCTGGGCTTTGTCCTTCGCGAGATTCCCCTGCGCCTGTTCCAACGCGGCCTCAAACGGCGCCGCATCGAGCGTGAAGAGCAGTTGGCCCTTCTTGACGAACTGGCCTTCCTTGATGTGCACCTCGTCGAGCACTGCGTTTACCTGCGCCTTGATCGAAACCGACGAGTTCGCGTCGGCCGAACCGATCGCGGTCAAATCGATCGGGACGGTCTTTTGCGTCACTTTAGCCACCGTCACCGGAACGGCAAAAATCGGCGGCGCGGTCTGCGCCGTCTTCGTGCAACCGCTGGTTGCAGCGAGCGCAAAAACACCAAGGAGAATCGAGAGCCGGGTGCGATTCCTGTTCATCGATGACTGTGTCCCTATTCCTTCCGCTACGGGTGACCCTTCATGGTCTGAACGGCGAGATTCGATGGGCGGTCCCGATAAGCTGACTCCGCAGAACCTATATGATACCGCGCACTTGCGGCGGATGCACAATTCGATTCACGCACTTCCGGAGACGCAAACGCCCCTCGCGAAACTTGCCCTCTGGAGCCCTTCGGGTCAACAACAATTAGACGCGTGGGCTGTCGCCGGGTTTCAGATAAGCACTCGCATTTCAGCCACCAGCCGCCTGATCCAGCAACCACAGCGTCCCCCCGGCAGGCCTAATCCGGGCTGCCGGATACTGGCTGGTTTTGGGCTGAGGCTCATTTCGCAGAGCGGCCAAAATCTCGCGCTTGTCCGCGCCGGCCACAAGAAAGAAAGTATTTCGCGCCTGATTCAGTACTACAGGCGTCAGGGTCAGCCGCCGGGGCGGCTTCGCCGGGGCTTCGACCGGCAACACCCACCTTTTCTTTTCGTCGAGGGCCGGCGAGCCTGGGAAAAGGGACGCTGTGTGCCCCTCGACGCCAAGTCCAAGCAGTTGCAGATCGAACGCCGGCGCATTGCCGCCGAAAAATCCCCGTAAATCAGCCTCATACGCCTCGGCTGCTTTCTCGGGCGTCGGCAGATTGGTCGCCACCGGATGAATGTTGGCCGCCGGAATCGCCACGCGCTCGATCAACGTTTCTCGCGTCATCCGGTAGTTGCTCAGCGGATCATCCTGCGCCACGTACCGCTCGTCGCCCCAGAACAGGTGCACCCGGTCCCACGGCGTCTGCACGCCGTGGTCTTTTGCCTGAGCCCACAACGCGTACAGCTTCGCGGGTGTATGCCCGCCGGAAAGCGCGATCGCGAACCGGCCTCGCTGCATGATCGCGTCCTGCATCACGCGCAGCAGTTCTTCGAGTGCGCCCCGGCTCAGCGCGTCGATGTCGGCAAAAACGCGTGTCTCCATCTTCATCGTGAATTCCTGTCTTCGAGTTCGATGAAATCGACCTTCCATGTTTGCGCGCGGAAATCGAGATGCGCCACGCTGATCGGCAAATTGAAGCGCCGGGGCCCCGCGCTCCCCGGATTCACGTAGAGAGCGCCCGCCTTCTCGAAACGAGCCGGTTTGTGCGAATGCCCGCTCACCACCACGTGAAATCCCGCCGCAGCCGGGTCGAGATCGAGCTCGTGAATATTATGGAGGACGTAGATCGTTTTTCCATCGATTTCAGCCACCGCCGTCAGCGGCAGCGTGTTGCCCCACGCGCCGTCGTCGATGTTGCCTCGCACGACGACCACCGGCGCCACCTTCCGCAGCGCATCGAGGATCGCCCGCTTGCCCACATCGCCCGCATGGATGATGAGCTCCGAGCCTCGCAGCGCCTCAACTGCCTCTTCGCGCAGCAATCCATGCGTATCCGAGATCAGCCCGAACATTCTCGGTCTTTTCCCGCCGTCTTCACGACGTCGCTAGCGCCCGTCCGCCGTAACTCCGAGCCGCGCCAAATCCTCCCGCAGCTGCTCGACGTTCTGAAATTGAATCGCGTGCATCCCCATTTCCTTCGCGCACTCGAGATTCAGCCCGCGATCGTCGATCATCGCGCACTCGTCCGGCGCCGACTGCGAGATCTTCAGCGCCAGGCTGTAGATTCCGCGATCCGGTTTGCGCACTCCGAGGTAGCACGAACTGAAAAACACCTTGAAATAATCGCGCAGCTTGAACGTACGGATGCGGTAGTCGTTGATCTCGAGCGACTCGTTGTTGAGCGCCGCCGAAAAATAACGCCCCGTCGCGGTCAGCTTCCCCAGAAATTCGAGTGATTCGGGAAACGGTTGCGACTGCGAGAACATGAACTTCTTGAAATCATCCAGCGTGAACGCGCGTTCCCTGTAAAACACCGTCCGCCGCAGATACTCGTCGAGGCTCGCCTGCCCGCACTCGAACGCGTTCAGCATCAGCTCGTGTCGGTCCTCGAAGTCGGCCCAGTCGAGGTTGAATGTCTCGACGGCATTCCGCCGCGATCCACGATCCCATCCGTTCGTCAGGATCACGCCGCCGTTGTCCCAGAAGAGCATCTTCACTTTTGCCATAGGTCCTCGCGCGCGGCCCGACGCTTGCCGCGAGCAGCCATTATCCTCGCCTAGCTACACCCGCAGAAGCGGAATCTGCCCGGGCTTCGGCCAGCGGGCTGCTACGCAAGATACTCATCCGTCCTTACGCTATGATGAGGCGCAAGGCCATGATTTCTCGCCGCAAAGAAAGTCCGCTCACGGTTTTCACTATCGGCCACTCCACGCGCCCGATCGACGAATTCCTCGATCTCCTGCGCGCGCACGCCATCCGCCAACTCCTCGACATTCGCACCATCCCGAAATCGCGCCGCAATCCTCAGTTCAACACCGATTCGCTCGCCGCTTCTCTTGCCTCCGCCGGAATCGGCTACCTCCACATGAAAGATCTCGGCGGCCTGCGCCATCCTGCCCGCGACTCGATCAATCTTGGCTGGCGCAACGCGAGCTTCCGCGGTTACGCGGACTACATGCAGACGCCGGCATTCGCCGAGGCGCTCGACCGCGCCATCCAACTCGCGAAGGAAACGTCGCCGGCGGTTCTGATGTGCGCCGAGGCGGTTCCGTGGCGCTGCCATCGCTCGCTTGTGGCGGACGCGCTCGTCGTGCGCGGCATTCGCGTCCTCGAAATCATCAGCGCCGCCGAGGCAAAAGAGCACGCGCTCACGCCTTTCGCGCACGTGCGCGGCAACCGCATCACCTATCCCGCCGATCAGCGCTCCCTCCTGAAGACGTCCTCGGACAATCGGTAGCAGCCGAGCGGAAGATCGGCGATCCGTCAGCTGCTTTTCTTGCCCGCTTGACACGCGGCAATCCCGGTTGCAGAGTATTTGATTGGAATTACAGCGCGAGAAAAACAAGGGAGCCGGGGAAAAATCATGGCCGCTGAAACCGCAGCCGCACCGATTCAAATCACCGATACCGCATGGCATGCGATTGAAGGCGGATACGACCTGCAGGTACACGTCGCGCCCGATGTGATCGCGCGGCGCATCGACGATCTCGACCTGGCGAAGGAATTCCTGTCGCGCAAGCTCAAGGGCTTTGTGCTGAAGTCGCACTACGCGCCCACTTACGAGCGCGCGAAAGTCGTCACGAAAGCCGTCCCCGGCATCCAGGCATTCGGCGCGATCACGCTCAATCACAGTGTCGGCGGGCTCAATCCCGTAGCGCTCGAAATTGCCGGCCGCTCCGGCAATAAGATCGTGTGGATGCCCACCGTCGATGCCGCGAACGAAACCGCCGGCCGCACCGACGGTCCTACGGACAAGCTGCCTTTCTGGGCGAAAATTCAGCGCGAACTTGCGGCCACCGGAGTTTCGCCCGCGCCCATGACCGTCCTCGGCCCGGACGGCAAAATCAACGCGGCCACGCGCGGCTGCCTCGAAATCATCAAGAAATACGACATGATCCTCGCCACCGGCCACCTCAGCAAAAAGGAAATCCTGCAGCTCGTGAAAACGAGCAAGGAGATGGGGCTCAAGCGCGTCGTCGTCACCCACGCCGAGTTTCCGTCGCAGAATATGACCGCAGCCGAGCAGCTCGAATGCGCCGATCTCGGCGCGCTGATCGAGCACTGCTTCACCACGATGTACACGAATAAGGCGCCCTGGGAAGCCTACTTCGATAGCGTCCGCAAGGTCGGCCCCGAGCGCGTGGTCCTTTCAACCGACCTCGGCCAGACCATCAACCCGCCTGTCGCAGAAGGCTTCGCGATGTTCGCGCAAAAGATGCTCGGTGCAGGCTTCAGCGCCGCCGACGTCCGCCGCATGGCCGTCACCAACTCGACGAACCTCATTTCCTGACATTCTGTCGGTGCTATTCGATCCGCTTCGCGTGCTGGTCGATGCCGCCTTGGTGCAGGACCAGTTCCGTCGCGCGGCCCGTGCTGTCTGTCACAAACGTGATCTGCGCATCCACGACCTTGTAGAAAAAGTCGTTTTTGCCTTCCGGGAAAATCTCGAACGTCTGCTGCCCCGTCAACTGCGCGTACAGATGATCTGCATCGCGCGTAACCACGAGCACGACGCCCGGAGCGAATTGGTAGTTCCCCACGTAGCCCTCGATTATTTTCGGATCGACGGTAGCTTCCTTGTGCTCAGGAGGCTTCAGTGGCTCGCCCTCGAATCGCTTGCCGTGCACGTCCCGGCCATTCTGGTGCAGGATCAACTCCGTCGCGCGGCCCGTGCTATCCGTCACGAACGTGATCTGCGCATCGACGACCTTCAGGAAGAAGTCGCGGTCGCTCTCCGGAAAAATCTCGAACTTTGGCTGCCCCGTGGCCTGCTCGAACAGGTGATCGCCATCCCGCGTGATCGTGATGATGAAATTCGGAGCCAATTGATACGTTCCGACGTATCCATCGTAAATCTTCGGATCTACCTTGACCTGCGTATGCTGCTTCGCCGGCGGAGCCAATGGAGCTTTCGCATCAAGCAGGTGCAGCGCGATGTCGTCGACGCCCATCGTGGTGAACGTGTTCGAAAGCGCCACCACGCCGGTGCGCGCCGCCGGATCAAAGCCCATGAACGAACGGTAGCCGCCCGTGCCGCCGTTGTGCCACACAATCTCTTTGCCGTCGATCGTGCGGACGTGCCAGCCGAGCGCGACTTCGAGTCCCGGTTGCCCAGTGGGCCGCCGCACTTTCAGCATCGCCGCCATCGCCGGGGCGAGCGGCGATTTCGTGTACCCCAGATTCGCCGCCAGGAAAGTCAGCATATCGTTTGCGGTCGACCGCAGCGCCCCCGCCCCCGCGAGCGTGGGCAGATCCCAGTTTTCGACGGGTTCGAGCGCTTGGTTGTGCCCGACGGCTAGCCGCGCCTTCATTTCCGGCGTCAGCGTGATCCGTGTGTCCTTCATCCCGAGCGGATCGCAGATGCGCGACCGCACCAAGGCCTCGTAACTCATTCCCGCACGCAGCGCCAGCACGTGGCCCAGCAGTCCGCCGCCAAGATTCGAGTATTCGTATCGCGATCCGATGTCGCGCGTCAGTTGGTAGCTCGAAAGAAACTGATAGAGCTGCTCGACCGTGTAGTCCGCGTAGGGATTTGCCGGGTCCTTGGGGGTGAAGTTCGTCGGTAATGGCGGCAAGCCCGAGGTGTGCGTCGCCAGGTCAACCAGTGTGATCTGCCGGCCGTTCCGCTCCGGCATTTGTACGCTCGCCGGCAGATATTTGGCCGCCGGATCGTCGAGCGCCACTTCGCCGCGCTGTACCATGTCCGCCAGCACCAATGACGTCAACACCTTCGTCATCGAGCCGATCTCGAAGATCGTGTCTCCGTTGAGCGGCGGCGGATCGCCCTTCTCGAGTTGCCCATACGCGACGACGCGCCGCCCCTCCGGCCCGATCACGCCCACCACGATGCCGACGCTCTGGTGCTGGACGTCGATCCGGTCGACGAGTATTTGCCGGATTTCAGAATCCGATGGCATCGCAGGTTGTGGAGCCGATTGCGCTATGGCGCTCGATACCAGCGCCAGACTCGCGAGCAGGAAAACCGTTCGCAGCATCACGCCTCCTCGTTTCCATTTGCGGCGCAGCTTCCGCGCTCGGCATCAGGATCTGCATTTTCAGGATCGGCAGTTTGATTGAGTCGCGGCACCGTGCGCATCGGATCCGTACCAGTCGGCTTCTCCGTTATCCAGGTAGGTAATATAAATGGCCCGAACCCGTCAAGCGTTTCTACGGCCTGCCAGGCTCGTAACGTCTGAAGCGAAAAAATCGCATATTTCACTTCAACTATTGACTCGCCTAAGCCTCGATCCTGCATTCGCTTGCACTAATCGACAATGGCGTGTCGATTTGCATCGTGTGATAGCGTGGATGTAGAGATATATGCGTCGCGAGAACAGGATCGAGACGAGACGACGGCCCCTCGAACGAGGAGCGCGGCCGATTCGCCGATCCCTGCCTCCTTGCATCCCTGCCACTTTGCCTCCAGTTTTTCTCGATCTTCTAATCGACATTTGGCGATTAGAAATCGCTGCAACTCACAGAAAACAAACGATGGCGACCCATTCTAATCGACACACTAAGAGGGGCTCAACACTGTGACCCAGGTTCCTGAAAATCGCCTGAAAAATTCCGCGAGCCCGTATCTTCGCTCGGCCGCGCATCAGCCTGTGGACTGGCACGAGTGGGGCGAGGAGGCATTCGCCAAGGCGCGCGCGGCCGGCAAGCCCGTGCTGCTGGATATCGGCGCCGTCTGGTGCCACTGGTGCCACGTGATCGACCGCGAGAGCTATGAAAACCCCGAAATCGCGGCGATGATCAACCAGCTCTACATCCCCGTGAAAGTGGACCGCGACGAGCGTCCCGATGTTGACGCGCGCTATCAATCCGCGATCAGCGCGATATCCGGCCAGGGCGGCTGGCCGCTCACCGCATTCCTCACGCCCGACGGCAAGCCGTTTTTCGGCGGCACGTATTTCCCTCCCGACGACGCGATGGGCCGTCCCGGCTTCAAGCGCATTCTCGCCGCGATCTCCGACGCCTTCGAGAAGCGCCGCGCCGAAGTCGACAACTCCGCGCAGGCGCTCGAAGAAGCTGTCGCAAGAGCCGAGATTTTTCACGGCGCGCGCGGCGAATTTGATGCGCACGTTGTCGATGCCGTCGTCGACGCAGCCGTGAAGCGCTTCGACAACACGCACGGCGGGTTCGGCGACGCCCCGAAATTCCCGCACTCCTCGGCGATCGATCTACTGCTCGAGCGGCAGAAATGGCCTGGCGGCGAGCATCTGCAGGCCATCGTCGAAAAGACGCTCGACGGCATGGCCGCCGGCGGCTTTGCCGATCAGATCGGCGGCGGATTCCACCGCTACTCGGTCGACGAGCGCTGGTGCGTCCCACACTTCGAAAAAATGTCGTACGACAATTCCGAGCTCCTGAAAAATTACCTGCACGGATATCAGTCGCTGCGCTTGCCGCACTATAAACACGTCGCCGAAGACCTCATCGCCTGGGTCGGCGAAGTGCTTTCCGATCCCGCGCGCGGCGGTTTCTACGCCAGCCAGGACGCCGATCAAACCCTCGATGACGACGGCGACTATTTCACATGGACGCAGCAGGAAGTGCGCGCGGTGCTCACGCCGGATGAAGCGCGCGTGACCGAGCTCTACTACGATGTTGCCCTGCACGGCGAGATGCACCACAATCACGAGAAAAATGTTCTCTGGATCGCCGAGCCCGTCGAAGAAATCGGCCGGAAGCTGCGCGTGCCGGAAGATCAGGTCGCTCTGCTGCTCGCGCGCGCGAAAGGCAAGCTGATCGCCACCCGCCGCGAGCGTCGCCCCACACCCGCCATCGATGAAACGATCTACGTTTCGTGGAACGCGATGTTCGCCTCGGCCTATTTTGAAGCCGCGCGTGTACTCGAACGCCCCGATTGCAGCGCATTCGCGCTGAAGACCCTCGACCGCATCCTCGCCGAAGCATGGGACGAATCGAAGGGCTTCCTGCATCGCGTCGGTGGGCCGCGCCTCGAAGGCTCGCTCGACGATCAAGTCTTCACCATCGCCGCGCTGCTCGATGCCTGGGAAGCAACCTTCGACCGCCGCTATTTCGAAATTGCCGAGCGCGCCATGCGACTTGCTGTCGAGCGTTTCGGCGATCCCGATGGCGGCGGCTTCTTCGATCGCGCCAAGGATGCCGCGCCGATGGGCGGCCTCGAAGTTCGCCGCAAGCCGCTGCAGGATTCGCCCACGCCCGGCGGCAATTCCGTCGCCGCGATCGTCCTCGACCGGCTGCACGCGCTCACCGGCGAGCGCCTCTACCGCGAGTGGGCCGAGAAAACGCTCGAAGCGTTCGTTGGCCTGATCCCGCAATACGGACTCTTCGCCGCGACCTATGGCCTGGCCGCGCTCCTCCACGCGCGCCACCCGCTGCAGGTCGTCATCACCGGAGCCGCGGCCGACCCCAAAGCCGCCGACCTCGAGCGCGCGGCCCACGAAATCTATCGCTTCGACAAAGTGATCCTGCGCATCACGCCCGAGCGCCTCTCAGCGGGTGCGCTCCCGGCAGCATTGCGCGAAACCCTGCCTCACCTCGACGCCGCCGTGCCCCAGGCCTTCGTCTGCGTCGAGACCACCTGCTTCCCGCCCGTCGCCGATCGCGCCCAGCTAACTTCTCTCCTCGCCGAAGCCGCCACCGGCGCCAAGTCGGTGTCGCGATGACGACTCGGCCAGGTGGTAAGCCCAAACCGGGCGACAAAGTCGTCCTGATAACGCTGCCGCCGGGATTCCTGGATGATCTGCCTCCGGAGGATCAGCGAGCAATCGCTCAAGTTGTCGGGAAAGCCATTCTGTTCAATGAATACGATGAATACGGCCGCGCCGAGCTTGAATTTGCGGAAGAGAATGGGACGATCCATTACATTTACGTGAGCCCTGATCTGATAAAGGCGGCGCAATGATTCCGGGGGCCTATCACGTTCAGCCAAAGGAATTGACGCGCGGCGAGCGTGGATGCGATAATCTTCTGCTTTGCTCGGGCCTGAAGTGTGCGCCGGTGGGGCACAAACCGGAATTTCGCAATACCTATATTAAAATTGGAGTAGCTGCAGCTATCTCTTCCTGACGATGGAGATTCTCCACCAACTCGGCGAGTTGTTCCTCGAAGCTGTGCCCACGATCGTCATCGTCCTTTTGTTTTACGTCTTCATGCGCTGGGCGTTTTTCGGGCCGATCCAGAAAGCCATGGCTGAACGCGCCGCCCGCATCGAGGGCGCGCGCGCCGAAGCAGCCTGCGTCGAAGCTGCGGCCAAGCAGGAACTCGATACCTACCACGAAGCCCTGCGCAAAGCCCGCGCCGAAATCTACGCCGAGCAGGAAGCCGCGCGCCAGGCCGCGCTCGACGAGCGTGCCAAACTCCTGAAAGTCATGCGGTCGCGCTCGCAGGAAGACGTCGCCGCCGCGAAGAAGCGAATCGCCGCGGACGTTGCCGCGGCCCTCGCCGAAATCGAACGTCAGGCTCCCGCGCTCGCCAACCAGATTGCCCGCACGATCCTCGAGAAGCCATCGTCATTGCGCGGCGGTGCGACGCGATGATGTCCGCTCCCGTATCGCGTTCGGCCCGAGCGCGGCAGGCTGCTGCTTTTGCCGCATTTTTCCTGTTGCTGGCGCTGCCGGTGTTCGCGCAGGATGAGCAGCCCTCGCCCGCCGACTCCACTACAGGCTGGGTCTTCCGCTGGCTGAATTTCGCAATCGTTCTTGGGCTTTTCATCTACGCGTTCGGCAAAGCCGCTCCCTACTTCCGCCGCCACGCGCAGGAAATCGCCGAAAAGATCGCGGAAGGTACGCGCGCGCGCGAAGCGGCCGAAGCGGATCGCCGCGCGGCGCAGGCGAAACTCGCCGGAATCGAGACAGAAGTGGCGGCCCTGCGCGTCGAAGCAAAGCGCAGCGCCCAGGCCGAGGGCGAACGTCTTCGTGCGCAGGCTAAAGCCGAGGCGGAAGCGATCGAGCGGTCCGCGCATGCGGAAATCGCGGCAGCGGAGCGCGCGGCGCGTCTGGAATTGAAAGCTCTCGCGGCGCGCATCGCCGTGGAAGGCGCCGAGGCGGTTCTGCGGTCCGAGCTCACGGCCGAAACAGAATCGATGCTTTTCCGCAACTTTGTCGCGGACCTCGAGGGGAGCCCCAATTGAACGGCGCGCTCGCATCGCGATACGCAGCCGCCCTGGCGGACGTGGCGTTCGAGCAGAAGTCTGGCGACCGCGTGAAACAAGATCTCACCGCCTTCGTCGACACGTTTTTCGGTTCGGCCGATCTGCGGAATTTCATCGAAAGCCCCGCCATCGGCCCGGAGATGAAGCACAAAGTGATCGAGGAGCTGGCGGCGAAAATGGATTTGGCGCCGGCGGTGCAGAATTTTGCATGCGTGATCGTGAATCACCGCAGGACGGAAATGCTCCACGAAATCCAGCAGGCGTTCGAGACCGAATTGAACGCGCGGCTGGGCATCGCGGAGGCCGAAGTGGCCTCGGCGCGCGAGCTGAACGCCGCCGAAAAAGAACGCATGACGAAGGCGCTCGAACGGCGCACCGGGAAGAAAATCGAAGCTCGCTTCCGCCAGGATGAATCCCTCGTCGGCGGCGCCGTCGTCCGCGTGGGATCGACCGTCTATGACGGTTCGGTGCGCGAGCAATTGACGCGGCTGCGCGAGCGGCTCGAAACGGAATAGGAGCAGGAATGGCGAATATCAAGGCTGACGAAATCACAAGGATTTTGCGCGAGCAGATCGAAAACTACCAGCAGGTGGTCGCCGTCGAAGAGGTCGGCTCGGTGATCTCCGTGGGCGACGGCATCGCGCGCATCCACGGGCTCGACCGCTGCATGGCGGGCGAAATGCTCTCATTCCCGCACGATGTTTTCGGTATCGCGCTCAACCTCGAAGAGGATCAAGTCGGCACGGTGCTGCTCGGCGACTACACGGAGATTCAGGAAGGCGACACGGTCAAGCGTACCAAGAGCATCATGTCCGTGCCCGTCGGGGATGCGCTCGTCGGGCGCGTCGTGAATCCGCTCGGCCAGCCGCTTGACGGCAAAGGTCCGGTGCAGACCGATCAACGCAACCCGCTCGAGCGCTTGGCGCCGGGCGTGGTCGATCGCCAGCCGGTGCGCGAGCCGCTCCAAA
Organism: uncultured Acidobacteriota bacterium; assembly: GCA_963740095.1. GTDB lineage: Bacteria > Acidobacteriota > Terriglobia > Acidiferrales > UBA7541 > Palsa-295. The sequence goes on from CAVUDN010000001.1 coordinate 49,333, forward strand.
CCGGGATCAAGGCCATCGACTCGATGATTCCGATCGGCCGCGGGCAGCGCGAGCTAATCATCGGCGACCGCCAGACGGGCAAGACGGCCATCATTCTCGATACGATCATCAATCAAAAGGGTGGCGACGTAATCTGCATCTACTGCGCCATCGGGCAGAAGCAGTCGACGATCGCGCAGGTGATCAAGACGCTCACCGATTACGGCGCTATGGACTACAGCATCGTGGTGGCTGCGTCAGCGGGGGATCCGGCCACGATGCAGTACATCGCCCCGTTCGCCGCCGCGGCGATGGGCGAATATTTTCGCGATTCGAAGCGGCACGCCATCTGCTTCTACGACGATCTTTCGAAGCACGCGCAGTCCTACCGCGAAATTTCGTTGCTTTTGCGCCGGCCGCCGGGCCGCGAGGCGTTCCCTGGAGACGTATTCTTCCTGCACTCGCGATTGCTCGAGCGCGCCGCGAAATTAAACGATGCGCTCGGCGCGGGCTCGCTGACCGCGCTGCCGGTAATCGAAACCCAGGCCGGCGACGTTTCCGCGTACATTCCGACGAACGTGATTTCGATCACGGACGGCCAGATCTATCTCGAGGCCGATCTTTTCAACGCCGGCCAGCGCCCCGCGATCAACGCCGGCATTTCGGTGAGCCGCGTCGGTGGCAACGCCCAAATCAAAGCCATGCGGCAGGTGGCCGGCTCGCTGCGGCTCGACATGGCGCAGTACCGCGACCTCGCGGCGTTCGCGCAGTTTGGAACCGAGCAGCTCGATAAAACCACGCAGCAGCAGTTGGCGCGCGGCCAGCGGCTCGTGGAAGTTCTCAAGCAGGACCAGTATCAGCCGCTGCCGGTCGAACGGCAGGTGCTGATCATTTTCGCCGGCGCAAACCGCTTCTTGGATGACCTCGAAATTTCCGAAGTTCGCCGGTTCGAGCTCGAAATGTATCCGTATTTCGAAACGAACTATCCCAACATCTTCAAGACGCTCCGCGAGAAAAAAGCGATCGACGACGCACTCAAGGCCGACATGATCGCGGCGCTTAAAGCATTCAAGGAAACGTTCCTGGCGAGCGTAGCTCCTGCGGCCGCCGCGGCTGCGCCTGTTGCGAGCTAAGACTAACGATCGATGGCCACACTTCTCGATTTCCGGCGCCGCATTCGCTCGGTGAAGAGCACGCAGCAGATCACGCGCGCGATGAAGTTTGTAGCGGCGGCGAAGCTGCGCCGCTCGCAAGAAGGCGTGTTTGCGGCGCGGCCCTACGCCCGGGAAATCCTCCGAGTGCTGCGCTCAGCCGCGGCCCGCGTCGAGTCGACCACGCATCCGCTGCTCGAAAGGCGTCCCGAGGAGCGAATCCTGGTAATCGTGTTGACCGGGGACCGCAGCCTCGCGGGAGCGTTCAACTCGAACGTGATTCGCCGCGCGACGATCTTCCTGCGCGAAAACGCCTCGAAGAAGACGCAAGTGATTCCCATCGGCAAGAAGGGCCGCAATTCACTGAAGCGAGCCGGATGGACGTTCGCCGCCGAATACATCAACGTCTCGGGCAACGTGGACTTCACGATCGCGAAGGAAATCGCCGGCAAGATCGCCGAGCTGTATGTGGCGCGCGAAGTCGATGCCGTCTACGTCGTCTACAACGAATTCAAAAATGTGCTGGTGCAAAATCTACGCACGGAGAAGCTGCTACCGATCGACCCATCGGTGCTCACGGCGGGACGCCCCGAGGCCGCTCACGCCGCCACGGCGGCCCAGGAAGAGGCGCTGCCGCACGATCTGGCGGCGAGTGGAAAGTGGCTCGTCGAATACCTCTACGAGGAGCCGCTTGCCGAGATTTTCAGCGGCCTCGTGCCGCGCTATCTCGAGTCGGAAGTATTCCGCATCCTCCTCGAATCCTCCGCGGCAGAGTGGGCGGCTCGCATGACGGCAATGGACGCCGCGACGCGCAACGCATCGGAGTTGATCGACAAGCTGACGCTCGAGATGAATAAGATTCGCCAAGCCGGAATCACCAAGGAGCTGATCGAAATCGTAAGCGGAGCTGCTTCCGCGATGTCGTAGGCGCGAGCGCCGACCACGGTAGCTTTTTTAACGAATCACGAGTTGTGAGTCACGGATTTCACGGAGAGCTGAAATGGCAAGCGACAACAAGAAAATCGGCCACGTAACGGAAGTCATCGGGCCTGTGGTGGACGTCGTATTTGAGGAAGGCCACCTGCCGCTGATTCACCACGCGATCCGCATTACGAGCGAGGGATTCGACGTTCCAGAACCGCTCGACATCGTTGCCGAGGTTGAACAGCATCTCGGCGAGGGGCGCGTGCGCGCGGTCGCGATGAAGCCGACCGAAGGCTTGGTGCGCGGGATGAAGGCAGAGGATCTCGGCGAGCCGATTTCCGTCCCGGTGGGCCGCGGCACTCTCGGCCGCGTGATGAACGTGCTCGGCGAGCCTGTCGACAAGCTCGGCCCGGTGAAGTACGAAAAGCGCTACCCGATTCACCGCCCGGCTCCGTCGCTCGAAGAGCAATCGACGAATCTCGAAATGTTCGAGACGGGCATCAAGGTTGTCGACCTGATCGAGCCGTACCTCAAGGGCGGCAAGATCGGCCTCTTCGGCGGCGCGGGCGTCGGCAAGACGGTGCTGATTCAGGAGCTGATCCACAACGTTGCGATGAAGCACGGCGGCGTTTCCGTCTTCGCCGGCGTGGGCGAGCGCACGCGCGAAGGCAACGATCTCTGGCTCGAATTCCAGGAATCGCACGTGATCGAGCCTGGCAACCCGGACAAATCGCGCTGCGCGCTCGTTTACGGGCAGATGACGGAGCCGCCCGGCGCGCGTCTTCGCGTTGGCCTGACCGGCCTGACCGTGGCCGAATATTTCCGCGACGAAGAGCACCTCGACGTGCTGCTCTTCATCGACAATATTTTCCGTTTCGTGCAGGCGGGATCGGAAGTATCGGCGCTGCTCGGCCGCATGCCTTCCGCCGTGGGTTACCAGCCGAATCTCAACACCGAGATCGGCGAATTGCAGGAGCGCATCACCTCGACCAAGAGCGGCTCGATCACCTCGGTGCAGGCAATTTACGTCCCCGCGGACGACTACACCGATCCGGCGCCGGCGGCCACGTTCACGCACCTCGATGCGACCACCAACCTCAGCCGGCAGATCGTCGAGCGCGGCATCTATCCCGCCGTCGATCCGCTCGCCAGCTTCTCGCGCATTCTCGACCCGCGCATCCTCGGCCAGGAACACTACACCGTGGCGCGCGCTGTGAAGGGCGTGCTGCAGCGCTACAAGGAATTGCAGGACATCATCGCGATTCTCGGAATCGAAGAGCTCTCGGACGACGACAAGCAGGTCGTAGGCCGCGCCCGCCGCCTCGAGCGTTTCCTCTCGCAACCGATGTTCGTCGCGGCTCCATTCACGGGATTAGAAGGTAAGTACGTCAAGATCGAGGAAACGATCAAGGGCTTCAAGGAAATCGTTGAAGGCAAGCATGACGATCTGCCCGAGCAAGCCTTCTACATGGTGGGCACGATCGAAGAAGCACGCGAGAAGGCTGAAAAAATGGCGGCTGTGGCCTAGAAACCGCAAGCGAGCGGGTGAAACAGGAAAGAACGAATGGCGCTACCTGAAGCAATCGAACTGCAAGTTGTGACGCCGCAGAGGCACGTCTTGCAGGAGACCGTGCAGGCGATCGAGATACCCGGCAGGGAGGGCTATCTCGGCATCCTGCCGGGGCACGCCCCGCTGATCACCGAGCTTGGCATCGGAATTCTGGCGTATCGCAAAAGTGGAGAGACGCGCTACCTCAGCGTGATTCAGGGTTACGCGGAAGTGCTGCCGGACCGCGTTATCGTGTTGGCTGAGATCTCGGAGCGTGCCGAGGAAATTGACGTTGCGCGAGCGAAGGCCGCTCATGAGCGGGCGCAGGCGGAACTGGCGAAGACCAGCGCCGGAAGCCCGGACTGGCAGGAGCGGAAGCTTGCCGTCGAGCGCGCGCTCGTGCGGACGCAAACTGTCGGCAAGTTGGCGGGCGCGCCAGGAACCCACAAGTAGAGCGCATGACGCCTCCCCTTCAACCGTTATCATCTCGCGCCCGCGTTGAATCCCGCCTCTTTTCTTCGCATCGAATGTTTAGGACGATTGGAAATAACCTGTAATGAATGAAGCTGTCACAATTTACAGCACCTCCTGGTGCTGCGATTGCCGTCGCGTGAAGCATTTCCTGCGCGATCGCAAAGTTGCGTTTCGCGAAGTGAATATCGACGAAACGCCCGGCGCCGAAGAGATCGTGCTGCGCGTGAATAACGGACGCCGCAAAGTCCCCACCCTCGAAGTCGCAGGCCGCTTTTTCGCCTGCAGCCCGTTCGACCCGCATCGCCTCGCCGAGGAATTGAAAATCCCGCTGAATTCGTAAGGTCAGTCTTTTTGGGCAGTCCAGAAGCTCATATAGACTCCCGCAATGAGGCCGCTAATCGCATTCAGGTCGACTGCCTCGGGCAATCTTGATTTTGCTTGTGCCGCCTGCGCTTCGGCTTCGAATTGTTTGCCCATTTCTTCGATCTGAGAAAGCTTGTACTTGCCCTGCCGGATCGCGATGAGCAAATCGACATTTGGATTGGGCAGCGTGATCCTGCCGGTTTCCATGTATTCCTTGGCCTCGAGATAGAGACGAATCACGTGCATCGCGTATTTCGTGTCGTAGCCGTGTTTCTGTTCCAGGGCGGCGCGGTGAATGCTCTTTTGACCCTTGCGTCCGCATAGCAGCCGCTCCATCTGGTCGTCCGCGAATTTCAGGAACGGCATCAAGTGGCGCCTTGAAGCAAAGATATCTCTTTGCTTCACGACTCTGTCCCACCATGGGGTGGAGAATGTCTCCTTGGCGAACACGAAGTGCAGGGCCGACGGATTCCCCTTGGCAGCCATCCCGGCCCACTTTCGCAGAGAGTACAGGCACACATCTACGTCCTGTGGCCCGTTGCCTCCGAGTTTGCCGCCCGTCGTGAAAACGAAATGCTCGTCACGGTCTAGGCCGATCATCTTCGCGGGCGGCTCGATAAATACCCCGTACCAGTCGGTGTCGTCCGTTCCATCGACCTTGGCGCCGTGCAATTGCGACCCGCCGATGAAGGCTTAGATCAGGTTGTCGGGGTAGAGGAAGCCGTATTGTGCGAAATCAGGCTTCATAAGCGTTAGGCGAGGCCGGCGCCGCGCGTCATCACGCCTGCTACGCGCAGGTCCGATGTCAGCGCGACGAGATCGGCGTCCGCGCCCACCGCGATGATGCCCTTTTTGCCGGCGAGGCCGAGGCGGCGCGCCGGAAGCACAGTCGCCATGCGAACCGCATCCTGCAGCGGCACGCCAATCCCGACGATATTGCGCAGGGCGCGGTCCATGGTCAGCGTGCTGCCCGCGAGCTTCCCTTCGCTGTTTCGCGCGACGCCATCTTTCACGGAAACCTCGAAATTCCCCAGCCGGTATTTGCCGTCGGGCATGCCCGTGGCGGCGATGCCGTCGCTGACGAGCAGAACCGTGTCGAATCCCTTCGTCCCGATCAGCACTTGAATCGCCGGCCCGGCCACGTGCACGAGGTCGGCGATCACCTCGGCGGTAACCTCGGGATCGGTGAGTATCGCGCCGACCACGCCGGGATCGCGGTGTTCGAAGGGGCGCATGGCGTTGTACATGTGAACCGCGTGGCGCGCTCCGGCGTGTATCGCCGCGCGCGCTTGATCGTAATCGGCATCGGTGTGGCCGATCGCAGCTACGATCTTGGCCGCTACAACCGCAGCAATTAGCTCCAGCGCGCCGGGCAGCTCGGGCGCCAGAGTGACAATTTTCACCAAGCCGTCCGCCGCTTCGATGAACTTGCCCAGCGTCGCCACCGAGGGCTTCGCCAGCGCATCCGCCGGATGGACACCTCGCCGCGCCTTGCTGATGAACGGCCCTTCGAGGTGGATGCCCACAATCTCGGCTGCGAGGCCATCGCTTTCCGCGTTCTCATGCGCGCGAATGTACTGGGCGATTCCCTGCAGGCTGCGGCAGGTATCATCGACGGGCGCGGTGACGGTGGTCGCAACGATGGACGTGGTGCCGTGGCGCGCGACCGTGGACGTAATGCGGTCGAGCGCGCGAGCGTCGCCCTCCATCACGTCGTGCCCGCCCGCGCCGTGGATGTGCACGTCGACAAAGCCGGGCACGACCGTCATGCCGGTGGCGACATAATCGACGGCGTCCGGCGGCAGACGCATTTCATCGCGATGGCCGATCGCGGCGATACGGCTGCCTTCGACGACGATTACGCCGTCGCTGATCTCTTCGTCCGGCGTCAGAATGCGGCTGGCGTGGATAACCGTAGTCGGCATAGCTCCGGAACCTGTCCTGAATCGGTACTTGAGCGCCCGACGAAAATGCTACTCGAATTCGGCGGCGAAAACACAGCGAGCTTGCATCCTGTTGCCTCTCCGCTACAATCGGATGTCACGCATTTCGAGAGGAAAGAGGATCAGATGGCATACGATAAGCGTTACGTCGCGCAGAAAAGGCAGCGCCGCCACCGCAAAACGGCGAAGGCCAAAATGAAGCTTTACGAACAGGGCAAACTTCCGCACGACAAGCTTCCGTCGCTCGCCAAGAGATTTCTCGCCCGCAAACAGCGAGCGTTAAGCAAAGCCGAATAGGCACCGACGAAAAGAAAAAGGGCGTCCGCTTTGGCGGACGCCCTTTTCGTTCCTGACGCTTGCATTGGCCCCAGGGACCAGGCAAACGGGATTCGTCAGTTGCCGGCGGCCTGCGCGTGCGTCGTTCCGGCCTTCGGCACGCTGAGGTAACCGCTGATCTTATCCTTGGCCACCGAATTCACGGTGAACTCCATCGGTGCGCGGCTGCCATTCGTGAAGAAGTAGATCGGCTCGTTCACCGAGCGGTTCTTCTTCTCGTAGCGCTGGTCGTCCGCATAGATCGCCACCGTATAGAGGTTCTTCTTCGGGTTCACGCCGCGGAGCTCGACCATCACGTCGCCCACCTTCTCGCGCTGTCCCTTCTTCGTGATCGTGAACTCGTAGTAATCGCGTTCGCCGAGGCGCCGGAGTTCGTCGATCTCGTCGTGGTTCTTCGCGATCAGCGTGCCGAACTCGCCGCGCGCCATGTTCAGATTATTCTTAGTCGTTTCAAGGTCCGTCTTGACGCCGGTGACGTCGGTCCCCAGCTTGTTCACGTCGTCGACGCTGGCCTTCGTAGCCAGTTGGCCGTTGACGTTGTTCTGGAGGTCGGAGAGTTCCTGCGCCTCTTCGGCCTTGATCTTCTTGGTTTGCGAGCGCGCCCGGTTCAGCTCGCCTTCGGTGAGCTTCATCTTGTCGGTTACCACGCTGAGCTCGCCCTGAAGCTGCGCGTTCGTGTCTTCGGCCTTCGCAAGGCGCTGATTCAGAATGTCGTCGTTTTGCTTCGTCTGCGCCGTCTGCGCGGCGAGACTCTGCTGTAGATTCTGCGACCGCGTCGAGGCCGTCCAGCCCACACCTAGACCCGCGAGCGAAACGATAGCCAGGATTACGACGGCGATCCCAATCCACCGTGGCGCTGCTTCTTCGTGAATTACTTCGTTCTTTTCTTCGAGCATTTTTTTGCCCTCCGTGGAAACCCCTTGCTTGAGCGAGTAGGAGCACGCCCTGAACCAAACCGCTCCAAAACGCGCGCGGCCCCGTAACACCTTATGGATAATGGGGTTACGAGGAGACTTTCTGGCATACCATGGATCGGGAGGACATCGGACCCTGCAATTTTTACGCGACCTGCAAGGGATTTCTGCGCAGTGGATGTTTATACAAGCTTCAGTACTACTAGAACTAGATCGAAGTCGAGCTCAGCGCGTGATGCTCATTTGCTGCAGTCTTGCGATCCGATCTTCAAGCGGCGGGTGCGTGCTGAAAAGGCTTGCCATGAGATGGCGCGGGCTCAGCGGAGCGACGATGCAAAGCGCCGCCGTGGATGGCGGCATGTCCGTGGGAATCCGTTTGTTGTACGCGCCGAGTTTTTCGAGCGCGCTGATCAAGCCGTTGGGATAGCCGACCATCCTCGCGCCCGACGCGTCCGCCTGATATTCCCGCTGGCGTGAAATACCAAGCTGCAAAAGCATCGCCGCGATCGGCGCAGCGATCAGCATGATGAGAGCCGTGATTCCGCCTCCCTCGCGATTGTCGTCTCCTCCGCCCCAGCCGCCGAGCATCAGTCCCCACTGCCCCATATTGGCTATCCAGGTGATGGCGCCGGCGATTGTGGCGGCGATCGACGACGTGAGAATGTCGTAGTTGCGGACGTGCGAAAGCTCGTGCGCGATCACGCCCTCGAGTTCGTCGTCATTCATCAACTCCAGCAATCCCTGCGTGACGGCCACCGACGCGTGGCTCGGATTGCGGCCCGTCGCGAATGCATTCGGCGCGGGCTGCGGGACCAAATACATCTTCGGCATGGGCAGATTGGCTTTGGCCGCGAGGCGTTCCATCACGGCGTAAAGCCGCGGCGCTTCCTCGCGGCTGATCGGGCGCGCCCCGCTCGACGCCAGAGCGATCTTATCCGAGAAGAAATACGCCACGCCGTTCATCACGATTGCAAAGCCGAGCGCGATCGTCATCCCGCCTCGCCCGCCGAAGGCCTGCCCGATCATGAGGAGCACCAGCGTCAGAGCCGTCAGCAGGAATGCCGTCTTAAACGTCTTCATCGTTGGTTACCCGGAGCCCTTTCCTATGCAACTCCCGCTTTCGCAGTCGCGGGCTGAAACTTCATCTCGCCCGTCTTCGCGTCGGCGTCGACCTTGAGTTCGTCACCCGGCTTGACCTCGCCATCCAGAATCTTGAGCGCCAGTGGATCCTGAATCAGCCGCTGGATGGCCCGCTTCATCGGGCGCGCGCCGTAAGCCGGATCGAAGCCTTCGCGGAAGAGCAGCGTCTTCGCCGCGGGCGTCAGGTGCAAAGTGATCTGGCGTTCCGCGAGCAGCTTTACGACGTTGCGCATCTGCAGCTCGATGATCGTCTCGATCTGATCCTTGCCGAGCGGCTTGAACAGGACGATATCGTCGATCCGGTTCAGGAACTCGGGCCGGAAAATTTCCCGCAGCGCAGCCATGGCCTCTTCGCGGGCCTTCTTCGGGTCTTTATCCGCCAGCTCGAAAATGGAAGCCGAGCCCACGTTCGACGTCATGATGATCACCGCGTTGCGGAAATCGACCGTGCGTCCTTTTCCATCGGTTAGACGTCCATCCTCGAGAATCTGTAGCAGGACGTTGAACACATCCGGATGCGCCTTCTCGATTTCATCCAGCAGCACGACCGAGTAAGGCCGACGCCGCACCTGTTCGGTCAACTGGCCGCCCTCTTCATAACCGACGTATCCCGGAGGCGCGCCAATCATCCGCGCCACCGAATGCTTTTCCATGTATTCGGACATGTCGAGCCGCACGATCGCGCGCTCGTCGTCGAACAGAAATTCCGCGAGCGCCCGGGCGAGCTCCGTCTTGCCGACGCCGGTCGGACCCAGAAACAGGAACGAGCCGATCGGTCGATGCGGATCGCTGAGTCCCGAACGGCTGCGGCGAATCGCATTCGCCACGGCAGCAAGCGCCGCGTCTTGTCCCACGACGCGTTGCCGCAGGCGCTCTTCCATGTGCACGAGCTTCTGCGCTTCGCCTTCGAGCAGCCGCCCGACGGGAATCCCCGTCCACTTGCTGACGATTTTCGCGATCTCTTCCTCGCCCACCTCTTCCTTCAGCATCGGGTGGTCTTTCTGCAATTCCGCGAGGCGATCTTGGGCGGCTTTCAATTCCTTTTCCGCGGCCGAAAGCTTTCCGTAGCGAATCTCCGCAACACGTGAGAGGTCGCCCGCGCGCTCGAAGCGCTGCTCCTCCGTCTTGAGCCGCTCGATTTCTTCCTTCTGTTTGCGGATGCGGCCGATGGCGTTCTTCTCGGTCTGCCAATGAGCCTTGAGCGCGCCCGATTGTTCGCGCAGCGTGCTCAGTTCTTTTTCGATTTGCGATAGACGTTCTTTCGAATGCGCATCCGATTCCTTGCGCAGCGCCTGGCGCTCGATCTCGAGCTGCATCACGCGCCGCTCGATCAGGTCGATCTCGGTCGGCAGCGAATCGATTTCCATGCGCAGTCCCGCGGCCGCTTCGTCGACAAGATCGATCGCCTTGTCCGGCAGAAAGCGGTCGGTGATATAGCGCTGTGAGAGCATCGCGGCGGCAACGATCGCCGCATCCTTGATGCGCACGCCGTGGTGGACTTCATAGCGCTCCTTCAGGCCGCGCAGAATGGCGATGGTGTCCTCGACCGACGGCTCGCCGATCATTACAGGCTGGAAGCGCCGCTCGAGAGCCGGGTCCTTCTCGATGTACTTGCGATATTCGTTGAGCGTGGTCGCGCCGATGGCACGTAATTCGCCGCGCGCCAGCGCTGGCTTCAGCATATTTGAAGCATCCATCGAGCCTTCGGCCGCGCCCGCGCCGACCAGCGTGTGCAACTCGTCGATGAAGAGGATGATCTGCCCTTCGGATTCCGTAACCTCCTTGAGAATCGCCTTCAGCCGGTCCTCGAATTCGCCTCGATACTTCGCGCCCGCCACAAGGGACGCCAGATCGAGAGCGACAATCCGCTTCGGCTTCAAAACCTCGGGAACGTCTCCGGACACGATTCGCCCGGCCAGTCCTTCGACGATAGCCGTCTTGCCGACGCCCGGCTCACCGATCAGCACGGGGTTATTCTTCGTCCGGCGCGCGAGAATCTGCATCACGCGCCGAATCTCTTCGTCGCGTCCGATTACCGGATCGAGCTTCCCTCGGCGGGCTGCCTCGGTAAGGTCGCGCGCATACTGTTCGATCGCGCGATATGTGGCTTCGGGATTTTGGGATGTAACGCGAACATTGCCGCGAATGGATGCCATCGCCTGCAGGATCGCATCGTGACTCGCGCCGCTCTTCGCCAGGAGCTGCCCGGCGGGATCGCGATCCGCGGCGGCAATGGCCAGCAGAATGTGTTCTGTTGAAACGTACTCGTCCTTCAGCCGCTGCGCTTCACCAAACGCGTGCTCGAGAACGTCGTTCGCGGCGCGGCTCAGCGACTGGTTCGAGACGTCGCTCACCTTGGGCAGCCGCCCGACCTGTTTTTCCGCCTCGGCGGCGAGGACCGTTGGCGACACGCCCAGCTTTTGCAGAAGGGGCGGCACAACGCCGTCGCCCTGGGCCACAAGCGCCCACAGAAGGTGCAGCGGCTCGATCTGCTGCTGGCCCGAGCGCGCGCCCATTTCCTGCGCGGCTTGCAGCGCTTCCTGAGCCTTTACTGTTAATTTGTCAAATCGCAGCATGGCGAAATCTTCTCACTTTGCCCCCGGATACTCCAGATGCTCCAAATGCCTCCAAGGGGCGAAAGAAAAGGGGCTGGCCGATATGTCCGCCCAGCCCCAGGACCGCAAACAAAACCGCGTCAGTTCCCGTTTGTCGTTACGTTCACCTTCACCTGTCGCGGCTTCGACTCTGCCCGCTTCGGCAGTTGCACCGTCAACACGCCATTCTTGTATTCGGCGTGGATCGACTCGGTGCTCACCGTCGTCGGCAGGCTAAAGCTCCGGCTGAACGACCCGTAGGTCCGCTCGATCCGGAGGTAATTGTCTTCCTTCACCTTCTGCTCGAACTTCCGCTCGCCGCGGATGGTGAGCATGTTGTTCTCGACCCGGACATCGAGGTCCTTTTCATTGATGTCGGGCAAATCGGCCTTGATGACCAGCTCGTTCTCGGTCTCATAAATGTCCACAGCAGGCGCCCAGGCCGTCAAATTCGAGCTTTCGGCACGGCGGCCAGCCAACGGCGCCTCGAAGAAACGGTTAACCTGATCCTGCAAGGTGGCCAGATTCTGGAATGGGTCCCATCGGGTGATCGACATTGTAACTTCCTCCATCGAAATTTGGCGCTCTGTATTAGCGCAGTAGGAGCATAAAATATGCGTGCGTTATTGTCAAGTTGTTTCTTGGCACAGGACTATCCGGGGCTCGTTCTCTGATCCTATTCTAAGGCTTTAACTATAAAGCACTTAAGGTAGTGCGTCTCCGGCATGGTGAGCAGAATCGGGTGGTCTTGAGCCTGTGTCCTTCGCTCGGCCACGACGATGGCCCTCCTGGCGTCGTTTGCGGCCTCGGCGAGTATCTGGAGAAAGAGTGGCTCGGTAATGTGGTAAGAGCAAGAGCAGGTTAGCAGAAACCCGCCGGGCCTCAGCAGCTTCAGCGCTCGTAAATTGATCTCTTTATACCCGCGCTGGGCGGCGGGGATGCTGTCGCGGTTCTTCGCGAAGGCGGGCGGATCGAGGATGATCATCTGGAAGCGGCGGCCGGCGTCATCGTATTCCTTGAGAATGTCGAATGTGTTCCCTTCACGGAAGTCGACGTTCGAGATTCCATTAGCTTCCTGATTGCGCCGCGCGGCCTGCAGCGCTGCCGGGGCCATTTCGATTCCTTGGACGTGCGCGCACTTGTCGGCCACCGTCAACGCGAATCCCCCCTGATAGCTGAAACAGTCGAGGACGTCTCCCGAGGCATACCGCCGCGCCGCCTGATGGTTTTCGCGTTGATCCAAGAACGACCCGGTCTTTTGCCCTTTCAGCAGGTCGTGAACGAAGGTAATGCCGTTTTCCTGAGCCGGAATCTCGGCCGGAATCTCGCCATGAAGGATGCTCACGCGCTGCTCGAGGCCCTCGAGAAGCCTCACCTTCGGATCGTTGCGCTCGAGGACGCCGCGCGGCGAAAACATCTCGACAAGAATCTCGAGAATAAGACCTTTGATGTGCTCGGTGCCCTGGCTCAGCGTCTGCACCACCAGATAGTCCGCATAGCGGTCGACGATGAGGGACGGCAGCAGGTCTGCCTCGCTGTAGACGAGCCGGCAAGCTTGCGAGTTTTCGACCACGAGGTCACGATACGCAGCGGCGCGGCGAATGCGATCCGTGAAGAACGCGCGATCCACGGGCCGGTCTTCGCGCGTGAGAAGGCGTACCGCGATCTGCGATTTGTCGCTGTAAAAGGCGCGGCCCTGAAAGTTTCCGCGCTCGTCGACCAGTCGGACGACGGCGCCCGGTTCGGCCTGGGTCGATCGCACGTCGCTACGATAGATCCACAGATGCCCTGCTCGCAGTCGCTCGACGCCTCGCGGGCTGATCACGACTGTGGGCTCCTTCGCCGCACGGGGGGATGTTGGAACGCTACGCTGGATCTTCGGACTGGGTTCGGAGGCCACGTTGTGTGCCTAGCCTCCGAGCTTGCGCTTGCGGTGAAGCTTCTGGGCGGCCGAGCGCAGGGTCTCGGGAACATTTTTGTTCGCCGTCAGTTTCACGAGGTCGGTGGCCGTGAGCCGGGGAAAAAGATGCAGCGAAACGTCGAGCGGCGTCTTGGGGTTATTCGTGAGATTGCGCACCACCGAGTAATTCTTCATGAAGAGGCGCGTGAGCGAGATCGCCCGCAGCGTCTCAGCCGGCAGGCTGCTCATCGAGGCGAACGCTTCCACTTCGGTGTCGGTGAGGCGAGGCGACTGCAAGACGGATCTTTGAATGAGTCTGTTGGGATCGCGAATCAAAAGCATGCGCTCGGAGCGGCCGCCCTTCAGCGCAAGCGTGAGACGCTGGACGACGTTCATGTGGGCGACGCGCTGCATCAGGCTTTCCCGCTTCACGGGATCGGGCTCGATCTGCTCCGCCGCATCCTCAATTTCGGTGATGGCGGCCGCGCTCTTGTGCATTTCGTCCAATAGTCCTCGCTGCTCCACATTCGCGGCGGTGGTTTTGGAGACGGCGATCACAAGCCGCGGATCGGAGATAAATCGCTCCAGATTATCGAGCAAGGCCTGAATTCCTTCTGTCGTAAGCCGCGACGCGACGCGCGTGACGATCGCCGTCGGGCACGCCGCGTTCTTTGCCAGCGCGTCGGCGATACCCGGTTTTTCCGCCATGTTCTCGGCGCAGTAGGCAAACAGACGAACGTCGGCGTCGGGGCGGTTGGCCGCTGCCAGAAAATGCCGGGCGCTCTGGGTCAGCAGAATATTCTCAGCGCGTTCGGAAACGGACGGGTCCGTGTCGACGGCCAGGATGGCCAGCATCTCGACCTGGTCCTCCGGGCTGAGCGGCACGCTGCCCGCGCAGATGGCGAGTTTCTGTTCCGGGCGCAGGTGCCCCGATCGGGCCTGTTCGCGCAGCTCGGTGCTAATAGCGCCCTCCCAGGACGATCTGAGCCTCGTCTTTAGGGCTCGCGCCCGCAAGAAATATGCCGAGCGCGCTGTGAGGAACCTCCGACGTGTGCCGGTGGAAGCGCGCCGCAATCCTAGCTCCATACCGGTGGTAAAGGAACCACCCCGCCAAAATGATCAGGAAGATGGCAATCACGGCGAAGATCGTCGGCTGCCACTTTCGAGGAATTTCAGCGGGATGCTCGGGCGCCGGGCGAACGTCGTGCGCGCCCTTCGTTTCGAGCGCGTATTCGGCCACCAGTCCGTCTTCATCGAGGCCCAGAAAGCGCGCGATCGAGCGAATGAATCCGCGGTTGAACACGCCGCCCGGCAACTCATCCCACTTCTCATTCTCGATCGCCTCGAGGAAGCGCGTGCTGATGCGGGTAGCCGCTGACACCTCCTCGAGGGAGACGCCGCGCATTTCGCGTTCGCGTTTGAGATGTTCGCCGAAAGGAGTCGAGGGCATTCCGAAGAAACCAAGAAAAATATAGGCGTGGGTGGAAGGCGTGTCAATGCCGCCCGGAAGGCAGGCGTCCCGGGAGCCATTGGCCTTTCGGCAATCATCCAGGAATGTCCGTTGCAGCGGGCGAAATCCGTTCACTATAATGCAACTATTGTCCC
>CAVUDN010000002.1:0-18498 GCA_963740095.1 uncultured Acidobacteriota bacterium
CGCCCGCCGAACGGCCCGGCTGACGATTCGAGGAAAATTCCGGTACTTTTTTATCAGCCGCAAGAATGCTACAGTTATCCGCTGCCAGGACGGGGTGGCGTAGGTCTATCTCTGGCAACCCCAGCCGCACAAATGTCTTCCAAGGGAGCGCAGGGTGCGGTGTGGCCGTTTGTCTGCGTGGCGCCAATTTGCCCGCAATAATCAAAATCGAGGAAGAGAAAAGCTTCCCTATGCAAAAAAGGGCTCCAGCTCTGGGTTTCTTTGCGTTCGCGGTTGCATGCGCGCTGATTCTCGCGGCGTGCGGTGGTGGCTCCGGCGGCACGAGCACCGTGACCTCAGTGGCGATCACGCCGACAACAGCCACTGTGCCGCTCAACGGCACCACGGAATTCACGGCCGTCGTCAATCTGACGAATTCATCGACGTCGACCAGCACGAGTACCGTCGTCACCTGGAAAGTAAACGGCGTGGCGGGAGGCAACACTACAACCGGAACCATTGTTTCTTCCACCACCGACGAACAAGTCGGAGTTACACCGCTCCCGGAGTCGTGCCGAGCAGCGACAACGGTGTGGTCAACATCACCGCAGTCGCGCCCCAAAATCCGAACTCCACCACGTCGACAACGACCAGCGCGACGGTCACCTCCAATACGGCAGTCGTCACCATCGGCTCAGGCGGCGGCTTGGTCATCACGGAACAAACGACTCTGCCGGTTCCGGCTGGAACCTACGCCAATTTGCCGCAACACTGAACGGTCTGAACGACCCGAACGCGACGTGGTCGGTCAGTTCCACGAACGGCGGTGACGTCGGAACCATCAGCGGAGGCGGAAGCTATACGGCGCCCGAATTTCCGCCACCGGGGGCCGCCGTGACCATACCGCCACCGATCGGTCGCCACCGCCCCGCCACTGCCACACGGCAACTCGTCTATTCCAATCTTTCGTTGCCGGGCGATTCGCGTTCTCGTACTCCGGCAATGACTCCAGCGGTTTCCTGGCGGCGGCCGGAAGCTTCGTAGCGGACGGCGATGGCAACATCACGAGCGGCATCGAAGACACCAGCAGTTTCCTCGTGGGCGTTTCGACTGGCTTGTCGTTCACCGGCACCTACGTTGTGGGACCCGACGGCCGAACCACGGCCACGATCGACACGGGCCGTGGCGTCGCCACTTGGCGATTCGCGCTCACGACGAATAAGCACGCCGTCATGATTCGTTTCGACACCAGCGCCAACGGCAGCGGCGCCATCGACCAGCAAAATCTGAACGACCTCACCACCCTGCCCAGCGTCGTAAATGGCCTCTACGCGTTCAGCGCTTCCGGCACCGATGCGTCTTTCAAACCAATGGCGCTCGCGGGCGAGTTCGCGTCCACCGGCTCAAACGTTCTCACCGCGTCGGGATCGATGATCGACGTAAACGATGGAGGCACGCTCACGACTGAGAGCCCAACCGTCAACGGAGCTTACTCTCTGGACGCCGCGAATGCGGGAACTGGACGCGGCACGCTCATGCTGCCGAACACCAGTGGGACCCAGCTGCGATTTGCCTTCTACGTAATCGACAGCACGCATCTCCACATCGTCGAAGTCGATGGCAATGATTTCCTCGCGGGAGACATGTACGAAGGGGCCGGCAGCGGCGCCAGCTTCGCAGGCACCTACGTTTTCACCGCCGGCGGGACGTCCGCCACCGGTACGAGCGGCGCATACGCACAGGGCGGTGTTTTCGTCTCTAACGGCAGCAATGTCACGAGCGGAGCGCTCGACACGAATAACGCCGGCACCGTCACCACGAACGCGACCATCAGCACGACTCCGTTTTCGGTCAACGCAACCACTGGGCGCATCGATCTGAAACTTGCGACCACTTCGGAATTCGCTGTGTATCAGACCGCAGCGGGAACGGCGGTGATGGTCGAAACGGATTCTGCCGGCATTTCGACTGGCCTGGCATATTCCCAGGTCACAGCCGACGCAGCCACGGCGCCTGCGGCCGGCAGCTTCGCCTTTGTCCTCGGCGGCCAGGGAATGTTCCACGAGGTTGCTGGCTCCTCTCAACCCGATGCCGAGGGCCAGCTCACAGTCAGCGGCACCGGCGTCTCAGCCGGGCATTTTGACATCAACAATTTCAGCGCCACGTTCAAAGCCGATCCGGTCAACATCACCAACAGCTCGATCATGGCGCCCGGCAGCAACGGCCGCGGAACAGCCGTGCTCGAAGGCGAGAATCCGGATATCACCTACAATCTCGTCTACTACCTGATCGACGACAATACCGCGCTCCTCTTTGATTCGGACACGGCGCGCGTTGCGATCGGCAGCATCGAGCGGCAATTCTAGCGTTTGTCGCCGGGCAGCGCGAGCGAGCCCACGCGCGGGCGCTGGCCGCGCGCTGCAAACTGTGGCACACTCGATAATCTGAAGGACGCGGCGGGCGCAGCCGAGCGCGCACCGCGTTCGCCGCACGCGATTCCCAAGAGACACCATGGACCCCCGGTTCATCCGGAATTTCTGCATCATCGCGCATATCGACCACGGCAAATCCACGCTGGCCGACCGCCTGCTCGAACTTACGGGCGCGCTCAGCCAGCGCGAGATGCAAGCGCAGGTGCTCGACTCGATGGACCTCGAGCGCGAGCGCGGCATCACCATTAAAGCGAAAAGCATCCGCCTGCACTACACCGCGCGCGACGGAAACGAGTATCAGCTCAATCTGATCGATACGCCCGGGCACGTCGATTTTTCCTACGAAGTTTCGCGCGCGCTTTCCGCCTGCGAGGGGGCTCTGCTGGTGGTCGATGCGAGCCAGGGCGTCGAAGCTCAGACCGTCGCGAACGCCTTTCTCGCTTCGCGCCACAACCTCACAATCATTCCCGTCATTAACAAAATCGATCTGCCCGCCGCCCAGCCCGGGTTCGTGAAGGAGCAAATCGAAAACGTTCTTGCGATCCCGGCGGACGATGCGCTTCTCATCAGTGCGAAGAGTGGACTCGGCGTCGACGAAGTCCTCGAAGCGATCGTCAAGCATGTGCCGCCGCCAAAAGGCTCGGCGGATGCGCCGCTGCAAGCGCTGATTTTCGATTCCTGGTTCGATATTTACCGCGGCGCAGTGGTCCTCGTGCGCGTGATGGAGGGCCGCATCGCGCCGCGGATGAAGATTCGCCTGTGCGCGAGCGACGAAGTCTACGAAGTGGAAACGCTCGGCGCGCTGACGCCCAAGCCCGTCGTGCTGGATGAGCTGGCCGCCGGAGACGTGGGCTTCATCGTCGCGAATATCAAACGCGTGGCCGATGCCCGCATGGGCGACACGGTGATCGAAGCCGACCGGCCCGCGCCGGCCCTGCCGGGATTCGAGGCGATCAAGCCGATGGTCTTCGCGGGGCTGTTTCCCGTGAACGCCACCGATTACGAATTGTTGCGCGACGCGCTCGGCAAGCTGCAGCTCAATGACGCTGCATTTTTCTACGAGCCGGAGAATTCCGTCGCGCTGGGTTTCGGCTTCCGCTGCGGCTTTCTGGGCCTGCTGCACATGGAAATCGTCCAGGAGCGGCTCGAGCGCGAATTCAACATCGACCTCATCACCACCGCGCCGAGCGTGCAATACCGCATCACGACAACCAGCGGCGAGGTGATGGAAGTCGACAATCCCACGAAATTTCCGCCTCCGACTTCGATCCAGAAAATCGAAGAGCCGATCCTGATGGCGATGATCATCACGTCCGAGGAATCGGTGGGCGGCGTCCTGCATCTCTGCGAGGAAAAGCGCGGCGTGCAGAAGAAATTCGAATACCTCTCGCCGACGCGCATCATGCTGACGTACGAACTGCCGCTCAATGAAATCGTTCTCGATTTCTACGACCGGCTGAAAAGCGTCTCACGCGGCTACGCCTCGCTCGATTATCACCTCTCAGGCTATCGCGAATCGGATCTCGTGAAGCTCGACGTGCTGATCGGCGGCGAGCCGGTCGACGCGCTCACCATCATCTGCCATCGCGATCAATCCTACGACCGCGGCCGCGATCTTGTGTCGCGCCTGCGAAAGCTGATACCGCGGCAGATGTTCGAGGTCGCGATCCAAGCGGCGATCGGCAGCCGCGTGATCGCCCGCGAAACGATCAGCGCGATCCGCAAAAACGTTCTCGCCAAGTGCTACGGCGGAGACATCACGCGCAAACGCAAGCTCCTCGAAAAACAAAAGGAAGGGAAGAAACGGATGAAGCGCGTCGGCCGCGTCGATATCCCGCAGGAAGCATTCCTCGCGGTCCTGAAAGTTGCCGGCAGCACCGACGAGGATTAGCTCGTAGTTTCTCGTGAGCCGGCGGGACGCCGGCGCTACACGCGCGTCGGATCCGCCAGAATTTCTTCCGATCTTCGCCTTACGTTCTGCTATAACAGCGGCAAAGACTTTGCTCCCGTAAGCGGCTTAACTGGCGTTAAATGGTCAAGAAAAGCCAGTTTTGGCAGGTTTTGGCACAATGAAGCCCCGGCCGACGCAAAAAGAGAAGACGCAGCGAGCCTTCCGCGCGTACCTGGACCTGATGGATACGGCCGACTGGCTAAAGAGCGAACTGCGCGCGCCGCTTGAGGCGTTCGACCTCACAATGCCGGGTTTTCGCCTGCTGGAGATGCTCTATAGCGAGGGAGCGGTGACTGTGCCGGACGCCGCCCGGAGGCGATGGTGCTCGCGGCAGAATCTGGACTTTATCATCGCGCGTCTGGAGGAGCGCGGATTGGTGCGGCAGATGATCGTGAGGATTCCGGCAGCGGCGGTAAAAGAGAGCCGCCTTCCGAAAGTAAGACGGGACGTGGATCGGGAGGGTCCGAAGGTCAGCGTGGTGGGTCTGAGCAAGGCGGGAAAGAAGTTCATCGGGAGCGTCCTGCCGCGGCACGCGAAAATGGTGAAGGCGCTGATGCGAGTTCTCGACGGGCGCGAGCAGGAGTCGATCAGCCGCACGTGCCGGAAGCTGCGCGAGGGAGATGTGGTGAAGTTTGTATCGGAGCTCACGCACGAGGACGTCGAGGATTAAGTTGAGAGTCGAGAATTCACATTTGAGATTTCAAATTTGAGAGCTACCTGGCGCACCCTTCCCAAAAAGCGTGAAGGGATGCGGCACCCTGGAATCTCCCTCGCGGCTTGAATGAACTCGGGTGTGAATTGGTCGCAGTTCCTCGGAGGATGCGCCACCCGCGAGTTGAGAGTCACCTCGCGCACCCTTCACAAAAAGCGTGAAGGGATGCGGCACCCTGGAATCTTCCTCGCGGATCGAATGAACTCCGGTGTGAATTGGTCGCAGTTCCTCGGAGGATGCGCCACCCGCCCACCTGCTCCCATCACTCCGAATCTGGCGCTACACGCTGATTTCGTGTATGAATCTGGATTCAACATGGCATCCCTTGAACAGCATGAGCGCGATACGACAAAGTGGCTGGGGTCGCGGTTCACAGAGGTCCACAAGTGGTTAGACGAGTTCTTTCCAACGAGCGGCTCGTCCCATCGTAAGTTCCGCCATCACGAGGAGGGCATCCGGGAAGCTGCCAAGCTCTTTGGAGAATCTGCGGCTGACGCTGCCCGCGTTCACATCCTGCGGGACTGCCGAAATATTCCAGGCGCCGACGACTACGTTCAGGGTAGAGTAGACGCGCTCGGCCTCCCCAGGGACTGGCCGATAGCAGCCTACGCGCTTTACACGGAGGAGGCTTTTTCAGCCTTGGTCCAATACAAGCTCAAAGGCCCGACTGGCATTCTTTTGTGGGGATTCATTGGCCAGGAGGTAGCGCCGCTGCTCCCGGCCCTAACGAACCTGACTCCCGACGAGGTCAAGGAGCGTCTAGACGCATGGCAGAAAGCCGTCGAAGCTCGCAACGCGCTTCCGCCGCTAGGGGAACCCGAAGAACCGATAAAGGCCTTGCCGACCGACGCGGCTGCTCATGTTAGCGCGATGTCCGGGCTCCCGTTCTTCTCTCAGTTGAGCTCTCAGTTCGGAGGCTTTCAGTTCTGCTCGGTGCCGACGGACTTTCTAGTAACACCGCTAGCACTCATTGACTACGAGAACATCGAGAACCTTAGACCAGAGCTTCAAGGCGAAGATGAGTTGTCCATCGCTAGGTTCGCATTTCCTCAGCAACTCGCGGTTCAGCTCAACGCCGCGGTCGACCTCAACCGACATAGCGTATCGCTCGTATCGCGGAACAAAGGCCTCCTCGTGGGTGGGCCTCAACTAAACCAAACTCCGTCGGGGATTGAAGTGCGCTTTCTCGTGACCAGCGGCGCCGCGATTATCATGGTGAGCAGGATAGGTAACAGGCTTTTCCTCAGAAGCGGAATTCACCGGGCCTACCTCCTGGCAAGTCTCGGCGTAGCGCGGATTCCATGCGCGTTAGTTGAGGAAAAATTCCTATCGCCGATAAGCAGCAGCTACCCGTCGTTCAGCAATGACGTGCTGACGCACGCGAGGCCCCCGCTACTTAAAGACTTCTTCGACGACTCGCTGTCTCTGACCGCGACGTTGCGACAGACGAATAAAATCGTTCGCGTGACTGCAGAGGAGTTAGTCGTGCCTGTCGAATAACGATGATTCCGGATTTCCTGCACGGTGGCATATTGCCTCCTGGCGTGCACGAGTGCTCGTGGGACGAGCTAACTGAGCGATTCGGCGGCGGCCAATGCAGGAGTAAACTTTGCAGAGAACTAGCATCGCTCCGCGACCGGGCGCTTCGTTGCGCGTTCGTGGGAATCATAATTTGGGGAAGCTTTCCGACTGGACACGCCGAGCCCGGAGACCTTGACCTACTGTTCGTAACGCGGCCGGGCGTCTCGAAGGACAACGTTCGACCCGAATGCGCGGAGCTTTTGGACTCGGAAAGGAGCCGGGACCGATTCGGTCACGATTTCCTTAGTTGCACGGATGACCCCGAAGTCTTAGGGTATATCGCGCAAAGTTTAGGTTATGATAATAGAATAGGCAA
Organism: uncultured Acidobacteriota bacterium; assembly: GCA_963740095.1. Taxonomy (GTDB): domain Bacteria; phylum Acidobacteriota; class Terriglobia; order Acidiferrales; family UBA7541; genus Palsa-295. The sequence goes on from CAVUDN010000002.1 coordinate 6,972, forward strand.
GGAGAAGGGGGTCTTAAAACTAGTTTTGTGATGCGAATACAGACACCGTTCCAATACCTGAACGCTTTTGAATCCCTTCGCAGGGCGCACACGACCCTCGAGGTGGCACGCCGCAAGCTTTCCCCGGCAGATTTCGCAAATCTTGAAGCCCAGATCCAAAGGCAAATTCGAGACATCAACACGGCGATCGGCTCATTCCAGGAGGACCTGATAAACAAGGTAATGCCGAGCCAACTGCATAATTTGTCGGCGTTTGTCACGCTCAATGCGTACCAAGGCGGCCTATACCCCTCCCGCTCAACTATCACTTGGGGCGGGAACCCATTTTCACAGGAAATAATCGTCGGGTACCCCGGAAACGAAATCAGCAAACAACTTAGCCTAGCCTTCTAGCCGCTTAAAGGTACAACGCAATTGGGGGGCCTACGAACTGGTCTTGCGGCGGACGGTGGCGTCGAGCTGGCCGCGGGCGAGGCGCACGGAGATGTCGTCGCCGAGGGCGACCTGATCGGCCGAGTGCAGGACTTTTCCCGTGGCGTCGTAGGCGATGGCGTAGCCGCGCTGCAAAAGATTTTCGGGGTTGCGCTCGCGGAGCTGCACATCGACGGCTTCGTAGCGGCGGCGCTTGGCGATGAGCGCGCGATCGATTCCGATGCGGAGGCCGGCGGAGCGCTCGTCGAGCGCGTGGCGCAATCTGCCGACACGCGCGCGCAAATCCATGCGCGCGAAGCGCACGTGGGCGGCGGCGAAGCGGCGCTGCTTGCGGGTCACGAGGCGCTCGAGCGCGGCCTGCAATCCTTGCCGCTGCTGGTCGATCCTGCGCCGGAGAATTTCCGCGCGCCTGCGCAAATCGAAGGCGGCGATGCGAGTGCCCGCCTTCGTCAGGCGCTGGCGCGACGCCACGAACCGCGTGCGCAGCGAGTTGCCGAGCGACGCGGCGAGATCATCGACTTGCTGCCGCCGCTGGCGCACGAGCGCTTCGAGCTGGCGGAATCCGCGATGCGTCTGCAAATCGCGGACGCGATGGCGCCGCTCGGACAGGAGATAGCGGATGTGGTGGACGAGATGCTGCTGGTGCTCGGCGATGTGGCGCTCGAATTCCTGGCGCGAGCGCAGCACGATTTCAGCGGCGGCGGAAGGCGTGGGCGCGCGCAGGTCGGCGACAAAATCGGCGATCGTGAAATCCGTCTCGTGGCCCACGCCGGTGATCACCGGAATTTCGGACGCGGCGATCGCGCGCGCCACGATTTCCTCGTTGAACGCCCACAGATCCTCGAGCGAGCCGCCGCCACGCGCGACGATCACCACGTCCACCGAGTGCGCGCGGCTGAAATAGCGCAGCGCCGCGGCGATTTCCAGGGCCGCGCCGTCTCCCTGCACCTTCACCGGATAGAGCTGGACGCGCACGTTGGCGAAGCGCCGCTTGAGGACGCGCAGGATGTCGCGAATCGCGGCGCCGCTGGGCGACGAGACCACGCCGATGCAGCGCGGCAGCACGGGCAGCGGCCGCTTGCTCGCCTCGTCGAAGAGGCCCTCGCCCTCGAGTTTCTTTTTCAGCTGTTCGAACGCAAGCTGCAGCGCGCCCAATCCGACCGGCTCGATGTGGCTGACGTAGAGCTGATATTCGCCGCGCATCTCGTAGACGCCCAGCGATCCGCGCACCGTGATGTGCAGGCCGTCTTCCGGGCGGAACTTCAGCCCGCGCACCTGATCGCGGAAACAGACGCAACGCAACTGCGCGCGCGCGTCCTTCAGCGTGAAATACAAGTGCCCCGCTTGCGACGCCTTGAAATTCGACACCTCACCCTCGATCCACACATCGGGGAATTCGCCTTCGAGGAGTTCGCCGACGCGCTCGGTGATCTCGCTGACGCGCCAGATGTGGCGCTCGGGCATGATGTCGAAATCGAAGAGAGGCGTTTGGCTCATGGCGTCATGGCGTTGCTATCGACGGAAGTAGCTGACAACCCAAAATACGAGCGTGAGCGCGGCGCTCACGAGAAGACACGTCACGATCGGGAAATAGAAACTGCTGTGGCGTCCCTGATACGAGATGTCGCCGGGAAGCCGGCCGAGGCGGAAAGGCAACTTCGCGCCGAAAAACAGAAACGCGCCCGCGCCGACGATCACGATGCCGGCGATCAGCAGCAGCTTCCCGAGTTCGCGCGAGGGATCCATGGGCACGATGCCCCATCTTACCGCCGATTCCCGCCGCGAAAGGTACGCTTCGGCATGTGCAAAGAGCAGATCCCTCGCTTCGCTCGGGATGACAGATCGAAGGGGTTTTTCAGCAAGCTGCTAGATCAACTCGAGGCCGGAAAAAAAGTAGGCGATTTCGAATGCCGCGGTCGCGGGCGCGTCGGAGCCGTGCGTGCAGTTGTACTGGATGCTGGTGCCGAGCTCGCGGCGGATCGAGCCGGGCGCGGCTTTGGCGGGATCGGTGGCGCCCATCGTCTCGCGCCACTTCGCGATGGCGCTTTCCCCTTCGAGGACGATCACCACCGCCTTGCCCGAGCTCATGAACTCGGTCAGCTCGCCGAAAAATGGGCGCTCGCGATGGACGGCGTAGAATCCTTCGGCCTCGGATTTCGTCAGCCGCAGCGACTTGATCGCCACGATCTGGAATTTTGCCGCGTGGATGCGACTCAATATGTCGACGGTCAGGCCGCGGCCGACAGCGTCTGGCTTGATGATTGCGAGAGTGCGTTCAACGGACAAGTGTTCTTCCTCCACGGTGACTTTTTTCCTATTTCTTGATGACCGCGGCCATTGTTTCGCCGATTTCGGCGGGGCTCTGCACGGTGTGAATTCCGGCGGCGCGCAGCGCTTTGTACTTGTCGGCGGCAGCGCCCTGGCCGCCGCTGATGATCGCGCCGGCGTGGCCCATGCGGCGTCCGGGCGGCGCGGTTTGTCCGGCGATGAAACCGACCACCGGCTTTTTCACGTACTGCTTGATGAATTCGGCCGCGATTTCCTCGGCATTGCCGCCGATTTCGCCGATCATCACGATCGCGTGCGTCTCGGGGTCGTCGTTGAACATGCGAATGACATCGAGGAACGACGTACCGATGATCGGGTCGCCTCCGATGCCGACGCACGTCGATTGCCCGATGCCCAAGCCCGAAAGCTGGCCCACTGCTTCGTACGTGAGCGTGCCGCTGCGGCTCACTACGCCGACGTTCCCCTGCTTGTGAATGAATGCGGGCATGATGCCGAGCTTGCATTGCCCGGGCGAGATGATTCCCGGGCAGTTTGGGCCGAGCAGGCGCGTCTTCGAATTTTTCAACGCGGCGGCGACGCGAACCATATCGAGCACGGGGACGCCCTCCGCGATGCAAGTGACAAACGGCAAACCCGCATCGATGGCTTCCAGGATCGCATCCGCCGCAAATGGAGGCGGAACGAAAGCCAGCGCCGCGTTCGCGCCCGTTTGGGCGACAGCTTCGGCGACCGTGTTGAACACGGGCACGCCGACATGCTTCGTCCCGCCCTTGCCAGGCGTGACGCCCGCGACGACCTTCGTCCCATAGTCGATCATCTGCTGCGTGTGAAAGCCGCCTTCGCGCCCGGTAAGGCCCTGCACGACGACGCGGGTGTTGCTATCGACGAGAATGCTCATCGCGCGGCCCCGGCTAGAGCGACCACTTTTTCGGCACCGTCTTTCATTCCATTCGCCACTGTAAAATTCAGGCCCGAGGTGCGCAGAATTTCCTGTCCCTTTTCGACGTTGGTACCTTCCATGCGCACCACCATCGGCACCTTGATGTTCAACTCCTTTGCCGAGTTCACGATTCCGCTCGCGAGGACGTCGCAGCGCAAAATTCCACCGAAGACGTTGACGAAAACAGCTTTCACGTTTGGATCGCTCAATAGAATGCGGAACGCGTTCTTCACACGCGTTTCCGAAGCGTCGCCGCCCACGTCGAGAAAATTCGCCGGGTTGCCGCCAGTGAGTTTGATGATGTCCATGGTGGCCATGGCGAGGCCGGCGCCGTTGACCAGGCACGCGATCGTGCCATCGAGCTTGATGTAGTTCAGCTTGAATTTCGAGGCTTCGACTTCGAGCGGCGTCTCTTCGTCGAGATCGCGGAGGTCATTGAACTCAGGATGGCGAAAGAGCGCGTTGTCGTCGAAATTCACTTTCGCGTCGAGCGCCACCAGCCGGCCATCGCCGGTGATGACGCACGGATTGATTTCGAGCAGCGACGCATCGGTTTCGATAAACGCGCGGTAGAGCGATTGCATGAAAGGCAGCGCGACGCTCGCGAGCTCCGGCGAGAAGCCGAGGCCGTATGCAAGCTTGCGCGCGTGATACGGCTGAAAACCGGTTTCGGGGCGGATCGTCTGGCGGAGGATCGCTTCGGGATGCTCCTTCGCCACTTCCTCGATTTCCATTCCGCCCGCGGCGCTCGCCATAAACACCGGCGCGCCCACCGCGCGATCCACGAGGATGCTCAGGTAAATCTCGCGCTTGATGTCGAGGCCCTCCTCGATCAGCAGGCGCCGCACCACGCGCCCTTCCGGACCGGTCTGCGGCGTCACCAAGGTCATGCCGAGAATGCTGTCCGCAAGCGACGCTGCCTCGTCCGCCGATTTGGCCAGTTTCACGCCGCCAGCCTTTCCGCGCCCGCCCGCGTGGATTTGCGCCTTTACGACCACCACCGGCGTGCCTAGGCGCTTCGCCACCGCCCGGGCGTCCTCTTTTTTGGATATGACTTCGCCGCGCGGCACTGGAACGCCGAACTTCGCGAGAATCGCCTTCGCCTGATATTCGTGGATTTTCATGCTGATCGCATCGGCCAGACTGAACGCCGCCTTAATAGTGCTAGTATTTATTCACGGTGCAAACGAAGCAGTTTACCTGCATCCACAGAGGCGAGCAAGCGGATGCGCTCGTTCGCTGAAACCATATGATCCACGAAGCGCTTGAAAAAATTGTCGCCGACGAAGACCTCTCGCGCGGTCAAAGCCGAAGCCGCGATGGAGGAGATTCTCGCGGGGCGCGCTACCGACGCGCAGATCGCCGCGCTGCTCACCGGCTTGCGCATGAAGGGCGAGACGGTCGACGAACTTGTCGGCTTTGCGACGGCGATGCGGCGCCACGCGACGCCGATTTTTCCGGGGCATTCGCATATTGCGGAGGAAGCGCTGGTCGATACTTGCGGCACGGGCGGCGACGCTTCCGGCACGTTCAACGTTTCGACGGCCGCGGCGTTCGTCGTGGCGGGCGCGGGCGTGCGCGTTGCCAAGCACGGGAACCGGTCGATCAGCTCGCGGTGCGGCTCGGCGGACGTCCTCGAACAGCTTGGCGTGCGCATCGATCTTCCGCCGGAGCGCGTGGCGGCCGCGATCGAAGAGATCGGCATCGGATTTCTATTCGCGCCTGCCGTGCACGCAGCCACGCGGCACGCGATGACTGCGCGGCGAGAACTCAAGATGCGCACCGTTTTCAACCTGCTCGGCCCGCTCACCAATCCCGCCGGGGCCTCGGCGCAGGTTGTCGGCGTTTGCGATGAAAGCTACACGGAGCTTCTGGCGCGGGCGCTCGGCGAACTTGGCGTGCAGCGCGCGTTCGTCGTGCACGGAGCGGATGGACTGGATGAAATTTCGATCTCAGGCGAGACCTCTGTTGCTGAACTCCGCGACGGTCTTGTCACCAGCTTCACCGTGACGCCCGAGGATTTCGGGCTGCACCGCGCACTGCTGGAAGAAATTCGCGGCGGCGACGCCCAGCAAAATGCCGAAATCATCCACAAGATTTTCGGACGTTCCATGCTCTATCGCGAACACGGCCCACACCGCGAGATCGTGCTCGCGAATGCCAGCGCGGCTCTCGTCGCCGCCGGACGCGCAGCTGATTTCCTCGAGGGCGTGCATCTCGCCGCGAAATCGATCGATTCCGGGGCCGCCCGCGAGAAACTCGACGCCCTCGTCGCGTTCTCGCAAGCCGAAAAAGGCCACTCGCACACCGCTTCGTAGGATTCTAGTGTCCCGAATCAGGGATTCCATGAAAAACTCGGAGTTGCTTCAGGGGCTAAGGCCCACGCTTCCACCGGTACCCTCGCGGCCGTGCCTCCACCTGCGATGCGCGTGGTGGCGTGTGCGAGGAGGACGTCCGGGCAAGCCCGGACGGCAAACAGCGGGAGCGAGCTCCCGCACTCCACAGGCGCGTGTGGCAACGGCATTTGAGAACTTCAGGGTCTGAACGATTTGCGGCTGCTCCTTGATTAGGATGTCGTCGTTCGAAATCTGGAGGGGCGGGTCGTTTCTTAAAATAGTACTTTGTCTTCGTTGTCCAGTCATGCTGTGAAAACTCAGCCTTCGCATCGGCGATGATTTTTGCTTTGTCCATGGCTGGCAGGATAGCATTTTCCTTTGACGGGAAGATCAAGTCAGGGCGGCGTCTATTTTGCGGACAACACTGGCTCAATGCTTCCTTCGACGATGTGATTGAGGGGGTTGGCATTCTGGGGCAGCCAGAATCGGAGGAGCCTATGGGAGTCAGAGAACTGCGGAAGGAAGTCCTTCAGAAGGTCATGGCTCAATACTCCTTATTGGTTTTCACTCAACAGTTGGACAAAACAAAGAGAGCGGACTTGGAAGGAACATTGAATGATCTCGAAACGGCGACCGCGCATCAGCTTCGCGATTTCCGTGACGCGCTAAATAAGAATCTCCGTCACTTGTCAACCCTGTTCGGCTGCAAGCGGAGCGTACCCCAACTGGCTAGTGAATATAAGCGCCTATTTGATTCCAGGAAAGCCATGGCGTTCGTCCATAAGTGGGACATTGACGAAATCTATTTCAAGAAATACGAAAAAGTTTGGCCCGACTGGCAAAAACGCCCTCCGCACATGTTAGTCGGCCTCGATTTCGCCGGAGAAACTGTCGGACAGTTCTTCCTTCCCGAGGCCACGCTCTACGAAGACATGTGTTTTTCCTATAACAATGCAGTTGCGCTTATACCTGAATCGGAGAAACGGCCCGGTGATAAATCAAAAGTTAAGGCATTCAACTTCTTCCGACGAAGTGCTGTGCTATCGAGCTTCTATTTTGTCGAGGCTTATCTGAATGGTGTAGCATTCGACTTTGTTCTTCGCCACGGGCAGGAAATACCCTCGCAAGAGGTTGACTATCTTAAGGAATGGGACGCGGGAAGGAATAGAGAGAGATGGGTCAAATTTCGTGACAAACTTCTCCAGTACCCGAAGATCATTTTGAAATTGCAGCATCCCCCATTGACCGAGACCAATTGCCCAGAACTGCATCTCATCGTCAGCGAGGCTAGGGAAGTAAGAGACTCGCTCGTTCACTGGTCACCCCGAACGAACGAAAACACGGGGGTCCCGACCAAGACTGGCTGGGTACTCGATATACAGTGGGAAAAGCTGACTCAGGTCGTTGATGCCGCTGTTGCGCTGGTAAGGCGACTGAATGCCTTACTTGGGGAGCACGGACAAGACTGGGCTGGCTGTATGCCAGAGACAGTTCGGGTCTATTCCCAAATGAGGCGTTCAATTGAAAGCTAGCGTGCACGCCACTAATAGTGTTCAATCGCTTGCGACGCTTCGGACAGCCTGAGATCACAACGCCCTTGCCGCCCCGACCCATGGTCGGGGGTTCATCAACGAAGGTCGTCCACTCGTGTTGTGAAAATTCAGCCTTCGCGTCAGCGATGATTTTTGCTTTGTCCATGGCTGGCAGGATAGCATGCGACTGCCTGCAAGCTTTGCCGACTTCCTATGCGTTGCGGAAGATCGATGCGTCTTCTGCGACAAAACCCTCTGACATCTCCTAACGGAGGTAGTATGCGACCTGCGGATTCTGCCAGCGAGCCGCAGTAGTCCAAGCCCGGTGTGTTAGAATCGCGCCAACTGTGATGGGTTCAATTGGCCTAGCCCTAACAATTTTCTTCGGGTTGCTAAGTCTCGTTCTAAGTCTCGTTCTGTACTTCCGAGGGAGACACCGCAAGCGTCTGACATTCACATACGATTTGGCCGAGTTGCAGACTCGCACTCATCCCGAAGTCACGATTCAATTCAAAGACAAGCAAATCGAGAATTTGTCCCGCTTGCGCGTGGTGATCTGGAATAGCGGGAATCAGGAAATCCGCCGATCCGACATCCCGAGTGAGCGAAATCCTTCAATTGTATTGTCCGGTGGACGAGTTCTTTCAGTCGCCATGGGGAACACTAGCCCGGGCACAGGATGTGCCGCGTCTGAACGTGATGACAAAACAGTCTCCATTGACTTCGAGTTCTTAAACTCACGGGATTACGCCATTCTTGATGTGCTTTGCGAGCGTGTTGATTCCAAGCATCTCGATATCTTGTTTGTCGGACGCGTGATTGGAGGCTTGCCGTCTGAAAGCCGCCAATTTATGCAGCCATTAAAGCCGATGAATTGGATGGCACCGACAGTGTTTACGTTGGCATGGTGCGTAGGGGCCTATTATTGGTTGCGCGAACTTCTTAATTGGATTCACAACATGCGTCGTGACACCGGGTTTGGATTTATTTGGTCTACGCCACTGTTAGCTGTTGGTGCGTTGATGTGCTGGACCGTATTTCACGAGTACTTTCGCAGGTATCAACATTCTCGCTTGCCTCGCCCTGCGCGAGGCACCTTTGACCGCGCTTCGTTGAAGGATTGACTCTACCCAAGGGAGTGGCGAACGCGCCTCACTTCGCGACGCGGTTGGTAGCGGTAAGGGAACCGGGGCCTGCTGATCTAACGCGCTCCAATGTTGATCGGGCGGTACTAGCCCGGGACTTGTCCGGTTACGCGACTAATCAGGAGTAATACGCAAAACAGAGGTAAATTTCGGTTGAGTTACGTCAACGCATCTTCTTGATTCGCTTCGCCAATCCTAAGCGCCTCGCGGAAGAATTCCGCCATGGTAAAGTTGGACGCTATGAGCAGGCCCCCGGCTCCCAAACGCATGTAGACGTTAGCCTTCCAGCGGCGTTCAGTGGGAAGGCACCGCTGTTGATTTGTGCTCGCCGAGTGCTTTCGCCCAAGCTTGAAATCCGGGGCTAATTGCTTCCAGCTTCGTGAGTGTGTCGGCCATGCTGATATCGCGCGTGCCTTTCGGGAATGCGGTCCTTACTTTCGCAAGGAACCCAAGTCCTTGCTGACGATAGACCTCGTCTATGCGAGATTCGAACTGCTGCTGATACCACGCATAATTTGCAGTGTCCATCATGCCGTGGGCTTCGAAATCTTCAAGCGACGTATAAACTATGGGCGGGGACGACATTTTCGTGAATCCTTCAACTATAGTTGCTATTTCGCGGTCTCGCGCTTTCTCATACGCATAAGCGAAGTAGCTGGCCAGTATCTCGTTCAGCCAATGACTCCGTACTTCAATTCCGTATTGCGCAACAAGAGTGTGCCCAACCTCGTGGTACGCAGGATGCAGGATTAGGCGCCGTGCCGCATCGTCGTACGTGAGATGAACGGAGGTCAGAATCTTCAGGGTGGCGGCCGTCGCATAGGGACGCTGGGCCAAATAGCTTTGCGTTATCACTCCTTGGTCATCGGTCGGAATGAATGCAACATACCGTGCCCTTGGAAGCGGAGGAGGCTGAACGTTGGTCATTCCATACGGCGGCAAACCGGGGAGCGACTTCTCCCCATTCGGTAACAAACCGGGCGGCATCCTCTCCGAAACGCGTTTCCAGTCGCTCTCGTCCAGTACCGCAACCGAAATATCACTGGCGATACCAAGCTTCTCTTTGTAAAACGACACGAAACCCTCCAGAGCGTTCTGCACTACCAATGCGTGCTCACGGCAGCAACTGCTGTAATACACGGGAACAATGCCCGCGTGATGCGGCAAATTCAATTGGAGAACGGCCTCTAGTGGCGTCGCTGGCGCTTTCTTTGAATCTTGCTGCCCGAGGGAAGGCGGCGACAGCTGAGTGAGAGCAACGAGAAGCAGCAAAAGTCTTGGAAAAATGCTGGTTGGGCCAGAGTTCGTGCCGAAAGGCCGTTGACTGAATGCCGCGCCGTATTGATGAGGGGAATGCCGCCGAATAAACAGGTGAGGAGACAATATCTGACCCTCCATCGCTTCGAGTCTTGAGGAAATAGCCCCGGGACAACCGCATGATGATAGCACGTGGCAGCACGTGAAATAAGCTTCGTTCTAACGCCGAAACCGGACATGTGGGTAATAGTACAAAATTAAGCCGGCTCGATCTACCTACTCCAGAACGTCAAAGTTCGACTGACATCCTACAATGACCGTCCTATCTGGGAGCACACGTCCTACCCACGCCACCGATATCCAAGGACCCATTGTCCGTACAAGCTGGGGCACAAATGCAGCGATACCTCTACACAGGCGACGCCGATTGTTGACGGATTGTTGACAGAACCATGTCCCAAGTGACCCCAAGAGCGCCATTCCGCGTGGGTTTGTCCATCCTAAATCCTTTAAGACTCGTGCAACCCCTTTGCCTACACCGCAAGATAGGGAACTTCAGGGGCTGAAGCCGTAATCATTTGGCAGGGGTTATGTCGTGGCCCTTCAAGTCGTTCAGGGTAAACTGGAAGCCACGACCTACAAACACTCTCGCGTCGTTACATTCGAGAAACAAAGCCCGCGGCTAAAGAGGCTGCTGAAAAAAACCGAACTGTCATTCGGACGGCGCTTTGCCCTTAGGAATCTGCTCGTTGCTATTGGACATTCTGCAAACAGCAGATCCCTCGCTGCGCCCCGCGCCCGCACACACCGCGGGGACTGCAAAAGCGCGCGGGACTTCGCTCGGGATGACAGCGCGCTTTTTTCGCATCCTGTAGAGCCGCTATACGACGAGCGCCTTTTCGAGGGCCTAAGGCCCACGCTTCCACCGTGCCCTCGCGGGCCGAAGCAAAGACCGCGCAAACGTTCGCGGGTCGTCACACAAACTCTGGAAGCCACGACCTACAAAGATTCCTGGTTGCCACACGGACTCTGAAGCCTCGAGAAAACCCCAGAGCTAAAGCCCGGTTTTGGCCCGACACTTTCCGCGAGCCCGAAGGCTCACGCTTCCACCTGAAGAAGAGCCGGCGGGACGCCGGCTCTACGCAAAAGAATGCGCATCGAGTTCTCACACGGACTCTGAAGTCGCGGCCTCCTGAAAAACTGTGCTGCAAATTTCTGACTCGGGACGCTAGATGGTGAGAAAATTTTCGAGGAGGCGGAAGCCCGCTTCGGTGAGCACCGATTCGGGGTGGAATTGGACGCCTTCGACCTTCAGCTTGCGATGGCGCAGGCCCATGATAATGCCGTGGGCGGTTTCAGCGGAAATCTCGAGTTCAGGCGGCAGCGACTTTCGCTCGACGATCAGCGAGTGGTAGCGCGTGGCCTGAAAATCCTGGGGCAAGCCGTAGAAAATTGTTTCGCCGTCGTGGTGAATCTGGCTGGTCTTGCCGTGCATCACCTTCGGCGCGCGAATCACGCGCCCGCCGAAGGCCGCGCCGATCGATTGGTGTCCGAGGCAAACGCCGAGAATCGGGATCTTGCCCGCGAAGCGTTCGA
>CAVUDN010000003.1:0-118245 GCA_963740095.1 uncultured Acidobacteriota bacterium
GCCTGCTCGATCTGTTGCAGCGTCGCATTGCCCTGGTCGAATTTCGCTTGTACCTGTTGCAAGCTCTCCTGGGCGAGCTGGAGGTCGAGGCGAGCCACTTCGCGGCTGGCGTCGAGCTCGCGCACGCTGCGGGCCTTCTGCTGAACATCGAGGCGAACCTGCTGCCGCTTGTTGCCGAGCAGCAAGTCGGCTTCGTCCAATTGGCTCTTCGCCAAGGCAACATTTGCCGAGGTCTTCGCGGCAAACAGCGGAATTGTGATCTGCACGCCCACGTTCACGTTGTTGCGCTCAAATTTCTTGTAGAACTCGTTGTAATTATTGAACTTGCTCAGGATGCTGTACTGGCCCACAACATCGATCGTCGGAAAATAGCTGAGATGTGCGCCACGCAGAATATGCTGCCGCGCCTCGCGCTCGTTTTCGGCTTCGGCCACGCTCCGGTCATTTTGCAGCGCGAGGTCCTCCATGTCGGATTCCGATTGATCGGCCGCGAAGGACGGCTCTTGCTGCTCGGCCTGGATCGACTGCGTATCGGGTATTCCCGTGAGATCGCGAAGCTTTTCCTCGAGCGTCTCCTCGCGGTCTTCGAGCCTTATCGTCTGCTCGTTGATGCGCGCCAGAGTGAGCTGGCTGCGTGTCAGCTCGATCGGCAGCTCCTGATTCGCGGCCACGCGTTCGCGCAGCGCTTCGAGGATTTTCTCCGCGCTGGTTCGCTCGGTACGCATCAGGTCAAGCGAGTGCTGCACTTTCGCGAGCTCGAGATATTCCGTCGCCGTGCGGACAATCACGTTGTCACGCACATGATCCATTTCCAATTTTTGATTCTTGGCGCGGTCTTCGGCCGCTTTCTGCTGCCCTTTGAGCCACGGATCGAAGACGGTCTGCTGATAATCGAGCTGAAACACGGAAGGCGCGCCGCCGCCCGGCAGCGACGGGAAGCCGTGCGTGTATGCGAGGCCCGCGCCCGTGTAGAGATTCGGGCGGAACGCCGCGCGGTCGACGCCCGCTTCGTTGGCCGCCACATTGTATTGCACGCGAGCGAGCTTCAAGTCGCGGCTATTCTGCAACGCCAGCGTGATGGCTTGATGCATCGTCAGCGGCTGCGCATCCTGCGCGCGCGCGGGAGCAACAAAGCAAATCGCCGCAACCACCGCCGCCATCGCAAACCTACTTGCCTTCACGTTCACCTTCCTTGCCGCTCCCGCACCTGCTATTCATAGTGCAGCGATCTCGCCGGTTCGAGTCCCGCGGCGCGGTTTGCCGGCAGATAACCGAACAGCAAGCCCGTGGAGCAGGATACGATGAATGCCAGCGCCACTGAAGCCCACGATACCTGAACGCTAACATCGCCGGCATCCGGAATGAAGGTGATCAGGAAATTCAGCAGCGGCGGAATCGAGATCGCGATCAGGATTCCCGCAAGCGCGCCCATCCCGCTGATCACCATCGCCTCCATCAGAAATTGATAGCGGATGGCGTCGCGCGTCGCTCCGATGGCTTTGCGAATTCCGATTTCGCGCGTGCGCTCGGTGACCGTCACCAGCATGATATTCATGATGCCGATGCCGCTGATGGCCAGCGCGATCAGCGCGACCAGCACCAGCACCACCGTGAGCCCCATCGCGACGTTGCGCGCCGTCTCGAGAATGCTGCTCAGATTTTCCACTCGATAATGCGCCCCGGGCCGGTGGCGGCTCTGTAGGATCTCCTCCACCTGGCGAGTGACGGCCGGGACATCTTCGGGACTATCCGCCCGGGCATAAAGCGTCTGGAAATAATCGCTGCCGGTGAAGGACTTGAGCAGCAAAAACGGAATCAGCACGGATTCAGAGGTGATTTCCGACTCGCCGAGCGTGGCCACGCGCTCGCGAAAGACTCCGATCACGGTGAAATGAAGTTCGCCCACCTGAATGTCGCGGCCCACCGGATCGCCGATCGGGGCGATCCGACGCGCCAGCGCTTCCGTCAACAAACAGACCTTGCTTCCAGAGGCCAGATCGTCCTGATCGAAATACCGCCCGCTGAAGGACTTCCAGATTGCGGATCTGCTGGAAGCCGTCCGTGACGCCCACGAGATCGATCATGCGGTTGTGCCCGCCCACGTCCATCGTCATCGAAAGCCAATTGGACCCAGCTGTTTCGGTTACGAGCTCAGGAAGGCCTTGCTGCACGGCCGCGCGATCGGCAGGCGTGAGCCGGTCCGTGAAAACCGTCGTTCCTCCTTCGCCCGTAGCGACGAGGTGCGCGTAGACCAGATTCGCGCCCACGCCTTCGATTTGCCCGAGGATGTAACGCTGTCCCGTGAGCGCGATGGTGACGACAAGCACGATCGAGGCAGTGCCGATCACGACGCCGAGCATCGTCAATGCCGAGCGCATCTTATTCGCGCGCAGCGCCTGCATCGCGAGCTGAAAAATCTCGCCCCACAAAGCCGTCGTGTTCCGCGTGCTCGCCATGAAAAAATTTCGCTTCGATCCCGCCACGCCAGGCAGAACCGCGATTTCCGGAAACGCGCTATTGCGTGCTCTTGCCCAGCTTGTCGAGCCGCTCGCGCGCGTCCTTATCCCGCGGATCGAGCTGTAGCGCCGCGCGATACTGCTCCGCCGCGTCCGGCGTCTTTCCCTCGAGCTCGTAGAGCCTGCCGAGCCACACGCGCGCCGAGGCGTGCGACGGCCAGTCGCTGCGGTCCGGCGTGGTTGCAAGATACGATTTCAGGTCTCGCTCGGCGTCGGAGAGATTCTGGTTCGCCAGCACTGCCTCGACGCCACGGTAGAAGGATATGCGCGGGTCCTTGGGCCTCACTGCCGCTGCCGCTTGGATGGCGGTTTCAATATCAGCCGGGCGGTGCTGAGCGATATAGAAATCCGCGACCTCGAAATACGGCTCGGGCTTTTTCGGCTTGGCAGCGAGCACCTGCTTGTACTCGCTCTCGGCCTGTTCGTTGTTCTTCAACGCCTCGCGGTCATCGAGGGCGCGCGCCAGATGTCCAGCCACGGGATCGATCGCCGCAATCGCGTTCACCTGCGCCAGCGCCTCGTCCTTGCTGCCGCCGACGATCCACGGCGCATCGAGGCAAAACTCCTCGAGATCGCGCCGCGCCTCGATGTTCGATCCATTCAGGCTGACGGCCTCCTCGAACTCCTTCTTCACTTTTCTCGCGAACGAGAAACTTCGGTCAACGTCGGCTTTTCCGCCGTCCGCTTCCCCGAGCCATTGGTGATAGACGGAATTCTTGGGATCGATTGCGACGGCTTTCTCGAGGTTGGCGATCGAGTTGTCGTAATCGCGCAGCTCGTAATAGCTCCTGCCAAGCCAGTAGTAGACTTCGCCATTCGGCGGGGTCTGCGAGGCCGCCGGCTGCAACGTCGAAATCGCGCCTGAGTAGTTCCCTTCTTCAAACTGCTGCTGCGCCTGGGAGACTGTCGCGGAGGCGTCCGCGGGCGCCCCCGCCGCGCGCACCGCGCACCACGGAACCGCCGCGCACGCGCTCAGAATCACCGCCATCAGCCAACGCCGCCGTGTTTTCACTCAGCCTCCGTCGGGCGAATCTCCATCCCGGTGCGCAGCTTTCGGTCTCGCGGGAGCGCCACGCGATCGCCATTCGTCAAACCTGCCAGCACCTCATAGTTCGACGCGTTGGCAATTCCCACCGTGATGTTTCGCCGCTGAACCGTGTTGCCTTCCACTACAAAAACATAATGTTGCCCGCCATCTTCACCGACTGCTTCCCGCGGCACTACAACGACTCCGCGGCGTTCGTTCACGAGAATCCGCACCTCGACGTTGACATTGGGCAGCAGCTCGAGCTTCGCATTGTCGATCGAGCAGAGCACCTCGCCCACGCTGCGCATTCCTCGCGAGACGACCTGTTTCGGTATCTGCTCCGTGTGCCCTGTCCACGTCTGCCCCGGCTTCGCGTCCCACGTGATTTCGACGTCCTGATTCGGCTCGAGGCCGCCGAGATCGGGCTCGTCAACAAAGGCGCGCACGCGCACGTGGTGAAGATCGGCCATTTCCGCCAATGTATTACCAATCGTCACGTAGTCGCCGGTCTTGACTGGCAGCGAGTACAGCGTGCCATCAAAAGGCGCGATCACTGTCGCCGAGCGCACCTTTTCTTCGAGCGCACGCGCCTGGTCCTGCGCCTGACTCACGCGCAGGCTCGCGCTTTCCACAATGGACGCCGATCGCTGGGCCAAATCCTTCTTCTTCGCTTCGAGCGCCTCGAGGTTGGCGCGGGCCTTCGCGAGGCTCGTCCGCGCCTGCGCCAGTTCGTCCTGCGTGGCTATTTGCTTCGCAACGAGATCTGCGAGCTCCTTCTCGTTGCGTTCGAGGCTGGCCACTTGCACGTGCGCGGCGGCGAGGTCGCCTTTAAGCTGCGCCACCTGGTCCGGCGGACCTCCGGCCCGTGCATTTTGCAGATCGGTCTGCGCGGCAAGCAGATCGGCCCGGGCCTGAGCGAGTTGCGCGCGAACGTCGGCCGCATCGAGCGTGAGGATCATCTGGCCGCGGTGCACCGCCTGCCCTTCCGTTGCGTCGACCTTGTCCACGAACGTCGGAAATTCGGCGCGCGCCACAAACGGCGAAATCGGCTCCACCTTGCCGTTGCTGGTGATGCTCGCGTTCAGGTCCGTTCGCATCACTTCCACTACGGGGACGGCCGGAGGCCTTTTGCGCAGCGCAAGATAGGCGATCAGCACTACGACCAAGCCCGCGATGACGAGAATCGCCCTTTTTCGATTGTTTTTCGTTTCCGCCATAATGCCGCGCTTCAGCGCAGCCTGCCCCGAAATAAGAAAAATTGTAACAGACCGTTTCCGGGCTTCCTACGCAAACCGAATGGCCGATTCCATGAACCGCATATGTCTCGATGCTAGACTCGATAGACGAGATGCCAGTTGTCTTCGTTATCGCGCGCGATTGGAACCTCCGCGCCGGCGTTCGCGCCGAACTTCGCGAGCGCGGCGTCGAGGCGCTCGGCATGGACGCGCCCGCCGATGCGGGCCGCGCTGTCGCGAGTGGCCAACTGCCCGCGGTCGTCGTGCTGGAAGCGATTCCCGAGCTGGCGGGCGATCCGGGCGTCCGAAAGCTCGTCGAGAACGTGCCCACGATTCTGATCGCCTCGCGCACCGAAACTGTTCCGCTGCCTCCGGTGGATACCGTATTTTATCGCCCCGTGCGCGTCGGCGAAATCGTCGCCCGCGTGCACGAACTCATTGCCCGCGGCCATGCCGTATAGCTCGGCAGCGCGTCCGCGCCGCTAGTGTTAGAATCTCTCTGCTCATGACTTCTGATGCCCCGGTCTACGTTCGCGATCTCTCGAAGCATTTCGCACTTTCAAGCGCCGCGAAGGGCTGCTGGGCTCGGTTCAGAATCTTTTCTTTCGCGATTACCGCACCGTCGCGGCCGTCGACCGCGTGAGCTTTTCGATCGAGCGCGGCGAAATGGTCGGCTACATCGGACCGAACGGTGCGGGCAAGTCCACCAGCATCAAGATGCTGACCGGCATTCTCGTTCCCACGAGCGGCGAAATTCGCGTCAACGGCTTCGTTCCCTCCCGGCAGCGCGCGCAATACGTGAAAACGATCGGCGCCGTCTTCGGGCAGCGCACGCAGCTCTGGTGGGACATCGCCGTGGTGGAATCGTTCAAGCTGCTGCGCCGCATTTACGACGTGTCGCAGCGCGATTTCGACGCCCGCATGGAGCGCTTCAACGAAATCCTCGGCATCCGCGACTACCTGCACACGCCCGTGCGCAAGCTTTCGCTCGGCGAACGCATGCGCTGCGATCTGGCCGCGGCGCTGCTGCACAATCCGCCGCTGCTCTTTCTCGACGAGCCGACGATCGGGCTCGACGTGGTCGCCAAGGACCATATTCGCCAGTTCCTGCGTTCGATCAATCGCGAATTTCGCACCACGGTGCTGCTGACCACGCACGATCTGGACGATATCGAGGAGCTATGCCGGCGCATCATGATCATCGATCACGGCCGCGTTCTCTACGATGGGCCGCTCGAAGACCTCAAGCAGCGCCTCCTCCGCACCAAGCAGATCAAATTCGCGCTGAAGGATCGCGCCCAGGTTGCGCGAGTTGCCGCTTGCTGCCGGGAGGGGCTGGAACTCGAGCAGGTCGACGAGCTCACGTATCGCATTCGGTTCGACCGTGGGAGGGTCGGTACAGCCGATCTCATTCGCCAGATTCTCGATACCGTCGAGGTCCGCGATCTCTTGATCGAAGACGAGCCCATCGAGGAAATCGTGAAGCGCATCTACGCCGGCGAAGCCTCGCTCGAAGTGAGCGTCTGACGGTGAGCGCCCGACAATGACCGCGCCGGACAAATCATCGCAATGATCGAAGCGCTCGCACCCTACGCCGAATTCATGCGCGTCGGCTTCGTCAATATTCTGGCGTTCCGGCTGCGCTATTTCACCGGCATCATCACGTATTCGCTCAACGTCACGATCTACTATTTCATCTGGAGCGCGGTCTACCATCCGGGACAGTCGATCGCCGGCTACAACATGGGGCAGATGCTCACGTACGTCAGCGTCGGTTGGATCATCCGCTCGTTTTACACCAACACGATCGACCAGGAGATGGCGTATGAAGTGATCGACGGACGAATCGCGATGGACCTGATCAAGCCCGTCTCGATCCAGTGGATGTGGATTTCGCGCTCGATGGGCGAATCAGCGTTTCGCCTGATTTTGCTGACGCTGCCGACCGCGCTCGTCGTCTCTTTTATTTTCCCGATGCAAGGACCGGCTTCGCGCGGGCACTTCTACATTTTTCTCGCGTCTGTGCTTGGAAGCTTTTTCCTGATGGGCGCGATCGGCTTCCTGATCGGCACGTGTGCCATCCCGCTGAAGTCGATTCTCGCGCTGGTGCGCGCCAAGCAGTGGCTGATCGAGCTGCTTTCGGGGCTGCTGCTGCCGATGTCGTTTTTTCCGGACAGCATTCGCAAAGTGATGGCGTGGCTTCCCTTCGAGCACATCGCCTACACGCCCCTGCAAATTTATCTCGGGCATCTGAACCATTCGCAGGCGCTGCAGGCCCTCGGAATCCAGTGGCTGTGGGTGGTCGTGCTGCTGGTTCTCGCGCACCTGTGGTGGAACCGCTGCCTCAGCTCGATGAGCATTCACGGAGGATGATGTGACGCCCGGCGGAGCCAGCCAAAGTCGAAACTCAGCGCCCAGTCACGTTCGCGCGCAACACCGCGCGTTACGCCGGGCTGCTCTTCGACTATTTCACGCAATATGCCAAGGTGCAGCTGGGCTATCGCGGCGATTTCATCGTCAGCCTGATTACCAGCTTCGCAGCCACGATTTTTGGGCTCGCGTTCGTGCTCATCCTGTTCCGGAAAGCGCCTCAACTCGCGGGGTGGAATCTTCCGGAGGAGCTTTTCCTCTACGGCTTTTCGCTGATTCCATACGGCGTGTTCAATATCCTCGCCGGCAATCTCTACAACTTCGGCAACGACTACATCATCGAGGGCAAATTCGATCGCATCCTCCTGCGCCCGATTTCGTCGCTGTTTCAGATTTTGTTCGAGACGTTTCGCATCGAGGCGGTGCAGGGCATCGCCACCGGCCTTTTCTGCATATGGTGGGGCGCGCATCGGCTGCACGTCGCGTGGACATTCGAAAAGCTCGTGCTGCTCGTCTTTTTCGGCATCTGCGCCAGCATCATCTATCTCTCGATTTTCTTGATCCTGACGACGGCGTCATTTTGGTTCGAGGATCGCATCGGCATTCATCCGCCCGTGTGGAACGTGATCGCCTTCGGGCGCTACCCGCTCTCGATCTATAGCGGCGCGGTGCAATTCTTTTTGTGCTGGATCATTCCCTTCGGACTTGCGTCGTTTTATCCTAGCGTGCGTTTGCTGGGGCGCGCGGTGGTTCCGGAATACGCGCCGTTCGTGCCGGTGGTGGCGGCTGTCTTCCTCGCGATCGCCATTTCGCTTTGGAATTTCGGCACCCGACACTACTCTTCTACCGGCTCGTAGCACTTTGTGGGAAAGCGTTGGGGGACATCATGAAGTTCATTAGGCGTGGTCGGATCACCCACGGATATACGTGCGCAACGATCGTCCTTGCCGCTTCGTTTTTCGCATTCGCTCGCATCGCCGCTCCCGTGCCCTCAACCCTTGCCGGCCAGAACGCACCCGTCCCGCAAACGAAGGAAGCCAAACCCGATCTGAAGCCCTTCCTCGGGACCTGGAAGGGCAGCTTCGGCGAAAAGGTTTTTGCGGTCCTCGTGGTGAAGCAAGACGAGAGAGGCGATATCGCCGGCACGCTGAATAACTTCGACATCGGCCGCGACAAAAGCGGCAACCTCGACGACGACACGCACATCGACGTCGGCGACGGCCCAATCCTCAACGTCCACGTCAGGTCGGGCGCGCTCTATTTCGTCGCCATCCAGAAAGATCAGTACGCGCCTTCGACCGAATGGAAATTCGTGCCCAAGACTGCGTCCGAGGGCGAGCTTACCCAGATGCTCGACGGCCAGCCCTACTCGCCGAACGGCTCCATCCCCAAGCCCATCCTGATGCTGCGCGACCACCCGAAACCCTGATTTTGCTAATTCTCACTCCAGCTCCGCGGCCTTTTCCGGCAGCGTGAGCGAGTCACTCACCTCGAGCTCCGATACACGCAGCCGCTCCACCCTCAGCTCCCCAATCTCTAGAGTCTTGAGTCGCGCCTTTCCGACGAACATCCTGCGGATCGCCAACCGCCCGATTGCCAACGCCCCGATCGCCAAGGCGCCAACCGCGAGCGCGCCAATCGCGAGCGCGCCGGAAGCCGTGGCTCCATTTGCAACGGCTCCCGCATGGACCTGCTTCAAGCCTTGAGAATTTCTCCTCATTTACTCCTCCTGCAACGATTGTAAGTCGCTGTTTGGCCGCCTGTGGTGGAAAACTGCGGCGGCAATTCCGTTGTGTCGGGTACAGGGGAGGCGTACGATGCGCGAAGTAGGCCCAGAAGGGGGAAATGGGCCGAGACAAAGGTCTGGGAGCCGATCCGGACCTTGGGAACAATTGTGAAAAAGTGGAAATGCGTTATATCGCTTCCGGGCGACAACATGTACCTGCGCGAGCAGACGCGTGCGGCGAAAGCCGCCGCGGATCGCCTCGGCGTCGAGCTCGAAGTGATCACCGCTGCGATGGACCCGGTGCTGCAGAGCCAGCAATTGCTGAAATTCGTGCAGTCGCCTGCAGAATCGCGCCCGGACGGCATCCTGATCGAGCCGGTGAGCGCCACCGGATTGCCGCGCGTGGCTGAGGCGGCAGTTGCCGCGGGGATCGGCTGGGTGGTGAGCAACGCGCAGGTGGATTATCTTGGGACGCTGCGCGCGAACGCAAAGGTTCCCGTGTTTCTCGTGTCGCAGGATCACGTCGACATCGGCCGGATTCAAGGGCGGCAGATCGGGGCATTGCTTCCGGAAGGCGGCTCGGTCCTCTATCTACGTGGACCGGCGATGAGTTCGATTGCGTCGAGACGATTCGAAGGGCTGGAAAACGCCAAGCCCAAGAATGTCGAAGTAAAAAGCCTGAAGGTGCAGGGTTCGACGGCGGACGCCGCTTTCACCACCGTAAGTTCGTGGCTTAGCCTTTCGACCGGCAAGCCCGACGGAACGCATCTGATCTTCTCGCAAAATGCGGACTTCATTTTGGGCGCGCGGAAGGCTTTTGAGACGAATGCAGCCGAGATCGAGCGCAAGAAGTGGCTGGCCCTGCCTTGCGCGGGCGTCGGCATTCCGGTGCAGATCAAGCCGCTGGTGGATCAGGGCATCCTGCGCGCCGCCGTACTGACCTCGCTGACCATGGACGCCGCAGTGGAAATGCTGGTGCAAGCCATGAAGCAAAAGTCGCAACCGCGCGAACAAACGTTTGTCGACGCCCAGTCTTATCCCAGCCTCGAAGACCTCGCCAGGCGCCGCAACGGCGCCAAGACCTAGCCGCAAAGCCCTTCGTTTCAACGACGCAGGCAGCCGGAACTTCGCGCTCTCTCGATTCGTATCATTCGTCAGAGGCCCATGCGCAAACTCGCATACGTTGCCATTATTTTGATTCTCTTGGAATCGGCAGTCGCGCTGACCGGACGCGCCATCGGCCCGGGCGCGCTGCATCCGATGCGTCTCAATCCTGATCGCGCCGCGGAAACGCAAGCGATGCTGGATCGCACCGGCGCGACGAAAGTTGATTTCGACGTCCGCGCGCCCGAGGGCATCGAATTGCGTGGCTGGAAAGTTTGCCCGCCGTCGCCCAATGGCGATTGGGTTCTCCTCTTCCACGGAGTTTCGGACAATCGCACGGGCGTTCTCGGCGCGGCCGAGATCCTGCTGCGCCACGGATACAGCGTCGTGATGATGGATTCTCGCGCGCACGGGGCAAGCGGCGGCGATATGGCCACTTACGGCTGGAAGGAACGCTACGACACCGTCGCGATCACCAACGCGCTGTACGCAACCGAGAAAGTCTCACATCTGTACGCGCTCGGCGTTTCGATGGGAGCCGCGATCGCATTGCAATCAGCTGCTGTGGAGACTCGCATCGAAGGCGTGATCGCCGAAGACCCTTTCGCCAACCTCCGTGAAATCAGCTACGACTACACAGGACTGCACTGGAGCCCGCTGCTCGGCAAGACGCTCTTTCGCCCTGCCGCGATGGCGGGCATGGTGGCGTTGGCCAAAGCGGGAGACTTCGATCCTAGCGATGTCTCGCCCGAAAAGGCCGTCGCGGCGCGCGCGTTTCCGGTGCTGCTGATCTGCGGCACGGCCGATCGCACGATCCCGTGCCGCCATGCCGAGCGCATCTATCGCGCGGCCTGCGGCCCGAAGGAACTGTGGGTCGTCCGAGGAGCCGGGCACGCCTCGGCCCTGGGCCGCGATCCCGCCGACTACGAACAGCACGTCATCCGCTTCCTGCACGACTGCGATGCCACAGCGCCAGTTTCGCTCACTCGTCGTAATTAAGTGAGACGGACGCGCGCTGTAAGCGGTTTACTGCGAATGCGCCACGAGCAACAGTAAAGCGAAGATGGCGATGGGAATCAGCGCCAGGGCCACGTAATGCCACGCGCGTTTCGTCCCCGTCGCGTGACCCAGCCCGTTGTGGCTCTCCTCTTCGCGCTCCATGATTCCCACGCCGTCGGGGTTCACGAGGTCGTGCGCGAAATCCCGGGCGGTCTGGTAGCGCTTCGCCGGATCGCGTTTCATCGCGCGAAAAATGATTTCCTGCAGCTGCGGCGTGATCGACGGATCGATCTCGCGGGGCGGCGGTGGCGCGGTCAGCAAGCGCTGGTTCAGCGCCGTCAGAGGATTCGGCCCGCCGAACGGCACCTGCCCGGTCAGCATTTCGTAGAGCATCACGCCCAGCGAATAGACGTCGCTCCGAGCATCACCTCGTTTGCCTTTCACCTGCTCCGGCGAGACGTAATCCGGAGTCCCCATCGCCTTGGTGAATTTCGAGAACGTCAGCCGCCGGGCCCGCGCCTCGCCGGCGATGCCGAAGTCGATCAGCTTGATCTGGTCGTGCTCGTCGACCATGATGTTGTCGGGCTTCAGATCGCGGTGGACCACACCGTGATCGTGAATGTATCCGAGCGCGTCGCAGATGCGGATGGCAATGCGCTCGGCCCTCTCGGGGGAGAGTTTCTTCTCCTCATCGAGGATATTGCGGAGCGGCCGCCCTTCGATCCACTCCATGATCATGCACACGCGCCCGTCGTCTTCGGCGGGCAGCACCTTCACCACGCCCGGATGATCCAGCTTGCGGCCGATACCCGCCTCGCGGTGGAAGCGGTCGAAAAAGAGGACGTCCATCTCGTACTGGGGGTGCGGAATTTTGATCGCGACGGGCTTGCCCGTTCGTTCATCCGTGCCGCGAAAGACGGACGCCATTCCGCCCTGCGTCACAAGGCTGTCGATCCGGTAGCGCCCGATCCGGTCGCCGGGCTGGGGGGCTCGTATCATAAGAGGTCGCGCTGCGAACGGGTGCGTCCACCGGGGAGGGCGAAACGCTTCTGTCTACGCTTGCGCGCGACTTCGATCACACTACTGCTTAGCCGGTTAAGGGGATGTAAGCGTTATCTAAGGATTTCGTAAGCCGATGGAGGGGGGTCCGCTTGGGCTGTGCGCGCCCAGGCCACTATCCGCCTGCGTTGAAGCGAAACGAAATCGTCTTCGATTCCTTCGGCCCGATCGTCACCGTCTGATCCTGCGTGCCGTATCTTTCCTGCCAGGCTTCGATCGTGTAGGTGCCCGGCGGGACGCTCTTCAGGTCGAACGTGCCCGCCGTCGTCGTCACATCGAAATACGGATGCGAGAATACGAAAACGTATGCGCGCATCCACGGATGCAGATTGCAGAGCACGGGTATGGCGAAATCGGGATTGTCGAACTCGGTCTCGATCGGCGCGGAGCCCACCGGTTGCGACTGATTCCACGCGCGATTCTCATGCGGCACGGGATGAATGTTGTGCACGATCGGATCGGTGTTCTTGATGTCGAGTTTCTGCCGCGCCATCAGTGCGAGCACGTGCGGCTCGTACATGCAGCCCACCTGATCGAGGGTCGCCGGCGTCGTGGGAACATCGAAGCGATAGTTGCCGACCCCTGATTTCAAGTAGACGAGCACATTCGCCAGGGCTCCGTGGTTGCCCGTCACAACCTCCGGATACGTCAGCGGCGTCGAATGCAGCTTCGCGCACTCCGGCCCCGCCGTCATGATGATCGGGCGCGGCGTTGGCGGCGTGCCATCGAGGGTCACCGTTCCGGAAATTGCTCCAGCCGTGGTGGAATCGACGGTGGCGGTCGGCGGCGGCTGCTGGGATTGGCTCGATCCCTTGTTGGAGCAAGCCCCTAGCGCCACCATCACGGCCAGGCCAATCGCGATCCGAGAAAGGCAGCGCTTCAATCGATCACCCGTGCTCGAAGTAAGGAATCGACGCGGCCGCCGTCGCCACGGCGAACCACCACAGCAGCTCCAGCCCGCCCATGAATTTCGCGACTCCCGGCGTGTCTTTCGCCTGCCCCCAGGTTTTTGTTTTCTGCTGCACCACGATGTGCAGAATGATCCCGAGCGGCACCAGCAACCCCAACTTCATCTGGAAAGCCGGATTGACGATAAATGACGTCGCCGCCGTCGAGAACAGCATGAATCCGCCGGTCACCGCGATCGCGAGCCCCGTCCAGTTCCAGGCGAAGAGCGCGTTATTTAATTCGGCGGACGTCAGCCGTTTCGAGCCAATACCCAGCAGGTGCAGATCGACAGCGATGTTCGTCCCCACCCAGAGCGACAATCCGGTGAAGTGAATCATCTGCACGTACGGGTAGGACCACGTGGAACCCGAGATGTTCAGCGCCCACCCCGTGTTCTGCAGCCACTCACAGAAGGAATACAGTAAATGGTACATTCGCGCCCCCTTATCCCACGCCCGTCAGGGCCGGCACTTCGACCGCCGCGAGAATCGAGCCGATCCACAGCGCCAGCGAAACCAACGCCAGCAATTTGGCGCTCACCGGTATGCCCGTCGGACTGTCCCATTTCTTCACGTTGGCTTGCACGATGATTCCGAAAACTACCGCTGCCAGAATAACCGCGAGCTTGAGATAAAACACGCGGTTGCCGTAGTAGTCCGGGGCACTGCCGGCATAGAGAATGAAACCCGAAAGAAAATTGAGAGCCAGACCGGTCCACATTATCGGGAAGAGGTCGTTTGCGAGCTCAGTGGCGTTGCGGCGCTTCGCAGTCACGCCGATGAGACGCAGATCCACGAGCACGATCGAGCCAACCAGCAGGAACATGCTGAAGTAATGCAGTACCTCTACAAACGTCGACATCACCACCGAATCACTGAGCCACCTGATAAGGGTAGTGTGTGCGAGCCACATACTGAAGTGCATGCTTCACCCCCGTAAACTCGTCAGTAGTACGCGATGCCGCGCCCCGCAAAAACAATGAAGACCCAAAGCAACAACGATGCCCACGCCGCCACACGCGCGCCGCCGGGCGCTTTCGTCCCAGCCTCATCCCAATTCGCAATTCCGCGATACGCCCCGAATTGAAAGATAAACGCGTTCAGCCCCGCAAGCACCAGCAATCCCAGCTTGAGCCGGAAAAACCAGCTCTGGTAACACCGCGTGGCCTCCGAGGAAAACATTAGCGTGCCGGTCACGAACATCACCGCGAAGCTGCTCCACACCCACGGCATCACCTGCTTCCCCACGTGCGACGCGCGCTCGTGCCGCAGAAAACCGGCGTTCAGCAGCCGCATGTCGAAGAGGCCGGTCGATGCTACCAGCACGATAATTCCCAGGACGTGCACCGATTCGATGGCCGGAAAAAGCCAGTCCGAATTGCGAATTGTCGACCCGAGCGTGGTCTTTTCAATCAGCTCGCACAGATGGTAAAGAGTCATGCGACGCTACGACCTGAGCACTTCGCCGGTCGAGAGCTTCACCGTCGTGCAGCGCATGGTCAGTGCACCGTTCTTCGCGCGTCCGCCGGTGCAGGTGATCGTGTCACCGGGCTTCACGGTCGTGCTGGTCCATCCGTTATGCTTTAGGAAGTTCGGGCTGTCGATTTCGATGGCCCAGTGCTCGATCTCGCCCTGCTCGTTCTTCACGTCCACATAGATGTAACCGTGCGGGTTGGTCCAGTCGAGTTTGGTCACGGTGCCGGTGACCGTGGTCGGATGCGCCATGTCGTACATGGACACCGAGTGGTGCGCGAATGCCGGCGCCGCGCTCAGCAGCAGTGCGCAGACAAGCAAAATGGCCGATTTAGCTTTCATCGATTTACCTTCCCCCTAAGAATATGCATCTACGCAACTGTCACCCCTGCGTTCCAGTTGCGCTGCAGAGCTGCTATTTCTTCTTTTCCAGAAGCCGATCGTCCTGGTTGTTTTCTTCGCAAACGTATTCCTGAATCTGCCACTCCGGATGCAGATGCAGCGGCCCGCCCATGGTGAACGGTTCCGCGAAAACGTTCGGATCATCGATCGTCGCCGTGTACGTCACCGTATCGTAGGACGTACGGGTGTACCGTTCGACTACATGATATGCGGTCGTATGATGGAAATCCGCGATCTCCGTTTTGTCGTTGAACCCGGTCACGTCCACCACGAGCGTGTTCCCCTCCCAGTGCCCTACGGAATTCCCCATCCACGTGGGATCGAGATCGGCGGGATGCTGCACGTCGAGCGGAATAATTCGAAATAAATTGTAGGCCTCGTACCAAATCACCACAAGATGCGGCTTCTGTATGATCTGCAGCGGGTAGGGCTGCATGGTCGCTGCAGGTACGCCCGGCGGCACGCAGAGCGCCCCCTGCCCGAGATCGTTCGGATCCTCCACGATGCGATATTTCTCCGCGCCCGGCTTCAGCACCGGCTGCGACTGAATGCCGATCCCGAATCCTCCGATGTAGACGCCCGAGAGGTTCGGATGCCCATCCATCTCCAGAATCGTTTCGGCGGGGCAGCCTTTGTTGCCTTCCTCGGGCGGTATCGGCGTCGTGCCCGCCACGGTGACCGTCACCGACTGCTTGTCGTTTCCGCCGCGCCCGCCTACCTTGAAGGTGTACGTCGTCGTCGCCTTCGGTGTGACCATCTTCATCCCGCGCGTCGGGACGATTCCGACGCACTGGTCGATCGACGTGTCGTCCGAATTCACCGCCGCCCAGCCGAGCCACGATGACTGGCCTGGCTGGATCACCGCCGGCGACGCGGTGAAACTGTCGACGTGTGCCGAAGGGCCCTTCGGGAATCCCGATGGGGCTGGAGTAGAACGCTGGTCCCGCCCAATCGCGGACGACGACAGCGCCGCAGCTAACGCCAACACCAGCGCGGCCGCAGAAAACAATTTTTTCTCGAGGAACATGCCGCTCCATTGGCCCCGGATACCGGTCCGGCGCCGAAAGGCATTTTTTGCAGCCCACTATGTAGCGCGGCTCGTGAACGACGTCAATAACTTTGATGGACTCCCAAATATTTCGGTTATCCTAGACTTTTCTCGTTTTATGAGGTGCGGTGGCCGCCGTGACCAGAATCCCGGCTGGAGAGAACGAATGAGATTGGTGCATGTAACTCGCCGCTCGATGTGGGCCGGCGTTTTCGTTCTGTCAGCCGCTGCGTGCGTTTCCGCGCAAGCCACCGCTCGCAAAATCGCGCAGCAAACTCCCGGCGAGCAGCGCGTCGAGCGATTGCTTGAAGCGGCGCGCGCGAATCCGCTCGACCTCTACGCCTTCCTTTACCGCATGCCGAAGGGCGCCGATCTGCACGTGCATTTGTATGGGGCTGTCTACGCCGAAACCTTCATCAAGGACGGCGCCGACGACGGCCTGTGCATCGACATCCTTTCGCATTCGTTCGTCAAGCCGCGCACTTCCGACACCTCGCTCGCGGCGACGTGCGGCGACGGCCAGGTGCTCGCGTCGCGCGCCTTCGACGACCAGCACCTGTACGATGCGCTCGTCGACGCCTTCTCGATGCGCAGCTTCGTGCCCGTCACCGGCACGACCGGCCACGACCACTTCTTCGACAGCTTCGACAAATTCGACATCCTCAGCACGCGCCATCTCAGTGAGTGGGTGAACGAAGTCGCGACGCGCGCGGCCGCGCAAAACGAGCAGTACATCGAACTGATGCACACGCCGAATTTCGATCGTACGATCGAGCTCGCCAAGCAGGTCGGCTGGAACGACGATTTCGCCAAACTGCGCGATGGACTCATCGCCCACGGCCTGCGCAACGATGTCGCCGTCGCGCGCGGCGAAATCGACGGCGCGGAAAACGGCCGCCGCCAAATCGAGCACTGCGGCAAGCCGGACGCCGCGTCCGCCTGCCGCGTCGAGATTCGTTATCTCTATCAAGTGCTGCGCGGCTTCCCGAAGCAGCAGGTCTTCGCGCAAACTCTGCTGGGATTCGAAACCGCCTCGGCCGATTCGCGCGTGGTCGGCATCAATTTCGTGATGCCCGAAGACGGCTACATCTCGATGCGCGACTACGCGCTGCAGATGCGCATGGTCGGCTTCCTGCATGCGCTTTATCCCAAGGTTCACATCAGCCTGCATGCTGGCGAGCTCGCGCCGGGCCTAGTCCCATACGAAGGCCTATGCTGTCATATCCGCCTCGCGGTCGAAGTGGCGCACGCCGAGCGCATCGGGCATGGCGTCGATGTGATGTACGAGGATCGTCCTTACGATCTGCTGGGGGAAATGGCCGCGAGGCACGTGATGGTCGAAATCAATCTCACCAGCAACGACGTGATTCTCGGCATCGTCGGGAAAGAACATCCGTTGCCAATTTATCGCCGGTACGGCGTGCCCGTCGCGCTCTCAACCGATGACGAAGGCGTCTCGCGCATCAATCTCACGCACGAATACGTTCGCGCGGTCGAAACCTACGGATTGCGGTACGCGGACCTGAAGCAGATGGTTCGCACGAGCATGGAACACGATTTCCTGCCGGGCGAAAGCGTGTGGCGCGCGCCGGATTCGTTTGGCGAACCCGTCGCAGCCTGCGCGGGCGATCCGGTTGGCGCGGATAAGCCGTCCGCGAAATGCGCGGATTTTCTCGCGCACAACGACAAAGCCCGCGCGCAATGGGAACTCGAGCACCGCTTCCGCGCCTTCGAATCCGCGCCGTAGCCCGCCGGCGCACCCACCGCAACCGTGTCGATTAGACATGGCACCCACCGTTTGTTTGCAAGGAGTTAGGGCGATTTCTAATCGCCAAATGTCGATTAGAAAAGAGGCGCCGAGTAGCTAGATTTACGGAGGTGGGCACAAACTTTACTGTCGCTCGCGGCCCCTTCGCGGAGCCTGTTACCCCTCTCAAATTACCAAAGAGCGCTCGACCCTCGTCCAGAGGGCAGGACGATCCTTCATCGTCCTACCCACATTGGCAGATTGCAGCGGACATTTCACCTGTCACGAAGTACAGTTATCGGGCAGCCGTGCGAGCCTGTCCTGCGGCTAGCGCCCAGCCGCGCGAGCCTGTCCTGCGACGGTGGCTTTCGCGGGCGACTTGTCGCCATCGGTCGCCGCAGTCTCTTTCTTGGCTTCGGCCGCTGAAAGCGGAGTGAGCCCGAGCGACTTGCGCAGCTCGTGCTCGATTTTGTCGCGAATGTCGGTGTGCTCCTTGAGGAAGAGGCGCGCGTTTTCGCGGCCCTGGCCGAGGCGCTCGCCCTTGTAGGAAATCCACGTGCCGGACTTCTCGAGGATATTTTTCATCACGCCGAGATCGAGCAGATCGCCCTCGCGGGAGATGCCTTCACCATAGATGATGTCAAATTCGGCCTCGCGGAAGGGCGCGGCCACCTTGTTCTTCACGATTTTCGCGCGCGTGCGCGACCCGACCACGCGGTCGCCTTCCTTGATCGACTGGATGCGCCGGATATCGACGCGGATCGACGCGTAAAATTTCAGCGCGCGCCCGCCCGTGGTCGTCTCGGGATTGCCGAACATCACGCCGATTTTTTCGCGAATCTGGTTGATGAAAACCAGGCAGGTGCGCGATTTCGAGACGATCGCGGTGAGTTTGCGCAGCGCCTGCGACATCAGGCGCGCCTGCAAACCCATCTGCGGCTCGCCCATTTCGCCTTCGAGTTCGGCCTTGGGCACCAGCGCCGCCACCGAATCGACCACCACCACATCCACGCCGCCCGAACGAATCAGCGCTTCCGCGATTTCGAGCGCCTGTTCGCCATTGTCGGGCTGCGATACGAGAAGATTATCGACATCCACGCCGAGCTTCCGCGCGTAGTTGGGATCGAGCGCGTGTTCCGCGTCGATGAAAGCGGCGATGCCGCCCAGCTTCTGGGCCTCGGCAATCACATGCAGCGTGAGCGTGGTCTTGCCGCCCGATTCCGGGCCGTACACCTCGACCACGCGCCCGCGCGGGAAGCCGCCGACGCCAAGCGCCGCGTCGATCGAGATCGAGCCGGTGGGGATCACGCTGACGGGCACGAGCACGTCCTTGCTGCCCAGGCGCATGATCGAGCCTTTGCCGTATTGCTTTTCGATTTGCGAGATTGCCAGGTCGAGATTCTTAGCTTTTTCGTCGTTCATTTTGACACCTCAAAGGGATTTCGTTTAGGTCTCGCCGCAGCGAGCGGCCTGATTCTAGCAGAGTGCTCGTGGGCCGATTGATGCATTTCTGGGAAGGCATATTAGCATGGGGCGAAGAAAAAGCAAAGATGGAAGTTTCGGACAAGGACGAAGCGATTTCGCTGCACTCCTTCACCGGCTTTGCGACTAGCTCGGATTCCCCATTGTGCATCGGCGGATTCCAATACCAGTTGCCATCCCAGAAGAGCTTGGCTTCCTCGAGATGCTCGACATCGCAGGCCTGGATAAAGAGCGAGGGACCCGTGCGCGTGCCACCGGGGATGTCGACCGCTGCCAGGAGGCGGCGGGCTAGAGATGCCCAGATGATGCGCCGAGGGAAAGCAGCGCGGCCCTGGCCGTCTGTGATGCGCTCCTCAAGCCAAGGCGAGACATCGATATCGAAATACTGCCAGCCCTGTTGGACTCGAATGCCGGGGATCGGCTTTCCACTTTCGTCTACGACATGAACGCGCCACGCCGGGGCCGTCGTCGATTCGTAGGGGCAAAACAGAACGATCGCCCACGCGATCACGACGACAGCCACACGCCAGCGGCGCGAGAGTCTCACGGGAACTCCATCTAATACTGATAGAAGCCGCGGCCGGATTTGCGGCCGAGCCAGCCGGCGGCAACGTACCTGCGCAGCAGCGGGCACGCGCGATATTTCGGATCGCCGAGCCCCTTGTGCAGAACGTCGAGAATATCGACGCACACGTCGAGCCCGACGAGATCGGCGAGCTCGAGCGGGCCCATCGGATGGTTCATGCCGAGCTTCATCACGGCGTCGACGGCTTCGGGCGTGGCGACGCCTTCCATCACCGCGTAAGCAGCCTCGTTGATCATCGGCAACAGGACGCGATTCGAGACGAAACCGGGCGAATCGTTCACCGCAACCGGATTCTTGCCGAGTTTTTCGCACAGCGACATCGTCGTGCCGAAAGTGGCGTCGCTCGTCGCCAGCCCGCGGATCACCTCGACCAGCACCATCACCGGCACGGGATTCATGAAGTGCATGCCGATGAAGCGGTCGGGGCGGCGCGTCTGCGCGGCAAGCTCGGTGATCGAAATCGAAGAGGTGTTGCTCGCAAGGATCACGCCGGGCCCAAGGATCGGGTCGACTTCCTTGAGCACGCGAATTTTTAGATCGCGCTGCTCGGGGACAGCCTCAACCACGAAATCGGCACCGACCAGCGGCACGGTATCCGTAACAAGCTGGATGCGGGCGAGCGCAGCGGCCTTGTCGGCATCGGTAAGCTTGCCCTTCTTCACTTCGCGATCGAGATTCTTGCCGATGGTTTCAAGGCCGCGGTCGAGCGCAGCTTTGTCCACATCGCGCAGCAGGACGCGATACCCCGCGCGAGCGAAAACGTGCGCGATGCCGTTGCCCATGGTCCCCGCGCCAAGCACGGCGACGGTTTTGATCGAATCGATGGTCATGATAGCGATGATGATAAACGAAGTGGAGGAGACAAAGGAAGCGAAGGAGGTGGAGGAAGCTATTTGGGTGGTGCGCCCTCGACCACTTCGCGCACGATCTCTCGCGCGCGCTTCTCATCGGCTGGCAACACTAGAACGCGGCCTTTCCGGCCGTCCTCGCTGACGACGCATCCGATCCCGACGCCTCGCAAGCTGTCCTCCAAGAATTGCGCCATTTCCATATCTTCACCGGACCAGATTTGGGATGTCGCATCCTCGGGATGGAAATCTTCGGGCGCATCGTTCGGCGGTGGTTCGGCGTCCTCAGTGGATTCGGCCGGTTCGTCGTTCTTCTCCGACCCCGTCACATCTGACTGAGCCTTATAAAGGCTATGACGGGTCTTGAAGGGATCCATCCATCCGAGGTGATCCGAATTCGAATCTCCCTGGCCCGTGCCCTCTGGATCACTGTCGGAAAGAACCCTATGCAAGATGGACCGGGCGGCGTCGCGCACGCGCGGATCAATCCAGACGAGTTGCACGTTCTGAGCGAAGGTCGGGAGGACGGCGACTTCCTTCTCAACGTCGTTATGGGAAATGCCAGCGGTATCGAGCGCTTCTCTAATCGCATCGTACAACTTCGGAGAAAGTCCGCTCCAAAGCAACTCGCGGCCCTCCGAGTCCGTTGGGACGTCCCCGTCGGCCGGTGGGCCGCCAGCCGGCAAATGGTCGACGAGTGCGACGCCGCAATCCGCGCACTTCGTGAATCCGGGGCGATATTCCGTCTTGCAGATCGGGCAAAACATGTCGGCGAGCCATTGTTACCCCAAAGAGGCGTTTTGCGCCAGCAGCAGTGCGCTTCCCGTCCCGGCGTCCGACCGTGCGTCTTTTTGGCGGCCCGGGACGTATACCAAGTAGAATGAGCGCCATCTTCGCAACCGCGACGGCAAACAGGTCGAGCGTGCTCTGGGGCGCAGGGCGGGCGGGGCTGCTATTTTCCACGATGCTTGAAGACGATACGCAAGCTCTCGCGCGCGGCCTGAATCGCCGCGATCCCGATCTGCTCGATCGTCTGATCGAGGAGTATCAATACCGCCTCTTCCGCTATCTGGTCTACCTCACCGGCAATCGCGAGCATGCCGAGGATTTTTTTCAGGAGACGTGGATGCGCGTGCTGGAGCGCGCGCACCAGTACAACGGCAAGTGGAAATTCGAGGCGTGGCTTTTCACGATCGCGCGAAATCTGGTGATCGACTGGCAGCGCAAAAAGAAGCCGAGCAGCCTGGACGAGTTGATGGCGCCCGGCGACGACGCGCCCGCGTTTGAGCCGGCCGCGCTGGCGGAGGAATCGCCGCTCGAGCGCGCCGTCCAGCAGCAGAGCGACGCTACGGTGCAGATGCTGCTCGGGCGCGTGCCGGCCGTCTTCCGCGAGGTGCTGATGCTGCGCTTCCAGGAGGAAATGAAGCTCGAGGAGATCGCGTCGATCACGGGCACGCCGATTTCGACGGTGAAGTCGCGGCTCTATCGCGGGCTCGAAGCTTTGCGCGAGATGCTGCCGGAGGGACGAGTATGAGCGAAGACATGCATGCGCGCGCAAAGCGCCTGATCGATCAGGAGCGCGTCGAGGGAATTCTGGCAGACGTGGAACGCGTCTGGCTGGCGGAACATCTCCGCGGCTGCGAGGCATGCGTGCGCGCCGCGGGAGAAACGGAGCGCGCGGTGGCTTCGCTGCGGAGCACGAGGATCGAATTGCCTCGCGGCCTCGCGAGGCGCGCGCAAATGAGCGTCCGCCTGCGCGCGGATGAACTGCACGAGCGCGGCGCCGGGCGGAAGCTGCTATGGGCCGTCAGCGGCGTTTCCTGGGCGCTGGGAGTCGCTTCGGCGCCGTGGGTGTGGCGCGGATTCGCATGGGTCGGCGAACATGCCGGGATGCCAAAGCTCGTTTGGGAACTCGGATTCGTGCTCTGGTGGGCGGTTCCGGCGCTGTTGGCCGCGGGCGCCGTGCTCGCCAGTCGAAAAAGAGAGTGGGATCAGGAACCGTACTGAAGAGGCGTGCGCGGACAGGCAATGGAAAGCGGAGAGCGAGGAACCATGAGCGAGAAAGAAGCAGGACTGGGCTCCGGCGTCAGCAACGCCTGGAACGAACGCATGCGGCTGATTCGATTGCGCCGGAAGAACGAGCGCTGGCGCTTTCGCGATGAGCTGAAAGTGATTCCCCGGTGGATCGTGATCACGCTGAGTATCATCTTCGTGATCGCGCAGATCCTCGCGCTGCTGATCAATCTGTTCGGCGTCGCGAATAACGGCGTCGTGTGGCCGGTAAGCAATAACCCGGGGCTTTCGTCGCTGGCCTTGGCTGGGCTGGTGACGGTCGGCGCCCTTTTCTTGTTTCCGTGGATCCTGCTGCTCGGCTACGTCAATCGCGACGCCAAGCGCCGCGGCATGAATTCGGCTCTGTGGACGATACTGTGCATCATCCTGATGCCTGCGTACGTCGCGCTCGGATTCATCATCTACTTTTTGGTGCGCGAGCCGCTGCCCTACGTCTGCCCGAAATGCGGCGCGATGGTGGGGCCGCGCTTCAACTTCTGCCCCACGTGCCGGTGCGACTTGCATCCTTCGTGCCCAAGCTGCAAGCGCGAAATCGTCGAGAACGACAAGTTTTGCCCATTCTGCGGCCACGATCTCGCCCCGGCGGTGAACACCGGAGCGCCCACCAGCTGAAGCTGCGGGGGCCCTCAAAGTCTCCGGAGATTTCGCGCGTGCGGGAGTCCGAGGTATATTCGGTGCCGGCCGGACGGCGCCGGGCACGCATGGCGCACCGT
Source organism: uncultured Acidobacteriota bacterium (assembly GCA_963740095.1). Classification (GTDB taxonomy): domain Bacteria; phylum Acidobacteriota; class Terriglobia; order Acidiferrales; family UBA7541; genus Palsa-295. The sequence goes on from CAVUDN010000003.1 coordinate 23,356, forward strand.
CTATCCGCTGAGGAAATTCAAGCTGATTCCTGCGCGATGAAACGCCACGTTCCGTTTGCGCTCACGACGCTGCGGCTGCTGCTTGGCCCCGTCGCACTGCTTTGCGCGCTCGCGAACGTCACGCGGCTCGTCTACCTGCCCATCCTGCTGGCTGGCACGCTTTCCGATATTTTCGACGGAATTCTCGCGCGCCGCTTCGGCGTGGCAACGCCCGGGCTGCGCCGCTACGACAGCGTGACGGATGTGATCTACTACCTATTTCTCTTCGGCGCCGCGTGGATTTTGTGCAAACCGGTGATGCTGCGGAGCGCCCTGGCCATCGGGCTATTGGTACTTTCGGAGGTCGCGGTGATCGCGGTCAGCCTCAGCCGGTTCAGAAAATATCCAGCCACCCACTCCTACCTCGCGAAGTTTTACGGCCTGTGCATGCTCGGCGCGCTCGTCGCGCTGCTGGTCTTCGACGCCTCGAGTTGGGTCGTGAGCACGGTGGCTGTCGTGGCCGTCGTCACCAACGCGGAGATCATTGCCATCCATTTCCTGACGAAGTCGCCGCCGGTCGACGTGCGATCGGTTTTCGCTTTGTACAAGCGCGGGGGATAAGGCGCAGAAACGCTTTGCCATTTGCTGCACCAATCCCAAAGAGGAGCCCTACGGGCGCTCGACGGCGAGCGCGACGGCGTTGCCGCCGCCGAGGCATAGCGCCGCGATGCCGCGCTTGAGGTTGCGGCGCTGCAATTCGTAGAGCAGCGTCACCAAGATGCGCGCGCCCGAAGCTCCGATCGGGTGGCCATACGCGACCGCGCCGCCATTCACATTCACTTTCGCCGGATCGAGCTTGAGCTGCCGCGTCACCGCAATCGCGGCCACCGCGAACGCCTCGTTCAATTCGTAGAGATCGACATCGCGATCTCGGTCCCAGCCGGTTTTCGCGAGCAGCTTTTCGACTGCATCGACCGGCGCCATCATCACCCACTTCGGCTCGAGGCCGCTCACGGCCTGCGCGACGATGCGCGCCATCGGCTGCTTGCCGAGCCGCGCGGCGGTGCGCTCGCTCGTCACCACCAGCGCGGCCGCGCCATCATTCGTGCCGGGAGCGTTCCCTGCGGTCACCGTGCCGCCTTCCTTCTTGAACGCGGGCTTCAGCTTCGCCAGCGCTTCGAGCGAAGTGTCTTCGCGAGGCGATTCGTCCGTCTTGATGATGACGGGCGCGCCCTTGCGCTGCGGAATTTCAATCGGCACGATCTGCTCGCTCACGAAGCACGACTTGATCGCGTGCACCGCGCGGCGATGGCTTTCGAGCGAGTAGGCGTCCTGCTCGGCGCGTGAGATCCCGTATTTTTCGGCGACCAGCTCCGCCGTCATGCCCATGTGAAAATCTTCGTAGGCGTCCCAAAGGCCGTCCGCGATCATCGAGTCGAGCAGCTCGGCATTGCCGAGGCGGAAGCCGGCGCGCGCGCCCTTCATCAGGTACGGCGTGTTGGACATCGACTCCATGCCGCCCGCCACCACAATCTCGGATTCGCCGAGCGCGACTGCCTGCGCCGCCAGGCCGACCGCCTTCAGCCCCGAACCGCACACCTTGTTGATGGTCATCGCGGCGACGCGCGGATCGAGCCCGCCTTTCAGCGCCGCCTGCCGCGCGGGATTCTGCCCGAGCCCCGCCTGCACCACGTTGCCCAAAATCGCTTCGTCGACCTGCTTGGGCTCGATGCCCGCGCGGCGCACCGATTCGGCGATCGCGCGCGCGCCCAGCTCGGTCGCGGTGAGCGGCGAAAGCCCGCCCATGAATTTGCCGATCGGCGTCCGAACGGCACTCAAAATCACAGGATTTTCGAACGATCCCATTGGAATTTCTCCTTCGAATCACATCGCGTCCGCCCGAGGGCGGCTGCTACAACCATCGTCCGGTATCAAGAAGCGCCAGGAACCGAGCTTTTGGATCGTGGCAGAATCTTCAAAAACCGAAGCAGTCTTGTTACATGGTATGCGAGGTTCGGCCAAACGAGAAACGCTAGGCCGACCGCACCCACCGTCAGCCGCAGGTTCGGCGGATTCAATAGCTGGGGTCTAAGAATCGGAACGCCCAAGCAAGTGAGTGCCATGATCCAGCGAACGAATCTGGCGGTATCGTCAAGATCGTAGTCGAGCTCACCTTTCCTTCGAATCGCCCAAGCGACCAACCATATATTGGCGATGGCCGCCGAGATCGAGGTTGGTCCAACCATTTTCGGAGCCGTGACCGACAGGGCTGGGCAAGTATAACGCAAGTCACGGACGCAACTCGTGTTCGGCGATTCTCGTTCCAGATTCAGCCAGCGCGTCTTGCGATCATGAACCAAGTCTTGGGTTCCTCGCCCGCGAAGATCGCCTTCGCTTCGGGACGCACCTCAAATCGCGACGCCTTAATCGATTCGATCTGCCAGCCGTCGGCAAAGGAATCGCGCAGCTCTTTTTCCGTCACGCGTCTCGGGCCGATGTTTCCGGGCGTCCTATCGCTGAAGCAGAGCAGAAACAGGCGCCCTCCCGGCTTGAGCACCGTCTTGAGGCCCTGCACATATTGAGCGCGGCCTTCATCCGCGAAAACGTGAAACAAGCCTGAATCGATCACGTTGTCAAAGCGCTCGGTCCGCTCTTGCAGTTTCAGCGCGTCCGCAACCAGAAACGCGGCGGCAAGCCTGCGTTCCGCTGCCTTCTGCTTGGCCGCCATAATCGGCGGCTCGAGAAAATCGACGCCGGTCACCGCGCAACCCCTGCTCGCAAAGAGCAGCGCGTTTTCCCCCGTCCCGCAGCCCACGTCGAGGACGGAACCCGAAATCCGATCGGCCACCACTAGAAATACGGCTTGTGGCCTGTCGATATCCCACGGCGCGCTGCCGGCATAGGCGTTCTGAAAAACTTCGCGATTAACAGCGGTTCCAGGCTCAGGCATCAGTGCCTCGTTCTGCGAAAGCAGATGCGCGCGGCCCATTGTACAAAGCCAGCCGCCGCGAAACTCTGCTTCGATGAAAAGTATAGGCGCTGGGAAGAGGCGGGTCAATTTTGCGCCGGGATAGGAGATAGGCTAGAGCGAAACTGCCCTATTTGATCCGACTTGCGCCGCGATGGGCTCCCTCGCCGTAGGGATAGCACGCGATGAGTTGACAATACCGTTTCTCTAATATACTAGTACATTGTCCAAGAAAAGGAGTTCCATTTGGCGGAGGTAGAGAAGCTCCGCATTCACATTAGCTATGATGTGCTGCTCGTAGCGGAGCTTCGCTCGCTCCTAGCCGATATCGAACGTGCATACAATCGAATGTACTCGTTCCTGCGGGAAACGCATCGTGTACGCATAAGGGAGCGGATGCGTATCGCGTCAATTCACACCGGCAACAGCGTAGATATAGTTCTCTCCGGAAGCCAAGAGATCATTCTCGGCCTCGCACTTTTGATTCACCTCATCAACAAAGAACGTCATCAATTCTGGGAAACTCAGAAAGTTAAATGGGATGCAAAGTTAGCCGAAACGAAATTTCGTAAACAGGCGGACGGGGAAGAAGAACGCCGAATTCAAGCGGGCGTGCGGGCTGAAGAATCACATCTGATGAAAGCAATCGATCATCTTAGAAAGGTAGGGGACCAAGCAGCAGGGTCTCCCCACATATTGTCGATTGAAATAACGATAGTCCCCGATAACGAAGACCTTGTAGTCAAACCCGGAAGACGATCAATTAGGTTGGACGAGGACTGACACCTGATTTCGCATGCCGACGATGTGCCGTTTTCCATGCACTGTCATTGGCGAGTGAGACTGGCTGCCGACTTGATTAAGAACAGTAAGAAACCCGACACCACGTTTTGCTGAGAGGGATGAAGCGGCCTTTGTTGGCAGGCCAGCAGAGGTCTCTTTCTAATGACTCCACGCGATCAACGTTCATATATAAAGCATAGTTGACATTTAATAATGTTCCGAGAAAGAATGGCCTCGTGCGGCCCGCACGCTAAGTGATTCTTCGTGGTTGAAAAGTTTAACTACTACGACGCGATAGCTCACCTGATTCCAGGTACGATCGGCTGCCTTTTTGTTCTCTATACGCTGGATTTGCTGGGGATTGCTCTGCCCAAACCGGATGTCGGGTCCTTGGGAACTGTCGGGATTGGTATCGCTGTGGCTTACACGCTGGGACACCTACTCCAAGGCATTGCGAGCAGTTTGGAACCACTGTACTACGGTGACCTGCTCCCCGAAATTTAGTCCAGCCAAAACTTAGCTTCTCCGGGTATAAGACCACGAGAGGAGAAGCACCATGAAAGGAAGCCGCTTTAGTGAAGAGCAGATCGTTGGGGTGTTGAAGGAGGCAGAGGCTGGAGTTCCCATGAAGGACCTCTGTCGCCGGATTGGCATCAGTACAGCTACGTTCTACCACTGGAAAGCGAAGTACGGTGGTCTGGAAGTGAGCGAGACCCGACGGCTGCGTCAGCTGGAGGAAGAGAATGGACGGCTGAAGAAGATCGTGGCGCAACAAGCCTTGGACCTGGACGCGCTGAAGGTGGTGCTGGCAAAAAAGTGGTAGGCCCGCGGGCGAAGCGAGAAGCGGTGCGTGTCGTGCGGGAAGAAGTAAGACTGAGCGAGCGACGCGCCTGTGGGCTGATCGGGATGCACCGCGGGAGCTGGCGGTACCGGCGGAAGGAACGGAACGAAGCGGCGTTGCGGGCTCGGCTGCGCGAGTTGGCAGGCGAGCGTCCGCGATTCGGCTATCGGCGGCTGTACATTTTCCTGCGACGGGAGAAGACCGCGGATGGAACGCTGCGGTGGCGTGTCAACCACAAGCGAGTGTATCGGCTGTACCGGGAGGAAGGGCTGGCAATGCAGCGTAAGAAGCGCAGGAAATTTCGATCTGAAGCGCGGGTACCGTTGGCACTTCCGACGCGTGCAAATGAGATGTGGACGATGGACTACACGCATGACGAAATGGCCGGTGGGCGGAAATTCCGAACACTGAACCTGATGGATGGCTTCACGCGAGAGGCCCTGTGGATAGAACCGGACACGTCGCTGCCCGGTCTGCGTGTGGTGCGGGTACTGGAGGGGCTGCGAGAACGACGTGGAACACCGGCGGCAATCCAAGTAGACAATGGAACGGAGTTCACCAGCCGCGTTGTGGATCAATGGGCCTATCAGAATCAGGTGGCGCTGCACTTCATCGAGCGCGGCAAGCCCACGCAGAACGCGTTCATCGAAAGCTTCAACGGGAAGTTCCGAGATGAATGCTTGAATCAGAACTGGTTCGTGGATCTCCGACACGCACGGAAGGTGATCGAGGACTGGCGGGTGGATTACAACACGGTACGCCCACACAGCTCGCTGAGGTATCTGACGCCGGAAGAGTTCGCTGCGCGTGCCGTCGCGCGACCGGCGTCTCCCCCCACGCCGGTCGTTTTCATCACCCCGGCGCGAGAAGGTTCGGATGTGCAAGAACCCCGAAATGCTAACTTATGACTGGACCAAAAACGGGGGGCAGGTCATGCCCTTGATCGACGCGACGATCTCATTTCCAGCGTCCGAATAGCCTGGTACATAGTGTGGGTTCTTTTGCATCGCACCGCTTCTGGGGCCGCGAGCCGAATATGTTTGACGCTCTGCGATTTCATACAAATGCGCCAATCCTGACGGTAGGGATACCAGATCGCTATCGCTGAAGAGATTGAAGTTCAATGCTATCGTTTCTTCGATTTGCGTTAGCAAGATCGCCAAGCTTGCCGTCGGAAACGTCGGCTCAGAAGTTGCTGCGAGTAATTCTTTGAGGTGGCCGGTGCGAATACAGAACTCGGACAGAAGTCCAAGCGCTGATTGTTCACCTCCAAAGGATGGAAAAGCAGCCGCGCCCTTCGCTCGTCGCGCCCCAAGTGGTTTTCTCACCCGCTCTAGGAGAGATGAGATGAACGAGGCCCGATCTCCTTCGGATACTTGGCTGAATACCTTGATTAGGAGATCGAAATTTGTGCTCAAGAAAGCAAACAGCTTGGGATCTTCGTAAACATACCTCGGTCTTTCTCGCCGTTCCTCCAAGAGGCTGCTCAAAGCGACCATTGAAGGTGTCCATCCTTTGTATTTCGGATCATACTGTTTTAGCAAGTCCTTGCTCGGCCAAGTATTGGATACATATAGGTACGTGAGCGTCGGCTGCACCTGCTCCTCTTCTAGAATACGTGCCGCTTTTTCCAACGCTTCCTGTAAGTCCATAGACTGCTGAGAAATGTCGTAATCGAGTACGGCGTGATGTTTCTAACTGTGCTCGATAAACGGGGCGTCACAATCTAGAGTGGAAATGCTCAGTCCCGCATGCTCCCATCCCCCGAGCTATCCAGGTGAGATATTCAACGTAATAACTCAGACGGCTCATGCGCTCGGCGTGTATCTCGCCTCCCCGCCCACCGTACCGTAGGATTCTCCGGCCCACAGCTTTGTGGAATATTCACGAGCGTCACAAGCGCAGGGGGTGGTCCCTTTTTCGCGTCCCTATCCGCATACCCGTCAATTTTGCGCCAACAGCGATCCGGGAAAGAACAGTGCGGCAATCCGCCCTAATCGCGGGTTCGCCGGGAACTGTTGCTCTTATTGATTACTTCCGAGGGCCAACGGCTGTAGAGTATCTCCCGGGAAGTAGCCACAATCGAGGAGGGCCCCCATGAAGCGACTGATGTACGCTGCGATTTTTCTGATCGTCGCCCTGCCTGTCTTCGCGCAGGGCCCGCAGGATTTCGTTGGAAACTGGACGAGCGATCCGGGCACGCCGACGATGACGCGCAAGCTGGCGCTCGACGGCAAAGTGATCGTCATGACGGAGTTGCAGCCCGGCCGCAACGGCGGCCCGGAATTGACGATCATTCGCAAGTACCCGACCGACGGCAGCACCGTCACCATGGACACCGGGATGTGGGACGGCGCGACAGCCACCGGCAAGATGGAAGGCAACGTTCTGACCGTGGATACCACCATGAAGAACGGCCGGAAGTTTCACGATGTCTGGACGCTTGCCGCGGATGGTAAACACTACACCAACGACATGGTGATCAGCGGCGGCACGGGACAGGGCGGAGGCCAGGGCGGCGGGGCTCCGCGCACCGTCAAGTTCTCGTTCACCAAACAGGATTAGAGCCGCGGCGATCGCCGCACAACTTTAATTCTCCGGCTTCGGTTGTGCCGTTTTTAGCCGCTTGGCAACACTCTCGATGGCCCGCAAGAGTTCGGGAATTCCAGGCGTGTCGGAAGTCAGTTCGCGGGCGTCCCAATCTGCTGCGATGTCGTTGTTTAGCTTCGTGCCGCGGCGCACTCGCTCAAGCGTGAGGAGCGAAAGCACCGTGGATGCATCCTTTTCCTGGAGCCGGCGCTCCTGGTATTCGTAAACGGCCCAGGCGGATTTTCGCACGAAGTCCACAGCTTCGCGGAACTCGCGCAACACACGCGGGTCCGCTCCGCCTTCCTTGATTGCCTGTTCGATGGTGCGCAAATCGGCAGCTGCCTTCTTGAGCCGGAACGTGGTGCCCCAGAAGGTCTCACTCGGCAAGCGGAGCTCCACCGCTACGTCGGTGTTCGAGCGGATCGCCACGACCCGCGCTTGCGCCGTCTCGTTCGACAAGCGATTGGTCAACTGCATTTCCGTGCCGATGGGCGGCCGGGCCTTCATCCGGAGGGTCGCCCCGTAAAGGTTAGCCTGAAGAGCTTGAGCGTCCTCGCTGAAAATCACATTGTTCTGTTTCCATTGTGCCAGCAAGACCAAAGTGACAGGGAAACGCGAACTCCTGCGCTGTTCTGATTCTGGCTGATGAAGTTCGGCCCCGGGATTTTCTGGACTCATCCGAAATTCCCGATTCAGAGATTCCTGCTCGTGCGGATTCTACTCGTTGCTTCGCATCGCGGCAATCAGTTCCCAGTGGCTGATTCACGCGCTCGCCGGACTCTCCGGTTATTCGATTTTGGGCGGGTGAATGTAACGGGTCGAGGTCAGGGATGGGCGAATTCAAGGCGCGATCCTCAGATGCACTTCGCCGCGCGGCCGGCAAATCCTCACTGCTTGCGCTGGCCCTCCGCAGGTTCGGCTGATTCGCGAATGCGCGAAACGATATAGGCTTGGATCGCGCGCACTTGCTCAGCGTTCAGGATTTTGTCGAACGACGGCATGCCGACCGAGGCGAGGCTCCCACCGCGAACGATGCCGTCGAACCCTTCGAGGACCCTCTTGCTCGAGTAACGGAGATCGGCCACCGGGCCGGCTACGGCGTTTATTCCGTGGCAATGCGCGCAGTTGCCGCCGTAAAGCAGCGCTCCTTGATGCACCTCTTGCGGCGACGCGTTGATGCTGATGGAGGGCACGGGCGGAGGATTCTTGTGGCCGTAAGCGGGGGCGTGAAGAATGGCTGCGCCGCCGACCATGAACGTGAGAATCCGTCCATAGCCGGGCTTTACCGGACCCGCGCCCGGAGCGTTGAATAATCCGGGAGTGCCGCCCCATCCCGCGAGTACCGACACATACTGAACGCCATCAATCTGGTAAGTTACGGGAGGGGCCATGATTCCCGTGCCCGCGTCGAATGTCCACAGTTGCTTGCCGTCGGTGGCGCGATAGGCGGCGAAGATACCGTCCGCGCGCCCTTGAAACACGAGGTTGCCGGCCGTCGCAAGAGTTCCGCCGCTTTCCGCTACGGGATACTTCACACGCCAAGCCGCGCGCTGCCGCACCGGATCCCACGCCAAGAGTTCTCCGGTTGGCGGCGGCAGAGAAGCCATTTTGGCGTTGAGCGGACCATCGTAGTTCTCCAAGCCTATGTTCAGGTCGTCGGGATCGTATTTCCATTTTGCATCAGGCGCATGCAACATGTGCGTGTCCACTTTTGCCGACAAATAGACGAGCCCGGTGGCCGGGCTGAAGGCGATCGGATGCCAGTTATGCGCGCCGTCGGGGCTAGGCGAGACGATCACGGGTTTCGGACCTTCGTAACCCGCCTTCGATTCAATGGGCCGGCCGGTTTTGGGATCAAGCCCGGTGGCCCATGTGATGTCGCCGACGAATGGCGTGCCCGAGATGAACTCTCCCGTCTTGCGATCGAGAACGTAGAAGAACCCGTTCTTATTCGCCTGCATGATTACTTTTCGCGCGCGGCCGTTGATGGTCAGGTCGGCCTGCACCAGCGGCTCCGTGGCGTCGTAGTCCCAGTTGTCCCCGGGCGTGGTCTGGAAATGCCAGGCGATTTCGCCGTTGCTGCCGTGCACGGCAAGGATCGACGCGGTATACAGACAGTCGCCTCCGCCGCGGAGCGAGCGATACCAGGCGGTTGGGTTGCCCGTGCCGAAGTACAGCAGGTCGAGCTCAGGGTCGTAGACGATTCCTTCCCAAGCCGCGCCGCCGCCGCCCGTTTTCCACCATTCGCCGCTCCAGGTTTTCGCGGCGCTTTCCATGGACTTCGACTCAAACCCCTTCGAAGGGTCGCCCGGCACTATGTAAGAGCGCCAAACCATCTTTCCGGTTTCGGCGTCGTACGCCGAGATATATCCGCGCACGCCAAACTCGCCGCCTGCGTTGCCGATAACCACCATTCCTTTGGCAATGCGCGGAGCGCTGGTAATCGCGTACGGCGTGGTGCTGTCCGCCGTCGATACCGACCAAACCGGAGCGCCGGAATGCTCGTCGAGAGCGATCAGGCGGCTGTCGAGCGTTCCCACGTACACCTTGCCCTTGTATAGCGCCACACCGCGATTCACCACGTCGCAGCAGATGAACAAAGCGTGTGCGCGAGGCACCTTGGGATCGTACCTCCAGCGAAGCTCTCCCGTCTTCGCATCGATCGCGTACACTACGCTCCAGTCGCCGGTGGCGTAGATGACGCCATCCTCCACCAGCGGCGTCGCTTCCAGGCCTCGCGTGGTGTTGAGTTCCCGGCTCCAGGCCAGGCCGAGTTTGCCGATGGTTTCCTCGTTGATCTGATTCAGCGGACTGAACCGATGGTCGTCGTACGTCCGCCCGTACATGACCCAATTGCTCGTGTCGCGATCAGCGCTTCGGAGCATCGAGTCATCGAGGGGTTTAGTTTGGCTGCCGGAACTAAGGAACAGAAGAATCGGGACTGCGACCCAGGCTAGGGAACTGTGCTTCAACATGGAGGCAAACTACTCGGCGTGGATTGAAAAGTCAACCTTCACAGAGGGCGCGTCTGGCGCGGATTGCGTAAGCTTACGTCAATTTGAGGCCGGCTAAGGCAGTGGACTATTCGTAGCGGATCGCTTCGATTGGATCGAGGCGAGATGCAATACGGGCCGGGTAATAGCCAAAAAGAATCCCCACGCCAAACGAAAACAACGCAGCGACCGCGATTGCCAATGGCGAAATCAGGGCCGGCCATTGCAAAGTTCTGGAGATGGCCACCGATGCCACGATCCCGAGCGGAATGCCGGCGGCTCCGCCCAGCAAACTGACCGCCGAAGCTTCCGTCAGAAATTGCGTCTGAATGTCCTTTTCGGTCGCGCCCACGGCGAGGCGCACTCCAATCTCGCGCGTCCTCTCCCTGACGGAAACGAGCATGATATTCATGATTCCGATCCCGCCCACCAGCAGCGAAATCGAAGCAATCCCGGCGAGCATCAGCGTCAAGGCCCAGCTCGCTTGCTCCCGGGCTTGAAGAGTCTCTTCGGGATGCCGGATGTTGAAATCGTCAGGCTCGTCCGGTCGCAGGTGGTGGCGCTGCCGCAGAAGCGCGCTGATTTGGTCTATGGCCCGCTCAATGGCAGCGGAGGAAGTCGCCGAAGCGTAAATATCGTCGAGCCAATAGATGCCCTTCATCTTTTTCATGGCTGTGGTGTATGGCATCACGACGACATCGTCCTGGTCGAAGCCGGAGGACGACAACCCCTTGGCTTCCATGGTGCCAATCACCTTAAAGGGCAGATTTTGCAGGCGGATCGTCTTGCCGATCGGATCGTCTGACCCGAAAAGCGTGTCCGCCACCGTCTTACCCAGCAGGCAGACATCGGCCTCGCGTTCCGCGTCCATGGAAGTGAAAAGCGCGCCGCGTGCCTGATGCCAGTTGCGTATATCAAAATAGTCGGACGATACCCCGCGGAAGCGCGTGTACCAGTTTTCATTCCCATAGACCGCCTGCATGGGGCCGTCGACATTCGGCGCCACGCTAACGATTCCGTGAACGTTTGCCAGGATCGCTTCGGCGTCCTCCACCGTCAGGGTTTTGGTCTGTCCGTTGCCAGTGCGCACGCCGTTCACGTTCCGGCCGCCTGCTTCGATCCAGATCATGTTGATGCCGAGGGCGGTCAACTGATCTTCGATCTGCTGTGTCGCTCCCTGGCCGACTGCAACCGTGCAGATCACTGCGGCAATCGCGATCATGATGCCCAGCATGGTCAGCGCAGTGCGAAGGCGGTTGCGTCGCAGTGCGCGCAACGCCATGCGGAAGATATCGCGATAGGATACGAAAACGCTCGGCTTCAGGGTCACAGGCGTTGCAATCTTGCTTGCGGGGCTGCGCGCCAGGGCGAAACCGTCTGCGGCGTCCGAGGCTGCTTGAGTGCCCAATCGAGTCGATGAACACATCGCCTTATGATAACTTACAAGATAACGAAAGCAATGGCGGTTTCCCGCCGGGCCCAGCCCACGAGCGCAACGACTTCAGTTTGCGGTCGCAGAACCTCTGCTGGTGATACCAGTTCCAGCGGCAGGTCGTTGGCTTCTGCGGTGACATCCTGATGTAAGCTCCTGTTCCGGCTTTCTTGTAAATGTTTCAGCACCACTGACCGATCCATTCTGACGAGGGGCACAACTGTGAAATCAACATCGGTTTCCTCAAACATCGAGCAGACGTTGAAGTCGTGGATTTTCTGCGTGCAGGATTACTCGTCGCTCGCCATTCAGTCGGTCCGCGCGTTCTTCACCACGACGCGCTACCTCGGCGACTTGGTTGAACAGATGGATCTCATCGGTGTCGGCTCGGTGTTCATCATCGTTGTCGCGCTCATTTGCGTGGGCGGCGTAATCGTACTCAACGCAGCATCGCAATTCAGGCGTTTCGGCGAAACAGCGTTGACAGGCGACGCCCTTTCGCTCTCGCTCCTCCGCGAGCTTGGTCCGGTGTTCTGCGCACTCCTGGTGGCCGGTCGGAATGCGACCGGGATGGCTTCCCAATTGGGTTCCATGGTCGTAACCGAACAGGTGGACGCGATGCGGAGCATGGGCGTCGATCCCATCAGCAAGCTCATGACGCCGCGCGTCTTTGCGACGGTGTTCATTCTGCCTCTGCTGGTTGCGGTCGGAGATTGCGCTGGCTTGCTCGGTGGATTCCTCGTCGCGCGCATCACGCTGCACCTCAATGCGGAGCAGTTCTGGACTCGCGCCATCAGCGCGCTGGCCGCCGGCGACATCGTGATCGGCTTCTCGAAGCCGCTTGTTTTCGGTTTCTTCGTCGCGACAATCGGGTGCTATCAGGGTCTGAGAGTGAAAGGCGGGACAGAAGGTGTGGGCCGGGCGACGATTATGGCGTTTGTCGTGTCCTCGTTGACCGTACTCGTGGCGGACTTGTTCCTCACCCGCTTTTTGCTTTACATATTCAATTTGTAAAAGTCTTGCGCTTCGATATGTACAGCTCAGTTACGCACCAGGAGCCGGCCGAATTCGGGAGTCTCGGTCGTGGTGTTGCGGTGGCGAAGTTGGATTGACCCTGCAAAGGCTGCAACGACCGCGGAGTGATCGACGATCTTGTGGAAAAAAAGAAGGCCCCGCCGATATCGCGGGGCCTTCTTGAGAATGCTGTTCTTACTGCTAAACGCTGAAACCGTCTACTCTGAGCGCTCGGCGGCGTGAGGAAAATCCGAACCCGAGTAACAGAAGACCCCCTAGCCCAATCCCGAGCATCCCCGAGGTTCCCGGCTCGGGCGCCGATGTCGAGGAACAAGCACCGCCGTCGTCGGGGTTAGTAGTTGCGGGGCCGCCACCACCGACGTAGCCCGTGCAAGTCGCGCTCGCTATATGACCTGCGAACCAGGTGTCAGCGCTGCCGACGGTTTCAAAATCTGCCGCTGAAAGACCGGTTCCAGTGATGGTGAGGGTGAAATCGCACGCTGCATCGGCTATCGTCCCATTGCAGGCGCTTCCGGTCGATCCGCCATTGTTACCAGTGTCGTACACGTAACCGAACTTCCCGAAGCCATCCTGGTTGGTTCCGCCGGACTTCGGCGTAGGTGGAGCGATACTGCTGATCGTTCCACCAGTGATATTGAACCCAACAGTATCGAACTGATATCCGCTGAGCAAACTCGTGAATTCGAGGGTGGCGCTGGTTGAAGAAGTTACATCGATAGTCACCTCAGCACAGCCGCCGGCAGGACACGTGATGAAACCATTCGTCAAATCCAAAGGCACCACCGTATCCGCCCTGAGCGGAGCAACCCCCAAAACTGATAAAACCACCCCAACAGCCATCACAGCCAAGAACCGCTTTAGCATTTTATACCCCCGTCCCCCAGGGATAGGGCACGGCCTGCACTGGCCGGGAATGCCCCATTCGACGTTTCGCCTTAGCCGTGAAGCTGGCAATTCGGTAACCAAGATCCTCGCCCCTAACAGATATCCTAAAGCCTTTGATAACATATAGATAAATTGTCAGGTTGCTGCGGCCAGAAGGCAACCTTGTGGTTCCGACAAACCCACTGCCGAAAGAGGGTAAACATTTGCACTCCGCTCCTCGGGGTAGGCCGACCTGATCCATTACCTCCAGGAGTAACGGATATGGATGCCAGGATTGGCGCTCGGTCCACCTGGTGCCCATGGCTGCCTCGCAGGTGCCTGCCCTAGATTCGTCCGAAGTGGCCAATGGCCCGGACGTATGATTAGGTCGAGGAGCAGAACCGTGACCACACGTCCATCCGAGACCCAAACGCCACTCGGCCGAAGCGCCATCCGGATCTTTGCCGCCAACGAGCGCACGAACCAGATTCTGATCGAACATCTTGATCCTGCCGCATGGAACGCCAAACCGCCCGGCAAAATCCGCCCCATTGCGGCGATCTTCACCCACATGCACAATGTCCGCACGAAATGGATCAGGCTGACCGCGCCGCACCTGAACGTTCCGCGCCAGCTCAACCGCACGCACTGCACGCCGCGGCAGGCCCGCGCAGCGTTGGCTGAGAGCGCCGCTCTCTGCGCGGAGATGCTCGCGGAAGCGCTCGTCGGTGGCGGCCGCATCAAGAAGTTTCGCAGAGACGGCTGGGGCCGGCCCTGGCCCGTCGGCGTCGAAATGCTCTGCTACATGCTTGCTCACGAAGCCCATCATCGCGGCCAGGTGTGCCTGCTCGCGCATCAGCTCGGCTTCCCGCTGTCGAGCGCGCTAACGTCCAGGATGTGGAACTGGGAAAAACTGTGGAAAGAATGCGGGGCCCCCGCCGGCCCCGGCTCTGGAACCCGGCGGTAGCCCTATTTCTTGCTACGCTGGTTTGACATAAAGATCGATTTTCGCCAACGAATTTCGGCTCTTAAGGTGAAAAACATCACACAGGCGCAACCAATCGTGTAGGCGGACAGAGCTGCTTCGTCCGATGAGCTATGACGGACGATTCCCGTAACGTCGTAGAACGAAGACAATAGCAACAAACTGCCGATGCTCACGGTTACAACGACAAGATAGCCTAGTCCAATCGCAACTAGGTTTCGCGCCCGGCGATAGGAACGGGTCAGAAACAGGTACAAGCCCACTGCCCCTGCCCACCCGCTTCCGAGCAGCAATCCTGAAAGGGCCGCAATTAATGTGATCATCATGGTTCCAGTTCGCGACTCCCTTACCGCACGTTGAAAAGGAGTGACTCACAATCTTACCCCAACCCTTTCAGTCCTCAGTCAAGAAGGGCTTCTCTGTGTTTCAGAACACAAAGCGTACCGAGCGCCGCCCTTCGCCTCGACCGGCCCTCCACCTGCTCTAAAACTGGCCTTTAGAGCAGTGGTATCTTCGATTCGACGCGCCTAAAATTCTTCTAACGTTCCAGGGGAGCGTTTCGTTCCGGTGCAAAAATCGCAGCCATTTCGCGGCAAAACGCAGTCCCAGCCGGCCACCCCCCCGGCAGAACTTTCTCCTTTTCTCTCGCGCCTGGATGGATATAATGCGGGCGGTTCCTCGAAAGCGGGCGAGAGGCAGGCGAAACTGGCCTCTCGAACACGACGAAGTCCCAGCCAATTGAAGAGTTCCAGCGTGGATGACCGTGCGGCCGCCAAACTGTCGGCCGGCGTATTCGTTTCGAATTCATCCTTCGCGTGGAATCCGCTGGCGCTCTTTGGGGGCCCCGGCTTCACATCGACGAATGCGCGCGTCGCCCTAGCCCAACCGAACGGGCACGGGAGAGAACGATGATCGAAGCACGAAGATATCTGCAGGGCCAAATCGTCGAAGGACGATTTCCGCTCATCCAGTACCTCGGCGGCACCGAGCACGGCGGCGTCTTCCTGACCGAGTGCGCGGACACCGAAAACCACAGGGCCGCAATTAAACTGATCGATGCGCCGCCCGGAAATGCGCAGCCTCAACTCACCCGCTGGCGGCTCGCCGCGCGCTTCTCGCATCCGCACCTGATCCGCCTGTTCGACGCGGGCCGTTGCACGGTGGAAAACACTCCCATGCTCTACGTGGTCATGGAATATGCGGAAGAAAACCTCGCCGAGATTCTCACCCAGCGCGCGCTCTCGCCTGCGGAGACCAAGGAAATGCTCGGCCCCATGCTGGATGCTCTCGGCTACATTCACGGAAAGGGTTTCGTGCACGGCCACATTCAGCCGTCGAACATCATGGCCATCGGCGATCAATTAAAGCTTTCGAGCGATCGCATCTGCCGCATCGGCGAGCTCGGCGAGCGCCGCAACGGAAACGCTCGCTATTGCGCGCCGGAATGCGTCGCTGGCGAACTCTCCACGGCGGGCGATGTCTGGTCGCTGGGCGTCACACTCGTCGAATGCCTCACCGGACGTTTGCCGGAGACGGAAGAAAATGGAACGGTCTCCCTGCCCGCGGAATTGCCCGCGCCGTACCTCGAACTGGCGCGACATTGCCTGGCGAAGACTCCCAAGCGCCGCTGGAATGTCTCGAACCTCAAGGCGCGTCTCGAGGCCAAGGCTGCGCTTGCTGAAGTCGAGGAGGTCGATCCCCCGGTCGCTCGCCGCGAGGAGACGCCCTCGAAGCAGCGTTATCCCCTTGCTTGGATTGGCATGGGGCTCGCTCTGGCAGCGGTCCTCCTCGTCGTATTGCCCAAGTCCGCCTCGCACAAGGCGTCGCCAGCAACTCATCCGGCCGCGATCGAATCGCCAGCCGCACCCGCGAAAATCTCGTCTGCAAAAGCAAAAGAGGAGGCCCCTGCGCAAGTGCAAGTGCAGCCGCAGCCCTCCCTTAGCGCGAGTCCAACTATAAGCGGCGTGGCCGAGGCGGCTCCCCTGCCTGCTGCCGCTCCTCCGGCTCCGGTCAAGCCCGCAGCCTTGCCTTCGCCGCCGACCGCAGTTCTCGCGCGAGGCGAAGTGCTCAATCGCGTGCTACCCGACGTGCTCCGCTCCGCCAGCGCCACCATTAGCGGCACCGTTCGCGTGCGCGTGCGGGTCAACGTGGATCCCTCCGGCAACGTCACCGGCGCGCAATTCGATTGGCCGGGACCGAGCCGCTATTTTGCCCGATTGTCGATGGCCGCCGCTCGCGAATGGAAATTCCGTCCGCCCGACGTCAACGCCAAAAGCGCCCCGAGCGAGTGGATCATCCGCTTCGACTACACAAACAGCGCAACCACCGCAGCCGCCGTCGTGCTGCATCCCTAAGCCCCAACACCTGCTTCCGAGTCTCCGGCGCGGGCGAAAGGCGCCGGCGCGCTCGAAATTGGCGAATCGAGCCGATAGATTTAATGAATTGGACGATACCAACGTCTACCCTGTATTTTTCATATGCTTGAATCGGCCGAGTTCCTGCGCCGTTTCACATCTCATGGCCGGGCGTACTCATAATCCCGGCCCACTGGACATCACAAAACACTATGAAGAAATATAAACTGGAGTACATCTGGCTCGACGGCAGAAAACCCATCCCCGAGCTGCGCGGTAAGACCACGATCAAAGCATTTGAACATCCTCCCACGCTCGCCGATCTGCCCCTGTGGGGTTTTGACGGCAGTTCCACGATGCAGGCCGAAGGACATAAGTCCGATTGCATCCTGAAGCCTGTCGCTCTCTATCCCGATGCCGCCCGCAAAGACGGCTACATCGTCCTCAGCGAAGTGATGCACCCGGACGGCACCCCGCATCCCACCAACGCGCGCGCCACGATCGAGAACGATCCCGATCTCTGGATCGGCTTCGAGCAGGAATATTTCCTCTATAAGGATGGGCGCCCCCTCGGCTTCCCGGCGGAAGGTTATCCAGGTCCGCAGGGGCCGTACTACTGCGGCGTCGGCTATAAATACATGGGCAACGTAGCCCGCCAGATCGTCGACGAACACCTCGATCTGTGTCTCGCGGCCGGCATCAATCACGAGGGCATCAACGCCGAAGTGGCGAAGGGCCAGTGGGAATTCCAGATCTTCGCGAAGGGCTCAGCCAAGGCCGCGGACGACACTTGGATCGCTCGCTATCTGATGGCGCGCCTCTGCGAGAAATACGAGGTGGATTTCGAATTGTATTGCAAGCCCATCAAGGGCGACTGGAACGGCTCCGGCATGCACACCAACTTCTCGACGAAATACATGCGCGAAGTGGGCGGCAAGGCCTATTTCGAGTCCCTCATGACGGCCTTCGAGAAGAATATTCCCGAGCACATCGCCGTGTACGGTCCCGACAACCATCTGCGCTTGACCGGTCTGCACGAAACACAGGCCATCGACAAGTTCAGCTTCGGCCTCTCGGATCGCGGCGCTTCCATCCGCATGCCCGTTAACTTCATCAAGAACGGTTACCGGGGCTATCTTGAAGATCGCCGCCCGAACTCCCAGGGCGATCCCTACCAGATCGTCTCCCGCATCCTCAAGACGATCAACACCGTCCCGAAGCCCGAAATGGCCGTCAGCGCCGACTAAGTCTCAAATGGCGAGGGGGCCGCAGCGCATGCCGCGGCCCCCTCGCCATTTCTCCACCCGCAGTTCACCTCCGAAAACTCGCGTCAGCGGTTCTCCGGCCCTCAGGTGGAAGCGTGAGCCTTTTTACCCTAAGTGTCGAAGGGCAGGCTCGCGAAAAGCGCGTGAGGAGAATCGGGCTTTAGCCCTGGGAATTCCCTGGCACCCTCCGGCTGCGCAATAAACTCAGAGCTATCATCACGAAGAGAAACATCCACTTTCGCCCGACATTTCCCGCCTACAGCAAAAAATGTATTTAGTGTTTCGAGACGCAACCTTCCCGTTGGTACTTCGCCTCAAATAGGTTCATAGCAAAATATCCCCAGCATTTTGCTTCGTTGATTCGGACGCCGATTCGTTCGGCCCAAGCACCAGGAACGCGCCAATCAGGCAAAAGGAGAAAGCACATGAAACGGGTCACCTTCTTCATTCTTGCGGGAATTTTATCCGCGGGAAGCGCGTACGCCCAATCGCAGTCGCAATCAGGAACGCAAGCCGGCGCATCGGCAGGGACCAGCACATCTGCGGACGCAAGCCGGTCAAGCGGCGTTCAAGCGGGAAACAGTTCTTCCGCGGCGGCCTCGGCGCAGCACAATGGTAGCCAGGCCGGTTCCTCTACCGCCGGCGCCACTTCGGCCAGCGCCAATAAGAGCGGCGCGCAGGCGAGCAACAGCGCGGTGAATTCGGCGGCCGCACGCAATTCGCATGACTCTGCTTCTTCGGCGGCGAATTCGAACATGAACGCCACCCTCCTTCACCCGGTCGACGCGAAGAAGAATAAGCCCGGCGATACTGTCCGGGCGCGAACCACGCGTGCCTCGAAGGCACCCGACGGAACGATGCTCCCGAAGGGCACCGAACTCGTCGGGCATGTGACGCAAGCGCAGGCCCGCTCGAAGCACGAGTCGGAATCCGACCTCGGCATCATGTTCGACAAGGCGGTCATGAAGAATGGCCGCGAAGTTCCGATGAACGCCACGATCCAGGCGATGTCTGCCGCGCAGAGTGCTGCCTCGATGGCTGACAGCGGAGATGATCTCGGAGTCGCCGGCCAATCCATGGCGGGCGGCGGAGCCGGTGCCGGCATGGCGGGTGGCGGCATGTCGCGCGGTGGTGGTCCTGTTGGCGGAGCAGGCGCGCTGGGAGCAGTCGGCGGAGCCACTTCATCCGTTGCAGGAACGACTAGAGGCGTCGGCGCTCCGGTGGGCAACGTCGGCGGCACCGTGGGCGGCACGGTCGGTTCGACGACGAACGTGGCAGGCAGCGCGTCGCGCGGCGCTGTGGGCGGTTTGAACTCGGCCGGTCAGCTCACCTCGAACAGTCAGGGCGTCTTCAACATGCAGGGGCTGAACCTGGCCTCTTCGGCGTCCAACGCAACGCAGGGCTCGCTGATTACGTCCACCAGCCGCAACGTGCACCTCGACGGCGGCACGCAGCTTCTGCTCAGCGCCACCAGCGCTGCGCAGATGCAAGCCTCGAAGCGCTAGCCGGAGTCGCCTCCGGTGGTGAGTGGGCCGCTCGCACAGCGCCCCACTCGCCATTTTCATTTCGCGGTCAGGACCTTCGATCGTATTTGGTATCCACCCAAAGTCACGCGGTTGCTTTTGTCTTGCCACACGAACTGTTCGGTCCCCGACCCATACGCAAACTTGGTCTCGTAATGGAGCGATATAGTGACATTCTGGCTGCTGTGCCACGCAATCCCTGTGCGGTTCAGGTTCGAATCCTGAACGCCTCCAAGCTTTTGGTGCACGGACTGCAGCAAATCCACAAAATCGGCTTCAGTAGTCTTTCTGCGCAGCGTTTCGTCCGCCCCCTCATAGATCGCGGCATACTGCCCCGCAGCAAGCTGAGCGTGGAATTGCTCGACGGCTGGGTTGGTGAGCTTGAGATATTTGTCCGTCTGGCCTTCGAGCAACATGACGACGGCCAATACCAGCGCCGCTGTGCCAAACACAATCGTCAATTCCTTCGTTCCGGTCTTCGCAATCGTCGGCGACTGCCCGGTGAAATAGCCTTTCTGACGCTTCCACCATAATCCCCAATAGGATGCGACTAGCGCCCCGACCACCATCACACCGGCGAACGCGACCCGAGGGGAATCAGTTTCAGGGACTTTAATGGCGGCCGATCCTGCCGCAACGAAAAACTCCAGGTATGTCGTCGCGAGAATGACCCAGCCAAGCTTCCAAGCAAATAGCGCTTTCGTGTGAATTCCGTAGAATTCAACCGCATAGACCAAGGCAATGGCAAGTAGCCAGATCGCGGCCAAAATACCGTGCCCTGCGCCTATCGAACCCGTTTCGGATGAGCGAATCCCACGGGCGATTGCGACGACTCGCGCCAAACAGCTCAGGGAAGCGACAACGCAAAAGATTTTCACGAGGCGCATCTGGATACCTCGAGCTGATTCCGTGCGGATTAGTGCAGCGACACTACGATTTTACTATCGGAGAGACAAACGAAGTGGGCCACGATTGCGGATGTTTCTTGAGTCGAAAGCTTCGTCAAGCTCGGCGCCGCGCGAAGACACGCGTCAGTTCAGCTGTTGTGGACCAGGCCAAATCGCGATCGTCGAATCGCATGTGAGCGCCTCGCTATTCGTTCACGGCCATCGCGGCGGTCGCCGGCCACTCTTCGGCGAGGACGGCGTACAAATACGAATCGCGCCACTCGTTCTTCTCGAAGACGTTTTTGCGGAAGTGGGCTTCGCGCCGCATGCCGATTTTTTCCATCACGCGATACGACGCGCGATTGCGCGGATCGCACGTGGCCCACACCCGATGCAGCCCCGCGCGGCGAAACGCGGCGTCGACCACCGCGTGCGCGGCCTCGGGCATGTAGCCGCATCCCCAGCAGCGCCGCGCGAGGACGTACCCGATGTCCCCGGCGTGGTTGGCCTCGTCCTTGATGCGCAGCCCGATCGACCCAATCACGCGGTCCTCGTCCTTCAGCTCGATCGCGAGCCCCACCGAATTGCGCGGCCATTCTTTTTGCTCTTCGAGCGTCTTCGTCAGGAAGGCGCGCGTCAGTTCGCGCGTGTTCGGCCCCCAGATCAGCAGCTGGACGACCTCCGGATCGGAAGCATATTCGTGGATGTCCAGCTCGTCCTCAGGACGGAACTCGCGCAGCACCAGCCGCGGCGTCTCGATCGGAAACCAGCGCGTCATCCCGGTATTCTAACGGCGCAAACCCCTACGCAAAGAGCAAATTGGTGAATGTCGCGGCCCCGACGCCTCTGCGCCCTCTGCGTCTCGGCGGTGAATCTTAGTATTCTCTGTGGCCTCATGCCGTATCTCTGTGATCTCTGTGTCTATCAGGCTCGCTTTCGCCGTCATCTAACCACTTCTATTCGCCTTATATTCGCCCACGGAAAATCTGTTAAGATAGCCCTTCCGCGCATGGCGACCACCACAAATCCGAAGGAGCGCCCCGCATCCGGCTCGGGCTTCCCCCTGAATCCCGAGCAGCGCGCGGCCGTCGAGCACGGCGAAGGACCGCTGCTGGTGATGGCGGGCGCGGGCACCGGCAAAACCCGCGTGATCACGGAACGCATCGCCACGCTACTCGCGTCGAACCCCGATCTCGCTGGCGAAAACATTCTCGGCCTCACTTTCACCGATAAAGCCGCGGCCGAGATGAAGCATCGCGTGATGAAAGCAGCCGGGGACGACCGCGCCAAGGACGTCTGGCTCAGCACCTTCCACTCATTCTGCCTCGAGAAAATCCTGCGCGAGGCGAATCCCGAGATTCAGCCGCTTGACGACATCGACCACCGCATCCTGCTGCGGCGCAACATCGCCGAGCTCGACCTCAAGATTTTCCGTCGCCTGTCCGAGCCGGCGGAATTTCTTCGCGATTTTCAGACGTTTTTCTCGCGCTGTCAGGACGAGCTCGTCACGCCCGATGATTACCAGCAATATGTGGACGACCTGCGCAGCGCGCACGAAAAAATAAAATCGGCGCTCGAGCCCGACGCGCGGGCCATCGCCGAAGAAGAAGTGGCCAAGCAGGAAGAGCTGGCGCGCGTTTATCGCGTGAGCGAGCGTCTGCTGCGCGAGCGCCACCTGCACACCTTCGGCGCGCAACTGCTGCAAGCCGTCGAGCTGCTGAAATCTGATGCGGCGCTGCTCGCCCGCATGCGCGAGCAATACAAGTACGTCCTCGTCGACGAATTCCAGGACACCAATATCGCGCAGCTCGAGCTTCTCCGGCTGCTCGCCGGCGGCCACAAAAATATCGTCGCCGTGGGCGACCACGATCAGGCGATCTACCGCTTCCGCGGTGCGTCCTTCGGCAGCTTCACCCATTTCCTCAAGAAATTCTGCGGCGCCACCGCATCCGGCGAGGGCCTGCAAAAGGATCAGCACGCGCAAAAGCATTTCGTCTCGCTTTCGCAAAATTACCGCTCGACGCGCCGCATTCTGCGCGTCGCGGGCGAGATGATCAAAAATAACGAGCCTTCCCCGCTGTTGCCGCCGAAAAATCTCACCACGGACAATCCCGAAGGCGAAAAAATCCGCATCGTCGAATTCGCCGCGCCCGGCGAAGAGGCGCACTGGGTCGCGTCCGAAATCGAACGCCTGCACGCTGCGGGCGCGCACTGGAAAAGCTTTGCAGTGCTCTATCGAAAGCATGTGCACCGCGCGCAGTTGGTCGACGTGCTGCGGCGGCGCCAGATTCCATACGTGATTCGCAAGGCTTCGATCCTGGGCAACACACTGGTGCGCGACCTGCTCGCCTGGCTGCGCCTCATCGCGCTGCCCGCGGACAACGTGGCCTGCGCGCGCATCCTCGCCGCGCCCTACTGGGCGCTCGAGCCGCGCGACTTGGTGCGGCTCGCCGAGCGCGCGGACAAAAAGCGCCCGCGAGGCGCTCTGTGGGATGCAGTCGAAGCGGCCAAGGACGAAAAGCCGAAGCTCAACGAGCTGGTTGGGATGATGCAGCGCCTGCGCCAGAGCGCGCGAAAAAAGACGATGACCGACCTGCTGGATGAACTGATCGCGACGCTCGAGCTGGCGCCTTCGCAAACAGATCGGCAATACGTCGAGCGGCTCGCCGAATTCGTGAAGGAGTGGGAACGCAAGAACGATGACACGCGGCTGCGCGATTTCATCGAATACCTCGGATATTTCCACGAGCTCGATGGCGACATCTGCATCGAGGAAGAAATTGCGGATGATGCCGTGCAGCTGATGAGCGTCCACGCGGCGAAAGGGCTGGAATTCCCGAATGTTTTCATTTTGCGGCTAAGCAAGTCCGACTTCCCTTCCGGCGTGCGGCGTCCCGTGTTCGAATTCCCGGTCGAGCTGATGAGAGAGGATTTGCCGCAGGGCGATTTTCAGATCCAGGAAGAGCGGCGCCTGTTTTATGTCGCGGTCACGCGCGCGCAACAGCGGCTCACGCTTTCGACGATCGTCAACAAGCGAAAAAGAGCCTCGATATTCCTGGAAGACATTTTGAAGGACGCGAAGATTAAGAAGCTGGACACCGCGCAGTCGGCGCCGCACGTGATCGTGCCGGACGAAGAGGAAACAGGCGCACTCGAAGCAGCGGAACCAGATCCGGCGCCGCTATTCCGTTCCCTGCGCGAAAACTCGAAGGCCTATTCGCGAATCGCGCTCTGGGCTAAGGCGTTTCATCCGCCCCGCCCCGAGCCGCTGCAACTCAGCGCGTCCGCCATCGGCGCCTACGAAACCTGCCCGATGAAATATCAGTTCCGCTACTCGTGGGGAATTCGCGGCGGCCCGCAGGCGCAAGCGCAATTCGGAAACGTGATGCACACCACGATCAAGGAATTCGTGAGCGAGGTGAAAAAGCGCGGCAAGGCGGTACCGCTCGAAGAAATCCTCGCCATCTTCGACCGCGAGTGGACTTCCGCCGGATTCCCGGACGAATACCAGGAAGAGGAATACCGCAAGGCCGGGCGCGAGCAACTGGAAGCGTTCTATCACACATACATCGCGGCGCCCGCCGACGTGCTGTATCAGGAGAAACCGTTCGAGCTGCCGCTCGAGCACGAAGTCGTAGTGACAGGTCGAATGGACCAGGTGAATCGCCGGGACAAAGACGAAGTGGAGATCATCGACTACAAAACGGGACGAGCGCGAGACGCGAAGAGAACGGCGGCCGACTTGCAGCTCGGCATCTACGCGCTCGCCGCGCGTGAGGTGCTGGACCTCGAGCCTTCGCGCCTTGTCTTCTACAATTTGGTGAACAACGAAGCGGTCGCAACCACGCGCGACGAAAAAGCGCTCGCCGCAACAAAACAGAAAATCTCTGAAGTGGCGGACCTCATTCGCGCGGGAGAATTCTCAGCGAAGCCCGGCTTTGCTTGCTCGTATTGCGACTACAAACCGATCTGCCCCGCGCACGAAACGCTGGTGCCGATTCGCCCTATGGCGCCGTAGAGATGTTCTTTCTCCGGGTTCTCTTCTCTGCGTCCTCTGCGCCTCGGCGGTAAAAGGTCTTCTTCTCGGGTCGCGCATATCAATGAAATGTGCGCCACCAAAATAAAAGCGGGGCAGCTTGTGGCTGCTCCGCTTTTTATTTCTCAGAGGCTCCGTTCAAACCAGAAGCCCGGATCGGTTCCGCGCATGACTACTTGGAACTTTCTCCCTGCGAAAAAGCGCGCCAAAAATTCACGTCGCTGCTCAACTCGCTCATTCATCTATAAAGGCTGCCACGAATCAAGTCAAGAAGAAAAAACCGCACCAGGTGCCGCGACGAAAAATTTTCAGCGCGACCCGCAATCATAATTTTCCCGCGCGCGTACGCCTCAGCGCCCGGCCGCAATCGCGCTCTCGTAATAGCCCGAGCGCGCGGTCACGTTCAGCCCCGGCTGCTCGATGCGCACCTCAATCGAATGAAAATCCTTGCCCGTATTCGTTTCCGCGGGAGGATAGAACGTGAGCGTGTACTCGTTGCGGGCCTGTTCGGTCACGTCGGAGTAGAGCCGCTCGAGATCGGCGTCCTTCGATGAGAAGAACGTGTCGCCTCCGGTCAGATTCGCGTACTTGTCGATCGCGGCGATGCCGCGCTGCGCGATCGATTTGCCGAACGGCACCGAGCGCGTGACGGAAATCGAGTAGACGGAGACGTTGCCTTCAAGAAGCATGCGCAATGTTTCGTCAAAAGTGTGATGATTGTTGTTGGAATTGCTCCCGTCGGTGATCAGGAAGATAATCTTACGGCGGTCGCGCGGACGCGAACGAAGCATTTCGCCGGCAGCGTAGACCGCATCGTCCAGGGAATTCGTGCTCTTGCCGCGCATGGAGCCGTGCTGGGGCGCG
This sequence comes from uncultured Acidobacteriota bacterium, assembly GCA_963740095.1. Lineage (GTDB taxonomy): Bacteria > Acidobacteriota > Terriglobia > Acidiferrales > UBA7541 > Palsa-295. The sequence goes on from CAVUDN010000003.1 coordinate 48,754, forward strand.
CCGGTGGCGGTGGGCACCGGCTTGCCGTTGATGAAGGGACCGGCCGTCGTGGGATCGGAAATAACTGCCGTGGGATGCGAACCGAGTTCGAGGCGCTTGAGCTGGGTGAAGAGCTGATCGTTGTTCGTCGAAAAATCGAAGGCCAGGTTGGGATACTGATCGTACGTGACGAGAGCGACTTCATCGCGCGGGCCGAATCCGCCGGAGATGGCCTCGAGGCTCTTTTGCACCTGAGTGACGGCGCGGTCCGGGAGATCGTTGTCGATGAGAACGACGGTCGATAGCGGAATCGCGTCCGACGAGAATCCCGCGATCTTCTGCTCGATGCTGTCGGAGAAGAGGCGGAAGTCGCTCTTCTCGAGGCCCGCCACAAGCTGGCCGCGGGAATCCTTCACGGTCACCGGAACGATGACGACGCGAGTAGGCACGATGATGGTCGGTGGTTGCTGGGGTTGCACTCTTTGCCGTGCAGCAGGCGTGCTGGGCACGGGAGGCGCGGGCGAATTCCTCTGGGATTGCGCGCCGCCGGAAACGCCGAGGAGCAGGACGATTGCAGCCAACAGCGTCATTCGAATCATGAGGTCTCGATTCCGCCCGCAGGCCTTGCAACTGAAATTCGGCCGAACATCCGGGAGCGTCTCCGCAGCATCGTACCAGTTTAAACCGTTCCCCAAGGAGATTCCACAATGCGGCTGACCAGCCTCGCGGCAGGAATTCTCACCCTCGCTATCGGCGTCTATCCGGTGGCGAGCACGATTGCGACTCGCGCGGCCGCTGCGCCGCGCCGCGCGTTTGCCGCAGCGCAGGAGGAAGCGCCGCCAGGACCGATGGGAACGACGCGGGACGACGTTCCGCCGCAGGCGCAGCAGGATCAGACGCAGCGGCTGCCTGAGTCTTCGCAGCCATTGACTGCAGCGACCACTGTCGTGAACGTCTTCGCCACGGTGCGCGACCGCCACAACGAAATCGTCACCGACCTGACGAAGGATGATTTCAAGATTTACGAGGACGGGGTCGAGCAGAAGGTCAGCTACTTCAGCAAGGAAGTGAACCTCCCGATTACGCTCGCCCTGCTGATGGACACAAGCGGCAGTATGTACAACATTTTGTCCGCCGAAAAGGATGCCGCATCGCGATTCGTTCGCGAAGTATTGCGCAAGAGGGATGAAGCTCTTGTGATGTCCTTCGACACGGACGCTAACCTGCTGGCGGATTTCACCGAGGACCCGTCGGTGCTCGATCGCGCGATCCGCCGCGCGACGATCAACGTGGACGCCTCCGGAATCGGCGGCACCGGAGGAACGATTCCGTCGAACGGGCCCGGAACCGACCTCTACGATGCGGTCTATCTTGCCTGTAACGACGAGCTCGCGCATGAGGCGGGCCGCAAAGCGATCGTCCTCCTGACCGACGCCGAGGATACGGGAAGTAAGGTGAGCCTCGGCCAGGCCGTCGAGGCCGCCCAACGCGCCGACGCTGTGATTCACGTGATCTTGATTACGGACCCCGGCGCGACGGAAGGATATGGGCCCGGAGTGGCGGCGAGAATGACTTCCGATACGGGCGGACGCGTGATCAACGTCCGCAACGAGAACGGACTCGAGAAGGCGTTCGACGAAATCTCAACGGAGCTGCGATCGCAATATGTGCTTGGCTACTATCCGCTAAATCCGAAGCGCGACGGCACTTTCCGCAGGATCAAGGTCGAGGTGCACCGCGCCGACGTGAAGATCCTCGCGCGCAAGGGATACTACGCGCCCGGAAGCTGAGAGCGCTCTGATATTCGGTGCGATACGCGCAACCTGTAATTCCGAAGGCGGAGCAGCCCGATTTTCGCGCCTGTCTGCCGCGGGTCGCGCGAAAATCGGGTGCAGTGGCGAGGCCTGAGGAATCTCGGCGCCGGAACGGCGGGAACCACGGTGTAATTTGTGGTTTTGAACTACCGGGGTGATGGATCGCCGGCAGTGGGGGCGACCGCGTAATAGCCCTTGCGCGTGCGGACGATGAGGCCCTTGCGATTCGTCTCGACCTCGATTTTGCGGTACTCGCCCCTGGGCGGCGGTCCCGACGGCGAATAGGCGATGTAATACTGGCTGCGCAACTCGGTTCCAATGTCGAGGAACGATTGCGCGAGGTCGTCGATGCGGTACGGGAAGAAGGCCTGCCCGCCGGTCTGATCCGCGAAGTTCTGTAGAATCTTGTCGCCGGGATCGAGATTGTACTTTTTGGGATGGCTCGGCTCGTCAATCGAGACCCAATCCGTGTTGGTGCTGACCGTGAAGATGGCGGCCTCGGAACGAATCGCGGCGTCGGTGGCTTCGCTGAGGGCGTGATCGCTTAGATCGTCGTTGCCGTCGCTGATGATGATGATCACCCGCCGAACTTCCGATTCCCCGCTCTTCGGGATTGGCGCGTGCTGGAGCTTTTCCGAAGCCATCACGATCGCGTCGTTCAGGGCGGTGCCGCCACCGGCGCGCTGCTCCTCGATCGCCGATTGCAGGAGCGAGAAATCGTCGGTGTAGTCCTGAATGATCTGCGGCTCGTTGTCGAACGTCATCAGAAACGCCGAGTCCTTCTCGCGGCGGATCATCTTGGAGAGGAAATCGGTGGCTGCATCCTTCTCGAACTGGAGGCGCGGCCGAATGCTATTGGACGTATCGAGGAGCACGCCGATGCGAAGCGGAAGATCCGTCTCACTGCCGAAAAAGCGAATCTGCTGCGGCCTGCCGTCTTCGAGAACGGTAAAATCACCTTTATCGAGGTCGGTGATGAAATTGTGGTGATGGTCCATCACGGTCACGACCAGATGGACGAGGCCCGTGGTGGAAACGAGCGGAGGCACCGTTGGGGCGGGCGGCTGCGGAGCTTGGCCTTTCTGCGAAGCCGAGGCCGCGTCAGGCGGCGCGGGCGTGGCGGGGGGCGGAGTTTGCTGGCCGCGCGCGAGAGCGGCGGAGAACACAAGCACGGCGAGCGCTAGAAATGGGGGCGAAACGAAAGCAGCTACGCGTCTGGCCGTGCGGCAAGTCACAACCGTGATTATAGGTATTCTCGCAGGAGAGCGTCAATCAAAGTGCGATCGGCCTTCGCGGCGCTTCCGAGCGCCACGAGATAGTCGCGAAGCTCGGCGGGCAGCGGCGCGCGAACTTCGATGCGCTTCGCGGTGCGCGGGTGATCGAATGCTACGCGCGCGGCGTGAAGAAAATTCCTCCCGAGCGGCGCAAGCAGCTGCGAATCGACGCGTTCCTGGCGCGGCGCGCCGTAGAGCGTGTCGCCCACCACGGGACATCCGAGCGCGGAAAAGTGAACGCGAATTTGGTGTGTGCGGCCCGTGCGCAGATCGGCTTCGATGAACGCGAACGCGCCGAGGCGTAGGCGCGCGCGCCAATCCGTGCGAGCGGCGCGGCCTTCGCGGCGTCGAGCCGTCATGCGCGAGCGGCGCCGCAGATCGCGCGAGACGGGCAGGTCGATAGTCCCCGCCTCGCCCTTGATTTTCCCGTGCAGCAGGGCAACGTAGGTTTTCTGCACGAGGCGATCCTGAAAATCCTCCACGAGCTTGCGATGCGCTTCGTCCGTGCGCGCGATCACGATCGCGCCGGACGTGTCCTTATCAAGCCGATGGACGATGCCGGGCCGCAACGGGCCGCCGATGGTCGAAAGCCCCCCGCTGCCGAAGCGGTGCAGCAGCGCGGCGACAAACGTGCCCGCATTCGCGCCCGCGCCGGGGTGCACGATCATTCCGGCCGGCTTGTTGACGACGGCGACATCCGCATCTTCATAGAGCACATCGAGCGGAATGGCTTCGGCTTCAACACCCGCAGGGGGCGGAGGCGGAATCTCGACCGTGACATGTTCGCCGGGCGCGACGCGATGCGAGGCGCGGCGCGCCGCGCCATCCACCTGCACGCGGCCTTCGTCCATCAGCGATTGGATGCGGGCGCGGCTCAACTCGGGCAGCTGCGAAACCAGAAACCGGTCGAGGCGTTCGCCGGCGTCTTCCGCGGAAACAACGAATTGGCTGTGGGCGGCAGGATTCACTTGAGATGACAATTAGCGGCTCGCCGCGCGCGCAGGCTCGCGTGAAATCGGCGCTTCCCCGCGCAGCCCGCGCCACCACAGAAACGCGCCGGTGAGCACGAGCCCGACGCTCACGAGCTGCATCAGCGAAACCGAATCGTGAAACATCAGCGTGCGCCCCGGATCGTCGCGCAGGAATTCGATTGAGCCGCGCTCGAGCCCATAAAGAAAGAAATACGCGCCGATTAGCTGGCCGGAAAACCGCTGGCGCGTCCCGAGCCACACGAGCAGCAGAAAATTCACAAATTCGGCGCCCGCCTCGTAAAGCTGCGTCGGGTGCAGCGAGATATTCAGCGGCGTGCCGGAAATGCGCGAGGCAATCGGATTGGTGAACGTGACACCCCACGGCAGCGACGTCGGCTTGCCGTAGCAGCAGCCCGCGACGAAGCAGCCCACGCGCCCGATCGAGTGGCCGAGCGCCACCGGAGCAGCGCAAAGATCGAACACGCCAAGCAGCGGCAATTTGTGCAGCCGCGCATAGAAAAGCACCCAGAGAACTCCGCCGACCACGCCTCCGTAAAATGTGCCGGCCGACTGAAACGTCCCGAGGCTGAAAATGTCGCGCGGATTCGTGATGAAGTAGTCCCACATGCTGACGACGTACCACAGCTTCGAACACACCAGCGCGATGAGGATGCCGTAGACGCCGAGATTCCAGATCACGCGAGGGTCAAGGCCCGCTCGCGGCGCCTGACGATACGCCCACCACAGCCCCAGCAGGAATCCGGCGGCGGCCAGCACACCATAGGTGTAGATCGTGACCGGCCCAAATTGAAAGAGGACTGGATGCATGTTAAGCGCGCTCGTGCGTAGGATGCCGCCAATCGCGCAGGAGTTCGAGGATCACCAGGCCCGCGCCGACCACGATCGCGGAATCCGCCAAATTGAAAGTGTACCAGTGGTGCGTGCCGATGTAGAAATCGATGAAGTCGGTGACGCTGTGGTGCAGCACGCGATCGAGAACGTTGCCCACGGCCCCGCCGAGAATCAGCGTCATCCCGCCGCGCCCCGGCCAGCCTCCCGCGCGTCCCGTCACGAGCAGCCAAACGATCAGCCCGATCACACCGGCGGAGAAGACGATCAGCAGCGGCGCGCGCCACGGCATGTCCGAATCAGCGAAAAGCCCGAATGCGACGCCGGGATTGCTCGTGTGAATCAGATTCAGCATGCCCGGAACCAGCACGCGCGACGAGCCCGAGGGCATCATCCGGTCGACGGCGAATTTCGTGGCCTGGTCGGCGGCGAGCACGGCGAGTGCAAGCAGAACCAGCAGCCAGGACGAGCGTGAAGCCCGCGACATCAGGATTTCGGGCTCGCTGCGAGCGCGCCGCCGTCGCCTTCGATCTCATTCAGCGCGGCGACGCAGCGTTCGCAGACGGTCGGATAGTCGGCGCTCTCGCCGACATGCGTCGAGTAGTTCCAGCACCGCTCGCATTTCGAGCCGTCGGCTCGCTTGACGTCAATGTGGAGGCTTGCGTTCTGCTCCGCATATGCGGCGTATGCGGGATCAAGGGCCTCCGAGGGCACAGGCTCTCCGAACGGAAGAACCTGGACCTGTGAAACGATGAACAGCGCTGGCAGCATCGACGAATATGCCTTGAGCAGATCCATCATTTCGCGTCTCGCGCGCAGAATGACCTTGGCCTCGAGGTTGGAAGAGATGGTTTTCTGGGCGCGCATCGGCTCGAGCGCTCTCAGCACTTCTTCGCGGACGCCAAGCAGGCGATCCCAATTGGCCGAGCGCTCGGAATCAAGACCCCGCTCAAGATCCTCGGCCGATGGAAAGAGCGCCATGTGGACGCTCTCAGGATCGGACGCGGCGCGCGGCAAGAATTTCCAAATTTCCTCGGCCGTGAAAACAAGAATCGGCGCCACGAGCCGGATAAGCGCGCCCGCGATGCGATACACCGCCGTCTGCGCGGAGCGCCGGCCGCGATTTTTCGGTGCGAACGTGTAGAGGCGGTCCTTCAGCACGTCGAAATAAAATGCGCTGAGATCGACGGTGCAGAAATCGTGGATCGCGTGGTAAATGCGATGGAATTCGAAATTCGCGTACCATTCGCTGCATTCGCGGACGAGTTGCGCCGTGCGGCGCAACATCCACGCGTCCATTTCCCAGAGATCGGCGTCGGCGAGCGCGTCGCGCGCGGGATCGAAGTCGAAAAGATTCGAGAGCGCGAAGCGAAAGGTATTACGAATCTTGCGATAGGCCTCGGAGAGCTGCGTCATCATCGCCGGCGAGATCCGCATGTCGGCGGTGTAGTCCTGCGACACCACCCACAGCCGCAGCAAATCCGCGCCCCACTTATCGACGATTTCCTTCGGATAGAGCGCGTTGCCCTTCGACTTCGACATCGGCTGGCCCTGCTCGTCGAGCGTCCAGCCGTGCGTCACGACCTGCTCGTACGGAGCGCCGCCCCGCGTGCCGATGCCGACGAGCAGCGAGCTTTGGAACCAGCCGCGGAATTGGTCCGGGCCTTCGAGATACACCTGCGCCGGCCAGTGGAGCCCGTTGGCCTCGGTCAGCACGGAAAGATGCGTCGAGCCGGACTCGAACCAGACATCGAGGATGTCATTTTCCTTTTGCAGTTTCGCCGAGCCGCACGCGCATTTCGTTCCCGGCGGCAGCAACTCCTCCGCCGAGTGCGTGTACCACGCGTCCGAGCCTTCGCGCTCGAAAAACGGCAGCACGTGGCGCAACGCGGCCGGGTCCGTCAGATTGTTCCGCTCGCCGCACCCCTCGCATCGAAAAACGATCAGCGGCACGCCCCAGAATCGCTGCCGCGAAATGGTCCAGTCCGGCCGGTCGGCAATCATGCCGCGCATGCGATCGCGTCCCCACGCGGGAAGCCACTTCACTTTTTCGATTTCCGAAAGCGCCGTCGCGCGCAGCGGCGGAGCTTTCGGCGCCGGAACCGTCTCCGATCCCGCGTCCATTTGAATGAACCACTGTTCAGTGGCGCGAAAGATTACAGGATTGTGGCAGCGCCAGCAGTGTGGATAGCTGTGCGTGATTTTCTGCTCGGCGAGCAGCATGCCGTTGCGCTTCAGCAGGTCGATGATGAACGGGTTCGCCTCAAAAACGCCTTTGCCTTTGTATTCGGGCAATCCTTCGACGAACCGGCCGTCGTCGTCAAGCGGCGCGTAGACCTTGAGCCCGTATTCTTGCCCGGCGCGATAGTCTTCGATGCCGTGTCCCGGCGCCGTGTGAACGATTCCGCTTCCCTGCTCGAGATTCACGTGATCGCCGAAAACGGCCGGCAATTCGCGGTCCAGAAACGGATGCTTGAATTTCGCCGAAGCGAAAGCCCAGCCGGGAAACGCGTCGGTTCTCGACACGAATTGCAGGCCAGTCGCGGCCGCGACGCGATCCACCAACTGCTCGGCCAGGATGTAAGTATCTCCGTTTGCGTCCGTCGCCAGCGCATACGAGAGATTTTTGTTGAATGCCAGCGCCATGCTGGCCGGCAGCGTCCAAGGCGTCGTCGTCCAGACAATGGCGTAGAATCCACCCTTGACGCCGGCAGACACCGACGATTGAATTACCGGATACCTCACCCAGACCGACGGGCTGACGTGGTCGTCATACTCGACTTCCGCCTCGGCAAGAGCGGTGCGGTCATACATGCACCAGTAGACCGGCTTCAGTCCGCGATACACGTAGCCCTTCTCGAGAAAATCGAGGAACGCTCCCGCGATCGAAGCCTCCATCGAAGGGTCCATCGTGAGGTAAGGCTTATCCCATTGCCCGAAGATGCCGAGCCTCCGAAATTCGCGCTTATGAATTTCGACGTACCCGGCGGCGAATTCGCGGCACATGCGTCGGAATTGCGCGGCATCCACTTTCGTAGTCTTACCGCCAAGCTTCTTTTCGACCTGCGTCTCGATGGGCAGTCCGTGGCAATCCCAGCCGGGAATATACGGCGAACGGAAGCCGGACATCGTCTTCGACTTGGCGATCATGTCCTTCAGCACTTTGTTGAGCCCGGTCCCAAGATGGATTTCGCCCGTGGGATACGGCGGCCCATCGTGCAGGACGAAGAGCGGCGCGCCGCTGCGCGATTCGAGTATGCGGCGGTATAGACGAGACTGTTCCCAGGCGGCCAGCTGCTCGGGCTCGCGCTCGGGCAAACGCGCCTTCATCGGGAAATCAGTCTTGGGCAGATTCAGAGTGCTTTTCAGGTCGATGGTTTTTGCCATCCTGCGGTATCGAGCGCCTTTCTTTCGTTGCAACCCGGCGGATCAAGACACTTTGCTCTGGTGCCCGTGTAGCCCTATTTATTACAAGATGGCGCGGCGGAAACCGGAATTTCGGGTCAACCGTCGTATGTTACAATGAAATGGAAAGCGTGTCAGCCGTGGGGGGAGCCGAGACATCCTTTTCCGCAAATAAGCGTCTAACTTTTGTATCCGGCGGAATGGGGGTAAGGCAGCCTAGATGTCAGATTTTGGCGCGAGACTCGACGAAGCAGGTCGCTCGACAAGCGAGCCGACGCTGAGGCTTGGGCGGGCGGCCGCGCCCGTGGCCCACGGGTCTTCCCTGAAGAGCCTGTTTTCCAACCTCAAGGATTTCCTCACGGAGCGGCCGCCCAAGGTGCGTCCCGGTGCGCCCACTTCGTTTGACATGCCGGGATTCGGCGCGGGATTCGGCGGCAACATCAGGGAATTCTTCCGTTCGGGGCCGCGCGGCCGCGTGAAGTCCGATCTGCTGGTGAATTGGGACGAAGAGCCCAGCCTCTGGCAAAACATCCGCGACTTGATCGCTCCTCGCAAACTGCCCCCGCTCAAGACTACCAGCAAGCCCGTAGCGGTGCCGGAAATCTGGTCGAAGAACCGGCAATTTTCCAAGGTGCAGCTGGTTTCGATTCTCATCCACGTGGTGGCGATTGCGCTCGTGGTGCTGATGCCCTTGATACTGTCCGAGTGGCTCCCGCCGTACACCACGAAGGCGAGCGCCGTGGTCATCGATGACGACAACACGATTTCGCCCTATCTCCACATCATCAAGCCGTCCACGAAGCGCGCGGGCGGCGGTGGCGGCCAGCACGATTTGGCGCCGGCGGCAAAGGGCCAAGCTCCGAAGTTTTCCTACACGCAGATCTCGCGCCCACTCGTGCACCCGCCTTTGCATCCGGAGATCGCGGTAACGCCGACAATTCTCGGCAATCCGGCGATCGTCGTGCCGAATAACCTCATGAAGAACTGGGGCGATCCGCTGGGCAAGACGAACAACGATTCCATGGGCAATGGCCGCGGAAACGGCGTCGGCAATGGGAACGGGAACGGATTGGGTCCCGGGGAGCAATATGGCACCGGCGGCGGGTTTCCGACCGAGGGCACGGGTGGTTACGGGTATCCGGTTTGCCTATATTGCCCGCGAGCCGATTATAGCGACGCTGCCATGAAGGTGAAGGTGCAGGGCGTGGTCGTGCTCGAGGCGGTCATCACGGCAGATGGGCGCGTGACGGACGTACATGTCGCCAAGGGCTTGGGCTTCGGTCTCGATGAGAAGGCGGTGGAAGCCGTTCGCACCTGGCGATTGACGCCGGCGCGCGGTCCAGACGGAAAACCTGCAGCCGTACGAGCGCCCATCGAAGTCACGTTCGCGTTGTATTGAAGTCCTTCAAGTCCCATCCGCGTCCGTGGCTCGTTGGAACATCCTGGCCGGAATCCCCAAACAGAGGTAACCAACTAGACCCACGCGCCCCGATGGCGGCGTTGCTTCTGCTACGATGAGCGTCATGAAAAGACAATTTCAACTGGGGATTCTCCTCTCTGCGGTCGCGCTGGCGTTCGTGCTGCCGGCGTCGCCGCAAACTGGGTCGATCGAATTCGTGGCGCAGGCTACGCCCACCGACGGCCTTCAGGAACCCGTGCGCGGCTTTCCGATTTTCCTGCTCAGCAAGAGCTACGAAGGAATCTGCAAGGAAGCGAGCGAGACCACGCCGCCGCCCGATATGGACGGTTTCATCAAGAAGCTCGACGTCTCGCCGGAGCTCAAGACGTGGATGAAGAAGAATCACTGGGTCACGCTCAACGGCGAGGATTTCATCCATATGCTGAAAGTGCCCGACGTCATGGGCGTGCCGGAATTCTACAAGGCTTACCGCGAGCGAAACGCCGGCGACGAAGCCTCGAATTTTCCGGATCCGAAGTTCAAAGCCTCCGATCAGCAAAAACATCCTGACAAGTACGCGCGGCTCCGGAAGGAATACGAGGACGCAATCCGCGCCTTCATGGAAGCGCACCCCGAAAGCATCGACGGGATCGATGGAAACCTGACCGAAGTCGACCCGAGCGCGAAATGGAACGAGATCGCGGGGAGACACGAGACCATGGTCCGCCAGCACGAACTGAATCTGGCTGAATCCAAGTATCTCGTCGCCCGCACGCAAACGGACCTTCAAGGCCAGGGCGTCCTCCACGGCGTGCCGCCGGGAACCTACTGGCTGAGCTCACTCAACGTGGCTGCGCAGATCGGAGACGCGCACCCGAAGTGGGACGTGCCGGTCACAGTCGAGCCGGGCAAGACGGAACACGTTGCCCTCTCGAACGTGAACGCGCTTCCGCCGTCGTTCGTAGCGCCATAATCCTCGCGGGTGCATGAGCGAACCTCGCGACATCGCCCGCTGGATCGGCCAACTGGCCGATCCGGACCCTGCACAACGCGACGCCGCCGCATCGCTGCTGTATCGCGAGGGCGCCTCTCTCTGCTCATCCGCCACAAATCAATGGATGAAAGATTCCGAATTTCGCGCACTCGTGCGTTCGGACGAGTGCGTGGTCGGAATCGCCGTGCAACCGCAAACCTTCGAAGCCATTCGCGCCGCCAACGGCTCGCCCCATCTCGCCGATGTGCCTCCCGATCAGGACGCGAAGGAATTCGAGCTGCCGATCGGTGCCGCCCATTTCGATATTCTCACCACGCGCGAGCCGGGCGGCGCGGGAGCCATCGCACGCTACCTCCAAAAGTTTGGCGAAGGAATCCAGCAAATTGAAATCAACGTGAGCGACGTGGATCGCGCAACGGAGCTTCTCCGCGCACGGTTCGGTATCGAGCCGGTCTATCCGGCGACGCGCCCCGGCGCCGACGGCACTCGAGTGAATTTCTTCCTCGCGCCCGCGCAGGGCAAGAAAGCCCTGATCGAGCTCGTCGAAGCAACTTAGCGGCGCCCAAGAAGTACAAAGAGACGCAACTATTCCTAAGCGCGGGACGCGCGGCACAAGTTATACGGCCGGGGACATTCCTGACACTTTAGACCGGGCACATCCCTGACACTTTTTGTTTTTGTTGGTCGAGGGGATGGGGTGCAGGGGAAGGGGAAACGTCCCCTTCCCCTGCAGTAGCCCCAAAGTCACCCGCCTTTTGTGGCAGAGGCCGGACCACTCGCTTGTAACTGTCAAACCGTCCGATCGGAAACGCCGCGAAGTAGATTGTGTACATGCGCTCATCCTCAGGCAACAATCCAACCGCCTCACCCCTCAGAGTTTCGCTCACAAACACGCGTTGGTGCTTCCACGAAAATTGCCCCCCTTCTGTCACTCGCCTCACCCAGGTTCGGGGCACGCGTGCCGGATACGACCTCACCGATGGAGCGTATACCGAACTCGGCGTCTGCATCTGCAACGCTTCGTGCGGCCGCTCTTCGTTGTACTCGCGCCGGAATCGATCGAATGCTCGCTGTTGCGCCCGCCGGTTCGCCGCCGATGGCGCCGCTGTCTCTTGCTTCAACGTGCGATGCATCCTCTCGTGCCGCCCGTTCTGTTCCGGATGGCCCGCCGCGATCCGCTCCGGCACGATCCCCAGCTTCATCCACCACACCGCCAGCCGCGACAACCCCGCAATCGCTCGCGACGCAAACGGCGGCCCGTTGTCGGTTCGAATCGCCCACGGCAGCCCGCACTCCCGAAACGCTCCTTCGAAAATCCCGCGCACGTGCTCGCCGTTGGTCTTCTCCACCTGCTGGCAGCGCAACAGATACCGGCTGTACGCGTCGCTGATCGTCAACGGATCGATCCGCGCTCCATCTTGTGCTTCAAACCACCCCTTGAAATCCGCACACCACACCCGGTTCGGAGCATCCGCCGCTGCGAATGGCTCCTTGTAGGGCGGCGCGCGCCGCCGCTTCTTGCGCCCCACCACCAATCCCTCGCGCACCAACATCCCGCCGATCGTGCTTGCCGCCGGCCAGGCGGTGCTCGGAGCTCTCCGCCCCAAAACCTTCTTCAGCTTCCGCGGCCCCCAACTCATGTGCTCCCGCCGCAACTCTAACACCGCTGCTTCGATCCTCTCGGGTGTCTGGTTCGGATGCCGCTCCGGTGCCCGGCCCTGGCCTTCGAGCGCCTCCAGCCCTCCTTGCTGGTAGCGCCGCAGCCAGTAATAGCCGGTCTCTCGCGAGATCTCATAGATCTCGCACAGCTCGGTCATCGTGTATAGGTTCTGTTCGTGCTCCAACACAAATCGGGCTCTCTCGTCCACTACACTGCTCGCTCTCCAGGGCATCTTGCTGTTCTACACGCCCCATCGCTGCAGTGTCAGGAATGTCCCCGGTCCAATCTGTCAGGCATGTGCCCGGTCTGTACCAAGTTAGCCAAGCGCGGAAGCGCTGGGAAAGTAGGGCCAAAGAGACTCAAGCGCCGTAGGTGCGACACCCTTCTCGCTGCAGCTCCTACACTCCACGGGCTGTGGCTTGCGCAAATGCCGAGTTATTCCCCGCTCTGCTCGAGCAACTTGGCTACCAGCGCCGTCCACCCGGTCTGGTGGCTCGCGCCGAGGCCGAGCGCGGTGTCGCCATGAAAATATTCGTAAAAGAGAATGTGGTCGCGCCAGTAAGGATCGTTCTGCAGGATCGCGTTATCGCCGTAGACCGCGCGGCGCCCATCGCGCCACAGGAAAATCCCCGAAAGCCGCCGCGCCAAATCGCTCGCCGCGTCCCATAGATTCTTCTTCTGCCCGGAGCCCGTGGGAAATTCCACCTCGAACTCATCGCCGTAGTAATAATGAACCCGCTGCATCGACTCCATCAGCAGAAAATTCATCGGAAACCACACCGGCCCGCGCCAGTTCGAATTCCCGCCGAAAAGATTGCTGGTGGATTCGCCCGGCTCGTAATCGACAGACGATGACTGCCCGTCGAAACTGAGCATGTAGGGATGGTCCTTGTGGAATTTCGAAAGCGCGCGAATGCCGTGCGGAGAAAGAAACTCGTTTTCATCGAATACGTACCGGTAGATTCGCTCGAGTTTCTTGCGATTGGCGATCGTGAGCAGCAGGCGCGGCCCTTGCTCCGTGTGCCGGCTCATGTCCACATGCTCGCCGACGTCCGGGTGATGATCGAGAAACCAGCGCATGCGCCGGGAAAATGAGGGCAGGTTGGCGATGTCCTCGGGCTCGAACGTTTCGACCGCAAAGAGCGGCACCAGCCCGACCATCGAGCGCGCCTTCATCGGAATGTGCCGGCCGTCGCTGAGGTGAAGGCAATCATAGAAAAAGCCGTCCTCCTCACTCCAGAGGCCGACGCCCGTTCCACCCATGTCGTTCATCGCCTGCGAGATGTAAACGAAGTGCTCGAAAAACTTGCTGGCCACATCTTCATACGCGGGATCATCGTGTGCTAGTTCGATGGCCATCGCCAGCATGTGAAGGCAATACGCGGCCATCCAGCTGGTGCCGTCCGATTGCTCGATGAAATTGCCGTCGCCGAGTGGCCGCGAACGGTCGAACACGCCGATGTTGTCGAGGCCGAGGAACCCGCCCTGAAACACATTTTTCCCCTCGGGGTCCTTGCGATTCACCCACCACGTGAAATTGATCAGCAGTTTGTGGAAGACGCGCTGGAGAAAGTTGCGATCGGGCTTCCCGCTGATGCGGCCCGCAATCTTATAGACGCGCCACGCGGCCCAGGCCTGCACCGGTGGATTCACGTCCGAAAAATTCCATTCGTAGGCGGGGAGCTTGCCACTCGGGTGCATGTACCATTCGCGCATAAAAAGAACGAGCTGCTCCTTGGCGAACTCGGGGTCGATCGTGGCCATCGTCACGCAATGAAATCCCAGGTCCCACGCCGCGTACCACGGGTATTCCCATTTATCGGGCATCAGGATGACGTCGGAATTGTAAAGGTGCGTCCAATCGTGGTTGCGCCCGAATTGCCGGCGCGGATCGGGAACGGGCTCCGTGGAATCGCCGTCGAGCCAGCGTCGCACTTCGTAGTGGTAGCTCTGCTTGCTCCAAAGCAGCCCCGCGAAGGCTTGTCGCTGCACGCGCCGCGCGTCCTCGCTTGCTTTCGGATGCGCGCGAGCGGCGAAGAATTCGTCCGCCTCCTTCACTCGCTGGACGAAAACAGCGTCGAAGGAATCGCCGAATACCTGGCTGGCCTGCGTCGGCCGCTCGGATGGATTGCGGTCGGTAAAACGCAAGCGCAGCGTCCAGCATTTCCCCGGCGGAATCTCGGAAACGTAGTGCGCCGCCATCTTCGTCCCTGATCGCGCTGGATTGACGGCGGATTTGTCGCAGCCGATCAGATAGCGGTGAAAGGCGTCTTTCACGTAGGGCGTGCGATTCGTTTCGTTGTAGAGCCGCTCGGTGTTGGTCTCGTTGTTGGTGAAGAGCAGCTCTGGATTGCCTTCGGCGAGCAGCCAGCGCATGCCGTAGTGATAGTCGTGCATCTCGACGACCTTCGCGCCCGGCACCCCGTCCACCCACGCGACGTGCGGCATGTCGTAAGGATCGCCCCAGCTCCAGCGGTTGCGGAACCACAGCGTCGGCAGCGCGTGCAGGCGCGCGGGCTCAGGCCCGCGGTTCCACGCGGTGATGCGAACCAGCATTTCTTCCGATGTCGCTTTGGCGTACTCGACGAAGATGTCGAAGTAGCGGTTCTCGCCAAAGATTCCCGTGTCGATCAGCTCGTATTCGGGGTCCTGGCGCGAGCGGCGCCCGTTTTCGGCAACGAGCTGCTCGTACGGATACGTGGCGTGCGGATACTTGTAGAGAAATTGCAGGTACGAACTCGTGGGCGTCGCCTGAAGATAGTAGTAACACTCCTTGACGTCCTCGCCGTGGTTTCCCTCGAGATTCGTGAGGCCGAAAAGCCGCTCCTTGAGAATGGGATCCTTTTCGTTCCAGAAGGCGAACGCAAAACAGATGTGCTGGTGGCGGTCGCAGATGCCGCCGATGCCATCTTCGCCCCAGCGATACGCTCTCGAGCGGGCGTGATCGTGCGGAAAATAGTTCCAGGCGTCGCCGTTGGGGCTGTAGTCCTCGCGGACCGTCCCCCACTGGCGCTCGGAAAGATACGGCCCCCAGCGCTTCCAGTGGACCTCGCGCTCGACGCTCGCTTGGAGCCGCTCTTCTTCTTTGGTCATTTCCCCACCCAAATGCCCACCCAAGCAATTTAGCGTGCTCGAATGGCGCGAGGCAAGGCGCGGGGCGGTTTTTCGCGCGAGGACGTAGCGCAATCGCCACTCGATTCTGTATTCTCGATATGCTGCCCCTCCAAGGGCGAACCACCTTGGCACAACTGACCACCGAAGTAGCACCTCCGGCACAATCCGACGCCCCTTCGTGGCGCATCCGCACGCTGCTCTCCCTGATGGTGGCGGCCACGGCCGTGGTCGCCCCGATGCCTTTTCTCGACAATGCGTCGGGCCACGACTTCCAATTTCACGTCGCGTCGTGGATGGAAACCGTCAGCCAGTGGCGCGAAGGAATCCTCTATCCGCGCTGGGCGGAGTGGGCCAACTGGGGCTTCGGCGAGCCGCGTTTCATTTTCTATCCGCCCGCGTCGTGGATGACCGGCGCGGCGATGGGCTTGGTGCTGCCGTGGCGCATCGTGCCGGGGGCGTTCATCTGGCTGGCCCTGATCGCCGCCGGGATGGCGATGTGGAAGCTCGCGCGCGAATGGCTCGACGGCCCGCAGGCGTTGGTTGCGGCGGTGCTCTATGCGGTGAATCCATATCAGCTCATCCTGGTTTATTACCGCAGCGATTTTGCCGAACTGCTCGCGGAAGCGTTGTTTCCGCTGCTGCTCTGGGGAGCGGTGCGAATCTCGCGCGGCGAATGGCGCCAGGTCCCGTGGCTCGCGGCAATATTCGCCGGAATCTGGATTTCGAATGCGCCCGCGGCCGTGATGGCGACGTATTCGCTCGCACTGGCGATTGCCGTCGGATGCATCGTGCGCCGCAGTTTCCGACCGCCCATTCCCGGCGCGACGGCCATGGCGGGCGGCTTCGGCCTCGCGGCGTTTTACGTTCTGCCCGCAGCTTGGGAACAGCGCTGGGTGCAGATCGCGCAAGCGGTCGGCGATAGCCTTCACCCCTGGCAGAATTTCATTTTTACGCGCAACAACGCGCCGGATTTCATGCAATTCAACTGGAGAGTTTCGTGGGCTGCGCTGGGCGCGATCCTCGTCATGATCGCGGCGGCCGCTCTTGCCGCGCGGCGCCGGCGCGAGCAGCCGGAAGTATGGTGGATCGTTGCTGCAATCGGAGCGGCGGCGCTCTTTCTGATGCTGCCGCCGAGCGTGCTGCTTTGGCGCTATCTGCCGCGACTTCAATTCATGCAGTTCCCGTGGAGGTGGCTCGGCGCGATGGGAGTCGCCTACGCGCTTTTCGTCGCGGCAACGACGGGTCGCTTGAGAAAACGGACGGCGTGGCTCGTGCTGGCGCTGGTCCTCGCCGCGACCGTCGGAGCCGCCACCGCAATCATCCGCACAGGATGGTGGGACGCGAACGACGTGCCGACCGTGGCCGAAGCAATCCGCTCCAGGCGCGGCTACGAAGGCACGGACGAATACATGCCCCTCGGCGGCGACCGTTACCGGCTGCCCGGAAATCCGGACGACGATACGCGGCCCGATGACGTCTCGGCCGGCCCTGCCCCGCGCATCGCCATGGTCGATCCGGCTTCCGGCGCAATTGTCGCAGTGAAGGGCGCGCGAATTCGCATCCAGCAATGGAATGCGGAGCACAAAATCATCACCGCAGATAGCGCGGCTCCGATTCGAATCGCCCCGCGCCTCCTCGCCTACCCCGCCTGGGAAGTGAAAGTGGACGGCGCACCCGCGCGCTACGACTCAGCGCCCGACACAACCCAAATGATCATCCCGCTACCCGCAGGCGAGCATCGCGTAGAAATTCGCTTCCGCCGAACATGGGACCGAACCGCCGGCGCCGCAATTTCCGCTTTTTCTACTGTCACGATTCTTGCACTTGCGCTCTATCGTCGCCGCCGCGCCCCATGAGCCAAGCAGCCCGCGCCAATAGATGCTGCGAGGCTTCAGCGCGCCGCTTGAACGATCCGCCCTCCGTTGGAGTTGGAGGTGTGATCGGCGATCAAGCCTGCCACTACTCCGACGAACAGCGTGTACTGGATCATCGCGAAGATCGCCACATAACCGTCGCCCGGCAGCAAGCCGGAGATAAGCATGCAGATCGCGCCCACCGACATGATTTTTCCCGTCACCGTGGCCTTCCGCGGCAGATAGAAAATGCAGATCGCAAGAAACAACGGCAGCCATGGCATGCCCAATAGTGAATCCTTCGTCTGTGGAGCCAAGATCTCAGGGCTGCCCAGGATTGGTCGCGACCCCAACGCCATCTGGTAGACCAGCCGGAAACCTGCAAGCGTCAGCGGTACGCCCGCAAGATGGCGGTCGCGCGCATCCATCCGGAGGAGCAGACATGCGAGCAGCACGAAAATCGTCACGGGCCGGAGATCCGGCTGCTGCTCGGTAATGGCGTAGACCGCAGCGAACAGCGGTAACGCGAGCCATCCCACCGCGCTCGCATCTGAGCTTCCAAGCGGCTTGTTGTACCAGGCCGACTTTGACTTGCCCGCTTCGCCAGTTCCCTGCCGTTCAGGGTCGCTCTGGGTGGCACTCTTGAGCAGATTCGACTGCACTTGAAATGGTTCAAAGGGTTGGTTGGATGCGTTGTTGGTCATGGTTATCGCTCCTCACTGATGGTTGCCGATCGAAAAGTCGACGAGGGATAAAGCCCTGCTTCGCGCAAAAGAGAAGCCAGGCTGCCTCTCAGCGGCTTCATGATCGGTAGCCGCGCCAGCGACAGAACTCGCGCGATCATGCGAATCGCTCCGTCGATGAGCTTGTGAGTGCGCGCCTGCTCGATTGAATCGTCGTAGACGAAATAGAGCATCACGCCCATGTGCAAAGCCCAGAGAGCAATCGGTAGCACTTCGGCGATGTCCTTTGGCAGTTTTTCCCCGCCCACGGCCGTGGCGAAGACCCGAATGCTCTCCTCACGGGTCGCTCGCGTCGCCGGGCCGAACGCCGAGAGGGGATGGCCGGGTTCGGCCGTGTAGCGAAACAGCGCGCCCAATATCTTCCGGTCTTGCGCCAGAATCTCGAACTTCGCGTGGAAAGCAATACGCAGTCGCTCTTCGAAATCGTAGCGGCCTTCCTGAATCGCGTTTGCGACGCGCTGCGCGTGCTGCTTCTGCACGTCATCGTAATAGGCCTGGACGATCGCTTCCTTCCCCGGGAAGTAGTAATAGGCGGCGCCGATGGCAACTCCCGCCGCGTCCGCCACGTCGCGCATCGTCGTCGCATCGAAGCCGCGCTCGCGAAACAGGCTGATCGCGCTGCCCAGAATGCTCGCCCGTGTCTCGGTGCTGTTCCCTCGCGCAATCTCTTGTTTGAACATGTTCAAAGTATAGGCACGCACCCATTCATTTGTCAAGCACTAATTTGAACGAGTTCAATTACGTACGTAAGTGTCTTACATTCAATATATTGAAAGGCTGTCCCAACAGCCAACCCTCCGAGGAAGTGTGAGCCTTCAGAATCTGTGTGATCGGCTGCCGTTAGGCAAGGGGCAACTCATCCCTAAGCGCGGGACGCGCGACAGAAGTTAGCCCAGCGCGGAAGCGCTGGGAAATCAGGGCGAAAGAAACGGCGAGCGCCGTAGGTGCGACACCTTCTCCGAGGCGTAGAAGCGTGAGCCATGAGAGGGCCTATTTTAGCCGCCGATGCTTGAGCCGCTTCTCACCCATGGCATAAGGCGCCACGGTCTGCCCGCTGCCGTAGAGCTTGTACTTGTAGGTGGTGAGGCCCTCGAGCCCCATCGGCCCGCGCGCATGCAGCTTATTTGTGCTGATGCCGACCTCCGCGCCGAATCCGTAGCGAAAGCCATCGGCAAACCGCGTCGACGCATTGTGGAAGACTCCGGCGGAGTCCACCTCGTTCAGGAATTTCTTCGCGGCCGCAGAATCCTCGGTCACGATTGCGTCCGTGTGATGCGAGCCGTAGCGATTGATGTGCTCGATCGCCTCATCGAGGCCGGCCACAACTTTGATCGAGAGGATCAGGTCGCCATACTCGGTGCGCCAATCCTGCTCGGTAGCGGGAACGATTCCTGCCTTGGGCAGCAGGGCCACCGTCTTCGCGCAGCCACGGATTTCGACCCCCGCCTCTTTCAATTTTGCGGCAACCTTCGGCAGAAATTTCTTTGCGATCGCTTCGTCGACCAGCAACGTCTCGGCAGCGTTACAAACCGCGGGATATTGCACTTTCGCGTCATACGTGATGTCGACAGCCTTCCGCAAGTCCGCGGCGCGATGCACATAGACGTGGCAGATTCCCTCGCCGTGGCCGAGTACCGGAATCCGGCTGTGCTTCATGATGAACCGAACGAGCTCGTAAGACCCGCGCGGAATAATCAGATCGACGTCGTGATCCATCGCCAGCAACTCGAGCACGGCCGCGCGCGACTGCAACAGGCTGATCGAATCGACCGGCACTGCCGGAAATCGCCGCAGCGATTCGCGCCAGATCGAGACGAGCGCCTCATTCGTGTGCGCCGCTTCGGAGCCGCCTTTCAGGATCAC
The DNA here is from genome assembly GCA_963740095.1 of uncultured Acidobacteriota bacterium. Lineage (GTDB taxonomy): Bacteria > Acidobacteriota > Terriglobia > Acidiferrales > UBA7541 > Palsa-295. Next base: position 68,672 of record CAVUDN010000003.1, read on the forward strand.
GGCGTTGCCCGATTTCAGCGCCAGCGACGCAAGCTGCGGCACCACATCCGGCCGCGATTCGAAAATCACGCCGATCACGCCGATCGGGCACGATTCGCGATGCAGGACGAGCCCCTTGTCCAGTTCCGTGGCAGCGAGCCTGCGCCCCAGCGGATCTTCCATGCGCGCGACTTCGCGAATCTGCGTGGCCATCTGCTTCACGCCCGATTCCTTCACGCGCAGCCGCGCGAACATCGCGGACGACATTTTCCCGGAGGAGATCGCAGGCTCGGCGGCGCGGCAATCGGCGGCATTCGCTTCGAGTATCCGCGCGGCATTTTTCTCGATCGTCTTCGCCGCAGCCAGCAACGCCTCGTTGCGCTGCTTGGCCGAGAGCTTGGCGACCTCGCGAGATGCCGCGCGTGCGCGGTGCGTAATGGACGCGACCGAGTCCCCTCCTGGGTCGATCTGCGTGGTGGCGGGCTGGCTCATGATTTCTGCAGTAGCACGATATTGTCGCGCGTCACAAGAACGGCGGACGGCGCCGCATCCCGCCCCGCCCGCCCTTTGCGCCCGGAGCTTTTCTCGGCGTCTTCGCTCGCGCAATTGGCGATCCCGCGCGCGAATTCCCTGCCCTCGGAATCAACGATGCTCACTACATCCATCGGCGCAAAATGGTTTTCGACGCGCACGATCCCCGAAGCAAGCAGGCTCGCCTTCCCCTGCGTGATGGCACGCTGCGCGCCCGCATCAACCACCACGCGCCCGCGGACATCCGCCGCATAGGCGATCCAGCGCCGCTTGCCGCGCATCCGGCGCGCCGGCAAGAAAGCCGTGCCGATCCGCTCCCCGGCGAAAATGCGCTCAAGCGCGCGCGGGTCGTTTCCATTGGCAATCACGGTGGTGCCGCCGCAGTTCATGGCGATTTCCGCTGCTTCGAGTTTCGTCTTCATGCCGCCGCGTCCGCTCGTCGATGGCCCTGCGGCCAGCCCTTTCAGCTCGGGTGTAATCTCCTCGACCAGCGAGACCACTTCGCCCGCGGAATCCGCGGATCCATTGCGTAGCAAGCCGTCCACGTTTGTAAGGAGCACCAGCGCGTCGCCTTCGAGCCCGCTCATCACCAGCGCGGCGAGACGGTCGTTGTCGCTGAAAGCAGCCACACGCGAGCCGGCGGCGACGGATTCAAGCTCAGCCGTGGAAACGGTATCGTTCTCATTCACTATTGGCAGCACGCCGAAACCGATCAGCTTTTCCATTGTCTCGCGCAAATTCGAATAGCGTCGCCAGTTCGTGAAATCTTCTTCGGTGAGCAGCACCTGCGCCACCTTGATCTCCCACTGCGCGAAAAGATTCTTGTACGCGTCCATCAGCAGGCTCTGCCCCACGGCCGCACATGCCTGCTTCGTCACGAGATCGTCGAGCCGCGAGCGGTGCAGCCCCAGCCAGCCTCGCCCCAAGCCCACAGCTCCCGACGACACCAGTACCACCTGCCGCCCGGCCTTCCTCAGCTCCGCAATCGAGCGAACGATCGGCTCGATCCTCTCGCGGCACAGCTCTCCCTCGGCTCCCGTGACCGTCGCCGTTCCGACCTTGATCACCAGCCGCCGCGCTGCCCGCAGCTTTTGCCGCTCCACTTCCATCTCTGGCTCTATCGCCCTACGATGTCCTTGATGGACCAACTCGCTCGATTGTACCGAAATCGCTCAGGACGCGCCCGCTCTTCTGCCGCGTCATTGCCGCGCATCCGCCAAAGCGCACGCCAACGAATTTGCCCCAGCGTGTTGACAGCAAGATTCTATTAGGCGCGAAGTGGAAATCATGCTACATTCGCTTTGCGTTTGTTGCTCTTGTAACACCTTTAGATTCGATGAAGGGGCTGCAAGTACAAACTTGCAGCCTTTTTTGCTTTACGGCTGGAGGCGGTCGAGTAGCACAAACAGCTTAAAAAGAAAAGTGAGTACATCAGTGAGAGAACAAGGAACAGTGAAGTGGTTCAATGCCAGCAAGGGTTTTGGGTTCATCCAGCGCCAGTCCGGCGAGGACGTTTTCGTCCATTTCTCGGCCATCCAAGCCGAGGGATACAAATCGCTGAACGAAGGCCAGGCGGTTGAATTCGAAGTCACCCGTGGCCCCAAGGGCCTGCAGGCTGCGAACGTCACCAGCCTCTAGTCGGAAAAGGGCGGCCCGGCATCCCCGGTCCGCCCTTTTTCTTTGTCTGCACGTTTTCGATCCCGCCGCACGCACCTCCAGGCACCCATTCCGAATCTCTGGTACCGGGGTACTCCCGTTTTGCGCCCCTGTATTATCTAGTTGTACGAATCCCTCACAACTGGAGCAACCCCGCCAGCCGCCTCCAAGGTAAAATTGATGATTAGCAATGCCCGGTACCCGGCCGGGAGCGATCCCATTTAGGCCAGAACTCGCAAACAGAGGGAGATATCATGTCCGACACCAAACCCAACCTGCAGGGCACGGCCACTGACAGCAGTGATCGCCGCCGCTCGCATCGGGTCTACATCTCGATGCCCATCCTGGTTCGGGGAAAACACGCCGGACAGCCCTTCGAGGAAGAGACGCAGACGATCTCCGTCAGCGCGCACGGCGGCCTCCTGCGCGTCGCGGCGAAGCTCGTGCGCGGCCAGGCCGTGTCGATCGTCAACGCCAAGACCGCCGAGGAACTTCCCTGCACCGTCACTTCTCTCGGCCAAAAAGAAAACGGCAAGACCGAAGTCGGCGTCGAGTTTACCGAAGCCTCGCCGCTCTTCTGGCGCATCGCTTTCCCGCCCGAGGATTGGGACCCATCCGAGCGCAAGCGCCCCGGCTCGACTCACCACCGCCCCAGCCCGCCGCCACTCCCAAAGCGCTAACGCCGCCCCAAGAGGACGCGGAGAAGTTTCCGGAGCCTCCGTGGACTCAGCGCCCCTCTGTGAACTCTGTGTTTAGCTCGCGTCCAAATCCACGCCCCGCTTTCGAGTCATGCTATCTTTGCTTGCAGGCGCGCGGTTTGCGCAGCGCCGGTTCACCCTGCTCGGCCTGCCGCAGGAAGGGAGCGAGGTCGAAGGGCGTCTCGCCGGCTCCTCTTCGGCGGCACTTACTTAGGGATAGAAACCTTGGCATCTGACCAGCCGCTCTCCCCCACACATTCGAATCCAATTCATGGAAGTTTCGCCGCGCAAAATAATGGATCAGCGCTCGCGCAATCGTCGCGATTCACGCGCGCGCACGCGCGCCGCATCCTCGCAATTTCCGCGCTGGTCCTCGTGCCGTGCTACTGGCACCGCCGGATCGAAGCTTCCGATCTAGGCAGTCATGTCTACAACGCATGGCTCGTGCAGCTAATTCACCACGGCCAGGCGCCCGGGCTCTGGATCGCCCACCAATGGACGAACGTGCTCTTCGATCTGCTGCTGAGTTTTTTCGGCTCGATCTTCGGCCTCGCTGGCAAGTTCCACCTCGCGGAAAAATTCGCCGTTTCGGTGTGCGTGCTGATTTTCTTCTGGGGCGCATTTGCGTTGGTCTCCGCCGCGACGCGCCGCGCGCCCTGGTTTCTCGCGCCGGTCATCGCGCTCGTCGCGTACGGCTACACATTCCGCATGGGCTTTTTCAACTATTACCTGGCGATTGGCCTCTCGTTTTTCGCGCTCGCGATTTTCTGGCGCGGGCGCGGCTGGGAACGCCTGCTCTCCTTGGCGATTGCGCCGCTCGTCCTGCTGGCGCACGTGATCGGTTTTATCTGGCTGATCGGAGCGGCGATCTACGTGTGGCTCGCGCGAATGGTTCCCGGGCGAAGGCAATTCCTGCTCCTCGTGCCGGCTGTGGGCGCGCTGATCGCGCAGCACTATTATTTCTGGCGGCACTTCGTGGTGGAGGCGCCGCCGGAATCGCCGCTATGGTATAGCGGCGCCGACCAGTTGCTGCTCTACGGCGACCGCTACTGGATCTGCGCCGGCGCGCTGATCGCGTTTGTCGTGATCGCGCTCGCGATCGACATGATCCGCAGATGGCGCAAGCCGCGCATTCACGCACAATCCGACACGCGACCCGACCTCGTTCCTAGCCGCAATTTCATTGGCGATTTCGCCATTCCGCTGCAACTTTACATCGTCGCGGCGCTGGCCGTGCCGCTCCTGCCGCGCGGCGTTCATCTTCCGCACACAGTCCCGATCGCGCTGCTCACCGACCGCCTGACCTCGGTTTCCGCCGTCCTGGTCTGCTGCCTGCTCGGCGCGATGCGCCCGAGCCGCTGGCACCTTGCGGCGTCGGCGGCCATCGCGCTCGTCTTTTTCGCGTTCGTCTATCAGGACACGGCGACGCTGAATCGCATGGAGGCGCAGGCCGAGCGCCTCGTCCGCACGCTGCCGCGCAACGCTCGCGTGATGGCGACCATCGAGCCGCCCTGGGAGTCGCGCATCCTGATTCAGCACATGATCGATCGCGCCTGCATCGGCCACTGCTTCAGCTACGGAAATTACGAGCCGAGCACGGGCATCTTTCGCGTGCGCTCCACCCCCGGCAATCCCTACGTCTTGAATAACTACGAAGACGCCGTCGACATGGAAGACGGCTACTACACCGTCCAGCCCGAGGATTTGCCCGCCTACCAGGTCTACGAGTGCGACGCCACCGGCACGCACCTCTGCATCCAGCCACTCGAAGCCGGCGAGGACAACGACGACATGGGCTTCCATCCCGGCCCGCAGTAATTTCTTCCGACACAAGAAATCAGAAACGCACCACAGGATGGGCATTTCCGAGGGGGTGCGCGCCTCTTCCGCGCGCGTCAGGAACCTTGCTCCCAACGGGGGCTTACGGGGGCTTAAATGGCTGAAAAGAGAGGATTTTGGCAGGATTTCGCCGCATGGCGCTAGCCACCAGCCGCGGCCTTCCGTGACTGGTCCGGTATGGGCCCCCTTCGAAACCTGTTCGCCTCTGGTATGACTTCCGTACCATTCTGAAACTGCCTTTTGTACCAGAGACACGCTCCGAGGTCCTAGCCATACTAGCTCCAGGGTGAGGAGGTCTTATGCGACGGGTATCGACGGCTTCGTTTCTCCCCTTTTCGAATGATTCTCATTCTCATCAGGCTGGGTCTACGGACCATCGACACCACGTCTCCCATTCCCATACCGCCACCGCGGTCCTCGAACTGGACGAGCCCGCGCCTGATTCGGGCTGGGGACGATCCGAGGCTGTGATCGCCAGTTCCGAACCGGTCGCCTCCGATAACCTTCGGTCCTTCCCTAAGAAGCCTTTCGGAGGCGTTGCCGTATCCGGGAGGCCTTCCATGATGGCCGCACATCAGCATCCGGCCGTCGGCTCTTGGAGGCTGATTTCCTCCGAAGCCACTACAGTGGACGACGAGGGAAACACCGAGGTCATCGTCACGGAAAACCCGCAGGGATACATCATGTTTACTCCCTGGGGGCGAATGATGACGGTCTGCGTCGGTGGACACAGCGATCGAAAGAAGGTTCCGACAAGCCAGGCCGACTTTTCCGATCTGTGGAAGAGGATGCTGGCCTACACAGGAACGTATCGCGTTGAGGGCGATGAGCTTGTCACAAACGTAGAAATCTCCTGGTACCCGCTATGGGCCGGCACGGAACAGCGCCGAAAATTCACGCTCGAGGGCAATAAACTCACAGTTGTGACGAAACCTCAGCCCATGGGCACCGGCCATCGCGCAAAGTCCATGGTCACCTGCAAGGTCGTCTGGGAGCGCGAGGCCTAAGCTCGGCAGGGTGCCGCATTTGTTGTGGTCGTTGTCATTGCCTTCGCGGCGGCATCTCGCTCCCGGCCGTAGGGACGCTGCTCGCTGCGCCCGCTTTTGCTCTTGACGCTGCGGGTTCCCCACCCGCCCTGAGCGCAATCGAACGGCAGCGCGGCATCTTGCTTCCGGCTGTCCGGCCCACTGGCCACTGGCTTCTTTGTTCGCGTCTCGAATGGACTCGCGTGTGAATCGGTTGTAGCTGCTCTGTTGTGTGCGCCACCCGTCCGCCCATTGAAGAGTCCTCGTACGAGCATTTTATTCCCAAGAGATGAACTAGCGAGTTTGTTGGGAACGTCGCGCTTTATCTTCGAATTCGAGAATGCCCATCATCGTTATTGGTTTGAATCCCCGCTTCTCCGCGTCCGCAATCAACTGTTCAAATTGTCTTGCTGCTGAGTCGAGGCCATCGAAATCTTGATCGAACAGAACCGTTGGTTCTGCGTCAGAAGGGGCAAATTTTCCGTCCTTGATGCCGCCACTGGCCCCTTCGAGGCCTAACACCTGGAAGGCGCCCAGTGTCGAGTTGAATTCGTTTGACGTGATTACAAACTGGCGGAATAGAGAACCTGGGTTCGCCGCATCGCCAGCCCACATCGTCTGCTCGCCCCCGCACAATGTAATAGCGCGCATAAGCTTTTCTTGCCGTCGCCATGAACTCCTCCACGGGCCAATAATCTCACGAGGCCGTGATACAATCCAACTAAGCGCAATGGCACCAAATGCAATCGTTGAAAAACTCAACGCTGCGTTGCTCGGCGGCATTAATAGCGAATGTGCAGTTGTGTACTTGCTCGCCGAGACCCGAAAGCTGTTTCCTATATACAAGCCGAATCACAATCCGTTTGCGTTGAAGTTGTATTGCCATTGGGCGCTTCATGTGAAACTTTCTAATCCAAAAACGACGCGCGAGTTTTTAGAACGAATTGATGCGTATGCCGAAAGCTTCCTGCAAGGCAACAAGGATATTGTCGGGGAACACCAGACGCTTAAGGACCTCGTCTTCTCGGATACGTTCAGACAGCAATTTCGAGCGTTTCTGAATCACTTTGATTTGCGCGCCGCAATTTGCGATGAGGATGCTCAGTGGCACGAATTTCTAAAGCACTATTCAGGTGTGATCGAAGATGGGTCCCTTGAATGCCAAGGCGAAGGCCTCAAATTGGTTGATAAAGTAGTTTTCCGGAAGGGCAGGCCAAGACCAACTGAAAGCTACATCCCGTTTGACCTAATTTGGGAGATTGTCCTACTGAATGGCAAGACGTTGAAGGTGGAGGTGAACGCATCGCCCCTGCCCAACGGTAAACCCATGATTGGTTTCACTGCGCATCTGCCCACCTAGCACGAAACAGAGTTCCGATGGCGAGTACGCTGCGAATCACGCCGGTCGCCTAGACACACCCTCAAACGAGACAGAGAGAGCCCTCGTCAGTAGCTTCTCACGGATGTCGGCTCCGAATTTCGCTGATGAGTCGTGCCGTAAATTCCCAGGGCGATAAGCGATCGTATTTCCAGTAGTGTAGCGTTGCCCCGAACGGGAGCGCCTCGCCCGCGTAAATCAGCGAATGGCTCGTCCCGCTTGGTGGCTGATTCGTGACTATCTACTTCGGATCATCACGTTGTTGTTTCTTACCCGCAGTGGCACAATGAGCGCGGGGAACGTCCGTCGGTCCTAGTTTCGAGCGCGGCGCAAGCTGTCGCGCGGCAGAGCGAGGAGAGCATATGAAAATAGCAGCTATCCTTATGCTCAGCGGATTCCTGTTCGCGGGCGCGGCACAGGCAAAAGAGAAGGATCGCACCTTCGCGCAACCCTGCACTGTCGTCTTCCCGATCGCGGAGAAAATGGCGAATGAGAAACCGTACAAGCTGCAGCTGGATGGGAAGACAGATATGAACCTGATAATTGAGACAGGTTCCTTCTGGAAAGCGGGAGCTGCGCAGATCATCGTGCGGTTCTCTGCGAATAGCGACGGAACCTGCTCAGTGGCCGATAATTCGCCCTACTCCGGCGTCCGGCGCAACGGCACGGTGTTCCTAGATCGTCTCGAAAAACGGCTCTCCGAGGCCAGCCCAGCAAAATAGTTCTGGCGGGTGCCGCAATTCCTTCACGCTTTTCGTGAAGGGTACGCGAGGTGGCCGATGCGCCCGCCTGGAAGCGAGCTGGCGGCTACATGGGCAACCCCGACAAACCAAAAGCAAATGCCGCCGACCTGAAGGTCGCCGCTACGAAGGCAACCGCCACACGCCCCATCGCGCACCGCTTCTGACCCTCGACTCACAACTCTCAACTCTCGACTGCCTCAATCCTCCTCCGTCTCCTCCATCCGGATCTCCCGCACAAATCTCACGATGTCGCCTGCTCGCAGTTGCCGGCAGATCGCGCTCAGAATTCTTTGCTGGCGCCCGCTGATCGCCCTCATCAACGCCTTCACCATCTTCGAATGTTTTGGCAACACTTCCCCGATAAATCTCTTGCCCGGCTTCGTCAGGCCCACCACCGCAATCTTCCGGCCCGCGCGTTGCTTGCCGCGCTCCGCCACAGGCAAGCGGCTTTCCGCAATCTCCGCAGGCGGAAGACTCACGACCATCCGCCCCACCCACCGGCGCGCCTGCAGCCGCGCGACCACCCGGTGCGTGTTCTGCAGGCTGCACCCGCGCCGTCGCGCCACCTGCGTAATCGGCAGGGCTCCTTCCCGGTACAGGATGGTTAGCAGCCGAAAACCCTCCATCGTCAGGTCAAATGACTCGAGCGGCGCCCGCATCTGCGCCTTGAACCACTCCGCTGTGTCCAGCAAATCGAGGTACGCCTGAAAAGCCCGCTGCGTCTTCTCTTTTTGGGTTGGCCGATGGGACATGTGGCAAAACCCTCCAAATTCAACCTTTTAAGCCGTCATAAGCCCTTATAGCTGGCTTATGGCATCAATGTCCATGATGTCGTGCGCACCGTAAATGCACGCCCTCACAAGACGGAAAAAACGCCCGCCTAAAAAACGAGGCGGCCGCTGCAGTAAAGGTTTCGTGGTTGTAGTTGCTTTCGTAGCGGCGACCTTCATCAGGTCGGCGGTCTTTGCCTTATGGTTTTTCGGTTGCCTTTAGGGGGCGTTCCGGGCGAAGAGCTTGTCGAGGGCTGTCGCGAAAGTTCCACGGCTGGGGTGAGCTTCGCGCGAGAGGCCGCCCCCGCTGCCGAGCAGGCCGAAGACAGCCACCGAATCCGGCGTGCCGACGTAGACCTTGCCGTTGGCAATCATGGGCGTGATGAATTTGTTTTCGACGAATTGGTCGCGGCCGCCCGAAGCCTGATTGCTGTTGTACAGCTCGTTCGCGAGATTCGCGGCGTCGTAGGCGTGCAGGACGCCGGGCGTGGCCGCTTCGACGGCCCAAACGATGCCGTCCGCGGCGCCATTGGCCGAAATGCTCGGAGTGGCGCCGGGATAAGCGAATTTCGTGGGGCTGTGCGAAGCCGCGCGCGCGGCGAGTTTGGCGCACGATATGGGAAACGCCTTCAAATAATCTCCCTGCGCGCCGTAATAGACCGTGTTGTTGAAATACGCGGGCAGCGCAAATACGCCTTCGGTGCCGCCGAGGCCATTCGAAATTTTCTGATAGAGCGCCTGGTCGCTATGCGGATTGAATTTTCCCATCGCATCACGATTCACCACGTAAATCACGGTCTTTCCGGTCCTGAAATTGGCTTTGCCCGCGCCGACGGCCAAATGACGCGTGATTCCGCGGTCGTCCTTTAGGTCGGGGAGCAGCAGCAGGCCGCCCGAGCCGAGATCGCGATCCTGATTCGAATTGAGAATGGTATCGTGCGGCGCGAAATAATCGGCGACGCGCAGCGCGCTGCCTTTCGCCGAAAGCTTGAGAAACGTGTTGCCGAAATCTCGGTTGACCGGCATGCCGGCCGCATCGAGCTTGGGATCGAACGTGCCGTTGCCATCGAGGAGAAAAATGTTGCCCGCCGAATCGGCAGCCATGCCGCCGCCCGACATCCAGATGGCGCCGGCGCTGCCGTTGGGAGTGAGGTTGAGGACGCTCGTCTGGCGGAGCGTGGATTCGCTATAGCTCATGATCCAGCCGGTGTAGGGCCACGCGTCGCAATGGGAGCTCCAGCCCATGTAGATTTCGCCATTCACCAGCAGAAGCGCGCTGCGCGCTTCATACTGGCGCGGATCGAAAACGACGGGACCCGAGAGACTGCTTTGCGTGGCCTGGATTTCGACCGGGCCGCCGTCGAGTTCCGCGTGCGTGACGAGATCGAGCGCGTGCAGACGCTGATGATATTTGCCGGCGGAATCCTTCGACATGGCGACCATGAAAATCGCGCCATTCGGGCCGGCGTGCGGGTCGATCACGGGCGTCGCCGTGATGCCGATTTCGGGCGTCACCTGCGCGCAGTTCTGGTCGTCGCTCGGCACCTCGCCCGCCGGAATCACGGACGCCTGCCAAAGCGGCGGGCCGAGCGCGTCCGCATCGAAGGCGTAGACCATGCCGTGTTCGGTGGCGACGTAGAGAACATTGCGGGCCGAGCCGCCGATCGTAAGCTGCGGCACGTAGAGCGGCTCTGCGTCGACGCCGCCGGCGACCGGAAGCTTGCCGAGCTGGCCAAAGCTGGCGACGTTGACGTTCGAGGGCGTGAGAATCATCTCGTGCAAATTCTGGCCGGTGCGCGCGTTGTCGTTGTGTTGCGTCAGAACGCTGGCGACGCTATACGCAGCCGAGAGCTGCGGTTTGGCGGCCGGAGGATTCGGCGGATCGGGCGGATCCGATTTACAACCGGCGAGACCGATGGATACGACAGCCAAAAGCATCCCAAGCGCGGCGAGCTTCAAATGCGACGTCTCCTGAGGCGACCCGGTATACTGGGTACGATGCCAAAACACAATTTATGATTCTACCTGTCCGCGGCAAATAGAAGAATCCGAAAATTCCGGCACCGCGAAGAGCCGGCGAGACGCCGGCGTTACGCGGATTCGGCTGTGGGGCTCTCGGGACGCGGGGCGGCGTTGATGGCGGGGCGGGAGCGGTCGATGAGCCACGTGCCGAGGCGCCAGGCGAGTAGTACGCCGACGAGGAGCGCGTATTCGAGGGGCTTGTGAATGTCGGATTTCACGAGCCACCAGTAGTGGATCACGCCCGCGATTGCGGTGATGTAAATCAGTCGGTGCAACATCCGCCAGCGCTTTCCGCCGAGACGGCGAATCGAGGCGGCGGTGGACGTGAGCGCGAGCGGAATCAGCAGGACGAAGCCGAAAAAGCCGACCGTGATGTACGGGCGCTTCGCGATGTCCTTCATCATGCTCGACCAATCGAAGAACTGATCGAGGCCGAGCCATGCACTGAAGTGCAGACAGGCGTAGAAGAACGCGAATAGGCCCAGCATGCGGCGAAACCGGATGAGCTGTGGCAGGCGCAGGATTTTGCGAAGCGGCGTGATCGCGAGCGTGATGATGATGAAGCGGAGCGTCCAATCGCCCAGCCAGTGCTCGATGAACTTGATGGGATCGGCGCTCAGGTTGGCGTAGAACGGCTGGCCCAGGAGTACGGAGTGGACCATCCGCCAAATCAGCATGCCCAGCGGAATGAGGCAGAGCAGAAACACGACTACCTTGGTCCACTTGCTGGTCAAAATCGCATTCATCTAGAAATTTTTCCGCAGATCCATTCCCGCGTACATGCTGGCCACGAGATCGCCGTAGCCATTGAACATCAGCGTCGGGCGGCGGAAGAATTCACCGAGGCGGCGTTCCTTGGCCTGGCTCCAGCGCGGATGATCGACGTTGGGATTCACATTCGAGTAGAAGCCGTATTCGTTTGACGCGTAGAGATTCCAGGTTGTGTCAGGCTCATTCTTCACGAATTTGATTTTGACCAGCGACTTAATACTTTTGAACCCGTATTTCCAAGGGATCACCATCCTGACCGGCGCACCGTCCTGATTCGGAAGCGTCTCGCCGTACATACCGACGCAGAGAAGCGCGAGCGGATTCATGGCTTCGTCGAGGCGAAGACCTTCGATGTAAGGCAGGCGGATGCCGGTGCTGGCGCCCCAGGGCATGACGCGCGGATCGTAGTAGCTTTCGAACGCGACGTAGCGTGCCTTGGGAGTCGGCTCGACGAGATTCGCGATGGTGCTGAAGGAGTAGCCGATCCAGGGCACAACCATCGACCAGGTCTCGACGCAGCGGTGACGGTAGATGCGTTCTTCGAGCGGCGCAAGCTTCAGGATTTCGTCCATCGTGAACTTGCGGGGCTTGGCGCATTCGCCTTCGACGGAAACGCTCCAGGGCGTGGTGACGAAATTTTTGGCGTTCTGCGAAGGATCGCCCTTATCCGAGCCAAATTCGTAGAAATTGTTGTAGGTGGTCACGTCGTTTTCGGGCGTGAGCTTTTCGCCGGTGGTCGTGTACTTGCTGCTCACCAAGTCATCCAGCTTGACGGGCACCGAGCCAGTGGGCTTGCCCGCGAAATAGCGCGGCAGTTTCTTCCAGCCGGCTACGACGGCTGTGGTCGCCAAGAGACCGAGGAGAAAATTCCGGCGGCCCATGTAAAGGGCCTTCGGCGTGACGTCCGCGTAAGTCAGATCCGGCTTTTTCTGGATTACCATGAGTGCCTCCCCCTCCAATAATAATACGCTTGCGAGAGCCGGGCGGATTCAGGAACTTTTCGCAGATGAAAAATGCCTAGAGCCCCTCAAATGGCTATTTTGTGGCGAGTTCTTGGAGGAGGGCGGCGCGGATGCGCTCCTGATGTTCGGGCGAGAGCTTGTCTCCGGCGGACGTTAGGTAGAAGACGTCGATGGCCATCTGGCCCTCGGTTTCGATGAGCGCGATTTCGATGTTGCAGTTCTGGTGGGAGAACTGCGAGCTGATGCGATAGAGGAGTCCGGGGCGGTCTTGGGTGATAACTTCGATCAGAGTGGTGTGCGGGGAGCAGGCATCGTCGATTTCGACGCGGGTCTCGATTTTCACCTTGGGCTCAACGTTCTTTTCGGCGCGCAGACGGTCGCGCAGCATGCGGTCGAGGTCAGCTTTGTCCAGCAGGACGTCGTGAATGCTCTTCTTGAAGCGCTCCCATTCAGGGAGATTCAATTCGAGCGTCTGGAAGCGGTCGGTGAAAAGGAACGTGTCGACAACGACGCCGGCGCCATTCGAGAAGGCCGACGCCTTGACGATGTTCATGCCCCAGGCGGCGAGCGCGCCCGCTATTTTCGCGAAAAGGAACGGGCGGTCGCGAGTGACGAGGGTGAGCTCGTACCAGTGACGGCCGCGCGTGAGGTCGAGCTGCACGGAATCTTCGGCGAGGTGGCTGGACATCTCCATGTGGCGGATGACGTCGCTGGCGGCCTGCGTGCGGAGATAGCGCCGCGGCAGGCCATCGAGAAATGCGTCGATTCTTTTTCCGGCAGCGGGCGCGAGGGAGCGAAGATGATCCAGAACTTCATCATCCGCGCTGCCGTGGAGGCGCTCGTCGGCGCTGCGCATCATGAAATTTGCCGTGCCGATGTAGAGCTGCCAGATATTTTCCGCCTTCCAGGGAGTGAGCGCCTCGGGATTCACGGCCTTGATATCGGCGTAGGTGAGCAGGCACAACATCTTGAGCTGCTCGGGCGTGCCCATCTTTTCGGCGGCCTGGCGGATCGTATTGGGATCGAAAATGTCGCGGCGGAGCAAGTTGCTGATTTCGAGATGGCGCTCGATCAGGGAGAGAACCGTCTCGCGATCGGGCGGATCGATGTCGAGGCGCTCCAGGCAGGCGGTCGCTAACTCGACGCTCGCAGAAACGTGACTATCCGATTCGGCGCCCTTACCGGTGTCGTGGAGCAGGATCGCAAGGTAGAGCAAATCGGGCTGCTCGACTTCGTCGAGGAGCTCGGCGTAGCGTTGGTCCCATTTCGACTGCGATTTTCGCAGGTCGTGGAGATTCTCGATGGCGACGAAGGTGTGCTCGTCGACCGTGAAGCGATGCGAGTAGTCGCGGATCACGAGCGAATCGATGGCCTGAAATTCCGGCACCAGAAGCGCGAGCAGGCGGAGCGAGTGCATCGCCCGCAGCGCCTCGGCTGCGTGCGGGGCCAGAAGAATCTCCTGAAGGTAGTGCCATGCTGCGGCGCCCTTCGGGGGCGCCTTGGCCAGTGACGGCAGAATTTCTTCCATCTGGTGCTCGGTGGCCGAGCTGAGGCTCAAGCCGTGGCGCGCCATGAAGCGGAACATGCGGAGCGGCAGCTCGGGGTCCTTGAGCGATTCCTCGCGCTGCAGAAAAATCCTCCCGTCCACGACAGCGAACTCGGCATTGGAAAGGCGCGAGCGCAAATTCTGAAACTGGCGATAGAGCGACGGGCGCGCGGCGGGAAACTCCTCGAGGAGCTGGGCCGCGACGCGGTGGATCAGGCGCGCGTGACCGTAGTAGATGCGCATCCAATCCGAAGCGGTGAGCGAGTCTGCGTCCGGAACGCCGATGGTGCGAGCGGCGGCCTCGTCCTGAGCGGCCCAGGCGAGCGTGTTGTCGTCGCGACCGTGGCGGAAATGCAGAAAACACCGGACGGACATCAGAAGATCGAGGGCGGCTTCGAAACGCGGGCGAAGCCAGGGCGGCAGAAGCTCGGCTTCATCAGGCCAGCCGGCTTTTTCCTCGATCGCGGCGATGAGGGCGAGCCAGTGGGCGAGGTTGTAATCGCGGAGCCCGCCGGGGCCGTCTTTGACATTCGGCTCGAGATGAAAGACGGTGTTGCCGAATTTGTTGTAGCGGGCGCGCGTGAGATCGGTGAGGCGCTGCACGATCGAGCGCGATTCGCGCGAGACGAGTTTCGGAATCGACTGATCGTGCAAGCGAGTGAAGAGTGCGCGATCGCCCGCGAGATAGCGGCTATCGAGCAGTGAAATCGCGAATTCGACGTTGTTCGGGTCGAATTTCTCGCACTCGGCCAGGGAGCGCGTCGCGGGGCTCAACTTGAGCCGCAGATCCCACATTTCCTGCGAAAATTTCCGAATGCGATCCTTGAGCTCCCGGCCAGCGACGCTATCGGAATGGAGGAAAAGGATGTCGATATCTGAATAAGGAAAGAGCCAGCGACGCCCGAAACCGCCGAGAGCGAGAAGCGCAAAGCCGGGAGGGCCATCAGCGGCAGGCGAGACGAGTTCTTTCCAGAGGCGGGATGCAATGGACTCTACAAGGGCCGTGCGGCCTTCGACCGCGGCGCGGCCGTCAGCGCTCGAGGCGAATTCCCTCTGCAGGCGCGCCGAACCGGCCGCGTAGTCGTCGCGGAGTTCGGTTGCGAAAGTGGGCTTTGTAGACATCGGTATCTGATTGAATCCTGATCGCGCGCCGGGCTCGGTGCGATGGTCTCATTGCCCGTTTCCTGGATCATGCGGCTTAGCCATGCCCTTAGAGCGCAGTCTCGCCGCGCTCGTCGTTTCGAATCCGGATGGCATCGTCCACCTTGGAAAGAAAAATCTTACCATCACCGATCTTTCCCGTGCGGGCGGCCGTGATAATGGCCTGGACGGCCCTCTCGGCCAAGTCGTCCGCCAGAACCATCTCGAGCTTGATCTTAGGGATCAGATCGACGGTATATTCGCGGCCGCGGTAGAACTCGGTATGGCCCTTCTGACGGCCGTGCCCGCGCGCTTCGAGGACCGTCATGCCTTCCACGCCGATTTCGTGAAGTGCATCCTTCACTGGATCGAGTTTCGACGTCTGGATAATCGCTTCGATTTTTGTCATCGCTCTCCGCCTCAGCCTTCCTTACGCCCAAAGCGACCCGAAAGAGATTACGCCTAAATTCACCGGCTGGCTACGCGGATGTCTCCCAGAAGTAGCCTTCTTCTCCGTGCTGAGTGAGATCGAGGCCCTGCGATTCATCTTCCTCGGAAACACGCAGCCCGATCAACAGATCCACGATCTTAAGGATGATCAGCGTGCCTACGATCGCGATCGCCCAGGCAATCGCAACCCCGATCAATTGATACAAGACCTGGTGAAAATTTCCCTGGATCGCGCCGGAGGGCAGGGCGTTGCCGTTCGCATCCTTGAAAATCGGATTGATGAGGCTCGAGGCAAACACGCCGGTCAACAAAGCGCCCACCGTTCCTCCCGCTCCATGCACGCCGAAGGCGTCGAGCGAATCGTCATAACCGAACCGAGCCTTGAGCGAAGTCGCCATCCAGAAGCAGACGGCGCCCGCGATCAGCCCAATCGCCAGCGCCGACATCGGGCTGACGAATCCCGAGGCCGGCGTGATTGCAACGAGACCGGCAACGGCTCCGGAAATTGCTCCAAGGGCGCTCGGCCTGCCCCTACGCATCCATTCCGCCGCAGACCATCCGATTGCAGCCGCAGCCGCTCCGAAGTGCGTGGCTACAAACGCGCTGGTCGCCAGACTCCCGGCCGATAGGGCGCTGCCCGCGTTGAAACCGAACCACCCGACCCACAACATGCAGGCACCGATGAAGCTGATCACAACGCTATGCGGCGGCATCGACTGCTTTGGATACCCGAGCCGCTTGCCAAGATAGAGCGCGCAAATCAGCGCCGAGACGCCCGAGGTGATGTGGACGACGGTGCCGCCCGCGAAGTCGAGCGTCGGAAACCGGCCGCCAAGCGACGCGTTGAGCAGCCCGCCTTTGCCCCAGACCATGTGCGCCATCGGGCAGTAGACGAACAACGACCAGAGTGTGAGGAACAGCAGCATCGCACTGAACTTCATGCGCTCGGCAAAAGCCCCGGTGATGAGCGCCGGCGTAATGATGGCAAACATCAGCTGGAAAATCATGTGAGTCTCGACAGGAATGGTCGCCGCATACGCGGCATCCGGTTGAGAGCCGACGCCCCACAGGAAAATGTGATGGAAGCCGCCGATAAAGCTGTTTCCCGAGCCAAAAGCCAGGCTATAGCCGACGATCGCCCAGATCACGGTGATGACGGCCATCATGGCGAAACTCTGTATCATGGTGCCCAAGACGTTCTTCTTGCGCACCAAGCCGCCGTAGAAGAGAGCGAGTCCGGGGCCCGTCATGAAGAGCACGAGGGCCGAACTTGTGAGCATCCACGAGTTGTCGGCGGAGCCTTTCGCCTCCGCAACCGCTTGCTCGACGGCGGCGAGCCGATCCGCCTGAATCTGCGGCGCGATCAAGGCTACGAGCGCGTGCGGCGCCGCGCCCGCCGGCATCCGCGCAAGCGCAGTGATTGGAGTAACGCAAAACAGCAAGAGAACAACTGCGAATCGCTGGATGAATTGTCGTCGCATCGGAGCCGCCATTCCCCTGGCAGACAGACGCCCGGGTTCATTCACTCACACCACGGGCGCTGGCGCCGTCTTGTCGGTAGAAAACCTAATTTTTTTTCGTTGGTATCGCCAATTACTCGGGGTCCCAAACCCGAACGCATTATACACAAGATTCTAAGGCGGTTACGTATGCGCCTTTCGGGCGCAACTTTCAGGGTGTGAACGTGTTTTATGGGGCGTACGGCCACCACAGGCAATCGGGGGTTGACACTTCATTGCGAGAAATCACCCTAGGAAAGGAAACGCTATCATGAAGACGAGAACATTCATTCTGAGCGGTGCAGCCCTCATCGCTCTATCTGTGCCGGCAGCATTCGCGCAGCAATCCACCACGTCGACGACAACCGATCCGCAATCGATCGCGCAGCGCAAGGACAATCAGCAGGATCGTATCTCGCAGGGCATCAACAGCGACCAACTCACAGCCGGCGAGACGAAAAACCTGGAAACGAAGGAAGCGGGAATCAATAAGGAAGAGCACACGATGCGCTCGGAAGACGACGGGCATCTGACGTCGGCCGACCGCACGAAGCTCGACAATCAGCAAAACCACCTCTCGAATCGAATCTACGACGACAAGCACAACGCGAACACCGCGCACTATGGCAACGGCGAAATCGGCCAGCGCCGGGAGAATCAGCAGGACCGCATCGCGCAGGGCGTGAAGAGCGGACAGCTCCGCGCGGGCGAAACGGCGCGGCTTGAAAACCAGCAGCAGGGAATCAACCGCGAAGGACGTGCGGATCGGCAGGCGAATGGCGGACATCTGACGGGCGCCGACCGGCGAGCCATCAACCAGAGCCAGAACCGGGCGTCGAGAAACATCTACGCCAAGAAGCACAACGGCCGACGGACCCGGCCGTAACTAGTGCAGCACGACGACGGCCCCGGCTGGTGAGGCCGGGGCCCTTTTTTTACTCCGAATAGCCCTTCGGATGCTTCTTGCGCCATTCCCACTGTGATTTGAGAATCTGCGGCAAGTCGGACTGCACGGCTTTCCAGCCCAACACCTTCTGGGCTTTCGCCGCGTCGGCGACGAGCTTCGGAGGATCGCCCGGGCGGCGGCCCGCAGTGCGCACAGGAATCGGCTGGCCGGTCACTTTGCGGGCCGATTCGATCACTTCGAGAACGGAATAGCCCTGGCCAGTGCCGAGATTGACGAAATCGGACTTGCCTCCCCGGCGGAGATACTCGAGAGCGGAGATGTGAGCTTCGGCGAGATCGATGACGTGGACGTAATCGCGAATCGCCGTGCCATCGGGTGTGGGATAGTCCGTGCCAAAAACGGTGACCTCGGCTTTTTCGCCGAGCGCAGCCGCAAGCACATTGGGGACAAGATGCGATTCGGGCTCGTGATGCTCGCCCCGGGCTTCCGTGGCGCCCGCGGCGTTGAAATAGCGAAGCGCGGTGAACCTGAAGCCATAGGTGTGATCGTAGGACGCGAGGATGCGTTCCATCATGAGCTTCGACCAACCGTAGGGATTTGCCGGCCACTGCGGAGTTGTCTCGGCGATCGGGACTTTCTCCACTTCGCCATAGGTGGCGCACGTGGATGAAAAGACGATGCGGCGGACGCCCGCGTCCATCAGCGTGTTCAGGAACGCGATACCCTGCTCGACGTTGTTCTCGAAATAGCGCGCCGGCTGGCCGACGGATTCGCCCACGTAGGCGAGCGCCGCGAAATGAACGCAATCCTCAATTTTGTGTTCCTTGAGGATGCGCGTGACGAGCGCACGATCGCCCACGCGGCCCTGATAAAACGGCACATCCGGATCGACCGAGGCGCGGTGGCCTCGGAAAAGATCGTCCAGGACGACGATAGGCTCGCCCTTGGCTTTTAGGCGTTCGGCGGTCACGCCTCCGATGTAGCCTGCGCCACCTGTAACCAAAATTGCCATGGTTCTCCGCGTGCGTCGATAAAGTTGGAGGATCCGGAGTGTGAGCCGGAAGGCCTCGTGAATCCAGACGCGCGATTATACCCGAATCGGGCGTGAGCGCTTCACGGATAGAAAGTGCTTTCGGAGCAACATTGCGCAGGCCGCGCGCGTAGTAAGATTGAGGGTCATGACTTCGCCGAATATCAGCGCTTCGCAAGGCGCTTCCGGAGCGGCCGAGCGGAACGGCAAGACTGCCATCCGCACGGAGCATCTCGTGCGGCACTATCCCATGGGCGATGCGCTGGTGCGCGCCGTGGACGATGTGACGATGAGTGTCGCGGCGGGCGAGTTCGTGGCGCTGCTGGGAAGCTCGGGCTCGGGAAAGTCGACGCTGCTCAATCTGGCGGCGGGGCTCGACCGGCCCACTTCAGGTGCGATTTTCGCGCATGAGCGGAATCTCGCCGAAATGAGTTCCGACGAACTGGCGCGGCACCGCAGCCATACGATCGGGATGGTGTTTCAGTCGTTCAATCTGCTGCCGCGGATGACGCTCGAGGAGAATGTGGAGCTGCCGCTGCGGCTGGCCGAGGTGGAGCGCGGCGAGCGCACGGCGCGAGTGCGAGAGGCGGTCGATCGGGTGCGGTTGAGCGCGCGGCTCACGCACAGACCTACCGAGCTTTCGGGCGGCGAACAGCAGCGGGCGGCGCTCGCGCGCGCGCTGGTGAACCGGCCGACGATTTTGCTGGCGGACGAGCCGACCGGGAACCTCGACAGCGCCACCGGTGACGAAATCATGAATTTGCTGCGCGAGATCAATGAAACGATGGGCATGACGATCGTCATGGTGACGCACGAGCAGCCGCGCGCCGAACGATTCGCGCATCGAATGATCCTGATGGGTGACGGCAAAATCACGAACGACGGAGTACGCGCGTGAAGACACGCGATCTGGTCGATCTGGCGGCGCGCAACCTGCGCGAAGCGATCTTTCGCAATTCGCTGACGACGCTTGGCATCGGCGTCGGAGTGGCCTCGCTGGTGGCGATGCTGTCGCTTGGAGTCGGGTTGCAAAACCTGGCGAGCGACAGCCTGTCGCATTCCGGGCTGTTTAACGCCATCATCGTGACTCCGCGAACGAATTTCACCGGCTTTGGAGGGCCCAGACGCGCGAATCCCGCCGAGGCTGCCGCGGCGGCGACGCCCGTTGTCCCGCTCGACGACAGCGCGCGGAGCGAGATTCGGGCGCTGCGCAACGTGATCGAGGTGTATCCCGAGATTCGTTTTCCGACCGAGATTCACTACAACGGAAATCCGTACCCGACGATCGTGGCGGGCGTGTCTGAATCCGATCGCACGGGCGGGTCGTTCGACGGAATGCAAGGACATTTTTTTTCGGGGCCGGATGCCAGCGAGGCGATTTTGCAGATCGATCTGGCGAAGCAACTTTCGGACCAGCCGTATTCGCTGATCGGGAAGGATCTTGTGCTTCGGTACGCGGAGCGAACGCCGCTGGCTGCGGGGGACGGCCCGAATTCTGGCGGGGGCGGATTTTCGATTGTGCCGCATGAGGAGAAACTGCGCGTGGTCGGGATCGTGACGACGGAACCATCCGCCGGGCTCGGCACGTTCGGGCGCGGGCGGCTTCTGATCCCGCTGCAGCTCGCGGAGCAATTGCAGGCGACGCAAACAAACGATCTGCGCGATCTGATACGCGACACCTCAGCGTCAACGAAGAAAACGTACGACAACCTGACCGTGCGCGTGAAGGATGCGGTCGACGTGAAGGCCGCGGAAGATGCCATCAAGAAAATGGGGTTCAGCGCGTTTTCGCTGCTGGATGCGACGCGGAATCTGCGGCTGGTTTTCACTGTATTCGATCTACTGCTTCTGATTTTCGGCAGCCTCGCTCTTGTGGTCGCCTCGCTCGGGATCATCAATACTCTGGTGATGGCGATCCTCGAGCGCCGCCGCGAGATCGGCGTGCTGAAGGCGCTGGGGGCGGCCGATCGCGACGTGCAAAGGCTTTTCTTCGCGGAGGCGGCCGCCATGGGCCTGATGGGCGGTGTCCTCGGCGTGGCTATCGGCTGGCTGATCGGGCGGGCGCTCAATTTCGGCACCGACGTTTACTTGACGCGGCAGCAATTGCCCGCGATCACAGTGGCCGCAGTGCCATGGTGGATGGTAGTGGCGGCGATTGCGTTTTCGGTTGGGGTGAGCCTCGCGGCGGGGATTTATCCGGCGTCGCGCGCGGCGAAGCTGAATCCGGTCGAGGCGTTGCGGTATGAATAGGCGCTGCGGGCTCGCGCTCGCTGGATTTCTGTTCGCGCTGGCGTGGCTTTCCTTTGCTAGCGCCGCCCGCGCCGCGAGCCGGGCTGAGTGCAACTCGGTTCCGAGCAAGATTCTGCGCCGCGCGGTTCCCTACTGCGTGCTGCTGCCGCCGAGCTATGATGCGGACAAGACACGGCGGTATCCCGTGCTCTATTTCCTGCACGGGATCGGCGAGAACGAGCAGGCCCTGCTGAATTCGGGCGGCTGGGACCTGATTCAGGATTTGTGGGACCAGAAGCAGATGGGTGAGTTTGTGATTGCGGCGCCGGCGGGGGGCCGGACGTTTTTCATCAACTCGCGCGACGGGAAAGTGCGGTACCAGGATTTTCTGATGCGCGAATTCTTGCCGTACATCGAGGGCCACCACCGCATTCGCGCCGGGCGGCATTCGCGCGGCATTGCGGGAATTTCGATGGGAGGCTACGGCGCGCTGCGGCTCGGGCTGCTTTTCCCGCAAATGTTCGCCGCCGTGAGCGCGAACAGCCCCGCGCTGATCGCCAAGCTGCCACATATCGAGATGGCGACGCCCGGCGAATCGAACATCCTCGCGCGCATGCTCGGATCGGCTTTTGGAGTGCCGTTCGATCGAGCGTTCTGGGATCGGAACAACCCATTCACGATCGTGCGCGAGAGGCCTCGACCGGTCGGCTTGAAAATCTACTTCGACTGCGGGACGGAGGACAGCTACGGCTTCAACGTGGGGGCGCAGGCGTTTCATGAACTGCTCGTTTCGCGGCGCATCCCGCACGAATTCCACCTCTATCCCGGCGCGCACGACTGGACTTACTTTGCGCAGCATTTTCCAGCGTCGCTCGAATTTCAGTCGGATGCTTTCGGCGTAGCGCCGAAGAGATGACTCCATGCCGCTGCTCATTCTGGAAACGCCGCAGGCACTGAAGGAATTTGTCGGGCGCGAGCTTGGCGTGTCCGATTGGTTTTTGGTGACGCAAGAACGTATCAGCCAATTTGCGGCGACGACCGAGGACCATCAGTGGATCCACGAAGATCGCGAGCGTGCGGCGCGCGAATCGCCCTACGGCACGACGATTGCGCACGGATTTCTGACGCTGTCGCTGATCGGCCATCTGACCAGGCAGGTGTTTCAGGTGAGCGGCGTGCGTATGAGCGTGAATTATGGATTGAATCGCGTGCGGTTCCCTGCTCCGGTGCCGGCGGAGTCGAGGATTCGCGCGCGAGTGGCGCTGAAGGCGCTGAAGGAACTTGCCGATTGCGTCGAGGCGGAAGTCGTGGTGACCGTCGAGGGAGAGAATGCTGCGAAGCCTTGCTGCGTCGCTGAGTGGGTTATGCGGTTTTACGCGTGAGCGGAACTCAGGCCGCGTAGCGAACACGCACGGATTGGCGTTCCCAGGAAGACGCACCAATAGCATTGTCGGTGCCACTGAAGCCGCGATCCACGGCGTAGACGCGAACAACGACATTTCAACCGTCCCGTCCGGGACTGGGGATTATAGCTTACACGTTCCCGGCATTCCGCTTCGCTCCATGCCGGGCTAACAACAATCGCGCCTCCGGCGCTTCGCCTGTGCGGATTGTCTGTGCCACTTTAGTCGGCGGCGTGGACGCTTTCGCGCTGGAAATCGGCGAAGGTTTTGCCGGCCTCGGCTAGCTGCTTGAGCAATGGCGCAGGCTCCCAGATTTGGCCGTGCTGGCGGTGAAATTCGGAGACGCGGTCGTAGATTTTCTTCAGGCCCACGGCGCCGGCGTACCACATAGGGCCGCCGCGGAACGCAGGGAAGCCGTAGCCATTCACGTAGATGGTATCGATATCGCCGGCGCGCAAGGCGTAGCCTTCCTCGAGAATGCGCGCGCCTTCATTGATCAGCCAATAGACGCAGCGCTCGACGATCTCCTCGGATGAAATCTGGCGCTGCGGAGTGCCGGCGTCCGCTCTCCATTTGCGCAAGAGTTCGGCGACCTCTGGATCGGATGACGCGCGGCGGTCGGCGTCATATTTGTACCAACCCGCGCCGGTTTTCTGGCCGAGGCGACCCATTTCGACGAGACGATCCTCGACATAAGGCTGGCGCGTGCCGGGCTTTTCGAGGTGCCGATACTCCTTGCGGATGCGATACGAGATGTCGAGCCCGCCGAGATCTCCGACGGCGAGCGGCCCCATCGCCATTCCCCAATCGGTGAGCGCGGCATCGACCGCTTCGGGCGTCGCGCCTTCTTCCACGAGAAACTGCGCCTCGCGAATGTAGGGGAGAAACATGCGGTTGCCGACGAAGCCGCGGCAATTGCCGACGAGCACGCCGATCTTGCCGATCTTCTTCGAGAGCTGCATGCAGGTGGCGATCACGTCCTTGCCGGTCTTGCGGCCGCGGACGATTTCGAGCAGGCGCATCACGTTGGCCGGACTGAAAAAGTGCATGCCGATCACGGCTTCGGGACGCGAGGTGGTGGCCGCGATTTCGTCGATATTCAGCGTGGAGGTGTTGCTCGAAAGAATCGCGCCGCGCTTGCAGACGCGATCGAGCTCGGCGAAGACTTCCTTCTTGACCGGCATGGTCTCGAAGACCGCCTCGATCACCATGTCGGCATTCGCGAAATCGGCGTAGTTGAGCGTGGGCTTGATCAGCGCTATCCGTTCGTCCACTTGCTGCTGGGTGAACCGGCCGCGCTTCACCGATGTTGCGTAATTTTTGCGGATGTTCGCGAGGCCGCGGTCGAGCGCGGCTTGATCCGAATCTTTGACCACGACCGGAATGCCCGCATTGGCGCAGACCATGGCGATGCCGCTGCCCATCGTGCCCGCGCCGACGATGGCGACGGAATTGACCGGGATCAACGGCAGATCTTTCGGGATGTCCGGGACTTTCGAGACTTCGCGCTCGGCGAAAAATACGTGGATCAGGGCTTTTGATTCGTCGCTATACAGGCATTTGTCGAAAAGCCGCGCTTCTTCCAGGCAGCCTTTGTCGAAGGGCAGCTTGGTAGCGGCTTCGATTGCGTCGATGGCCGCAAGCGGCGCGGGAAGGCCGCGCTGCTTCTTGCGGACCGTTTCGCGCGCGGCGGCAAAGATGGGTGCATTCTGCTCGGGCGTGCCAAGTTTCTCGGTGCGCTCGCGCGTCTTGCGAACGGGCTTGGCGGCGATTTCGCGCGCAAATGCGATTGCGCCTGCCAGGAGATCGCCCTCGACCATTTTGTCGACGATTCCGGCTTCGAGCGCCTCGGCAGCCGTTACCGGCTTGCCCGTGGTGCACATCTCGACCGCTTTCGCGATGCTGGCGATGCGCGGCAAACGCTGCGTGCCGCCCGCGCCGGGAATGATTCCGAGATTCACTTCCGGTTGCCCCACGCGAGTGCCCGAAGCGATCAGGCGATAGTGGCAGGCCTGCGCGACTTCGAGGCCGCCGCCGAGCGCATTGCCGTGCAGCGCGACAACCACCGGCTTGCGGCAATCTTCGATTTTCAGCAGCGTGGGCAGCAGGTCGATTTTGCCGCCCTTGCCTGAGGTCATCTCAACGAACATGTTGATGTCCGCGCCGGCGATGAACGTCTTGCCGCCGCCGATCAGGACCGCGGCTTTGATCGAGTCGTCGCTGTTGATCCGCGCGATCGCCGCTTCGATTCCCTCCGGCACGCCGCGGCTCAAGGCGTTGACCGGCGGATTATTGATGGTGATGATTGCGACATCTTTGTCTGTGGTGAATAGAACGAGTTCACTCATGTGAGTTTGTGTCTCCGGGTGGAATCGTAAATTGTTGTGCCACTTTACGCGCGATCGACAGCTCAGCTGCCACACGGCAGAAGAGCACAGACAGGATTGTCTGTGCCACCGAAAACCGGCAGCATCAAACGCGCTACAGAATCTGGACGACCGGGGCTGAGGCCGTCAAATTCACCACCGAAAGCCGCGCCGCCACGTTGCGCGTCATCGAGTAGATGCTCTTCGCGCCCGGCGCTTCTTCCCCGAGCGACGCGACCGGTTTCCCGGTATCACCGCCGATGCGAATCTTCGGATCGATTTCGATTTCGCCGAGGAATGGCAGGCCAAAGGTGTGCGCCATCTTCTCGCCCTCGCCGTGGCCGAAGACGTCGATGCGCCCCTGGCAATGCGGGCACGCGAAATAGCTCATGTTTTCGACGATGCCGAGAATTTCGACGTTCACCTGACGGAACATCTCGATGGCCTTGCGCACATCGGCGAGCGCGACCACCGAAGGCGTCGTAACGACGACCGCGCCGCTGACGGAGACGCTTTGCATCAAGCTGAGCTGCACGTCGCCCGTGCCCGGTGGCAGATCGACGATCAGATAATCGAGCTGGCCCCAGCGCACGCTGCGCAGGAATTGCTGCATCACGCTGTGCAGCATCGGGCCACGCCAGACGAGCGGCTTATCGCCCGGATTGAGCAAGCCCATCGAAATCATTTTCACGCCGTGCGCAACCACGGGGATGATCGTGCGCTCGTCGAGAGCGCGCGGCTGCTCGAGCGTGCCCAGCATGACCGGAACGTTAGGGCCGTAGATATCGGCATCGAGGAGGCCGACCGTCGCGCCCATGTTTTTCAGCGCGATCGCGAGATTTACGGCGACCGTCGTCTTGCCGACGCCGCCCTTGCCGCTGGCGACCGCGACCAGATTCTTCACGCCCTCGATCGGCGCTTTGTCCTGCAGACGCTTTCCCGGCGGGACCGATGCATCGAATTTCACTTCCACGGAGGTGACACCGGAAACCTTCGCGAGCGCGGCGCGGACGTCTTTCTCGATCGTGTCTTTGAGCGGGCACGCGGGCGTGGTCAGCGTGACGAGCAGCGACACGGAGCCGTCGTTTACCTGGATATTTTTGGCCATGCCCAGCGTGACGATGTCCTTGTGCAGCTCGGGGTCCATGACCCCGCGCAACGCTTCCATCACCGCCGCTTCACTCGCCATGATTTCCTTTCGCCGCGGAACAGGGCGCCGCTGGCCGCTCGGCGCAATTACCCATGATAGACGCCTCGCGTGTGCGCGGCAACTCGCCGTCCGGCGTTTCAATTGACCGTCGGCGCGGACTCGAACGGCGATCTAAACACAGAGTACACCGAGAACCACTGAGTACACAGAACCGTCAGGGATGAAAAGCGCCGGTCAGGAGACGGCCGAGGGTGCGTCACTTCGCGCCGTAAGTGGATTTGTACCAGTCCCAGGTGCGCCGGAGGCCTTCCTCGAAGAGGACGCGCGGTTCGTAGCCGAGGATTTTGCGCGCGAGCGAAACGTCGGCCTGCGAATCGCGGATATCGCCGTCGCGGGGCGGGTCATATGTCACCTGGAGTTTTCTGCCCGTGATTTTTTCGAGGAGTCTGACGACTTGGTTCAGCGTGATCCGCGCGCCGGTGCCGCCGTTGAAGACCTTGCCCGACGCGCCGGGCGCTTCGCAGGCGCGCAGCGTTTCGTCGACAATGTTATCGATATAGGTGAAGTCGCGCGATTGCTCGCCATCGCCATAGATGACGAGCGGCTCGCTCTTGAGCACCGCCAGCATGAAGCGCGAGAGGACGCCGGAATACTGCGACGTCGGGTCCTGGCGCGGCCCGAAGACATTGAAAAAGCGCACGGAAGCGTTTTCGAGGCCGTAGACGCGGCCGAAAACCTGCGCGTAAAGCTCGCCGACGAATTTCGTGACTCCGTAAGGCGAAATCGGCTCGGGCTGCATGCTTTCGATCTTCGGCAGCGTGGGCGTTTCGCCGTATGCGGACGATGATGCTGCGTAGACGAACCGACGCACCTTGGCGTCTCGAGCCGCCACGAGCACGTTGAGCGTGCCGTCGATATTCACGTGGTTCGTTTCGAGCGGATCTTTCACCGATTTCGGCACCGAGGTGCGCGCCGCGAGATGGATCACGTAATCGGCGCCGACGCAGGCCGATTGCACCGTCGCAAGATCGATGATGCTGCCGATCCGCAAATCGATCTTCGAGCGGACGCCCGCCAGATTCTCTTCGCTCCCGCTTGAAAGATCGTCGAGCACGACGACAGAATGGCCCCGCCTTACGAGCTCGTCCACGATGTTGGAGCCGATAAAACCCGCACCGCCTGTCACGAGATAGCGCAAACGGTGAAACCTCCTATGTGAAAGGGGCGCCGAAGCAGGATTTCCCGATCTCAACGAGTGTTTGACAACTTTCGGGACGAGGTGACCCTGCTGTGCGTTTTCAGGTACGCTTGAATATAGCCCGGCAGCTGATATGCGGCAAGCGCCGTTGCTCGCGGCGCAACACTTTCGGCCGACGGAGAATCTCAACTCAGGAAGATGACGGCACACGAAAATTGGAGTAGGCGCGGCCCGATCGCCGCGATGCTGGTGGCAGCCGGTGCGCTATTGCTGCCGCCGGCCATGGCGAGCGCTCAGAAAACGCCGCGCCACAAGGCGATTAAATCGAAGGCCGACCCGCCCGCGGCAACGAAACCGGTTGCGATGCCCTTTCGTACGGGCGAGACGCTGAATTACCGCGTGTCGTGGTCGGCATTCTCGAATGCGGCGTCGGTGCAATTGACCGTGCCCGAGCAGCGCGACCTTTTCGGCTACTCGACGTGGCATTTCCGAGCGCTGGCGCACACGCTTAACCCTGTCCGCGAGCTCTTTTCAGTCGACGACCAGTTCGATTCGTACGCCGATCAATCGACGCTCGAAGCCCGGCAGTACGAAACGCATCTCGACGAGCTCGGCAAAATCCAGGATCAGGTATTCCATTTCACGGCGCCGGGCGTGGCGTCGCGCGGGCCGGGGCCGAGCGTCGTGGTGCTGGCGGGCACGCGCGATCCGCTGGGCACGCTCTACGAGCTGCGCCACGTCGATTGGGAGCACACGCCGGAATTCCTGGGAACTGTCTACGATGGGCACGACCTGTACGAAGCCACGGCCAAGCGCGAGATCACGGACGACAACGTGACAATCGCCGCCGGCACATTTTCGACGTCGCGAGTGGCGATCGATCTCTTCCAGCACCAAAAGCCGGTGGCGGGCGTCCACGTGATCGTATGGATCGCGAACGACGCTGCGCGCACACCAGTCCTCATGCAGGCGCAGCTTCCATTCGGAAACTTGCGCGCCGAACTCACTTCATCATCGCAGTAATTTCTCGGAGGAATTCTCTTCGGCCGACGAAATGCGCTCAGCTTTCGGGGACCACCCAATCGTCCGGAGGAAAATCGATTTGCCAGAATGAACCCGAAGGTTTCACGAACTCGATTCCGACCTGTATCTTCCCGGCGGCCTGCGTTCCCACATGCACCACGCGGCATTCGCGCGACTCGTTGGTGGCTTTGTGCTCGACGGTAAGACTCTGACTGTTGGCGACGGGCGCCTGCAGGGAAATCAGGGCGCCATGGGCATTCACAACGAGGGTGCGGGTTTGCTCCTCGAAGTCCTCTTTGGCGGTGGTTTTGCCTGTGACCCGAATGGGCACGCTCAGCAGCACGCGCATGCTCCGGCGGCGGCTGGCTTCCACGGTCACGGCTTGCTTACCCTGGCGTGAGACGGTCTGTGCATCCATGTATAGTACGCTAGGGCTATTGTATTAACGTGGCAATGGTACGTTGGTCCCATTGGTTAACCCCCAGGCCTGGAGGGGCGCGACCTCAGCAGTGGACGACCTTTTCGGGCGCCTCTTTGACGCGGCGAGTGGCGTTACGAGTATCGACGACGAGCCGGGCGTGCTTTACGATCGCATCGTAATCGTAGCTTGAATGATCCGTGGCGATCAGAACGCAGTCGTAGGCGCCGAGATTCGCAGGCGTCAGTTCCACCGAGCGTTTGTCCGAGAAATCGTAGTGGCGCATCTTGTGGAGCGCCGGGAAATAGGGATCGTTGTAGTCGATGGCGGCGCCGCGGGCGGTGAGGAGTTCGAGCAGCTTCAGGGACGGCGATTCGCGGAGGTCATCGACATCTTTTTTGTAAGCCACCCCGAGCAGCAGGATCTTCGAGCCCTTGATGCTCTTCTGGCGGTCGTTCAGCGCGCCCGCTACTGCGTTGACGACGTGGTAGGGCATCTCCGTATTGATTTCGCCCGCCAGCTCGATGAAGCGCGTGGCGAAATCGTATTCGCGCGCCTTCCACGACAGGTAGTACGGGTCGACGGGGATACAGTGCCCGCCCAGCCCCGGTCCGGGATAGAAAGGCATGAAGCCGAATGGCTTGGTCGCGGCGCTGTCGATCACTTCCCAGATATCGAGGTCCATGCGGAGGCAGAGCTGCTTGAGTTCGTTGACGAGCGCGATATTCACGCAGCGGAAGATGTTTTCGAGCAGCTTGGCCATTTCGGCGGCGCGCGTCGAGCTGACCGGCACGACCTTGGAAACAATCTGGGCGTAGAGTCTCGCTGCCGCGCGGCCGCTCGGAGGATTGATTCCGCCGACGACCTTGGGAATTTGCGCCAGGCCATATTGCTTGTTGCCGGGGTCCTCGCGCTCGGGCGAAAAAGCGAGATAGAAGTCGGTGGCGATGTTTTCAGCGGCCGGGCCGCGCGCGATCGGGCATTTCAGGCCGGTCTTCTCGAGGATCGGCAGAACCAGCTCTTCGGTGGTGCCGGGATACGTCGTGCTCTCGAGGACGATCAGCTGGTTGCGCTGCAGATTCGGGGCAATCGCCTTCGTGGTATCGGCCACGTAAGTGAGGTCGGGCTCGCGGCGCTCGTCGAGCGGAGTTGGCACGCAGATCAGCACCGCGTCCATCTGCTTCAGCCGCGAGAAATCCGTGGTGGCGTCGAATCGCTTCGCCTGGACGTGCGCGCGAATTCTATCAGCTGAGATGTGCTGGATGTAGGATTGGCCCGCGTTGAGCTTGTCGACCTTGGATTTATCGAGGTCGAATCCCGTGACTCTGTGGCCTACGTCCGCGAAGCGCAGCGCGAGCGGCAGCCCCACGTAGCCGCACCCGATGATTCCGACGCGCGCGTCCTTTCCAGCGAAAAACTCTGGCTTGCGGTCCGTTGCCACCCCGTCCCCTTCCTCCCGAGCTTGCATGGATTTGCTTCGGGCCAGATTATCCCGCCCGAACACGTCTGAAGCCAAACAAGAGGTCGACACTGCGAAGCAACAGAATAGCAGGAAGCGCGCAGTCTGAGGAGGGCCGGAGGCGTAGCGCCACTCGTTGCTACGAAGAATCGAACGCCAGCTAAACACAGAGTACACAAAGAACCGCTGAGAGCACGGAGGCCCCGGGGATCTCCGAACCGCGGGTGCGATGAATGCGAAAATGACACGACTACGCAGCAGGAACCGAGCGTTGTGATCGCATTTCGGCTGCGCTATGCTGCTTGCAATGGTCGATATTCACTGCCACATTCTTCCCAATCTCGACGACGGCGCGGAATCCTTTGAAATTGCCTGCGGAATGGCGGAAATGGCCATCGAAGACGGCGTGACGCACATTATCGGCACGCCGCACGCGAGCCCCGCCTGGCCATTTCTGCCGGATGCGATCCGGCAGCGGCGCGATGAGTTGCAATCGCGGTTCGAAGGCCGGCTCATTTTCGCCACCGGATGCGATTTTCACCTGAGCTTCGAGAACCTGCAGGAGATCCGGCGCGATGCGCAGCGGTTCACCCTGACCCAGAAGAAATACCTGCTCGTCGAGTTCGCGGACTATTCGATTCCGCCGTCGCTGGACCAGGCCCTGCATGAATTGCAATTGGCGGGTTTGCGGCCGATCATCACGCATCCCGAGCGCAATCCGCTAATCCGTTCGCAGCCCGAGCGGCTCTACCGATGGCTGAACCAGGGCTGCTACGCGCAGATCACGGCGCAATCCCTGCTCGGGAAATTCGGCGAATCGGCGCAGGCGATGGCGGAAGAGTGGCTCAACGCAAACGCCATCCATTTCATCGCGAGCGACGCGCATAACATCACGACGCGGCCGCTGCGGCTGAAGGAAACCTTCGATCTCGTGGCGAAAACGCGCGGCGAAGATGCGGCGCGGGCGCTGCTAATCGATAATCCGCTGGCGGCGTTTGAGGGGCGCCCGCTGCCGTGGGTGCCCGAGCTGCCGGAAGGCGCGGGCATGGACGAAGCGGCTGCGCGGAATTTGCAGACTGGGCGGCGCAAGCGCTTCTTTTTCTTCTAAGATTCCAACTTGACAGTCTCTGATTGGCGGCGTCCGGGACTGCGGGTTGTATTAAGCTGCGGGATTGTGATGAAGCCTTTGGTCTTTTTTTTCTGTGTTGTGTTTGCGTTTGGCGGTCTGAGCGGGCAAACACCTGCTTGGCAGCCGTCGCCGGGACATACGCAGGTGTTGATCTGGCCGGGGACGCCGCCCGATGCGCAGCCTGTCGCCGCACCGGAGGACGCAAAGACAACTGGCAATGACTCCCTGGTTGCCGGCAAGCCCTGGGTTTACGTCGAGAACGTGTCGCAGCCCACGATGACGGTATATTCGCCGGAAGGAAGAAATACGGGTGTTGCAGTCGTCGTGTTTCCCGGCGGAGGCTATCAGATTCTGGCCATCGATCTGGAAGGCACGGAGGTCTGCGACTGGCTGACGTCGCGAGGGATTACGTGCGTGCTACTGAAATATCGCGTGCCGGATTCGGGTCCGGCTTGGCATGACGATTGCCGGTGTAACATTCATCCGAAAGCACCCACGGCCCTGGAAGACGCACAAAGGACCGTGGGGCTCGTGCGCTTCCACGCCGCGGAGTGGCATATCGATCCGCACAAGATCGGCGTGTTGGGGTTTTCGGCGGGCGGACACTTGGTCGCCAATATCAGCACGCACTTCGCGCAGCGTGCTTACGCGCGCGTGGATGCGGCCGACAAAGTGAGCTGCCGTCCGGATTTTGCCGTGGCGATTTATCCGGGGCACATGCTGGAAAACACGACGAAAGAATTTGAATTGAATCCGGAAATTCCTGTTACCGACGGGACGCCGCCTACGTTTTTGGCGCAAGCGGAGGATGACCACGTGGACGGTGTAACCCAATCGCTGGTTTACTACATCGCGCTGAAGAACGCCGGGGTGCCCGTGGAGATGCATTTATACGCGCAGGGAGGCCATGGGTTCGGGCTGCGGCGCGCGGACCTTCCGATAACGAGGTGGCCTCAGTTGGTGGAGACGTGGCTGGGGACGATCGGAATGATTCCGAAATAAGTCGTCGGTTGCCTACTTTCGCGAGGGCCGTTTCTTGGACCCAGTGCCGCGACGTCCCGGCGGAGCGGCCAGCGCATCCGCAAGCGCGCGCCACGAAAACGAATCGCCGAATTCTTCCGCGTCTCGATTCAGGCCCAGCGCGGCGATCTCATCGACAAGCCAATCGTGGCGCTCGGCGGTTCGCTCGGTTAGAAGCGGATCCATTCCCACATCGGCGACCGCCAGGGCGGCTTCGCGCATCTCGGCGGCGCGGCGGCGCCCGTGCTCGGCGACGCGGCTGATGAGATAGTCGGGCAACTTGTCCTTCCACCCCATCGAGGGATAGGTGGCATCGAGCGAGGCGAGGACCGCGTCCTCGGCGCCATAGCGGCGCGCAGCGAACAGGCTTTCGATCGCCAGCGCTTCAAGGCCCTTGATCATCACGCTGCGGCACATTTTGATCGCGGATGCGACTCCGATCTGATCGCTCACGGCCGTCGCATTCATCCCCGTCGCCTGCAAGCGCGGAGCAACTTCAGCAGCGCACTTTCCGCCGAGCAGCATGGGGAC
The DNA here is from genome assembly GCA_963740095.1 of uncultured Acidobacteriota bacterium. Lineage (GTDB taxonomy): Bacteria > Acidobacteriota > Terriglobia > Acidiferrales > UBA7541 > Palsa-295. The sequence continues at coordinate 101,544 of CAVUDN010000003.1, forward strand.
CTTGATGCGCTGCGGTGGAACCGGCGCCATTACCGCCGCTTCGACGAAGTGACCCTTGCTCTTTTCGAAGTGGCGCGCCTCTTTGCGCTTCGTTTCCGGCGAGACCGAGTTGATGTCGAGGAAAATTTGATCGGATTTGAGGAGCGGGGCCGCTTCCTTCGCGACACTGGCAGCCGAAGAAGCCGTGACCGCCGAGATCACTAGTTCCGCATCGCGCACGCACTCGCGCAGCGTTTCCCTGGCGCGAACTCCGGAGGCCTGCGCCTTTGCGAGCATCGCCGGGCGCGCCTTTTTCGAGCGGAGAAGAATATCGAAAAACGAGACTTCGATTCCCTGCTGCGCGAGATCGTGGCCGAGGATTCCGCCGGCTTCGCCGAAGCCGACGAGTGCGATGCGGCGAAAGGGTTCGTGAGCCATGATGCTACCTCGATGTTGCTGAAAGCTGCCGCAAGGATTGTTGCGAAGGCCCCACCCTCAAAAACCGAGGATGGGGCACCCAAAACTTCAAAAGCAAAGGCGCGGAGCCGGCGAGACGCCCTTCGATCTCGCTCTCTTCCCGCGTCAGGGCGAGCAGGGTAAACCCGCGCTACGCACCTTCCTAGCGATACTCGAGGCCGAGCTCGGCGAGCTTCGCGCGCAAGCCGTACATATCGAGGCCGAGTTCGCCGCGCGCCAGTTTTTCGCGCGTGATGTCTTCCTTCTTCACGCGCTGCTCGGAAGCCGCGGCTACTTTCGCCGCCTCCGCACGCTTGACCACAACGACGCCGTCGTCGTCGGCAACGATCACGTCGCCTGGATCGATTGCTGCACCCGCGCACACAATCGGGACGTTCACCGAGCCCAGCGTCGCCTTCACCGTTCCCTGCGAGCTTACCGCGCGGCTCCAGACGGGAAACTTCATCGCGGTCAGCGGGCCCACATCGCGGACGCCTGCCTCGATGATCAAGCCTTTCACGCCGTGCGCGCGCAGCGAGGTAGCCAGCAGCTCGCCGAAATAACCGTCGGTGCAATACGAGGTCGGCGCGACGACCAGAATATTGCCCTTGCGGCAGACTTCGACCGCCACGTGAATCATCAGGTTGTCGCCCGGCGGCAGCGAGACAGTGACCGCCGCGCCGGCAATCGCTGCGCCGGGATAGATCGGGCGCATGTAACTCGCCAGCAGGCCGGTGCGGCCCTGCGCTTCGTGAACCGTCGAAACGCCGTATTTTTCGAGCGCGGCGACGGCGTCTTCCGCGGGCTGCTCGATGTTTCGAACTACGACCGGTTTGCTCATGAAACCTCTCCTAGACTCCGCTACGCTTGAATCCAGCGGCTCGCACGGGGATATACGCGCCGCGCATTGGCGGCGTAAATCCGGGCCTTGTCGGCGGCGTTGAGCCTCGAATCGTCAACATAGCGCCGCGTATTGTCGTAATGATCGTGCGTCTCGTCGTTTACCACGCCGGGGAACGCACCGTCGCACTCCGAGCCGAACAGGATATTCTCGAGCCGGACAGCGTCGAATAGCATCTGCATGTTGAGATCGTTGTACACGCAGGTATCGACGAAAACGTTGCCGTTGCCGAGGATCTCGTCCGGGCCGGCCCAACTGTTGTAACTCGCGATCGCGCGCCAACGCCCGATCTGGCACGGCAGCGCGCCGCCGCCATGCGGGATCAGAAATCGCAGGCGCGGAAAATCCCGGAACAGATCCTTCGCCATCATGAGTTGCACGAAACCCGTAATGTCGGCGACCAGATATTGGACGGCCGTATGCGGGAAATTCTTATTGATCGATTCGCTGCCATGCAGCACGAGCGGCACATCGAGCCCCTGCGCCGCTTCGAAAACCGGATAATTGTGCTTGGCGGTGAAGGGCTGGTTTTGCCAGCGGCCGCCGGTGCCGTCGGGATCGAAATTGAACGCGATGAATCCTTCCTTCGTCCAACGCTCGATCTGCTTCGCAACCTGCTCGGATGGACACGAAGGATGCTGCCCGAGCATGCCGACCGGCGCAAAGCGGCCGGGCGTCAACTGACAGGCGCGAAGAATCAGGCCGTTGTTGAGATCGGCCCAGATGGCGTTCTGTTCGGTGGTGCCTTCATGCGTCGCCATCGCTTTCGCGCGGGGAGAGGCGAATGCGACGTCGATTTGGCGCGAGTCCATCAAGCTGATGACCTGCTCCAGACTCTTTGTGACATCCGCGTCGGAGATTTTAGGAACATCGAGATTTTTCCCGGCAAGCTGCGCCGTGCGAAAGCCTTCGACTTCCGGGTGTTTGGCGAGACGAACGAAGTGTTGGTGAGAGTCGATAATCATATTCGCGGCTGTTTGGACCCTTTCTATTCCCGGCTGGCGATTCTAGAAAAGCTGCGGGATGGCGTCAATCGGACACGCCGGAGAGCCACCCAGCGAGCGCGGCGGTGACGGCTTCGGGGCGCTCCATCGTCGCCATGTGGCCGCAATTTTCGATGATCGCGAGCCGCGCATTCGGCATCCGTGCGGCCATATCGCGATGCACGTCGAGGACGCTCCAGGCGTCGTCACGGCCACAGAGCACCAGCGTGGGGCAATGCGCGGCCGCCAGCATCGGCGTCGCGTCCGGCCGCCGGAGCAAAGCTTTGATCTGCCCCGCAAATATCTCGGGAGATTTCCGGGCCAGCATCTCGACGATCGAGTCGATCAGCGGCGCATCCGTGAGGCGCGACGGATGCACCATCTTTTGCAGCCACGTGCGCGCCATGGCACGCATGCCCTGCGTCTGCGCGATCTTGACGTATCCGGCGCGCTCGGCCTTTTCGCGTTCGCCCGTTTCGCCCGGCTGCAACGGCTTGTACGCGGTATCGAGGAGCGCGAGCCCCAGAATGCGATCCGGCGCGCTGCGAAAAACTTCCAGCGCGACGCGCCCGCCCATCGAATGGCCCGCCAGCGCAAAGCGTTCCGGGGCGCGCTCGACCGCGACGCGCGCCATCTCCTGAATCGAATCGCTCGCGCCGTAGTCCGCCACCTGCACGCCGGTGATTTCGCGGAGCGAGCGCGCCTGGTGCTTCCACACCTCGGCATCGCACGCCAGTCCGGGCAGCAAGAGCAGATGCGGGAGAGCCATTTTCACTCGCGGACCCGGACGTTGGCCCGGCTGGGGGCTTGAGTGGGCGCGGGCGCTTTTTCGCTTGCGGTCATCACTTGGTGACCGTTTCCACGGGAGGCGTGCCGTAGGTGTGGAACGATTCGATGGTCTTGAGTCCCCACGCCTGGCCCTTCTTGCGTTCGGCCTCGCTCCAGCGAATCGGCTTCCAGTCCGGCGCGAGAATCAGGCGCGCGCCGGCATTGGCGACTTCCACGCGGTTGCCACCCGGCTCGTAGAGGTACAAGAAAAATGTCTGCTGGATGGCGTGCTTGTGCGGCCCCGTCTCGATGGGAACTCCATTCTCCAGCGCGATATCCGCCGCGATCAGCACCTCTTCGCGGCTGTTCACCGCATACGTGACGTGGTGAAAGCGGCCCTTCGTGCCGGTGTGGTCGGCCGTGTATGCAAAATCGTAGCTCTTGTTCGTGACCGTCATCCACATCGCCGCTTCCTTGCCGCTGCTGAGGACAATCTGCTCCGTCAGCCGGAAGCCGAGATAATTTTCGAAAAATTCGCGGTTGGCCTGAATGTCGACCGCGAGGCCGTTCCAGTGATCGAGGCGGCGGACGTTCATGCCGCGCGCGGGAAAGCGCTGCGCCTGATTCTTCAGCGCCGGCTTCAGCTCGGGCGGCGCCTCATACCATTGCGTTTCGTAATACAGCTCGATCTTGTGGCCGTCCGGATCCTGGCACAGGAACGCGGGGCCGTGCGCGAGGTCGCCCTTGGTCCAGCCAATGTCGAAACCCGAGCCTTTCAGCGCCGCCACGCGCCGCTCGAGCGCCTGCGGGCTGCGCGCGCGGTACGCAACATGTCCCATGCCCGGCAATTTTGAAGCAGTCAGCTTCAGCGTGTGGCGCTCGTAGTCGTCATAGGCGCGGAGGTAGACCGAATCGCCTTCGCGGCCCGATTCCGTCATTCCCATCACATCGACGAAAAATCGCAGGCTTTCCTCGGGCTTCGGCGTCAGCAACTCGAGATGCGCCAGATGCGCCAAATCCATGATCGGTTCGCTTTGCATACATTCTCCCAGGTCGAGTAGCCACCGACGATCGCCCGACCGCGGGCGATCGCGCACCAGCAATCTCCATGCGTAGGCTCGAATTAATTAAGTTAGGATGTGCGAGCGGCGATGTCAAATGCCTAGGAGTCGGCCCCTATTTCGGGCCATTGCTTGAGAATTGATTCGATGATGCCACGATCTAGCGCGGTGCCTCGCTGCATACTCAGCTTATAGGACCTTGCCGCATACTTTTGGGCCAGATCGCCTTCGTGTTGCCGCAAGAGGACGTCAGCTAACTTATACAGAGGTAGGGGATTGTCGGGATCGTAAGCTACACACTTTTCGATGTATTGCCGTGCGCGGGAAAGATCGCCCATCGAATTAGCTATGACCGAAGCATGCCCGCAAAGCACGCGAATCCATGGGACGCGGTCTTCCTCGATCGCTTCCGCGATTGAGGTATCCAGCAGATTCAGCGCTTTCTCGTTCTCGCCCAAACGCCCAAGCTCGACGCTATCGGCAATCACAGCACGCAGTCCGTCGAGATCGGTCATAACCATACCCCCGTAATAGAATAAACCTGCTAATCGGGCAGCGCCACGAGTCTAAATGACCGCTGCTGAATGCCGCCCCGCTTGACAACCGCACGAAGGGCCGCGTGGCGTCCTGCGGCGCGCGACGTATAATGTGAAGACGCTACGTCAACGATGACGACACCGATACAGGCATCCGCGCATTCGAACACCGACGACCGCATTCGCGCCGTGCACGTGCGCACGTCCGGCGCGACGATGGAGCGGCGCGCGGATGGCACCTACATCATCCGCGGCGACGAACCGCTCGAGGCGTACCCGCGCGTGATCACCGAACGGCTCGTGGAATGGGCGCGGCGCGCGCCGGATCGCGTGTTCGTCGCGAAGCGCGGGGCGGATGGCGCGTGGCGCTCGATGACTTATGCCGAGACGCTCGAGCGCATCCGCCGCATCGGGCAGGCGCTGCTTGGACGCAACCTCACCGCCGAACATCCGCTCGCGATTCTCTCGGAAAACAATTTCGAGCATCTGCTGCTGATGCTTGCGGGGCAGCACGTCGGCGTGCCGACCGCCTCGATTGCGCCGGCCTACGCGCTCGTCTCCACCGATTTTGGCAAGCTGCGGCACGTGATGAGTGTGCTCACGCCGGGCGCCGTTTTTGTGGCGAGCGGCTCGCGATACCGGCGGGCGCTTGAAGCGGTGGTCGATCGCGATACGGAAGTTATTTTCGGCGCCGAGTCCATCGACTGGCGGCGGGCCGCTTCCTTCGATGCGCTCGCAGCCACTGCGCCTACCGCTGCTGTCGACGCGGCGCACGCGGCGATCCAGCCCGACGACATCGCGAAATTTCTCTTTTCTTCCGGCTCGACCGACATCCCGAAAGCCGTGATCAACACGCACCGCATGATCTGCAGCAACCAGCAGATGATCCTGCAGGAATTTCGTTTTCTCGCAGACGAGCCGCCCGTGATCCTCGATTGGCTGCCGTGGAACCACACCGCCGGAGGCAATCACAACATCGGCATGGCGCTCTACAATGGCGGCACCTTCTACATCGACGAAGGCAAGGCCACGGCCGCCGGTGTCGCCGCCACCATCGCGAACCTGCGCGAGATCGCGCCGACGATCTATTTCAACGTGCCCAAAGGCTACGAAGAGCTGCTAGTTCATTTGCGCGCCGACCGCGCTTTGCGCGAACAATTCTTCAGCCGGCTGCAATTCATGTTTTACGCGGCTGCCGGCATGCCGCAGCCCCTCTGGGAGGCCTACCGCAATCTCGCGCGCGAGACGATCGGCGAACGCATCCTGATGTGCACCGGGCTCGGCGCCACCGAAACCTCGCCGATGGCGATCCAGTGGACGCGCGATTCCCAGCTGACCGGCGTGATCGGCATTCCGGTGCCGGGCGTCGAGCTGAAATTGGTTCCGATCGGCGCGAAAATCGAGGCGCGCGTGAAAGGACCGAGCGTCACTCCCGGCTACTGGCGCAATCCCAAGCTCACGCGCGCCGCGTTTGACGAAGAGGGCTACTACCGCTTCGGCGATGCGGTGCGGTTCGTCGACCCGAACGACATCAACAAAGGACTCATCTTCGACGGGCGCTTCGCCGAGGATTTCAAGATGGCGTCGGGCACGTGGGTCAACGTCGGGCCGCTGCGCACGCGCATCATCCACCACTTCGCGCCGTACGTCCGCGACGTCGTGATCGCCGGGCATGACCGCGATTTCCTCGCGATGCTCGTCGTGCCCGATCTCGATGCGTGCCACGGCTTAGCGCAAAAAGTGGAAGGGCGGGGCTTCAGCCCCGCCGTCAGCGTCCCTGTTTCTTCCGGGGTTTCAACCCCGGAAGCCTCGGCAATCTTGCAGCACGAGAACGTCGCCCGCGTTTTCGCCGACCTGCTCGAATCTTTCGCCGCGCAATCGACAGGCGCCTCGAATCGCATCGTGCGCGCGATCCTGCTCGACGAGCCGCCCGCGCTCGATCATGGCGAAATTACGGATAAAGGCTCGCTCAACCAGCGCGCCATCCTCGATCATCGCAGCGCCCTCGTCGACGAACTCTACGCCGAGAATCCACCGTCGCGCGTCCTCCGCAGCCGCGATCACTGACGATTTCCGTGTGGCGCTCCTTCTCGCCGTCCTTCAATTGGCTGTTGTGGTCCCTTCATAGAGCGCGCCGGCCAGCCCGCGCGCCTGGCCTAAACCTGTACTCGCGTACAAGCGACTTGACCGCGCCGATCTGCCATCATGATTGAGACGACGAAAGTCGTCCGCCCTCTCGACGAGGGTCGAATGCTCTTTGAAAACTCGATTTTTCGAGGGAAGGTTGCAATCTTCAGGGCCGCAGTTTCCGCCGCTCTCTGGCTACCAGCCGCTCGTCACTCGCCGCCGTTTTCTAATCGACATTTGGCGATTAGAAACGTCCGTAACTCGCTGCAAACAAACAACGGGCACCATGTCTAATCGACACGGCTCTGGCAGGTCTTCGAAGGTCAAAATGACGCCGAAAAAGAACGGGCGCGCATGGAATCTACTACTGAATGTCCGCGTTGGGGGTTCAAGTCCCTCCGGGCGCGCTCCCGCCCGAAACGTGGGCGAACATAAGCATTCGCAAGATTCGACGGAATGAGCCGGTGGCGTAATCCGGCCATCCGAATTAGATGGCCGTCATGCGCTCGCCGCTTTTCCGAGCTCCGGCTTGAAGGGCTCGATTCGCTCTGCTGTGGGTTCCAGTCGCGTAAGGGTCGGCTTGGTGTAGGGCTTCTTCATCTGTGCCCCGCAGCAGCACCTTGGAGTCGAGTCGCCTTCGACGGATTCTTTCGCAACCACGATTTCGGCGCCGCACTGCTTATTTTGGCAACGATAGACTTGCCCTTTCAGCATAATCATCGAAACACTCCCTGAATCGTGTGGATTGACCCCAACCGCTACCACCAGCCGTTCGCTCGTGCGATCGCGAAAATGCAAGCCATCGAGACGCCCCAAAGAATTAGGGCAATTGCGATCGTTGCGAGCCGGGCTGATGGAATAGGCTCGCGCACAGGCGGGAGGAAATCCGGAGTGGCCGGGTGCGGGCGGGGCTGCGTCAACTCGTCGTATGGCCGCACTTCGTTATGTGGTTTGTTCGTTGGCGCCAGCGTTCCCATGATCCCGGTTGGATGGACCCCCTGTCTTTCGCTGGGGCACCGCTATGTTGCCCGGCTCTGCAGCTAGCATGGAAGGAAATTAAAGCTGCTTAGGATTGCAAGCAGCGAAAAACCATCACTCTGTAGCCCAATAGCAGGTCTCGCTCAACGCAGCGAGGGTCGCAACGGCCGTCACGGCTCCTGTCGCGCGGTAATGACCTATTTCGATCCAAATGTACGGGTCGCGGACGCTGGACTAAACCTGTACTCGCGGACAAGTGACGCGAGCTCGCCAATTTGCCACGATAGTCGAGACGACGAGAGTCGTCCGCCCTCTCGACGAGGGTCGAATGCTCTTTGAAAACTCGCTGATCGGGAAAAGGCAGCTTTTCGAGAGGCCGCACTTTCGCAGCTTCCGAACGCCGGCCACTGGCCACTTGCCCTTGTTTTTCTAATCGACACTGCGGCGATTGGAAACGTCCGCAACTCCTTGCAAACAAACAACGGGCATCACTTCTAATCGACACAGCTAGAGAGGGCCATGAAGGACAAAGAAATGGCGCGCCCGGAGGGACTTGAACCCCCAACCCTCTGCTTCGAAGGCAGATGCTCTATCCAATTGAGCTACGGGCGCTCTGCACGATGTTCACATTCTAACGCGAGACGTTGGGGAATTTGCTGGTCAAGATTTTCTTCAGCTCGTCGCGGCCCTTGCCCGTCTTGAAGTAGCGTTCACGCCGTATCGCTTCCGCCCACGTGTCGAACTCTTCGCTATGCACGAGATCCCAAGGACCGCGATGCTTTGTCGCAAAACTCTGGTCGGAATTGTGCTGCGCGAGGCGCGCTTGGAGCTCGGAGGTTGCACCCGTGTACAGACGGCCTGTCATCCGGCTTCGGAGAACGTAGACGAAGAACATCGGAGATGCTGGCATACGTGGAATCCGCAGCGCATTAAGTCCCGGAACCTCTGCTTCGAAGGGTCGCCGCGGCGACCTCTATCCAAGTGAGCTACGGGCGCCCTGGATGACACCCACATTCTAACGCGAGTGGTCCTGCCATTCGGTAGTAGAATCCGGGCGCGTTTTGCAGCAGCTGCCCGTCCCGGAGATCACCGATGATCCTTGCGCTCGCCGCCATCTGGCCGCAACCGCTCGCGCCCGTGCATTCGCTCGCCGTGTCCGCGCTTGTGGCGGCGGTGCCGCTCGCGATCGTCCTCGTGCTGATGGGAATTCTGCGAACGAGCAGCCTGCTTGCATCGGTGTGCGGGCTCGCGGCGGCTGGGGCGCTGGCGTTGCTCGTGTGGCACATGCCGTTTGTGCTGGTCGCGTGGAGCACGGTGTTCGGCTGCGTGTACGCGGCGTGGCCGATCATGTGGATCGTCTTTTGCGCGCTGTGGCTCTATAACCTCACGGTCGCGACGGGAAAATTCGATCTGTTGCGACACTGGATGGAACGCCACGTTTCGGGCGATCCGTGCATTCAGGCGATCGTAGTTGCATTCTGCTTCGGCGCGCTGCTCGAAGGCACGGCCGGATTCGGCGCGCCGGTTGCCGTGACCGCGTTTCTGCTGGTCGGGCTCGGATTCGATGCGCGGCGAGCGATCGTCGTTGCGCTGATAGCGGATACCGCGCCCGTCGCGTTCGGCGCGCTGGGAATTCCGATTGTGGCGCTCGCGGGAGTGACGGGGCTCGATCTGCAAAAGCTCTCGTCGATGGTCGGGCGGCAGCTTCCCTTCATGTCGTTCCTCATTCCGTTTTATCTGGCATGCGTCGTGGCTGGATGGAAAGGGTTGAAGCGGACGTGGCCGGCGGCGCTGGTGGCCGGCGGGACTTTCGCGGCAGCGCAATTTTTCGTCTCGAATTTCTGGGGGCCGTACACACCGGACATTATTGCCGCGACGGCCTCGATCGCAGCGACCGTAGGTTTTCTCAAGATATGGAAACCGGGCGCCATTGCGGACCAGCCGCAAGAGGAACGGGGCGAAAAGCTTTCGTTCGGTGCTGCGTTCTTAGCGTGGCTCCCGTGGATGCTGCTGGCGGGAGTTGTCGTGCTGTGGTCGTATCTGAAGCTGACGCCGATCGGGCAGGTCGTGTTCGCAATTCCTCACCTGCACAGGGGCGTCCTGATCACGCTGTACGGGCAACCGTATTCGGCGTTGTACACATTCCAGCCACTCGCGGCTGGGACGGCAGCGCTGACGGCCACCGTACTCACCGCGCTGTGTTTTCGGGCGCGCCCAAGCATCTTCGCGAAGTGCGGATGGACGACGCTGCGCCAGCTTTGGCTTCCGGGGCTCACGGTGAACGTGATCGTCGGCTTGGCGTATCTCTACAATTATTCGGGGATGGCGTACACGCTGGGAGCGGCGGCCGCGCATGCGGGGCACATTTTCCCGCTTCTGAGCAGCTACCTCGGATGGGTGGCGTGCTTTTTGAGCGGAAGCGACACCGCGAGCAACCTGCTTTTCGGCAACCTGCAGGTGGCGGCGGCGCACCAGTTGCACTTGAGCCCCGTGCTGATGGCGGCGACGAATTCCTCGGGCGCAGTGGCGAGCAAGATGATTTCGCCGCAGAACATTGCCGTGGGCGTGACGACGGTGGGATTGATCGCGCAGGAAGGGAAAGTCCTGCGGTCGACCTTCTGGCACAGCATCGTTTTCGCGACGCTGGTGGGCGTGCTCGCCTACGCACAAGCCTACTGGGTGACGTGGATGTTGCCCTAGAAGTTCTCGCCGGACGAAAAAAAGGCGGCCGATTTAGCGTGAAGACGCTTTCGACCGCCCTTTACACACCCCGAGAAAACACTTCAAAGCCAAGCCGCTTATTTGAAGGTGAAGTTGGCGTGGGCGGTTTCACCCGCGCTGACTGTTACCTTTTGCTCCTGGGTGCCGAAGGTCGCCGTCCAAGTCGTCAGCGTGTACTCGCCCGGAGGAACACCCTTGATGGTGAACGTCCCTTCGGTGCCGGTGACAGCGTAGAACGGGTTGCTGGTGACTCCGATGTAGGCGCTCATCCACGGGTGCTGGTTGCAGTGCACCGGAATCATGATTTCGGGACGAGCGAATTTCTTGTCGAGCGGCGGAGCGCCGGGCGGCTGCGATTGATTCCATTCGCGGTTAATTTTGCACAGCGGATGGATGTTGTGAGTCGTGGGATCACTCGAAACGATTCGCAACGGCTGATTGGCCATGAGGCCCAGCACGTGCGGCTCGTACATGCACCCTTTCTGATCGAGAACGGCCGGCTGCGAGGACGGCTGAAACGTTCCCGGAACATCCTTGACGTAGACGAACGCGTTGGGAAGCGTGCCGTTGCTGTTGACGGCGCCGTCTTGCGCCAACACCGGCTCCGAATGCGCGCCGGCACAGTAGGGATCCGCGCCCATGTCGAGCTTGGCTCGTCTGAGCGGCGTTCCTTCGAAGTGGATCGTGCCCTCGATCGTGCCTCCGGCTGATGCCTGGGCGCCGGCCGAAAACCGTCCCGAGACGCCGACGGACAATCCCAACAGAACCACACCGAAGATCGCGGTTGCGATGAAGCGTGAGTCATTCATTTTCATAGTGGAAGCCTCTCGTCCTGCAGTCGCTTGGCTTTTCATTTCTTCTCCTGCGCGCATCAGAACACGATCCAGACGACCATGTACAAGGAATTGTTTCCGTTGGCATTTCGAAGGGCGCCATCGTAATTCGTCTTCGCACCATTGAAATGCAGGTAGCCCGTGTACTGCAAACCAAGCTGAAGGTTCTGCACCGGCCAGTAGGAGAAGCCGGCGATGTAGCCGTTGCTCTTGGGGGCCCCATTGGCGCTCCCGGTGACGTCCGCTTGCGGGAACAGCAACGGATCGGCGGTGCCCCAGGTGTCAAACCCGGCGATCGTGGCTGAGTATTTGTTTCCGAAGTGGTAGACGCCATCGATCTTGAAGGTTTGGAGATTGTGATGCACCTGAGAAGCGCCCTCGGCGTCATACGTGGCGTACAAATCGGAACTCTCGTGGATGTAGGTGCTGTGGATGGTGATGATGTCGTTGTGGAACGAAGGAAGGACGCGCTCGTATTGGGCGTCGACCGCCGCGTCCGTGTAGAAGTCCTGCAGACTGGTGATGGCGATGGCTCCCGGCGACGAGGCGATGTGCATCCCGTAGGTGCCAATCATGAAGTAATTGTTCCCGGCTGTTTGCTGCCAGGCTGCCCGCCAATAGGGCGCGAGTCCGTGTATGTTGTAGGAGAAGGCTGCGCCAGTGGGATCCACACCAGGGTTCGGCTGGCTTCCGCCGATATGCTCGGAGCGGTAGACGGTGAAGTCCAGGTAGAGGTGGTCGTTGAGCATGGTATACGCACCGACGCCGGCCACATCCTGAGCGAGCGTGCCGTCCACGATTGTAGCCGCCGAAGGTGAAGGCGCAACATCGGTCGAGACCCACGGGAAACCCCAGGCAGGCGTGCTGTTCCACAAATCCTCGACGCCGGGGTTGTTGTCGAGCGTAAAGCCATAGACAACACTCTTCCCGCCGATTGAGCCGGTGTTGGCGTAGCGGACGTCCGTATTGTCCCAACTGAAGTGATCGCCCTGGCTGTCGTAGGTGACCTGCACAAAGCCGCCCACGTGCTTTGAAAAAGCGCCCGCTAGGAAAATGCTGGCCGATTGCGGAAACTCGTAGTTCCCGTTCTGCGTATTCGGCTGGGGCTTCTGCACAACCGTGTTCGAGAACTGAACGAACGCGGAAAGCGGCAAGTACGAGCTCAGATTCAAACCGGACTTGCTTCCGCCTCCCTGCTCCGAGATCTGCTTCAAGCTGTTCATCGTGTACCCGTTCAGCTTGAAGGTTCTGCCGAAGGGCGTCAGCTCCGGAATGGTCGTGTGGCACGAACTGCAAGGCAATCCGGTTTGCCGGGCGTAACTCGGCACGGCCGACGCTTCACCTGCCCCGCCCAGGATTGCGGCGATCAAAACGCCACACATCCAAAGGGGAATACCAATTCTTGATCGCATAGGACGTTCTCTCCTCGCTACCGGACGGCGACGAAACGTGCCTCGGTCTAAGCGAATATCTCTGAGGAGTGTTAATCAAGGCTGTGACGTGCGTCACGTAAAAATGTGGGAAGTGTCACAGAAGCATCACCCTGCCGTAAGAGCACAGATCTGAGAGCGAGGAGGAGCAAGGGTCAGTGGGAGGCGAAGCGGCCGGTGGCCTTGATCTTTTCGGCGCCGGCGCGACGCAAGCGCTCTTCGAGGCTGGCGCGAGATTCATCGGAAGGATCGACGACGCCGATCAAGACTTTGCCGTAGGAGATCTCGGGGTCATAGAGCTTGTGGCTCCAGTCGGGCATCCGCCCGCCGACGAGGAGCGAAATCACGGTCACCAGAACAGCCGACATCATCGTGAGTTCATAGGTGACGATGCCCGTGGGCCAGGGAGCGACGAGGGGCATGCCGCCGGCAGCGAGCGGATAGGCGGTCTGTACAAACCACGCCAGCGCGTAACCGGCGACGCCGCCGCAGATGCCGCCGCCGACCGCAATCCATCCCATCCAAGTGGATCGATCGCTCTGCGCGAAGGAATACTCCTCGAAAGGCTCCGATGCCATTACAACAATCTTGTCCTTGGGAATGCCCGCGTCGCGCAAAGCGTTCATGCCCCGCTCGGCGGAGTGCGGGCCGGGGAAAAGACCGTAGATGCTGTTTACCTGAGACATCTAAGCGGTGGCCTCCTCTTCATCCCTTCGTGCAAGCACGGGATCGCGAACCTCTTCTGTGTGCTGGCCCCACTTGAGTTCCCAAACCGAGATGATCGGGATGAACTTGGAGAAGAGCATGTAAAGCATCGCCATCGCGGCGAATGTCGCCGCCGTGATGGTGATTTCGACCCACGATGGCTTGTAGAAGTTCGTGGCCCAGGAATACGGGAGATACTTGTGCGAGAGCGACGGCACGATGATCAGAAAGCGTTCCAGCCACATGCCGATGACAACTCCGATGGAAGCGATCACGCACCCCGTAATGGTCCGGAGCTTCTTGATCGCGAGCAGAGGGAAAGGAATGATGAAATTGCAGACCACCATCGTCCAGAAAAGCGGCGAATAACGGCCCGTCAGAGTGAGCCAGAAAACGGCCATTTCCGAGGGTTCGTTGCCGTAGTAGGTCGTGAGGCGCTCGGCGAATACGAAGTAGGCCCAGAGGAGGCTCATCACCAGCAGAAGTTTTCCGAGGTTCTCGAAGTGCATGCGGAGCAAATATTCCTCGAGGTGCAGGAACTTGCGCAGCAGAGCCATGGCGATGATGAGCGCCGCGATGCCGCTGAAAATGGCGCCGGCAACGAAGTAAGGCGCGAAGATCGTCGAGTGCCACATGGGCACGGGCGCCATCGCAAAGTCCCAGGAGACGATGCTGTGCACCGAGACGGCTACAGGAATCACGGCAATGGCCATGATCGACATGGCTTTTTCAAGACGGTGCCACTGCCGCGGCGTGCCGCGCCATCCGATGGCGAGGACTGTATAAATCTTCTTGCGCAGGCCGGTCGACCGGTCGCGCACGAGGGCGAGGTCCGGCAGAATCGGCAGCAGAAGAAACGTGCCGCTCCCGAGCAAGTAGGTGCTGATGGCGAAGAAATCCCAGAGCAAGGGCGAGCGAATGTTGGGCCAGATTCCACGCTCGCTGGGATACGGCACGAGCCAGAAGAAAACCCAGGGACGGCCAAGGTGGATGATCGGGAACATCGCACCGATCGAAAGCGCGAACACCGTGATGACTTCCGCGCAACGAGTGACCGGGCGGCGCCACGTGGCGTTGGCGAGGCGCAGAATGGCAGAGATCAGCGTCCCCGCGTGACTGAGGCCGATCCAGAAGACGAAATTCGTGATGTAGAAGCCCCAAAAGACTGGGCGGCGGAGCCCTGAAACTCCGATGCCATGGTTCACCTGCCAGCCCCAAGCGAAGAAACCGGCGAGCACGATCGCCACAAAGAAAGCGAGGATCACCAGATAGCGCGCCGAAACGCCCTGGAGCGGGCGCATCAAGTCTTCATTGATCTGTTCAGGCGTTCTCGCTGGCATTCGCTGAGTCCCGTTGAAGGTACGTGACCTTCGGCAATGTCCCCAATTCGGCGAGGAGCTTGGTGGCGCGATTGGAGCGCGCCATCCGCGAAACCTCGCTATGGGGATCGTTCAAATCTCCGAAAACCATGGCTCGCGTGGGGCACGACTGCACGCACGCTGGCTGAATTTCGCCGTCCTTCACGTCACGCTTCTCGGCCTCGGCCTGAATCTCGCCCGCCTTGATGCGCTGGATGCAGAACGTACACTTTTCCATGACGCCGACCGAGCGGACCGAAACGTCGGGATTCAGCTGCAGCTGCAGCGGCTTGTCCCAGACCGGATTGTAAAAATTGAAGAAGCGAACGGTGTACGGGCAGGCGTTCGCGCAATAGCGCGTGCCGATGCAGCGGTTGTAGACCTGGCCGTTGAGGCCCTCCTGCGTGTGATAACTGGCATACGTGGGGCAGACAGGCTCGCAGGGGGCGGCGTCGCACTGCTGGCACAGGACGGGCATGAATTTCGCCTTCACGTCCGGAAACTCGCCTTCGTAGTAGCGCTCGACGCGAATCCAGTGCTTGGCGCGCCCAATGGCGGCCTGATCTTCGCCGACCGTCGAGATATTATTTTCCGCGTGGCAGGCGACGACGCAGGCCTCGCAGCCCGTGCAGCGGTCAAGATCGATCACCATGCCCCATTGATGAGACATCAGCTGTGCCTTTCTATCGGTGCTTCAATTCCGGCGGCGTTTCCGTGAGGCTGCCGCCGAACAGAACCATGTTGCCCTTGCCGATGCGCGAAATCTTGACGCGGGTCGCGGCCCAGGCGAGCGAGCCTGTTTCCGAGTCGGTCATCGGCGCGAGAATCGAAATTGGATTCGCGCCGCGGTCTTTGGCGTAGCGCGTGAAATTCGTGTGGCCCTGACCGATCGGCATCGCGACGCAGTCCGGCGCGATACCGGGCGTGACGAATGCCGGAGCCTGCAGCGTGCCGTGCTGCGACGCCACTTCGAGGAGATCTCCCTGCGCGATGCCGAGCTTGGCCGCCGTTTGCGTGTTGATCTCGACCCATGTGCCCCACATGACGCTCGAGATCGGGTCGGGCGCTTCCTGCATCCAGGGAAGATTGGCGAGCGAGCCGTCGTACCACATCTGCGAAGCGTACGGCAGAAGGTGGAACGGAAATTGGCTGGGGTCGCCATCGAATTGGGGGGCGGCGTTTTTCGCGGGGCCGCCTGCTAATTTGCCCGCACTCACGGGAAGCGGCTTTTCTTCCGCGCTCCACCAGCCACCTTGATCCTGAACCTTTTGCCAAAAATCATCGGCGTCCTTTGCGCCGCTCTTCGTTCCCTGCTCCTTGTAGAGAGTCTTGAACGCAGCCTGGAGTGCTTCATCGTAGGTCTTCCAAGGCAGCGCCTTCGCGAGATCGCCGCCGAGCTGCTGTGCGACGTCGAGCAGCACGTCGGGCATCGCACGCGTATTGTGCAGCGGGTTCATCGCCGGCGCCGCGAGACTCGCGACCATGCGCGTGCTGCCGGAGGGCGGCGCGTCATCGAGCCAGGATTCGAGCGGCGAATGATCGGGAAGAACGAGATCGGCGAGGATGCTCGTTTCGTCCAGGAAACTTCCGAAACTTGCAATGAAAGGGATCTTTTCAAAGGCTTCGCGGACGCCGGAACTCTGCGGCGTGGCGAACGCTGGATTTGCGTTGTACAGAAGCAGCGCCTTCGTCGCGTCCGGTGCCGACTGGATTTGGCGAAGGAAAGCATCGAACGGCGAAACGGCAGCCTTCCCGGGTTCGGGCTTTGCCGCGGCGCTGAAAAGAATTCCTCCCGGTTTCCCCACGCTGCCCAGCAGCGTATTCAAGGCGTTCACGGCCAGCGCGGTGAATCGCCCGTTGGTTTGC
>CAVUDN010000004.1:0-25104 GCA_963740095.1 uncultured Acidobacteriota bacterium
CGCCTCTAGAAAATTCTCAATTGCAGCTCGATTTTGTAGCGGCGCGTCGCCGAATGGTGCGACCCGGCAGGCGTTTGTCTTGCTTCAAGATTCATTGCAAGAAAAAAGGCCCCGTTCCTCCCGGGGTGGGACCGGGGAGAACGGGGCCGCAGACGACTTCGAACGCTAGAACGAGAACTTCAAGCCGAACTGAATTACGCGCGGCGCGACCGAAGTCGAATTGATTTGGCCGAAGGTCGAACCGGGCGTACCGGCAAACGCCGTTGTAGTCGGATTGCTAAACTGGGGATGATTCCAGACGTTGTAGAACTCCGCCCGGAATTGCAGCGTCCCCCACTCGGTGATCTTGGTGTTCTTCTGCAGGGACATGTCCCAGTTCCACTGTCCCGGGCCAGTGATGATGCCGATCGGAGAGTTGCCCCAGCCAGTGCCAGCGATCCAATAGTTAGCGGCAAAGGCTGCTCCGCATGTCGCAGTGGGACTGCCGGGACCGAATGGGTCAGGAACTCCGCCGATGCAGTACGGAGAATTAGCAGTAATGCTGGAGAACGGCGTGAAGGCGGTTTGATTGATCCAGCCCCCGGTGAACGCGTTGTAGGTCGGACTGCCTGGAAGATCGGAGAGCACGCGCGCCGTGGTGCTGCCGGAACTGGCTACCGACTTACTCGGTTGGCATACACCATTTGAGCCGCACTTTCCCTTAAACGCCGCAGACAAGAGAGCTCTGCTCGAGCCCCCATATATCGATCCGCCGCCCGCGTCCGTGACCGTGAAAGGCTGGCCGTTCTGAAGAGTGGTGACGCCGGAAACGGTCCATCCGCTGAGGACCTTGCCGCTGAATCCCTCCGTCGATTTCCACGGCAGATCGTAGCTATAGCTCAAAATCAGCCGCTGCGAACGCTCGCCGGAGTCTGGTCCATACTGCTGCGCGAAATCGAGAGGGTTGTTGCTGCCGGACGTGCCGAAATCCGTTTGCCCGACGTCCAGCAACCCAGGCTCAGCACTGTTGACGTTCGTAAGGTTTTTGCTCCACGTGTAAGCGGCCTGCAACAGTATCCCATTCGAGAAGTTGTGCCGGATCTGAGCTTGGAGGCTGTTGTAGTGGGCATCCCCCACGGTATTGGTAGCTGTCAACCCACCCGCGCTATAGCCGAGGTAACTCACGCGGGAATTAGTGTTCTGCGTTGTGTTGACCGTAACGGGCGTGGCGTTTGCCGGATCGTTGAACGGGATGGGATTGCCACCGGGGAAGTTGGGATTCTTGAACATCGCCAAATCCTGTGGGTTGCAATCACCAGTAACTCCGCCGCAGAGAAGGGAGCCGGGGCTGCCGACGAGATGCGCAGTGTTAATGGGTGATCCCTGGTTCAATAGGTGGATGCTGTGCGTGCCCACGTAGCCGACGTCGGCCACCCACCCGTGCCCGAGGTCATATTGAAGGTCCAAATTATATTCCTGCGTGAGCGGAAGCCGATTGGACATCTGGTTCGAGTTGGACGCGGTGCCGAGAGCGGAGTAGTTCAAAGCGCCACCGAAATTGTAACCGTTGAGGTTATACTGAGCCGCACAAGGATTGGCGCCAATTGCCTCGCACGTGGAAAAATACCGCGGGGTCCAGCCAAGCGGAATGCCCGCAACGGCCTGGAAAGGAGTATGGAGCGTGTTCTCCAGACTGGTGATCGACGTTCCGGTAATCGTTCCCGAGTTAGGAGGCAGACTTAGCAGATTGTCCACCAGATAGATACTGCCAGCCCGGTCATAGAACCAACCGTATCCGGCACGGACGACGAATTTGTTTCCGAAAGGCTGCCAAGCCACACCGATGCGCGGCATGAAGTTATCGAGCGGTGAGCCGGAGATCAGCGTGTTGTTGCCGTTCACCTTGACTCCCGTCACTCCGCAGGGGCCAGTGAGCCCCTCTGCTTTGTTATAGTTCTTCGGGACCACGAATCCGGAGAGCGTGCCAAGCGGCAGAAAGGGTGCGGTAACTGAGGCTTGGCACGTTGGAGCTTGGTTCAAGAAGAAGGACCCGGTATTCACCGTCGCCAGTTGGCTGGTCCATATGTTGGTGAACTGTCCAATCTTGTCGGACGGCCAACCATCGTATTCCCAGCGGACACCGACGTTAACCGTCAGCTTTCGATTGACTTTTATGTCGTCCTGAACGAACGCGTCGTAGAAGCCGATGCGGTTATAGTGGGTGAGCAATCCTCTTAGCGCGATAGGAACAGCACCCCCCGCGCAGTTCGAGAAGCCGAGGAAGCCGCAACCCGGCGCCGGGTTGGGAGGAGGGGCGGTCGGGGGAAGACCCGTTTGCGGAGTGCCATCGATTGCAGGTCCCGAGCTGCTGGTGAGGAAATCCCCGACGTTGTCGAAAAGTACCTCGCCCCGGCCGCTGGCGGGAGTCGTGTTGAAGTACCCGTCCCACTCGAGGTCAAAGCCCGCGCGGAGGGTATGGATGCCATGGTTCCAGGACACCTGGTCCGCCACCTGCCACTCGTTGTCGAGATTCTCGCCAGTGCCTGCGAAGTTTCCGCCCTGGGACCAACTTCCCGACGGCGAATAGAGGTTGACGACGTCAATTGTCGGTACGATTCCGAAGTCCGCGATTGGATACTTCACATTCGCAGAACAGGGCTGTCCGTTGTTGTTCAAAGGAATGATCGAGCCGCCATTCGCCAAGCCACAGGCCGTCAAGGGATTCGGATCGACGGCGTCCTCCCCATTCCGCTGGAACGTGATGCGCGCCTCGTTGATCAGGTTGTTTGTAATTGTCGACGTGAGCCGGAGCGTAGCGGTGTGGCTGATATAGGTAACATCCGCGGGCGAGCCTGGATTGCAATTGCCGATCAGGCAGTCGAAGCTCTGAACCTCAGGATCGGACTGGTACAAATATCGCTCCTGGAGGGTGTTTCTGGGTGTCAGGTTCCAATCGGTATTGGCCATGTACTGATTTTCGTTGGCACGCGTGGGCAAGGAGATGGCCGTCTGGCAGCCCGAAGAAGGCAAGCTGGGAACTGCCAACTGGCAGCCCTTCGGTGCACCAGCGATCCAATAGCCGCCCTGGTTGTAGCCAGTCTTGAAAGCGCCCTTTGACTGAAGGAGGGAGATGGCGGTGTTGGTGATGTTCGATCCGTCGTTCGCGACGAGAACGCCGTCCGCCCAGCCTCTGTTGCAGTTTATCGGCGGCGGTATGTCGGCGGGCGGCGGGGTCGGGTTCGGGGTCTGCGGGACGCCAAATCCGTCAGGATGAGCGGGGCAGGGCGCGCTACCCGGACCGAATATGCCGCCCAAATAGGCTCGGTATGCCGGGATGTTGTTGGTGCAGCGGAGGTCCGCGCAAGCGCCGCTCGTGAAGTCCGCGTAGTCGTTCCAGGGCATCAAGTGCGCGGTGGGCTCGTAACCAGTGGCAAATCCGTTGGTGGCAATTCCATTAAGCTGCCGGAAGCCCTGGTAGGAGCCGAAGAAGAAGATCTTGTCCTTCTTGATCGGACCGCCGAGTGTGCCTCCAAATGTGTTTTGTTTCAGGACTTGCGGCTTGTTTGCCTGGCCGTTGTGCGTCTCCGAGAACTTGTAGAAGAAATCATTCGCGTTGAACATGTTGTTGCGGTTGAACTCGAAGGCCTCGCCATGGAAGTTGTTTGATCCTCCCTTGGTGATGACTTCGACGTTGGCACCGGCGTTGCGCCCGTATCCCGCGTCGTATTGCGAGGTCTGCACCTTGAATTCCTGGATGGTGTCCGGGTTGGGAATCGCGATGCCCGGCATGCTGCCGAGTTGCGCCGCACCACCGCTGGTGTATTGAGTAATGTTCGCGCCGTCCATCGAATAGCTATTGGAAATGCCTCCCTGGCCGTTGGCGCTTACGTCCTGGGTGCCGTTGCCCATGGCGGAGGCGTTCGAAACGTTGGTGACCACGCCCGGCGAGAGGTCGACGATCTGCGTGTAGTTGCGCGTAACCAGCGGGAGGTTCTGGATCTCCTGCGAGCTGACGACGGTGCCGTTGGTGGCGTTCTGCGTTTGGACCGTCTCGGTAGTTGCTTCCACCGTTACTTTCTCGCTCGAAGCGCCAACCTCGAGTTTGCGATCCAGCGTGGGGCTTTCGGTAACGTTAACTGTAATCGAGGGGACGTCGAGGGATTTGAATCCCTTCGCGTCGAAGCGCACTGAATAATTGCCCGGCGGCAAGAGAGAAATCTGGTACGCGCCGGTGGAGTTCGTCGTTGCCATGCGGGTCTGCCCGGTCGCAAGATTCGTGACCGTCACGGTGGCGCCGACGATCACGCCGCCCGACGCGTCGGTGACCGTTCCGGCCAGAGCGCCCGTGTTCGAGGTCTGCGCATGCAGCACGGCGGTGCAGGTAAACAGCAAAACGGCACAAGCGAACAGCGCACACACAAATCGGAGCTTCCGGCCTGCATTCATTGTCCCACCCCCAAAAAACATCCTGCTAGTTTTTGCATCCAAAGTACGCGCGAGAGGCTCGCGCGCCGCATTCCCCAACCCAACCCGTAATTGAGCCTCGAAGAACTTACGGACAGACAAATTTGATGGCGCTCATTTAGCACACGCACAAATGCCTGTCAACAAGTATGTTGCGGCCTCATTTGGGGAGGGATCGGCCGCAGCAGCCCGAGGAAGGGCTGCCGCCCGGGGCGGGTGTCACGTTCAATTTATGTATACATTCTGTGCTGTTATGCGGACAATTTCCGTTTTGGGTCGTCGCAAGGACGGCGATCTTGGCTCCGCGAATTCGCTCTGGCGCAAAAAAGCGCCGAAAGCTGCCAATTCCCGCCGTTTGGGCCCCTCTTAACCTCCCGACGAGAGCATGGTTCATGCTCCCGTCGGAGCAGAAAATTCGCGCGATGCGAGGCGGAAATTTCTGCAACTTCTCGCGTCACTTTTTCCAGAAACGGGCGACGGCGGCGAAATCGGGATCGTCCTTTGAGGCGTCTTTCACGGCGGAGTAGGTGGCGTACGCCGCTTCGGCTGCGGGCAGCCTGGTTCCATGCTCGCGAGCCAACTCGAGGGCGAGGCGCAGGTCCTTGTGCATCAGGCGGAGCGGGAAGCTTGCGGGATATTCATCCTTGAGCATCAACGGAGTTTTCACGTCGAGCAGGCGCGCGTGGCCCATGCTCGATTGCATCACTTCGATGAGGCGCTCGGCGGGCACGCCCGCGTTGGTTACGAGGGCGAGCGATTCGGCCCACGCGTCGATTTCGAGCGCGAGGAGAAGATTCATGCCGAGCTTCACGGTTTGGCCCGCGCCGTTTGGGCCGAGCAGGAAGAATCTCTTGCCCATCGCTTCGAGGACCGGCTTGGCGCGTTCGAGGACTGCGGCCTCGCCGCCGACCATGAAGACGAGTTCGCCTTTTTCGGCGCCCCAGGTGCCGCCCGTGACCGGGGCATCGAGGAAATCGACGCCTCGTTTGGCGCAGGCTGCGGCTACGCGGCGCGCGGTGTCCGGCGAAACGGTGCTGGAGTCGATCAGGATTGTTCCTTTGCGAAGGGCTTCGAGTGCGCCAGAATCGAAGAGGACTTCTTCGAGCGCGGGCGGATCGCTGACGATGGTGATGAGGACGTCCGAATGCGCGGCGACCTCGCACGGATTCTCGGCAAATTTTGCGCCGGCGCGGACGAGGTCGTCGGCTTTGGATTTGGTGCGATTCCAGACGGTGAGTGGGAAACCGGCGCGAAGGAGATTTTGCGCCATGGGTTTGCCCATCAGGCCGAGCCCGATAAAGCCGATTGTTGGTTTCATTCTTGTCCCCGTGATAGAAAAAAGAGCCGAACACCTCCGGGCTAAAGAACCCGGCGCTACGCTTAAACCTTAAAAAGCCGGCGAGACGCCGGCGCTACCGAATGCGAATCGAATTAGAGTAGCGCGAATTCCACGCGGTGGCGGAATGGGTCGATGCGCTCGGCGCGCACATGGACCCGGTCGCCCAGGCGGAAAGCCAGCTTCGCTGCGCTCTTCGATGTGGCTCTGCTGCGCGAGCCGCGAAGAGGTTCGGCGACGATGACGTGGTCGCGATCGCGAAACTGGCAGCGCATGCCGGTCGATTCCTCGAGGCGGTCGATGCTGACGAGCCCTTCGACGAAAATTTCGGTCAGCTCGACGAAGAAGCCGAACTTCTGCACGGAAATGATCAGGCCGTCGTATTCCTCGCCGAGATGGCTTTCCATGAACTGCGCTTTTTTCCAGTCGATCAGTTCGCGCTCGGCGAGGTCGGCGCCGCGCTCGGCCTCCGAGCTTTGGGAGGCGATCTCCTCGAGTTCGACGCGGCGGTAGGGACCGAGAGTCGCAATGAATTCGGGCTTGTCGCTGCTCTTGTGCGATCGGTGCAGCGGCTCCGGGCGCGGCACTCTCGGCGCGACCGCGTCGGGATTTTCAAGCGCCCATTTCAGCGCACGATGGACGATCAGGTCCGGGTAACGTCGGATCGGCGACGTGAAATGCGTATATTCATGGGCCGCGAGCGCGAAGTGGCCGAGCGGGTCTGCCGCGTAGCGCGCTTGCTTGAGCGAGCGCAGCATGAGGTAAGAGAGGATGCGCTCTTCCGGCTTGCCTGCGATTTTTTCGGTGAGGCGCTGGTAGTGCTGCGGGCGGATATCGACTTCGTCTGCGCCCGGTAGATCCACATGCATCGGGCGCATGCGGCCGCGGCCACCGCCGACGCGCGCCGATGGTTTTACGCTGCCGTGGCGGACGGTGATGCGGCGTTCGGTAAGATCTTCGACGCCGAGCGAATAGCCGAAGGCCTGCGCGAGTTCCTCAAATTCGAGAACTTTCTTGGGATCGGGCTTTTCGTGGATGCGATGGAGCGATGCGACGCCGCGCTTTTCGAGGTACCGCGCGACGGCTTCATTGGCCGCAAGCATGAATTCCTCGATGAGGCGGTGCGCGATGTTGCGTTCGCTGCGGAGGATGCTGGTCATGCTGCCGGCCTCGTCGAATTCGATCACCGGCTCGGGGAGATCGAAATCGATCGAGCCGCGTTCGCGGCGGCGCGCGTTGAGCAGCAGCGCGAGTTCTTTCATGCGCCGGAAATTTTCCACGAGCGGCGCGTAGCGGGTGGTCATCTCGGGATCGCCTTCGATCACCTTGTTGACGTTCGTGTACGTCATGCGCTCGACGGAGCGAATCACGCCGGGCGTGAAATCGGCGGCGATCATGCCGCCGGCGGAGTCCATTTGCATGATGACGCTCATCACGAGGCGATCAACCTTTGGATTGAGCGAGCAGATGCCGTTGGAAAGCTCCTCGGGAAGCATGGGAACCGCGCGATTCGGGAAATAGACCGACGTGCCGCGCAGGCGCGCCTCGCGATCAAGGGCGGAATTGCGCGCGACGTAGTGCGCGACGTCGGCGATGTGCACCTGCAACTCGTAGGCGCCATTCGGCAGCGGACGGACGAGAACGGCATCGTCGAAATCGCGAGCTGTCTCGCCGTCGATGGTGATGATCGGGAGATCGCGGAAATCGCGGCGGGCGCGGAGATCGTCAGCGGCGACCTGCGGGGGCGTGGCTTTTGCGGCGGCGACGACTTCCTCCGGGAATTCGTGCGGCAGATGATGCTTGCGAATGATGATTTCAACGTCGACGCCGATATCGCCCGGACGGCCGAGGATTTCGATCACGCGGCCCATGGGCGCGAGGCCGCTGCGCGGGAAGCGCGTGATTTCGGCGTTCACGACGGCGCCATCGAGTTCGGGAAGACGCAGGCGGCGATTGGCGGGCGGCTGCTGCGCCTCGGGGCCGAGCTTCGCGCGCAGCTCCGGCGTGAGTTCGTCGCCCGGCGGGATCAGGACTTCGTGGTGGAGGCGCACATCGTAGGGCAAGACGTGATTGCCGTGCGGGCCGTAGCGGAAGAGGCCGACGACGGTCGGATGCTCGCGCGTGACGATCTGCACGACGCGGCCTTCGGCGCGTCCGTCGGGGCGGCGGCGGACGATGCGGCCGAGAACGCGGTCGCCATGCATGGCGTCGCCGAGGCTATCGCGGCCGATGAAGAGGTCGCCATCAACGCCCGGGATCGGACGATCGGGGACGAGGAAGGCGTAGCCATCGCGATGCGCGATGAGGCGCCCGGAGATGAGATTGGGATCGCGGGCGCGGCGCGAGGCTGCGGCGGCGGCTTGCGCATCGGGCGCAGTTGCCTGCTCTGGCTGAGATTCTGGCGCGCGCGCGGATGCAGCGGAGGAGCTTGGCGGCCGCTGCTGTTTCGGATTCGGTTTCTGATTTGGCTTTTGATTTGTTTTTTGATCGGACAGTTTGTAGCGGCCGCCGTAGGTCTCTTCGATTTCGCCGCTCTTCGTCAGCTTGCGGATAACCCGCGGGAGAAAGCGGCGCCCAAGATGCTTGAGTCCCATGCCGTGCGCGATTTCGCGAATGCTGGCGGCCTTCGAGAGCCCTGCGAGATGCGCGAGGACGTCAGCGGGCTTGACGTGTTCTTCTCGGGGCTCGGGCGCGGTTTGGAATTTGCGAAGTTTTTTCATCGACGTGGGCTGGCAGCAGAGCCACAGACAGGCTAACGGAATTCAAGCTGCGTGGCAAAGGTGGTGTAGCGGGGGGAGACTAGAAGCTATCTCATAAATGGCTGAACGGAAGGGCGGGGCTTCAGCCCCGCCGTCAAGCCCCGTGAAAGAAGGGCTTTAGCCCCTGAACCATGTTTTCGATCGCGGCCGAGTATTTATGAGACAGCTTCTAGTTCTTTCGCGGCGGAGCAAGATAGTTCCTGATGAGGATCAGGAGATTCTCGTTCCGTTTATCTGTTGAGTTCGGATAATGAAAATTTACGAAGATCCACCGCCCGCTTTCGAATTTTAGCTCCGGCACAACCAATGGCTGATCGGTTTTCTTGCCGGAGAAGACACCCTACAGCTCGACCATGCACACATCGTCTTTGTACGTTGTCTTGGCAACGACGTACGAATCGCCCGGATCGCCCGGGTCCTGAGTATTGAGAACCGGGTCAAAATCCAGTCCAGCGTCATTCTCGGCCTTTGACTCAGCCGCGACGCGGTTCAGTCCCCGAACTAGTGTGGCGCTGAACGGGCTAGGCTTTTCTTTTAGCGCAAGATGGAGCGGGTCACCGTGCAAATCCTGCGCTTTGGGCAAGTACCAGTCGTAAAAAGTCTGCACGAATCTTCGGCACGATTCCTCGGTCGGTAAAGGATGCTCGGCGGCTAGGAGCGGGCAGGAGAGCGCCAGCACAAGAAAAAAACTACGCAAGGCCAGCTCGCATGCTCTCGGAGTCCCTGCTGTCGATGGCTATTCATCGAGTGTGTGTAAGCTGATAGTATCACCGCCACGTTCGTGTCGTCGTTTTCTGGCAGGAGAGCGCGAAGGAAAAGTACTGATGGGAGAGGCCAGACAAGCGTGGCAAAGGCTCCTAGGCACAAAGGCGCGGCGGCGGTGTCAAAACTCCCAAGCGAATAAGCGAGAGAGATTGGCGATTGCGGCGCGCGATTCGCGCGGCGGCGCGTTCGCGGAGGAGTGTGCAACCGTGGGAATGACGGCGGGCGGAAGCAAGGGAGTGGTTGCGGATCCGAATATTGTTCCGCTGATCGATGTGCTGCTGGTGCTGATCATCATCTTCATGGTGATGCCGAGCAGGACCACGGGATTGCCGACGCTGGTCCCACAGCCCGCTCCGCCGCCAGCGAGAACCGTACCCGAGCGTACGATCGTGGTGCAGGTGTTGCAGGGCGGAAAGCTCATGATCAACGAGGATCCGAGCGACTGGGACACGCTTGGCGCGAAGCTCTCGGATATTTTCAAGCAGCGCGCCAATAAAGTGGCGTTCGTGAAAGGCGATGAAGAAGTTCCGTTCGAGCAGGTGGCGCGCGCGATCGATATTATGCGTGGGGCGGGGATCGAGCATGTGGGGCTGATCACGGCTGGCGGAACATTCGTGGGAAAGGGTCTGTAGCGGGGGCCGTGGGGCCGACAAACAAGTGATGGCCGGTGACCCGCAGCTGAAAGTCGTCCGCATACTCAGCTTTTTCGCGGGCCTGAAAACCGGCGCTTCAACCGGAAACCCAAGGAGCCGGCGGGACGCCGGCGCTACCCACACTCTGCGCGCTACTGGGAGAGCTGCTCGACTGTGGGGATGTCGAGGACGACGATTTTGCCGTCGGGCTCGCGCTCGAGGGTGGGCGCGTAGTCGCCGAGGAGCTCGCGGCGCCACCACATGCCCGTCGTGCGCTTCATCTTCATGTCGGTGAACCAATACTGGTAGATGACCGCGCGGGCTTGCTGCGGCTTTGCGCCGGGGAATGGATTTCGCGCGAAGAGCTCCAGCACGTCGGGCGACCCGGTGAGCAGGCGCTCCTCGGTCCACACGACGAAACGATATTGGGGCCACGCGCCGAGAGAAGCGAACCAGAGATTCCATTCGAAGCGCGGCTGGTAGGGCGCGTAGATGCCGGGCGGCTTGCTCAGGTCCTGCGGCTTGTAGCGAAACGGATAGGGCGTCCACGTCTTGCCACCGTCGGTCGAGCCCTGGAATTCGATTTCGTAGCGCGCGTGCGTCATGACCTCGAAGAGGCCATATGAATTGGCGATGCGAAATGGTTCAAGCGCCTCGACCGGAGTCGTAAACAGCGGCGCGTCGGGAACCAGCTTCCACACGAGCTTGGCCGTGGTGACGTAGAAAATCCACGCGAGGCAGATTCCGGCGAAGGTCCAGCGCACCGGCTGGAAGATGTGGCGCCAGGCCGCGCGCCTGGATTCCCACGGGGTAGCGGCCGCGGCTGCGTCCGGCGGGCGTTCGCGATCGATCAGCGCGCGGATGCGCCGCGGAACGATCCATTCGATGAAGCGGTCGTCGAGGAAGAGGAAGCCGAGGCAAAGAACGATGTAGTTCAGGAACGCGTAGTTGCCCGTGAGAATGATGCTGGTCTGGAACGGCAGCACGATGAGGAAAAACGCGATGCGAAATCTGCGCGGCAGAAAAACCATAAAGCAGAGCACGAGTTCGATCGCGAGCGTGTAGAAGACGGCTCCGGCGTGGAACCAGTGCGGGAAATGACCGACGTACCAGCCGGGCCAGGTGGGGAGAGGGGCGTTCTGATAGTAGTCGTCCATGGCGCGGAAGTTGCGCCAGGTGGGATCGTGGCTGGCCATTTTCCCGACGCCGGATTCGAAATAGATGCGAAACGCCTCCCACTGCAGAAGAAAGAGGCTGGCGCGCGAGGCTGCGTGCGAGCGGGCGAGCCCTGGGCGGAGGCCCCGAGGCGCGAAAAACAGGGAGATGAAGCCGGCTTCGAGCAGCATGCCGTCGGATTGATAGCTTGAGAAATCGCGCGCCGTGACGATGAACGACATAAAGCAGACGAAGCAGATGAGGAGGGACGCGCGTGGCCAGATGTTGAACACGACGAGGATCGAGGCGATCAGACCGATCCAGGTGACGAGCATAAGTGCGCGGTCGCTCGAGCCGAACCAGAAGAGGCTCGGCGCGTACCACCAGCTGTAGCCGTGCATCGCGGCAGTGACCGCCTGGAGGTAGTCGCCCGCGGGGAGGATGCCGTCGGGGCCGAGAAGGCCTTTGATCTGGAAGATCAGCGAATAAAATGCGGAGAAGTAGATCGCGCCGAGCGCGCGGAGGAAAATCCACCGCGGCCAGAGATGGCCGGGCGACTTCTCGGAGGAGATTTCGGGGCCGAGGAGCCAATCGATCGAGGTCTCGAGCCAGGGCCACATCGCGCGAGGATTATACAGAGAAGCAAAGGCCACGTTGAGGTTTCCGCCGTTCCGGCGCCGAGATTTCTCGGATTTCGCTACAGCGCCCAATTTTCGCGCGGCGGGAGGTTGATGGGCGCGAAAATTGGCTGCTCAATCCTCGAAATGGCAGGTGTTAGTTGATGGCCAGATGAGAAGAGAGACGAGAACCGGGCTAGTCGGGAGTCTCGGCAGCTGGGTCGGGGGTTGGGGGCTTCAGGAATGGCGGCGGGGCTGGGACCGACTGCAGACCTTCGCGGCCTTCGGCGAAATCGATGAAGAATTGCTGGACGTTGAAGCGGAAGCCGTTCCTCGAATGCGCGAGCTTGGCAGATTCTTGCCAGCGGATGTATTCGCCGGTGGGCAGCAGGAGGCGCGTCTTCTGCGTGTCGGCGAGGTAGGGCGCGACGACCTCGGTGAGGATCTGCTGGTGGAGTGCGGCATCGCGAAGATGAAAGATCACTTCGACGCGTTCGTAGATGTTGCGTTGCATCCAATCGGCGCTGCCGAGATAGATTTCCGTTTTCCCGCCGTTGCCGAAGACGTAGATGCGGCTGTGCTCGAGGAAGCGCCCGATCACGCTGCGGACGCGAATGCGGCTGCTGAGGCCGCGCACTCCCGGGCGCAGCGCGCAGGCGCCGCGAACGATGAGTTCGATCTGCACGCCCGCCTGCGAGGCTTTGTAGAGAGCGTGAATGATTTTTTCGTCGAGGAGCGAATTCATTTTGGCGACGATGAAGGCGGGGCGCCCGGCCTTTGCGTGAGCCGCTTCGCGGTCGATCAGATTGATGAAATTCCTGCCGAGATTTAAGGGCGCGACGAAAAGCGGCGTGTAGCGCGGGCGCTCGGAATAGGCCGTCAGGTAATCGAAGACGTGATGCACGGCCGAGGTGATCGACGGATCGCTCGTGAGCAAGCTGAGATCGGTATAGAAGCGCGCGGTGGACGGATTGTAATTGCCCGTGCCGAGGTGCGCGTAGCTGCGCGTCTGGCCGTCGGCTTCGCGGCGCGCGACGAGCGCGAGCTTGCAGTGCGTTTTCAACCCGACCACTCCGTAGAAGACCTGCACGCCCGCTTCCTGCAGATTGCGCGCCCAGCGGATGTTGGACGCTTCGTCGAAGCGCGCTTTCAGCTCGACGACCACGGCCACTTCCTTTTTCGCGCCGGCCTCGATCGGCGAATTTTCGCTGGTGCGATAGAGCGTCTGCTTCATCGAGAGGACATTCGGATCCTGCGCCGCGCTCTCGATGAATCGAACTACCGTGGCGTAGGAATCGTACGGATGGTGCAGCAGGACGTTGCGCTTGCGCAGAAGCTCGAAGATCGACGACGTCCCGGGCTTCAGGGCCAGCTCGCGCGGCACGAAGGGCTGATATTTCAGATCGGGGCGGGGCGTCTGGTCGTAGAGGTGGAAGAGGCGCGAGAGATTGACCGGGCCATCGGTGCGGAAAACTTGCCAGGGCGCGAGATGGAAATTGGATGCGAGGCGATCGACGATTTCCTGGTCGGCGCCCGCTTCGATTTCGAGGCGCACCGCGGAACCTTTGCGCCGGCGGTGCAGTTGCTGGTCAACCGACTCGAGCACGCCGCGCGATTCCTCTTCGGTGAGGTAGAGGTTGCTGTTGCGCGTGACGCGGAAGGGCGCGGCGGAAAGGATTTCGTAGCCGTGATAGAGACGCTCGGCGAACGCGTGGACGACGTCGTGAAGGAAAACGTACTCGACGGTGCCTTCCTGCGACGGAATCAGGACGAGACGCGGCAGCGCGCGCGGAACCGTGACGACCCCGACATACGTCTGTTGAGAACCACGGCGCTTGCGCTTCAAGAGAAACGCGAGACAGAGCGCCATGTTGAGCACGTGCGGAAACGGGTGCGCGGGGTCGACCGTGACTGGCGTGAGGAGCGGCGAGACAGTCTTCAGGAAAAATTCCTCGATGTACTCACGTGCCTCGGGCCGAAGCTCGTCGAGATTGCGGACGCGGATCGATTCGTCGGCGAGCGCGGGGACGAGCTCCTCGCGCCAGCAGGCGTACTGATCCGCCACGAAGGCGTGGATCCTCTTCACTAGCTCGGTGAGGACTTCTTCCTGCGTGCGGCCGTCTGGACCGGAGTCGCTGTTTCCCTGCTCGACTTGCTGCAAGGGGCCGGCGAGGCGCACCTCGACGAACTCGTCGAGATTGCTCGCCGTGATGGCCAGGAATTTCACGCGCTCGAGGAGCGGGTTCGCGGGATCGCGTGCCTCTTCGAGCACGCGCTGGTTGAACTGCAGCCACGAGAAGTGGCGGTTCAGAAACAGCTCGCGATCGGGGATACGAGTGGGTGACATAAGCCTCTGAGGCCGGAAAGGTTATATCGGGAGTGTTACGGCTGTGTTACGACCGGGGGACTAACCGAAGGCACAGACCCCACCAGACAAACCGAGGAAGGGGCACCGCACCGGAAACATCAAAGACGAAGGCTCGCGCTGCTCGCTATTCGCGCGGGTACGCAGACGGCAGGGAGCGCAGGTAGGCGATCACTGCCTGGGCGTCGGCCGGGGTCATGTGGTAGATGTGCATTGGCGGCTGGATGGCGAGGCCGTTTGGCCCGATGCCATTTTCGAGGATCTGCTCGCCCTGCGCCTCGCTGAACCCGGGGAAACCGGCAAGCGCAGGCGCGCGCATGGCCCAATTTGTGGTCGGATGGACCGGCGTAATCCAGATGGCTGCGCCTTGCAGGCGGCGGGATTCGTCGAGGTTGCCACTGTCGTCGCGGGGAGTATGGCATTCCTCGCACATTCCGACGTCCTCGACGAGATAGCGCCCGTGGTCGATCTGGCTTTGCGTGGCGGGAGCGGCGGTCGAGGCCTTGGCGGTCTTCGAGGGAGCCTGAGCATGCGTCTCACGCGAAAACAGGAGCGACGCGCCCGTGGGTGCGGCGAGCAGAATGGCAAGGCCAACGACCCAGCGGTAACTAGGTTTCATAGAATTTATCAGTCCTGGAGTTGAAATTGTGCGGTTCCGTTTCCGGAGAGGCGGCCGTCACCGCTCGAACGCGAAAGTATCTCATCCCGCGCCGCAGATTCGCAATCCCGAAATGGCTGTGGGGTGAAGTTTGCGGAGCTTCGGCGAGTGGCGGATCGTTCCGAGCGTTCGCGGCCGCCCTAATCGGGCAATTCAACTCCAAGCGGCCTGGCTTGCTTGTGCAATTCATCCAGACTGACTTCGACCTTTTCCTTCCAGTCTGAGATCGTTTGGCACAACACGAGGTACATTTTGGATATTCGTTCCCGGAAATCGGCAAGCACTTGGTTTCGCGCATCCTCAGCCTGACTGAGCGCCGTTTGCTTGATCCTCTCGGCAGCAATGCGCGCTTCCGCGAACTCGTTTGCCAGGTTCCCGAGGTCCTCATCGAAGGAGCTCAAACTGAACGTATAGTTTGTCAGGAAACGGTGGACCTTCGAATGAAGGGCAGCCACCGGGCCATCTTTGAGTTTTTCGAAACGCCGGCGCTCCTTCATGACGGTTTTCCTAGCGCGCCTGAACCACCGCCGAATGACCGGTTTCTCCAAGTCTTTACGGCGCGGGAATATCCAATGCCACCAGTGAGTGGGAGGCATCTCGTTGAGGACGGCCGCCTCCTCCTGGAGCAGTTGCGTCTCCAGCGCGCCCAAATGACTTGGGAACTGCCGGAGGAACCGTTCCAGGCTTTCAGCTTGTCGTCGCTCGATTTCCTCAAGCTTTTGCCGTGCGTCAGACTGAATTTCGTTTCGGGCGGCCTCGAACTTCGCCTGGCACAGAGACTCCAGCTCCTTCACTTCCACCTTCGATTCCGTGAGAGCAGCATCGACGGCGGATCGAGCGCTGTTGAGAATGGCCTCATATCCCTCGTAGGCTTTGTGAAAGGGAGCCATTCGAGACTTGTGCGCAAGACCGCGTCCCGCGATGGCTCCGGCCATGGCTCCGACCAACAATCCGGCGCCAACTCCCATGGGCCCCGCGAACGCGCCGATACCTCCTCCGACCTTGGCCCCGACGAAAGCCCCGGTGCCGACGCTCGCCACATCCATCGCGATGTGCTTCACGGCGCGCTCTATCGGAATCTTCTTGTCAAAGAGCAGTTCCAGTTCCCGCCAGGCCGAACGCAGCAGCGTGCCGATTGGGATATGGAGCCCGGGGTCAAGTCCCTCGTGCATCACAGATATCGCGTCCTTCGATGCGGTAGCGATCGCGTCATGATCGAAGTCCCGAAGCCCATGAATCATGTGTCCCTTTGTCTCGGCGGCAGTTCGAAGGTCCGTCGCGGCTTCCTTCGCGCCGCCTTCCTTGACTTCGATCATGGGTCCGAGCGCGATGGAGTCTCCCGCGACGTAGTCCTCCAGGCGCTGCATCCATGCTTCTGCACTCGCCGCGGAGAAATCATGAAAGTTGGCTTGAACAAAGTGGTTGATGGAGTTTACGCCGCGCAGTTGTTCGGTAGTGGAGACTTGAATTGCGTGTAAGACTTCCGGGTTAATTCCTGCCAGAGTGGCGACCGCGCCGTCAGGCGCTGACGAGCCCATGGCCGATCTCTTCGGCCGAGCGAGCGTTGAAGGACGCCGCTTGCGTTTGTCCGGGCCGTCCCTTTCATCGGGCGCGCTGAGTGAATGATCGGAGGGCGGAACTTTCCAGGAGAGTTGGCCTGAACGCGGGAGAAGCGTACGAGACCACCTGGAACGCGATCTCCACAGCCGGACGCGCCACGCGACGTAGGCAAGGGCAATGGAACACAGAACGACGACTATCCATAACTCCTCGCCCGTTCGCATCCGTTGCCTCCATGAAGAGCGAAAGTACGGAGAAAACCCGATTTGGCGCCGGGGAGCACGACGAAGTACCCCTTTTCAATTAGAGAGCACGACTCCTGCGTGGTAAATGGTACGGCAGGTCATTGTCCGGAATGCCACACGGACTGGCCTAAGGATCAGGGCTCCGCGACTTCCGTTGCTGAAGTGGATTTGCCGGCACGCTACACACGTCCCGTTTCCCATTTGGTGAGGGCCCGAGCCCCTCGCACGACGCGATATAAAAGGGCGCCCCTCTTGGAGTAGGGTTTGGAGTGTTCTGGCTCAAACCCACTTCGGAAAGGAGCGCCCTCAATGGATAGCGTGAAGTATATCGGGATGGATGTTCACAAGGAAGCGATCTCGATCGCCGTTCTAAATTCTGCTGGCAAGCTGGTGATGGAATGCGTTATCGAGACCAAGGCCATCACCATTCTGGAATTTCTGGAAGGATTGCGCGGGAGCCTGCATGTCACTTTTGAAGAAGGCACCTGGGCGGCCTGGTTGTACGATCTGCTGAAGCCGCACGTCACCGAGCTCGTCGTGTGTAACCCCCGCCGGAATGCCTATATGAAAGAAGGCAGCAAGAGCGACCGCATCGATGCGCGGAAACTTGCCGAGCTGTTGCGATCGAACATGCTCCGGTCGGTCTATCACGGAGAGCACGGAGTGCGGACCCTGAAGGAGCTGGCGAGGAGTTATCTCGCGATCAGCAAAGATCTGGGGCGAGTGATGAGTCGAGTGAAGGCGATCTACCGCAGCTGGGGTATTCCTTGTGCGGGAAAGCAGGTCTATGCACCGCGGTATCGCTCGGAGTGGCTCGGTAAAATCCGAGAAGCTGGAGTGCGACGCCGGGCGCAGTTCTACTACCAACAACTCGACGCCCTACGGCCACTGCGGCAGGACGTACGGCGCGAGCTGTTGGCCGAGGCGAAGAAGCACGACGCCTGGAAATTGTTACGCGCGATTCCGTTTATCGGTCCGATCCGAGCGGCTCTTATCATCGCGTTTCTCCAGACACCGCACCGGTTTCGTACCAAGCGACAGCTCTGGACGTACATTGGTTTTGGAATCGAGACCTACAGCAGTGCTGAGCACCGTTGGGTCAAGGGAGAGCTGAAACGCTCGAAGAAGCCGGTCTCGATTCGGGGGCTGAATCGCAATCACAATCATGATCTGAAGAATCTGTTCAAAGGTGCCGCCACCGTGGCCGCTGCTAAGGATGGTCCGTTTAAGGAGTTTTACGAAGCGCGAGTAGCCAAGGGAATGCGGCCGGAGATGGCGCGCCTGACTCTGGCGCGCAAGATAGCAGTCATCACGTTGATCGTGTGGAAGAAAGGAGTGCGCTTCGACGCCCAACGTCTGAAACCACAAACAGCTTGAGTGTCTCTGGAAATCCGCTCCATCCCTGGGGGACGATCCTGGTGGTGGCGAGTCGGGTTCTGGAGACACTCGGGTTCGAGGGAGAGTCTCAGCTGGTTAGTTAGGCTTAGCGTGCCTCGGGCACCTCAGTCTCACACGCGACCCTAGTCCCCCTCGGATAACCCGAAAAAGCTATGGGCCACGAGTCCCAAATAGAACCATGGTTGCCACCTGACAACCGTACTGCTTGTTGGTCTCAGAACGAACTGGCTTCGTCGCGAAGAGGCGATGAAAACCGCTGGGAGAGAAACCCCAAAGCGCTACGCAACTGTTGGTAGCGTCCCGAGCTCACGGAACGGAAGGCAAGAACCATCCTGCTCAACGAGGTGGGCTGGAAGGCAAGAAAACTCCCGGCCGCGGGAGAATATTTTCTTCTTGACGCCTTTTATAGAACTAACCAGGCACAACGACCTGTCTCCGACTGACCATGCCGGACGACTGTCTGCTAGGCTAAGTTGAACGGTGCGGAACATGAGTTGGACACGACGACTGGTGATTGCGTCGCCCTTTGTGGTTGCAGGTGTGTTGAATGTCTTGTCGCTCGCTGCCTATCGACTTCGCTGGAATCCTGAACACATCGCTAGTTACGGTTTCCTATTCGCAGCGCCCTGGGGTTGGCTTCTGGTGGATTGTTCGTAGGTATTCACAACCGATGGCACGCGGCCGTATTCGGATATGCAGTAATCCTTTGGATTCCTGCATTACTGTACTCAACGTGTTTGTGGCTGTTGGTCGTTGGCGTCCCAAGGCTGCGGCGAGCCGGCCCGAACCAGCACTTGTGAGAAGATTTGATTGTGGCGATCCAAAGAAATTTGAAGAAGGGGTTGCTTCTTGTAACGCTCAGTGGGCTTCTATACCTGGGCGCAGGCTTGCTCGAAGGGTTCTTGCCCTACGAATGGCGGCACGCCATCGACCAGCGGTTTGAGCGGATTTTCCCTCGTTGCGTCTATGCACCCCATCCAGATATGGATTTGGAATTTGAGATGGATTTCCGGCAACATCCCGGGCATAGGTTGATCAAGTTTGCGGTTCTCGGGGTCTTGACCATCTGAGCTGGCAAGCGGTTATCGGACAAGTGTCGTGAGTTGAAACTGACTCATCATCCGCCCTAGGAGTCGCATCGGCGCCCGGGAGTGGAGCAATCGGAGGCGAGAGGAACAGCCGTATCGGCGAGGCGGGCGAGGGCCCAGCGCGCGTGGCTTGCGATGAGCGCGTCCCCGTAGGAGGCGAGGCGATCGAGCAGCGCGGTGACGCGCTGGCGCGCGGCTGGGTCGAGCGATGCGGCGGAATTTCCAAGCGCGACGCA
Organism: uncultured Acidobacteriota bacterium; assembly: GCA_963740095.1. Taxonomy (GTDB): domain Bacteria; phylum Acidobacteriota; class Terriglobia; order Acidiferrales; family UBA7541; genus Palsa-295. Next base: position 19,258 of record CAVUDN010000004.1, read on the forward strand.
AGCGTTGCGGATGATACCGCGCCATTTCGCGCGCTTGATGGCGCTCTTGCGGAATACGGCGCTGAATTCTTCCTGCGAGATCGAGGCGAGCCATTCGAGTCCCGGAGCGAGCAGGCGTTCGCGCGGCTCGAATGCGGCGAGCGCCGCGACTGGCGCTTTGCGATTCCAGGGGCAGACGTCCTGGCAGATGTCGCAGCCGATTACGGCGTCGCCGACGTGGGCGCGAAATTCTTCTGGAATTTCGCCGCGAAGCTCGATGGTGAGATAGGAGATGCAGCGCCGCGCGTCGAGAACGTAGGGCTGCGGGAAGGCTTGCGTGGGGCAAGCGTCGAGGCAGCGCGTACACGTGCCGCAGAAATCGGGAGGCGGCGGCTCGCCAGGCGCCAGAGTGGGATCGAGCGCGAGCGTGGTGAGAATCACGCCGAGGAAAAGCCAGGAGCCTAATTGCGGATGGATGAGGCAGGTATTTTTGCCGAGCCAGCCAAGGCCCGCATATTTTGCGGCAACGCGCTCGATGATTGGGCCGGTGTCGACGTAGGCGCGCGCCTCGAACGGCTCGGAAATCTGCGCGCGCATTTCGGCGATCAGCGCGTTCAACTTTTCGCGGAGGACATCGTGGTAATCGTCGCCCCAGGCGTAGCGCGAAATCCAGCCGCGAGTAGCGGCGCCGCCTGCTACGGCAGACGGATGCGACAGCGGCTCATGCGGCGTGTTGTAGTTGATGGCGACGACGATCACGCTCCTCGCGCCATCGAGAACGCGGCGTGGATCGGAGCGGCGCGGATCTTCCAGGTAACGCATTTCACCCGCGTAACCGCGATCGAGCCATTCCGGCAGGCGTCTCAGCTCGGCGAGATGTTCAGCGGACGCAGGGGTGACGCCGCATAGATCGAAGCCGAGAGCGCGGGCGCGTTCGGCGATCCAATGCGTTTGTTGCGCCGGAGCCATAGGTTCATCATGCATCAGAGGGCGTACCGGGCAAAATCGAAGACGGCGAAGTCAAAGGCGGCCGCCTGAAAAGCAAGGCGGCCCTTCGACTACGCTCAGGACAAGCCGCCACGAGACCGGCACGGATACATCGGCCGAGATGAAGCAACACCGGCGCACAAAATCGCCGCGTTTCGCTTGTGTCGGCGGCGTTGGGTGCTTACAATCCTGCATTGCCCTTGCCACGATGGAGACACCCATCGTGGATCGCAACCCAAGGCAAAGTCAAAGACGGCCCGCCTGAAAGGCGGCCGCTACGAAACCAAAGCGAGAATATGAGCCGGCGAATTGCGGCGAAAATTACGGGAGTGGCGGGGTACGTGCCGCCGCGAACCGTGACGAACGCGGACATCGAGAAGTTCGTTGATACGACCGACGAATGGATTCGCACGCGCACGGGAATCCGCGAGCGGCACTACGCCGAGCCCGGCGTCGGCGCGTCGCATCTGGGAACGGAAGCGGCGAAGAAGCTGCTTGCGGCGAAAGGCGTGAATCCGGAAGAGATCGGCATGATCGTGCTGGCGACGGTTACGCCGGACATGTTGTTTCCGGCGACAGCTTGCCTGATTCAGGATCGCATCGGCGCGAAAAAGGCTTGGGGATTCGATCTCTCGGCGGCTTGCTCGGGGTTTCCGTACGCGCTCACTGTGGGCGCACAATTCGTCGGTTCCGGCGCGCACAAAAAAGTTCTGGTGATCGGCAGCGACGTGATGACGTCGATCCTCGATTTCAAGGACCGCGCGACGTGCGTCCTATTCGGCGACGGCGCGGGAGCGGTGCTGATCGAGCCGGCGACGTCCGATTCCGAAGGCATTCTCGATTTCATGCACGACGTGGACGGCTCGGGCGGCTGCAATCTGTATATGCCGGCCGGCGGGTCGCTGCATCCGGCATCGCACGAGACGGTCGACAAGCGGATGCACTACGTCCATCAAGAGGGCCAGCAGGTTTTCAAGTACGCGGTGCGGCGCATGAGCGAGCTGGCTTGCCAGATCCTCGAGCGCAACGGATTTTCGAGCCGCGATCTCGCGCTGGTGGTCCCGCACCAGGCGAACATGCGGATCATTCGCGCGATGCAGGAACGGCTGGGCGTCGATGATTCGAAGATCATAGTCAATATCGACCGCTACGGGAACACGACCGCCGCTACCATTCCGCTGGGCTTGATGGATGCCGTCGAGCAAGGCCGCCTGCGCAAGGGCGACCTGATCCTGTTGATCGCCGTGGGTGCCGGGTATACGACCGGGGCCGTCCTGATGCGCTGGGCATACTGACGGCGAACCGGCGTTACTCGACTTTCCTCCCCTGAAATCCAAGGCTTGACAATCTGCCAGCAATAGTTGCATTATGCAACTATCGTGATGCTGCGATGACCGAACCATCCAAAGCCGCGATCCAGACGCCGCCCGCCCTACAGCGCCAGATCCGAGAACTGGACGCGTGTTTCGAGGCTTTTCGGCGCGACATGATTCGCGGCATGGCTCCTCCTGCGACGGATGTCGAGCTCTCCCCGCAAGACGGCCGGGCGCTGGTGACACTCGCCGGCCGCGGCTGCGTGACCATGACCGATCTGGCCGAGCTGCTGGGGACACCACTAAGTACCGCGACACGCATGGTAGAGCGCCTCATTCATAAGGGCTTGGCGATTCGATCGCGCATCGAGGATGATCGACGCGTCGTGCATGTAGAGCTGAGCGAAGAAGGCAAGAGGCTGAACCAGATTTTCCTCGAGCGGCGCCGTGAAATTGCCGGAACGATGCTCGCTCCCTTGACCCACGGTGAACGAGAAATATTCATCGAGCTGATGACGAAAATCACCAGGCCTCGCCCACAGGAGTAAGAACACAATGGCAACAACTCCCATTTCCCATTCCATACAATATTTGCAGACAGCAATAATTGTAGATGACAAGTACAACTACGGAGAAGACGAGCAAGCGTGGATGGAAGAGCTCTACGCCAGCCATCGGGATTTCATCTACCGCGTGGCCTTGCGCGTGATCCGCAATGCGGATGACGCCGAGGATGCTGTCCAGAATGTGTTCCTGCGCATGATGCGGAACGGCAGGCCACCGGACGTTGGGAGCGGCGCGGCAGCATACTGGAGGCGAGCGGCGGTGAACGCCGCAATCGACGTGATTCGCAGGCGCACACAAAGAGCCGAGACCGGCCTGCCACCGAACCATCCCGCCGCGGAGCAAAGAGTGATAGAACGGCACCACGTGCGGCAAGTGCTCGGCAAGCTTCCGCCGAAGAACGCCGAGCTGTTTGAGCTACACTACCGCGGCGGGTATTCGTACGAGGAGTTGGCCGAGCGCTTCGGCATACAAGTGGGCGCCGTCAAGAGCCGGCTGTTTCGAATCCGCGCCGCGCTGCAAAAGGAGATGCAGGCGGCGTAAGTCCGGTATGGACGCCTAGTTCACTCCGAAGTCGTCCGCCTGGTCTCCCAAAATCGTGAGCACGGGATTCGTGTCGCCCGCGGTCGTCGTGATCATCAGGGCCTTGGTTGGCGAGACGATGAAGAACGCGCCGTTGAACGCCGGTGGCGGAGGAGTCTGCGTGAGACTCAATGTGCCGCTGCCATCGGTCTGGCCGGTCGAAGTGAGTGCGTACGTGCCCGAGATAGCGAGGCCAAGCGAATTGGCGCCTGTTGTGCTCAAATCCTCCGTGCCCGCGACAGTGCCGGTAGTGGCACCAGTGCTTGTGAACGCCACGACGCCGGAATAATTCTGGAGCGCCGTTTGGGCGGGTGCCGAAGTGCCCTCAATGAGCGTCCCCGCGATTGTACTCGAGGAAAAAGGTCCCGCGGATTGCGGCTCAAAGAGCCCGATCACGGGCGAATTAAGATTGTCGAGAATGCAGAGAGCTTCATTGGTATTGATGACGTACAAGACCGGCTCAAACGTAGTAGATGTGGTGGTAGTTTCGAGGCGCCCGAACGAATCGCCCGTGCCGAAATTCGACGGAAGGACGTTCGCGCCGAGGTCGATTGTCACAGCTCCATCGATATTCTCGACAAGCGCCAGGTTGAACCCGGTGCCTCCCGTCGGCTGCACTTCTGCGATGGCCGCAAAGGGCACGTAGGCGGCGTCGCCAGAGGGAATCACGGGACCCGCGAGTCCGCCGACGCTCGTGGCGGTGGTGGGCGCGAAAGACTGAATCGCGTTCGAGAACGGATAGTCCATCTGATGGATCAGCTTGCCTGCACTGAGGAAAGGCGTGGTCGCGCTCACTGCGTCAGTTTCGACGACGTAAGCTTGGGACACGAGGCCGCTCGAAACCGTGACCGGATAGACGGCGAAGGTCATGTTCCCGATCTGCTGACCCACGCTCATGGTGCAGCGCGATGATTGCGTGGACGTCTGGAAAGTACCGGAGAAGGTTGTGTCGGGCAGGATCGGTTGCGCGCTGCTGGGGGCGTTGGCGTCTACCTCGGCATTGTCAATGGTTCCCGGCGTGGACGAGTTTGCCGGCACTTCAGCAGTGAAGCGGCCGGCAACGGCGAACGGGCCGGATGCTGCGCCCCGAACCCGGCCTCCGTACCGGTAATTCCCATGACGAAATCGGCGCCGAGCGGACCCGCGCCGGAAAGCGTGTTCGAAGCGCAGGTTGTCACGTTATGCTGCGCGATTTCGCCCGAGCCGCGATTGCCGCTGGAATCGAGTTCCACGAGGCGGCCGTGCAATCCGTTCGAGTCGAGCGCAAACGCGTAGGTGAGACTTCCGGACTTGCTGGTGTTGAAAATGAGAGTGCCGCGGCCAAGGGTGTCGATCGTGTAAGTGCCCGTGAACGTCTCGAGCGTGCCGCCAGATGGCGTCCCGGTAATCGCGTTGAAGTCTCCAACGCCAGCGCTGATAGCGCTGACTCCGTCCGAGGTGAAATTACCCGCTGCGCGACCGCGCCCTGCGCGTTGAATCCATTGAACTCGAACGCATAGTTTCCGCTCAGCAAGTTCGTGATGGTGATGCTGAGACCAGCGGTTTGGATCATCGGCGGCACTTCGGAATCCGCGACCTGAACTGTGATGGGGAAATTTCCCGTCGTCGTACCCGTCGGCGTGCCGCTGATGGTTCCGTCAAGAGCGAGCGTCAGACCCGTTGGCAGCGGGCCCGAGCCGGCGGCGAGCGACCACGTGTACGGCAGCACACCGCCAGTGGCTTGCAGAGTTGTCGTCGTGTACGCAGCGCCGAGCGTGCCGTTCGGAAGACTGGTGGTAGTGATTTTCAGCGGCTTTGGCGGCTGAATGGTGATTTTCACCGAGCTCATTTCGGTGGGGAATCCGACAGATGTCGCTGTGATGGTGACGTAGTACGAAGCCGCGACCGTCACGGGGGCCGTAAAGGTCGCTTGCTGGTTGGTCGACAAGAAGGTTCCCGGGGGCACCGGCGCTCCCGGCCCAGGGGTCAAGACCCACGTCACTCCCTCGTTCATGGTGTCCTTCGGGACGCTCGCGGTAATTGTGACCTTGGCGCCAGCAGCGATCTGAGTCGCGCTGGGCCGCAACACGACCGTGTTGAAGTCCGATGGGGTGCCCGCGCAGCCCGCGATTCCAAGAACGGCAATAACGAATAGACACCGAATGAACGAGAACCTGGCCCGCCCACGCATGACCACCCCTCTCCAACCCTGTTCTGCCATGCCTCTGACCCATTCCCTTTAGACCACAAAATCGCATTGGATAGAGGAAGAATGACCGAACGCATTAGCGTATGAAGCAACCAACAGCACAGGCCAGACTGAAGGGCCGTCCTGACACTCGACCGTGAAGAGATCAGGGTCGCCTAGGGAACAAGAAGAGCATGAGCAGGATGCCGACACCGTAAAACGGCAGAGACAGGGTACGCGTCCCGCCAAGAAAGC
>CAVUDN010000005.1:0-27905 GCA_963740095.1 uncultured Acidobacteriota bacterium
TGCCGCCACGTTCGCTTCGTCGGATTTTGTAGCGGCCTTGAACATGACGCCCCACACCGGCATCTCCGATGGGCCGTGATCCGGCATTTTCACGCCGATCAGCAGGACGGACTTCACGTAGGCTGCGGGAAATTCTCCTTCGTGACGTTTAGCGAGCGTCGTCAGATCGGGAGGCGGCTCTTTGAATGGCGATGACGCGGGCGGCGGCCCGTTTCCTTTTCCGTCGTTGCCGTGGCAGACGGCGCAATCCCGTTTGTAGATTTTCGCGCCGGCCGCGAGCGACGAGTCCGGCTTCGCCTGCTTCTCCGGCTTTTCCTGTGCCGTGCTGAGACTCGCGGAAAATCCCAGCAGCATGCAACAAACGATGATTTTGCGAATGGCGCTCGATCTGGGGTTCATGAGAGGTGCTTCCATTATTCCGAGCAAGCGCATTTTGTCAATGAAGCGATTGTCTCCGGTCGTTACGCCTTCGCAGCGAGCGCCGCTTTCACGCGCTCGGGCGTGAACGGCACTTGCCGGATGCGCGCGCCGGTAGCATCGAAGATCGCGTTGCCGATCGCCGCGGCGGACAATGTGATCGCCGTTTCTCCCGCTCCCGTCGCTCCGGCGTCGGGGCGGTCGATGAGAACGCTCTCGATCGCAGGCACCTCGAAACCGAGCGGCAGCGAGTGGTAGGTTCGCCAGTCGACCGAAGTCACTTTGCGATCGTCCCAGGTGATTTCTTCGCCGAGCGCGCGGCTCGTTCCTTGCAGGATTCCGCCCTCGATCTGGTTGCGCAAGCCGTCCGGATTCGACACCGGCCCGCAATCGATCGCGACGACAAACCGTTTCGGCTGCACCTGCCCGGTCGCGCGATTCACCTCCACTTCGGCGACAACCGCAGCGTACCCGTTGCCGCCTTCATACGCCACGCACGCCACGCCGCGCCCGGTGATGGTAGCGCCGGCGTGCGGATTGCGATGCTGGGGCGAGGGCCTGGCGACCCAATCGGCTTTCTGCGCCGCTGCTTTCAGCACGTCGGCGATACGCGTCTCGGTTAGATGCTGCAGTCGGTACGCGACCGGATCCGCCTTCACATGGGCGCAGATTTCGTCCATGAAGCATTCGTGCGCGAATGTGTTTTGCAATCGCGATGGCGAGCGCAGCGGCCCGGTAAACAAAGGCGAGGCCACAGTGCGCATCATCACGCGCTCGCTGCGGATCGAACCGCCTCCGCCGCACTGGGCGCCCACGCATCCCGCCAAATAGGATGGCACCGCATTGCTGCCGTTTCGCAGCGGTCTGGTGGGCTCGACGGCCGCCCGCGGCGAAACTGTCTCGGGATCGAAGCCGGCCAGCATGCCCGTAATCACGTTTCCCGGCCTCTCGTATCCGGGTCTGTTGCCGAGCGACACCGACCAGCTCACGCAGTCCCAGGCCGCGATCGCGCCGCTTGCATCGATCCCGGCCTGTTGCTCGATCACGCTTGCCGAGCCGTAGTTCTCGGAAAGGAACTCGTCCTGCCGCGTGAGTTGCACACGAACCGGCCTGCGCACCGCCTGCGAGAGCAGCGCCGCATCATAGGAGACGGTATCCGCCGCGTTGAGTCCGTAGCAGCCTGAGCCGCGCACGAAGATCACGCGCACGCTCTCGGACGGCAGGCCTGTGAGCATGGAGATTCCATGCTGCGTCGGGTACACGGACTGGGTGGGCGACCAGATCGTCGCGCAGTCCGCCTGCACATCGGCCACCGCGCACGACGAGCCGATCGAGCCGTGCGCCTGATAGGGATACGAATACGTGGCTTTCAAAACGTGCGGAGCCGCCTTCAGTTTCTCATCCACATCTTTGGAATCCACCAGCAGGGAATCGTTCGATGGCTGCTTGTGAATGTACTCGTAGAAGCCGCGCTGCGCCGGCAGACCGGGGCCCGGATTCCACGCAACCTTCAGAGCCTTCGCCGCTTGCGCCGCCTGCCACTGCTTTTCCGCCACAACGCCGATGAAATTTTTTCGGACAACGACCTTGACGATCCCGGGAATATGCTGCACCGATGTTTCGTCCACATTTGCGACCGTCGCGCCTATCTCGGGCGGACGCACCACCCGGCCGTGGACCATTCCCGGCACGCGCACGTTGTGAACGAACTCAAACGTGCCGGTCATCAGCGCGACTCGGTCGATCGACGGCACCGGCTGGCCGAGCACCGTCCATTCATTCGGCGATCGGCGCTTGGCTGCAGGATTCACCGGCAGGTTGAATTGCTTGCCGCCAATCAGGTCGCCGTAGCTGACGCGGCCGCCGCCCTTCGCGCTAACGACTCCATCCTCCGGCGTCAGCTGATCCATCGGCACGCCCAGTTGCTCCGCCGCCATTCCCATGAGGGCTTCACGCGCGGTTGCCGCCGCCTGCGCGAGATTTCGCGCGTTGAAATTCGTTGGTGTCGATTGGCTGCCGGACGTTGTTCCCTGATCCGGCGTAATGGATGTATCGCACTGAATCAGTTTCACGCGGTCGAGAGATACACACAGCTCCTCGGCCACCAGCTGCGTCTGCACCGTGTACATGCCCTGCCCGAGATCGCATTTTCCGGTGTAGGCGGTCACGCTCCCATCGGATGCGACCGCCAGCCACGAGTCCAGCTTCAGCGGATCGATGTGCGATGGATGCGTGTCGAACGGCCCCTGCGCTGCCGCGAATGGTTCGATGATAGCCGCCGCGCTGAAGCTCACCACGAGCGCGCCCGAAACCTTCAGGAAGTCGCGACGAGTGAGTTCCTTTCTCATGCGCGGCTCCTCTGGTAGAGCTTGATCGCGCGCATCATTCGCGTGTGCGTAAAGCAGCGGCATAGCACATTCGACAGCGCCTGCCGGATCTGCCCGTCCGAAGCCTTCGGATTTTCATCCAGCAGCGCTTTCGCCGTCAGGATCACGCCGCTGAGGCAGAATCCGCATTGGGACGCTCCCTCATCGATGAAAGCCTGCTGGATCGCGTGAGGTTTTTCCGGAGTTCCGACGCCCTCGAGCGTAGTGACTTCTCGGCCCTTCACCGCGCCGACCGGCATCACGCACGAGCGCACTGCCCGGCCTTGGATGATCACCGTGCAGGCGCCGCACTGCGCGAGGCCGCAGCCGAATTTGGGTCCTCGCAGTTGCAACTCGTCGCCGAGCACGTACAGCAGCGGCGTCTCCGGATCGACATCCACCGCGTGATCCCGGCCGTTCACTTTCAGCGAAATCGCAGCCATCGTCTCGCTCCCAGAGCAAAGCTTACGCCGCCAGGCGAATCGCGGAACTCCGTGAGGATTGGCCGAAGCCCTATTTGGAATTCGCGGGCTGCGTGAGGCCGCGGTATTTCAGCATCGGTTTGACCGTGGGTTCCGCGCCAAGCCATGCCGCGTACATCTTCGCAAGATCCTCGGTATTGCCGCGCGAGATGACCATCCTGCGGAAACGGTCGCCGTTGGCGCGCGTCATGCCGCCGTGGTCCTCGAACCACTGAAACGCATTGTCGTCCAGCATTTCGCTCCAGAGATACGCGTAGTATCCGGCGTCGTACCCGTTCGCCCAGATGTGCAGGAAATAGCTCGATCGGTAGCGCGGTGGCACGTCGCGAAGCCAGAGATGCGTCTTCTCCAGTGATTCCTTTTCAAATGTATCCGGATTTTCCAGCGGCGCGCTCGCCGGCAGAATATGCCACTGCATGTCGAGTTCCGCCGCGGCGATCAGTTCCGTGAAGTCGTAACCCTGGTTGAAATTTTTCGTCTTCTTGATCTTCTCGGCGAGCGCGGCCGGCATCGGCGCGCCCGTCTTGTAGTTCTTCGCGTAGTGATCGAAGACAGCTGGGTAGCTCGCCCAGTGCTCGTTGAATTGCGAAGGGAACTCGACGAAATCGCGCGGAGTGTTGGTACCGGCAAGGCTCGGATATTCGGTCTGGCCAAACATGCCGTGCAGCGCGTGGCCGAACTCGTGGAACATCGTGGTCACATCGTCGAAGCTGAGCAGCGCCGGCTGGCCCGGCGCCGGCTTCGTGAAGTTGGCCACGTTGTAGACCACCGGCAGCGTGCCCATCAATTTCGATCCTTGCACCAGAATGTCCATCCAGGCGCCGCCGCTCTTGTTGTCGCGCTTGAAGTAGTCGCAATACCACAGCGCCAGCGGCTTGCCGTCCGCGTCGAACACCTCGAATACGCGCATATCCGGGTTGTACACCGGAATGTCTTTGCGTTCCTTGAAGGTGAGCCCGTAGAGCTGGTTCGCAGCGTAGAAGACGCCGTTTTCCAGCACGTTGTTCAGCTCGAAGTACTGGTCCACTTGCGCTTCATCGATGTCGTATTTCTTTTTGCGAATCTGCTCGGCGTAGTAATTCCAGTCCCACGGCTGGAGTTGGAAGCCGCCTTTCTGCTGATCGATTTCTTCCTGAATTTCTTTCGCTTCCTTGTCGGCGCTCGCTATCGTGCCGGGCACCAGCGCGAATATGAATTTCTGCACGGCGTCCGGCGTCTTGGCCATTTGATCTTCCAGCTGCCATGCGGCGAAATTCGGAAAGCCGAGCAGTTTGGCTTTCTCGGCCCGCAACTGCGCCAGGCGCGCGATGGTGGCGCGCGTATCGTCCGCGCCTCCGCGCTCGGTGCGATTCCAGGAATCCTCGAAAAGCGCCTCGCGGGTCGAACGATTGCTCAGCGAGTCGAGGTTCGGCTGCTGCGTCGTGTTCTGCAGGGGAATCACATAGCCGTCCATCTTCCGTTCTTTCGCTGCTTGCGCGGCCGTATCGATTTGCGCGGCGCTCAATCCCGCAAGCGCGTTTTTATTCGTGGTGTGATACGCCCCGTCTTTCGTCCCGGCAAGCAGCTTGCTCATGAACGTGCTCTCGAGGGTCGATTCCTCCTCGTTCAGTTTCTTCAGCTTGGCTTTGTCGGCATCCGGCAGGTTGGCTCCGGAATGTACGAACAATTTGTAATCGAATTCCACCAGCCGCAGCGATTCCGCATCGAGCTTCAGCGAGTGGCGTTCCTTGTAGATCGTCGAGATCCGCTGAAACAGTTTCGGGTTGAGGAAGATGGCATCCTGCGTCGCGGCCAGTTTGGGCGCCTCGATGTCCCTCACTTTTTCGAGCGTGTCGTCCAGGTTGGCCTGGCTCACGTCGTTAAACGCGTACTGGACGCGATCGAGCAGTTGGCCGCTTTTTTCCATGGCCACGAACGTGTTCTCGAAGGTCGGCGGCGCGGGATTGTCCGCGATCGTCTGGATTTCTTTCAGCTGCTGCGCCATTCCCGCTTCAAACGCGGGCTGGTAATCGCTGTCCTTGATCTTGTCGAATGGCGGCGCCTGGAATGGCAGCGTGCTGGGCGCATAGAACGGATTGCTCGGACCAAACGTCGTCGCCGTCTGCGCGTTCGAAGCGGGCGTCACGCTCAGCGCCACTCCGACCGCGATCACGCCAATCGCAACGAAAATCCCCACCCCTGTACGCACAGCCTTTTGCTCCTGTACTCGCAGTATCCTCATCACTCTCCGTCCTCGCCCCGCGCAATTGTACGCGACACACGCCGCGCGGGCTACCTCGGATGTCAGCCGATCTGCCGCAAGGGCCGTCCAGCTTGCTCATGCTCGCCGCTGGGTTTCGCTTGACAATTGCGAATTGCACTCTATATTGGGCGGCAACGGACCATCAACTCGGCGACATACCTCGGGCCTCGGGACCAAATTGGATTTGGGGTTTGGGAGGCAAAGCAATGGGCAAGGTTGCCGCGTTTCTCTACGGAATCATCGTTTATCTGATTTTCCTGGCGACGTTTCTCTACGCCATCGCCTTCGTCGAAAACTTCTTCGTTCCCAAAACCATCGATTCCGGCGTGGGAGGCTTTTCGATCGAATCCCTCGGAATTGATGCGCTCTTGCTGGGACTTTTCGCGATTCAGCACAGCGTGATGGCGCGCCAATGGTTCAAGCATGCGTGGACGAAATTGGTTCCCCGCCCCGTGGAACGCAGCACCTACGTCCTGTTCGCCAGCCTGTGCCTCGCTCTGCTCTGTTGGCAGTGGCGGCCAATGACGGGCGTCGTCTGGAACGTCCAGAACACCGCGGGCCACTGGATACTTCTCGCCCTCAGCCTTGTTGGTTGGCTAACTGTGTTGGGCAGCACTCTGCTGGTGAGCCACGCCGATCTTTTTGGGCTGCGGCAGGTCTCGCTCTACCTGCGCGGCCGGCCGTACGAGCCCATCGGTTTCAAGGAGCCCATGCTCTACAAGAGTGTCCGCCACCCGATCTACCTCGGGTTCCTCGTCGCCTTCTGGGCCACGCCCCGGATGACGCAGGGCCACCTGCTCTTTTCCATAGCAACCACCGGCTATATTCTCCTCGCCATCCAGTTCGAAGAACACGACCTCATCACCTTCTTCGGCGATGCCTACCGGCAATATCGCCAGCGCACCCCAATGCTCGTCCCATTCCTGAAGCGCCCAGGCAAGCCGACGCAGGTATAGATAAGCGGAAACGCGCGCGTCTGATCTCTGCCCAAGCTTGATTTGTCCGGTTACGCGACTTACGAGGATCTAGCCGCGAACGCATCGTCACAGTCCTGTCTTCTGCTTCACAGGCCAATCCCCACGCCGCCAGACGATTTGACGGGTTAAGTGCTGCCTGCTGACGAAGCCTGCCAGGAGATAACGCGGCAAGGACTTCCGTGGTGCACTGTCTCGCTCTCATTATTCTTCATATGTCTTCAATATGCTGAACACCAATCTTGCGCTCTCGCGAGTCGTGTCGCACAATCCCCTAGACTGACCGCGCTCGAGTGGTCGCTAGATCCGGAGGCTTTATGGCATTCATCATCGACCAGGAAAAATGCGAGAAAGACGATCACTGCCTTGAGGCATGCCCGATCGAAGCTATCGAAAAGAAGGACGACGGTTCTCTTGTCGTCAAAGTCGATGACTGCACCGATTGCGGAGCGTGCGAGACAGTTTGCAACTTCGGAGCTATTCAATCCGCGAAGTGATCTGCAAGGAGAATCAACCGGGAGAAGAAACATGCCCTGTTGACGCTGCCGGTTCAGACGGCCGACGCAACACCCTCTAATCAGTACTTCCGATCGTACTTTTCAGAAAAGACTGATCTTCTGGCCTGCACTCAATTGGACCTAATCAGGACGGGGTTTTCTTTGAATCGACGTCCGCGAGTGGATTTGGCCTCTTAAACTCCGCCAAATGGACTTCGAACTAGTGTTGCATCGACCCATTGAGACCACCGCACTAACCCGGAAAAGTGGGTACCGGAACTAAGATGTCCGGTTATCCAAGGGCGCTGGCCCGAGAAATGCGTGCGTCAAACCGAATTTGCGAAATACGGTTCGGCGCCTGCAGGTATATGGGAGACCTATTCCGAGAATGGAGCCTGCGCAACACGATCGCAGAAATTGGTCGGATGAAATTCCGGTACGTAGCGTTCACGAACGTCCCGCATGAAGGAATTGGACACCCCCCGAGGATACTTCCGCGCCACGTCTGCACAGGTGTTCACGAACGCCTTTTTGAATTTCAATCTGGGGAAAGCACTCACGATTTCCTCGACTTGGCTCTTCTTGATTCGTGAGAAATCCGGTGCGATTACGTCAGCTCCCGCCCCTTCGCCGACCAGCGCAATCTCGGGTTGCTTGAATTGTCCAATAGGAGAAGGGTGCATGGCAATTCCATCCCACACGATTCCGATTTTTTCCTTTGCATAGGAGTGCTCTTCCAGAAAGAGTTTGGCGGCCTGCGCCCCTTGAATCTCGAAAGGCGAATCTCCCTCGAATCGTTCCGTCAATCCTAAGTCATGCAGAATGCATGCAAGGTAGAGCATTTCTTCGTCGAACTTCTGTCCGAGCGCTCGTCCGACCAGCGAGCCGAAGAGGAATGTTCGGACCCCGTGATTAAACAGGTAGGGGGGAGAGGCACTGCGACAAAGTTCAGTCGCCAGTCTAGCGATCTCTGAATCGACAAGGCGCACGCCAGCCACGACGGATGGCAGTGCTTCGGTCGCAGATTGCGTTGTTCCGAGGTTCTGGCCTTCGCCTGAACCAAAGGGAACTCCGCCCATTCCCCGGACGACGACGTTAATCGACAGTGCCCCAAAACCCTGCAGTACCTCGCGTCTATTCATACGAGTATTCTCCAGTTTCTCGCCGAGTTAAGTGGCTCAGCGGTGCCCCTATTGCATTGAGCATACCGATCAAGGAAGACGGCTTGTCATTCGCTCATCGCTCCGGCCCGACATTATAGGGCGCATGAGCCTGCGTTCAACTAAATCCAAATCCTGATTAACGCGGTGGATTCAATGGGTCGACGCAACACTAAGTCCGAAGTCCACTTGCGCGAGCCTCAAAGGCTATAATTGTTCGCGGACGTTGACTCAAGACGGAACACGACCCTGGCTAGGTTCTGATTCAAGTACGGCGCGACGGATCGGTTCTCTGAGAGAAGTATTGTCGGACCAACCGATTAGATGGTGTTGCATCTACCGGTTGAGCTCGCAGCCCTTACCGGTAAAGTGGAAACCCTACCGACGTTCCCGGAAGTCCGCCTGGGGGAACTTGAGTTCGGTTGGAAGCTTCCGTCGACTTTGGGCGGAGACGGCGGAAGAAATCCTGCCACTGATTAGCCCCCATTTTTCTTGTAGATACGGGCCTGCGTAGTTCCCACAATAGACGGCGAGGCACCACCTGTATTAACGTGAGTCGGGGCAGTTTTGAGCCCGGCGAAAAACGAATATGGAGAGCGGCGGTCACAGTCGGCGGAAAAGAAGGACGGGCCGCGCAAAAAGCGGCCATCCGCGTTCTCGAATTTCTCATTCCTCTGCCTCCTCCCTTTCCTCTACTTCCTCTACTTCCTCCACATCCCTCTTCGTCGCCACGGCTTTTCTAATCGACATTTGGCGATCAGAAACGGCTGCAACTCGTTGGAAACAAACGATGGACACACACTCTAATCGACACGGTTGTGGCAGGTCACCAAGACGCCCGAAATGATCGGCGCGCAGCGGCAGAGCGCTATAATACACGTCATGGACGCGGCCGGGAAAACCACGATGAGCGTTGGCGCGCGGCGCACCGTCGATCTGCGCTTCGTCGAGCTCACCGACAAGGTGCGCAAAAACCGCCCGGGCGACGACATCGATCTCCTGCGCCGCGCCTACGATTTCGCGGCCGAGCAGCACAAGACGCAATTCCGCCTTTCCGGCGAACCTTACCTCTCGCATCCGCTCGAAGTCGCGCATCTCCTCGCGGATATGAAGCTCGACGTGACCTCGATCTGCGCCGCGCTGCTGCACGATGTGATCGAAGACACGAAGATCCCGCTCGAAAAAATTTCGGAATCATTCGGCCCGGATGTCGCGCGGCTGGTCGAAGGCGTAACCAAAATCAGCAAGCTCGATCTGCTCGCTCCGGAAGACCGCCAGGCGGAAAACGTCCGCAAGATGCTGCTCGCGATGGTCAACGACGTTCGCGTCGTGATGGTGAAGCTCGGCGACCGCCTGCACAACATGCGCACGCTCGAATTCCTCGCGCCCGAGCCGCAGCAGCGCATCGCGCGCGAGACGCTCGATATCTACGCGCCCGTGGCGAACCGGCTCGGCATGGGCTTGATCCGCGGCGAGCTCGAAGATCTGGCATTCCGCTATCTCGAGCCCGAGGCGTTCTTCGAACTCCAAAAGAAAGTCGCCTCGAAGCAGAAAGTCTTCGACAAATTCCTGCTCGAAGTGCAGGACGCGATTCGCAGCAAGATGGTCGAGAACGGAATCCCCGCCGAAGTGCAAGGCCGCGTGAAGCGGCTCTATTCGCTGCACCAGAAAATCCAGAAGCAGCAGCGCAATCTCGATCAGGTTTACGATCTGCTGGCGATACGTGTTGTGACGGATACGGTGAAGAATTGCTACGGCGCGCTGGGCGTGATCCATCAGATCTGGCGGCCGGTACCGGGCCGGTTCAAGGACTACATCGCGATGCCGCGCCCGAATCTGTACCAGTCGCTGCACACGGCCGTGATTCATTCCGGCCAGCCGTTCGAGGTGCAGATTCGGACGCAGGAGATGCACCGCATCGCCGAGCAGGGCGTGGCGGCGCACTGGAAATACAAGGATGGCGGCCGCGAGGCGCCGCCGGCGTCGGCGGACGATCAGCGCATCGTCTGGATGCGCCATTTGATCGAGTGGGTGCAGGAGATGCAGGAGCCGAGCGAGTTCCTTTCGACCCTGCGCGTGGACCTGTATCCCGAAGAGGTCTACACGTTCACGCCAAAAGGCCGCGTGGTGGTGCTGCCGCGCGGCGCGACGCCCATCGATTTTGCCTACGCCGTGCACACGGAAGTCGGGCACCAGTGCGCGGGCGCGAAGGTGAACGGCGAAATGGTGCCGCTGCGCCACGCGCTCGCCAATGGCGACGTCGTCGAGGTCGTGACGCAAAAAGGGCACGCGCCATCGCGCGATTGGCTCTCCTTCGTTCATACGTCGCGCGCCCGCAGCAAGATTCGCCAGTGGATCAACCTGCACGAGCGCGAGCAGGCCACGGACGTCGGGCGGCGGCTGCTCGAAAAAGAAGCGCGGCAGGCGGGCGTCAGCCTCAAGAAAATCGCGGCGGAGGATTGGCAGCGCGTCGCCTCCGAATACGGCTGTTCGCGGATCGAGGATCTCCACGCCGAGCTGGGCTACGGCAAATGGTCGGCGCGGCAAGTCCTGTCGAAGGCCACCGGCCAGCCGCTCGCCGAGGAGACGGAAGAGAAGCCGCGCAAGGCGGTGTCGACCGTCAAGCGCATGCTGGGAATGGACGACGCAGCGATTGTCGTGCGAGGACACGACGATCTCATGGTCTACCGCTCGAAGTGCTGCAATCCGATTCCGGGCGACGACATTATCGGCTACGTCACGCGCGGGCGCGGCATCGCCGTGCACAGCAAGGATTGTCCCAACGTAGAGAACCTGCTGTATGAAAGCGAGCGTCGCATCCCGGTCGAGTGGGCGGAATCGAATCAAACCACCTTCCCGGTGCGCCTGCGCATCTTCACCGAAGACCGTCCCGGCATGCTCGCGGCGATCACCAACGTCATCAGCGACACGGGCGCGAACATCCGGACATTCGAAAGCGGCGGCGAAGACATTCGTGCGCGCATCGATGTCGGCCTCGACGTCAAGGACCGCAAGCAGCTCGAGCACATCCTCGCCGGCATCCGGCGCATCCCCGGCGTCTTCGATATCGAACGCGTCTACAACGTATGAACTTCCCCCTCACGTACACCCGTAATTCATCGGCGACACGAGGTCTTGACGTTCCCTCAGGCGCGTAGAATGAAAATTATGGGGTACATCCTGGCAAACCGCGTTTCCCGCGGTTCAGGCAGAAGTACGTGGGCAGGGAAGCGTCTCGTGCGTCTCGCCGCTCTGGCGGTCGCTTTCGCATTCCTGGGCTGTCACAACGTCCCGCCGCTAGACACGGCGCCGCTCGACAACGCCGGCATGAGCTACGACGCCGAGAACCAGCTGAAGGCGCTCAACGTGACGGTGCCGGAAATCGCGCAGATTGCGACGGCGCGCCAAAGCGGATTCTCCGACGACGCGTGCATCCAGGTGGTGCGCATATATCGGGAGCGAAAGCAGAAGTTCGACGCAGGCGATGCGATCGCCGGCCTGATGCAGGCAGGACTGAGCGAAAGCACGGTCCTCAAACTCGTGCAGCTGAATCAATTGGGAATCAATGCGGGCGAGCTGCAGGCGATGCGCCTTGCCGGCTTGTCGGACGAAATTATTCTCGACGTAGCGCAACACCATGCGGCGGGGCAGCCGGTATTGTCCGGTGTTTCGCTCGCAACGCTGCAGAACGCCGGGATGCGCGAATCGACCTTGCTCGATCTCGTGCGCCGCAGCGTTCCCGATTCGCAGACGAAGGCGATTCTCACTCTCCGGCGCCGCGGTGCGAGCGATCGGCAAATTTTGCGCCATTTCACCGGCTCGTGAACTACGGTTTGCCCGCGCGCGTGCCCTCCCGGTAGAATCGTCGCATCTTGAATCGACCTGCGCCGCGCACGCTAGCCCTCGCCCTGATTCCTGTCGTCCTTTTTCTGTGCGCTTTTTCGTGCGATGTACCGATCGTTCCCGGCTATCAGATCGTACGGGAATCGCGCGAGGTCCACTTCGTACGGACTGGATCTCCAACGCTCCATATAACCGGCCGCTTCAAGCTTCAAAACACCGGCAACAGCGATCTGCCTTTCGTGGACGTGACGCTGCCTGAGGAGAAGGCATTCGGGCGACGGAACGTTCGCATGGAGTTGGACGGCCGCGAGATCGCTCCCGAGAATATCCCAGCGGAATATCAGCAGGACAATCCGAACGCAGTGCGCATCCCATTCAGTCCACCGTGGCAGCGCAAGAAGTCTCTCGAACTCGTAGTCGAATACGACCTGGTGTCGCCGCAAGATGCAGGGTCGCGCATTACGCTCGGAGAGGACGAGTTCCATCTCGGCTCGCGCGGATGGTTCCTGGTGTTGCAGCCGCCGAAGCATGTACTCTCCCCTTTCCCGAAGCGGCCGAAGGTTACGCCGTACGCGGTCCGCGTTCCTTCGAGCTTCCTGGTGCTGGCGCGAGGGACTTCGAAAGGCCGGAAACAAGAAAGCGGCGAAACCGAATACCGCTTCGCGCTGCTACAGGGTGATCTACCCCCATATGTTGTTGCCGGGAACTACATCGAATCACCCGCTCAACGCGCGCCGGATTCGGCGACGTTTTGGACGCTGAAGCCGCTGCCGAGCAATCCGCAGGAAGCGGCCATGCAGATCGCGCAGGCGTGGGACATTCTTGAGAAGGATTTCGGGCCGCTCGACCGGAACATGGCGGCGCCGCACGTGGTCGAGTCGCCGGGATTGAGCGGGCACACTTCTGAGTATGAGCCAGGACCAGTAGCGGCGGCGTTTCCGGGAGGCGTGCTTGTGAACCCCGCAGCGCTCGCGCTTGGAATCGACAGCGACCAGTTTCTTCAAATGGTGACCCATTCGCTCGCGCACGATTGGTTCGGCGATGAGATGTATCCGGCGCCAGACGCGGCTTTGAGTCTGGGCGAGGGCCTGCCCGAGTATGCCGCGATCGCTATCGACGAAGCGCGGAATGGAGCTGAGGCTCGCCGCGAGCGGATCCAACGGTACCTGAGAGAATATGACGAGGTGCGGAAAAGTGCCGACGAAAAGGCACTTGGCGTCACGATGCTGACGGACCAGCCGGCTCAGCGCCGCATCGCTCTCGCGAAAGCCGCGCTTTTCTTTGTAGCGCTGGAAGATGCCTGCGGCGCGAAGGCTATGCAGGACGGGCTTAAGCAGATGGTCGAACTGCTACGCGGCCAGGAAGCAAGCTACGACAGTTTGCGCTCGGCGCTCGAGGAAGCGAGCGGCAAGAATCTCGCCGAGGTGTTTCGCGTGTGGCTCAACCAAAAGGGCATCCCTCAAGATTTCAGGGAACGATACCAATAGTCGGAAGTGGGAAGCGGAGGCTTCGTGAAAGAAATCATATCGACTGAAAAAGGGCCGAAGGCGCTGGGACCTTACTCGCAAGCCGTCAAGGCCAACGGATTTATCTTTACGGCCGGGCAGGGTGCGCTTGACCCCGCAACGGGAAAGCTTGTCGAGGGCGACACGGCTGCCCAGACGGCGCGCGTGATGGAGAATCTGAAGGCGATCGTTGAGGCAGCCGGCTCGTCGCTCGACCGAGCCGTGAAGGCTACGGTGTACCTGAAAGACATGCAGGATTTCGCGGCGATGAACGAGGTTTACGGCCGCTATTTTCCGCAGAATCCGCCTGCGCGTACGACGATTCAGGCGGCGCGTCTGCCGATGGATATCCGTGTGGAAATCGATTTGATCGTTCTTGCATGATTTACGTTAGAGAATTTCGCGGTTTTGCCGATGAATTGGTAGTTTTGCACACGTGCGTTGATTTCCCTGTAATAATTAGCGGTCGATAATCGGTACCTCATCGTGAATGACCAATCCTTTGATTTGATTGTCATCGGCAGCGGCCCCGCCGGGCAGAAGGGAGCGATCTGCGCCGCGAAGCTCCGCAAGCGGGTTGCGGTGATCGACCGGCGAATGATGATGGGCGGGGTGTGCGTCCATACGGGAACCATTCCGAGCAAGAGCGTTCGCGAGGCCATCTTTCAACTGACGGGAATCGCGGTTCGGACGTTTTACGGCAACAACTACCGGGGGAATGGTGATGTTTCGCTGCAGGACCTCTCGTTCCGGGTGAACAGCATCGTCTCGCGCGAGACGGATGTGATCCGCGCGCAGCTCAAGCGGAATGGTGTGATGGTTTATCAAGGCGTTGCGCAGTTTGCCGATCCGCACACGATCGAGGTCGAAGGCGAAGAAGGCAAGATCAAACTCCATGGCGACAATATTCTGATCGCCTGCGGTACGCGCCCGGCGCGAAGCCCGGATATTCCGTTCGACGGCAAGCGCATTCTCGACACGGACGAATTCACGACCATCAACAGCGTGCCGAAGGAGATTATCGTTGTCGGCGCGGGCGTCGTGGGACTGGAGTATGCGTCGTTCATGGCCGCGCTGGGCGCCGAAGTGACGCTGATCGACCAGCGGCCCGTTATATTGGACTTTGTCGACCGCGAGATCATCGAGGCTTTGTCCTATCACCTGAGACAGATGGGCACGACGTTCCGGCTCGGAGAGAAAGTGACGCGGGTGGGCTACGATCCGGAGTGCGACAGCGTATTCGCGGAGCTCGAGAGCGGCAAGAAGGTGCGCGGGGACGTGCTGCTCTATGCCGTCGGGCGCCAAGCCAATGGCGACCAGCTTCGACTGGAGGCGGCCGGGTTGCGACCCGACCCTCGCGGGAAAATCAAGGTGAACGACTTTTACCAGACCGAGATTCCGCACGTGTATGCCGCGGGCGACGTGATCGGATTTCCCGCGCTCGCGAGCACGTCGATGGAGCAAGGACGTCTGGCCAGTTGCCGCATGTTTGGCGCGCCATCCGAGCACATGCAGGAGCTGTTTCCATACGGCATCTACACGATTCCCGAAATCTCGATGGTCGGACAGACGGAAGAGAAACTCACGGCAGCCAAAATTCCCTACGAAGTTGGCATCTCGAAATACGCCGAACTGGCCAAGAGCATGATGTTGGGCGATGAAACGGGGATGCTGAAACTGCTTTTCAATCGCAATACCCGCAAGCTGCTGGGTGTGCACGCGATCGGACAGCGCGCCACGGAAATCATCCATATCGGCCAGGCCGTGCTCGCCTACGGCGGCTCGATCGAATATTTCCGCGACACGGTCTTCAACTATCCGACGCTTGCAGAGGCCTACAAAGTCGCAGCGCTGGACGGTCTCAACAAACTGTAGCAAGGCCGCATCCCACAGCCAATTCAAACGTTTTGTTAATTACAAGTTTAGTTAACTAATTGTCGACATACCCCGCGGTTCATGCGCACGGAGGGGTAAGTTGTTCCATAATGGCATTTGATACTGCGTCTGGGCCCTCCCCCAGGCGAGCCTTGGGGAGGATCATCCGATGGACGCACCGCAGCCGTCTTCGCCGCAACCGCCGACACCGGCACAGCCCGCCGCGAAACCGGTGCCTACGCCCAATCTGATCGCCACAATGATCACGGCGAATCCAAAGACGAGCGATTTGATTTTCTCGCCCGGCCGGCCGCCCCAAGCGAAAGCAAACGGCCAGTTGGTCCCATTCCGAATTCAGGGCGTCGGAGTGCTTACGCCGGACGACACCGCACTTATCGCCGCAGACCTGATCGGGAAGAACGCGCAAGCGCTGCAGAAGCTAAGGGACGAAGGCTCGTGCGATATCTCATATAGCCTCGCGAAAGTATCGCGCTTTCGGGTGAACATCTTCACGCAGCGAGGCAGCTGCGCGATCGTGATGCGCGTCATCCCGAGCTCGGTGCCGGATTTTGCCGCGCTCAACCTGCCGCCGCAGCTTACCGAGGCCGCCAATTTGCGTAACGGAATCGTGCTGGTCACCGGCCCGACCGGGAGCGGGAAATCATCGACGCTGGCCGCGATTCTGAACAAGATCAACATGGAAAAGGCGTATCACATCATCACGATCGAAGATCCGATCGAGTTCCTGCACACGCACCAACGTGCAACGGTCCACCAGCGTGAGCTCTACAGCGACACGCCCAGCTTCGGACTGGCATTGCGCGCAGCCCTGCGGCAAGCGCCAGAGGTGATCTTGGTCGGCGAGATGCGCGACAAGGAGACGATCGAAGTGGCGCTCGAAGCGGCGGACACGGGCCACCTGGTTTTCTCGACGCTGCACACGACCGACGCTTCGAAGACCGTCGAGCGCATTATCGGCGTGTTTCCGCTGAGCGATCAGAATGCTATCCGGAACCGGCTCGCCAAAGCATTTCGTTTCGTTGTTTCGCAGCGGCTAATTCCGCGACGCGACGGAAGCGGTCGCGTCGCGGTCTTCGAGATTTTGAAATCCACGATGCGAACTCGCGAATACGTCGAGCGAGGCGAGACCGAAGGAAAATCGCTGCTCGACGCGATGCACGACGGCGAAAACGACGGCATGCAGTTCTTCGACGGCGAAATCGAGAAGGCGATTCGCGCCGGCCTGGTCGACATCCATACGGGTCTTTCGTACGCGACGAATCCCGGCAACTTGAAGCTGCAGCTCGGCGATCTCCTGGACTTCCAAACAGAAGACACGGAAGTCGAAACGCACGCGTAATTGCCTTCGGGCTAGGATTGAGGAAGTGTACGGCAGGAAAGAAAACGGGGCGGGCCGAGAGGCCCGCCCCTCGCGCTTAAGTGAGACATTCTAAGAGCTCGGCGTGACGTTGGCTTTCTTCTGCTTGATCGCCTTGACCTCATCGACGAGCTTGTCGGCCTGATCGAGATCGGCGTTGCGAGCCTCTTCCGTCGTCTCCATATCGGCCTTCTGGCGATAGAGAAGGTTCAGATAAGCCATCGCGTCGTCGTAATCCGGCTTGAGGTCGACGGCCTTTTGGATCTTGGCAATGCCATCATCGACATCCGCACCGTGCTTGTCCGCGAAGTCCTTGGCGAGGGCCGGGGGCAGGGGATCGGTCTCTTTGATGGGTTTCTTCGCCTTCTTGTTGTAGTCGTCGCGCATTTCGCGGTTCGCGCGAAACGCGACGTCCCAATCGATCACACCAACCCAGTAGTAAGGCTCGGGGTCGTCCGGCTTCAGTTCGATGTGCTTCAGGTGATACGCCTTCGACGCTTCAATTTCGGTTTCGTCGTAGGGCGAACTGCCCATGGCGTACATGATCGAACCGATGCCATCGATCGCGGAGAGATTACCTGGGTCGTTATCGAGAATCTCTTTGAATTCAGCGATCGCCTGCTTGCCATTGTTTATGTTTGCCTGCGAAGGAGCGCCGGGAACGTACTGGCTCGCGTAAGCGGTGGCAAGAAAGATTTGAGCGTTCGTGAGAGTGGGGTCAAACTCCTTGGCTTGCTTAAAATCCTCGATGGCCAGATCGAACTGACCGTTCTTGTAGGCCTGAACGCCCTTGTTCAGCTTGTCGCGTGCGCGAAGCTTGTTGCACCCCGCTCCCGCAGCGACCGCGGCCGCAAGTACGGCCACGAGAAATATAATGTGGGGCTTTCGCTGCATTCTTACTCTCCTTAGTTATTGCCCCGCCTCGATTTTAGCGGTGATGAGACCGACATGGTCGATCCCCGAGCCACGCATGATGTCGATCGCTCTCGCGACGTCTGCAAACTCGACGTTATCATCGCCCTTGACGAAGGCGATCCTGTCAGCCCGCTCCTTGAAAATGTTGTCGAGCCGAGGGCCGAGATCGTTCCAGGTGGCATTATCCTGATTGATCATCAGCTTGCCGCCGGCGAGCACCGAAACGACAATTGTTTTGTTGTCCGGCGGTTCTTGTTTCTGGTTCGGCGGAGGAGGCTGAGGAACCAGAGTCTTGAGACCGGTCGGCGTTCTCGGTGTGATCACCATGAAAATGATGATCAGTACCAGCAGCACGTCGATCAACGGAACGATATTCGGCTCGGATACGACGCCCTTCTGTTCACCAACTGCCATTCCCATGGAAATACTCCTTTACGGCGCTTCTCGTTAGTCCTGGCCGCCCGATGCATCAGGGGGTGGCGGCGGGCCAGCTTTGTTCGCACCCAGCCTGTCGGTCAGGAGGCCGAGGTTCTCGACTCCCGCGGCACGGACCGCATCCACCGCCCGCACCACGTCGCCGTACTTGGCGCGGGCATCGGAGCGAACGTATACGGTCTTATCGAGACGATTGGCGATCAGATCCTTGACCTGATCGGTGATCTCGTTGGACGTGACCTTGTTGTTGCCAAGGTAGGTGATGCCGTCGCGCGTGACCGCCACGATAATCGCGTCGTCGCGATCCGCCGGCTGCATCGAATCCACGTTGTGAGCCGCGGCCATGTTCACCGGGATGCCCTTGTGCAACATGGGCGTGATCACCATGAAGATGATCAGCAGCACGAGCATGATGTCCGCCATCGGGATTACGTTGGGGGCGGCCATCACCGGCGGTGCTTTGGGTTTGTAAGCCATTGGTTACTTCTTTCCGCCCCGGCGCGTGATGAAGTAATTGATCAGCTCCATGGAGGAGTTATCCATCTCCACGTCGAAGGCTTCCACACGATTCGTGAAGTAGTTGAACGTCCACACGGCCGGCACGGCGACGAGCAAGCCGAGCGCGGTGGTGACGAGGGCTTCAGCGATGCCGCCGGCCACGGCCGAAAGGCCGGTGACCTTCTGGTTCGAGATGCCTTTGAACGCATTGATGATACCCATAACGGTACCGAACAGTCCGACGAAAGGAGCGGTCGAACCGATCGTGGCGAGACCCGAGAGGCCGCGCTTCATTTCCGCGTGCACGATGGCGACGGAACGCTCGAGGCCGCGTTTAGCCGCCTCGATGACTTCCTCATCGCTGACCTGCGCCGAAGCCGCCTGAAACTCGGAAAGGCCGGTTGCGACGACCTTGGCGATGTGGCTCTTCTTGTTGCGTTCGGCGATCGAGATGGCTTCGTCGAGCTTGTTGTCCTTGAGAGCGCCGGCGACCTGCTGGACGAACACGCGCGACTGTTTCCGGGCGGCACTGTACATCAGCGCACGGTCAATCATGATGCCCACCGACCACGCGGACATGATGAAGAGAATGAACACGACGGTCTTCGCCGGGTAACCCATGTTGTGCCACATGTCGATCAGGTTCCAGCTCATTCCGGCGTCGCTGCTCTGATCTTGCAACATCACCAAGCCGACCCACACTAAATTCAGAAGCATAGCGTTTGCTCCTCCTCCGTTCCTGCCTATCGATCACGGCAGTAAGATTCTGCCGGTCGCCAATCACCACCCCTTGCAATTTTCCGAGCCCGCGAACGAGCTCCGAATACGAATGCTGCCTAGTCGCCCAGCGTAAAGACCACTTGAATCGTGGTGTCCACTTCCACCGGCTCTCCGTTCAACTCCGTGGGGGAATAGCGCCACTGGCGAACGGCATCCATCGCCGAATTGACCAGCAGTGGAGGCCCGGACACCAACTGCAATTGCTGCACAGTGCCATCCTTCGCGATGATCGCATGCAACACGACCGTGCCCTGAACGTGCGCGGCCCTGGCAATCGGCGGATAGATAGGCTGGGTTCTATCGATGGCTTTTGCCTGCATAACGTTGCCACCGATGCGCACCGGACCTGCTTGAACGGGCTTCGGCGGGGGAGGCGGCGCAGCACCACTGACGATGCCCCCGAGAACGCCGCCAGCCATGCCGCCCGGAACTCCGAATCCGCCAGCGGTTCCGGCGACATCCGGCGCCTCATCCTTGACGATTTCGACTTTCTTCGGGATGACGGTCGGAGCCACCATGCGTTGCGGCTCAACGAACTTTGGCCGCACAGTTTTTACGATGGTCGCGGGAGGCGGAGGCGGCGGTGGCGGAGCGGGAGCGACCAGAAACATCGAGGTCAACTCCTTGGGCAAAGCCTCGGTGTAGATCAGCGGAATCAAGATCAGGACAAACACCACGAGCAGCTGAATCAGCGCCGAGAGTCCCACCGCCCAAGGCTTGTTCGTCTTGGTCTGGTTGGTCGATATAATCAATTGATCGAACATATGCTATCTCCTTGCGGCTGCCGGCACGCGCTTCTCGGCTGCGGATCCGACGCGAGCAGTAACGGCGACTCCCTTGCCGCCGGTGTACTTGTTCCAAGCGACCACGATGGGTGCTGCAATGCCAAAACTGGAGTACGTTCCTACCACAACACCGACCACCATGGCAAAGGCGAATGCGCGGAGCACCTCGCCGCCCGTTACATACAGAACGAGGACGGTGAGGAAGGTCAAGCCGCTGGTTAGGATCGTGCGCGAGAGGGTCTGGTTGATGGATTTGTTCACGATTTCGGTGAACGATTCGCGCCTCATCAGGCGGAGGTTCTCCCTCACGCGGTCGAAGATCACGATCGTGTCGTTCATCGAATAACCAACGAGAGTCAGCAAGGCCGCAATCACCGTCAACGAAATCTCGTAATGAAAAAGTGAAAAGAAGCCGAGCGTGATCAGCACGTCGTGGAAGACGGCGATGACCGCTGCGGCCCCGTACACCCATTCAAAGCGAATCGCAATATACACCAACATGCCCGCGAGAGCATACAGAGTTGCAAGAATAGCCTGGCGGCGGAGCTGGGCGCCGACCTTGGGGCCGACGATCTCAACGTCGCGAACGGCGAACTGGCCGAGCGAAAATGCGCTCGAGAGATCATTCAGAACAGCAGGAGTCGCGCCGTCGACACTTTTCAATTCGTCGAAATTCGTGATCACTCCGCCGTGGTCTTTGTCGCGCGCGTCAACAAGCTGCTGCGCCATTTGGTTGTAGCGGTCCCCGGCCTTGATGCCGAGCGAGAGCGGATCTCTCTGCGTGAGGTAGGTGGCCAGCGTCGACGCGGTGACGGAATTGAAATCCTGTTTGCCGGTTGCGCGGGTGTCGACGCCGAAGGTCTTGTTGAGGATATCGACAATTTTCTCTTTGCCCGTGTCTAAGGACTGTTCCGTCGCGCCGCTCTGCTCAAGACCGATCACCACGTCGTTTTTCGAACTGGGGTCCGAGATGTCGCTGATCGACTGGATGGTGCTGTTTCCGAGGCCGGCGTCCGCGAGGCCCTTGCGGATCTTATTGATGGGTGGAGTGCCCGCGAAGCGAACGTAAACCAGAGTGCCCCCCCGGAAATCGATGCCGTAACTCAGCCCGTGGTTCTTTGCCACGGTGGCCCATCCGACCGCCAACAGGATCAGGGAAACACTGACGAAGTACTTCGCCTTCCCCATCCAGTCAACGTTTACGCCATGGAAGAATTCCATCCCAGTCCTATCCGGCTAGATTTGACACCATCGACTCACGATTTGTTCCCGCTACCTCTATTTTCAACCTTGTCGCGGATTTGAATGGCTCGCCCCCGACAAAGCCCTGTAACTGAAGCCCCCTATATACTTAGAGGCTCCTGCCTTCCCATCCGCGACACGTGGAAGTCGAAAATCGCGCGCGAGACGTAGATTGACGTGAATAAATTGGCCACCAAGCCGACGCTCAACGTGACCGCGAACCCTTGGACCGGCCCCGTGCCGAAGAGGAACAGAAACGCGGCCGAAACCAGGGTCGTGATGTGAGTGTCGATGATGGTCAAGAAGGCGCGGGCGAAACCTGTGTCTACCGCGGGCGCGGGAGCCTTGCCCGCGCGCAACTCTTCGCGAATACGCTCGAAAACGAGAACGTTGGAGTCGACGCCCATGCCGATGGTTAGGACGACGCCGGCAATGCCGGGCAATGTAAGGACCGCGCCCGCGAACGTCATGAACGCGAGAAGGATCAGCAAATTCAGGATCAGGGCCACAACCGCATTGACACCGCCGAGCCGATAATAGACCACCAAAAAGATCATCACAACAATCAAGCTGCTTACCGAAGCCCGAACGCCTTCGCGAATCGAGTCCGCCCCGAGCGAGGGCCCTACCGTGCGCTCTTCCAAATACTTGATCGAGGCGGGAAGGGCGCCAGCCTTCAGCACAAGGGCGAGATTTTGTGCTGATTCTTGGCTGAAGCCTCCCGTGATGCGCCCGGAATCGTCGATGCGGCTTTTGATCACCGCAGCTTCGTAGACTTGGCGATCGAGGACGACTGCCATGCGTCCGCCAATGGCGGCCTGCTGCTCCGTGAAGGGGCCAAAGCGAGCCGCTGCCGCGTTCGAGAGCTTGAAGTCGACCTCATATCCGCCCGGATTGTCCGTGCTGGGGCTCGTGCTCGCGTCGCGAAGGTCCTGGCCCGTCACAATCGGTGAGCGATCCAACAGGTAGTAAACCTGCCCCGACGGCTGGCCCGGGGTGGCAATATCCGGCTTCCCGGGGACAAGGACAGTTCCAGCAGGAAGAACGCCACCGTATTTCGAGAGCGCTTCCGTCTCGGACGCAAAAGGTCCATCAGCGACGCGAACCAATGAGAGCTGTCCGCCCGCCTGAATCACTTCCTTGGCGGCCGTAGGATCTCCGACGCCGGGTAACTGCACCAGAATTTCGTCGTTGCCGCGACCGGTGAAGGCGATGGTCGGCTCCGTGAGACCGAGCGCATTGATACGGCGCGTGATCGTCTCGAGGGCCTGATTCATGGTCTCCGTGTTGATATCGCCGATGACGGACGGCTTCATCGTCAGCAGGAAGGCGTTTACCTCCCCGGGTGCCGGAGACATCGCCCAATCCGTGAATTGGCTCGTGATCAGGTCGCGAAGACTGCCGGAGGCACTCGGGTCTACGCCGCGGACGAGGATGTGAGTGTCGTCCACTTGGCGGACTTCGCTAAAGGTGATGTTCTTGCTGTGGAGCTGCTGGATGAGATCGTCGTGCGCTTCGTTGCAACGCTGCGCGACCGCCTCTTCGAGCTGCACCTGCAAAACCAGGTGGCTGCCACCCTTCAAATCAAGGCCGAGTTTGATGCGATCCGCAAGGTTTGTTTTGACCTGCGCCAATGAAGTGGGGAACTGCGGCAAGCCGATCAAGCCATAAATACATGCCAGAATTACGGCGGCTACAAGAACGAACTTCCACTTGATCTGGGAACTCATGCGGGCTGTTTAACTCTCCTTATTTTCAGCCTGGAGCCCTGCAATCGCGCTGCGCGACACCTTAATCTTCACTTGCTCGGCGATGCGAAGCTGGACGGCGTCGTCTTCGAGCCCCACGATCGTTCCGTAGATGCCGCCGTTGGTGATCACCTTATCGCCGTTCTTCAGACTCTTCAGCATTTCCGTGACCTTCTTCTGACGGCGCTGCGCGGGAAGGATCATCAGAAAATAGAAGATCACCATAATGAGAACCAAGGGAAGGAAAAGCGCAATCCCGCCGCCCGACGCCGATGCTTGCGCCAGCAGGGCGAACGTTGCCGGAATCATCAGGCTCGCTATCATGATTGTTGTACCTCTTCTGCCCGAACCATACTACCTGCCGGGGCGGCAGGCTTTCCATTCCCCAAAAGATGCTGCCCCATCCCTTGCCGCACCCAGCGCCCGCTTGGGTTGCCTATTGGAGGCGTGCCTGAAGGTCAGAGCGGAATCTTCCCAGGTTCCCAAAACCGATAGCCTCGCGAATTTGACGCATCATGTCAAGGTAAAAGTAGAGGTTGTGGTGGGTGTTCAAGATGAGGGCGAGGAATTCTCCCGTGGAATAAAGATGCCGCAAATAGGAACGGGAGTATCGCCTGCAAACGGAGCAGCGGCAGTTTTCGTCGATGGGCCGCGGATCGTTTGCGTACTGGGCGTTGCGGATCAGTACGCGGCCTTGCGACGTGTACAGGCAACCGTGGCGCGCGCTGCGCGTAGGCAACACGCAATCCATCATGTCGATCCCGAGGCCGACGTAATCGAGAATCTGCTCGGGTTTGCCAACGCCCATCAAATAGCGGGGACGATCGGCAGGAAGCCGCGATGCCGCCGCTTGCGTCATCTCGCACGTGAGCGCGTGCGTCTCACCCACCGCGAGCCCGCCGATCGCATAGCCCGGAAAATCAAGATCGACGAGCGCGTCCGCGTTTTCGCGGCGGAGGACCGCGTACGTTCCTCCCTGGACGATACCGAACAAAGCCTGCCTCGACGCATCGCCGTGCCGCGCGAAATAATCACGCGACCGTTTCGCCCACGCCAAAGTGCGTACGGCAGCTTCGCGGGCACGCGGTTCGGGCGCGGGCGCTTCGATGCATTCGTCGAGGACCATGACGATGTCCGATCCGAGCGCCATTTGAACCTCGAGCGATTTTTCCGGCGAAAGGAAATGCTCCGAGCCATCCAGATGCGAACGAAACGTCACGCCGTCATCGGTCACTTTGCGGAGATCGCTCAGGCTGAAGACCTGAAAGCCGCCGGAATCGGTGAGGATGGGATGCGGCCACGACATGAATTTGTGGAGGCCGCCCATCTGGCGGATCAGCTCATGGCCCGGGCGGAGAAAAAGATGGTAGGTGTTCGAAAGCAGAATCTGGACGCCGAGCTCTTCGAGATCCTCCTGCGTCTGTCCCTTCACCGTCGCGGCTGTGCCCACCGGCATGAACGCCGGCGTCTCGATCACGCCGTGCGGAGTGGTGAGACGCCCGAGCCGCGCACCCGACGGATCGGTGGCGAGTACTTCAAAATGAAAGCCCATCCGGGCGAGTGTATCAGGAGACCGCTGCCGTCAGGCCCACCTTGATAAGCACGTAGATCAGCCATACCGAAAAGATCCATGCGAAGGCCTTCCCGACCGAGAGCTTCTTCGGGGCGGCTGCGGAGTAGCCGATAGCCATCAATATCATGTTCCAGAAGGAGAAAATGTCGAGCGAGCCAAGAAGCGCTACCATCCAACGCGGCGCCGTGTCCGACAGAAACGCGGCAGCGCTTGAGGCAACAATGTTTTGCAGGTCGACTGTTGTAACATCCTTCAGTGCAATCACGAGGATGGCGAGTAGGCCCGAAATGATCCCTGGCGAATACGCATAGGCCACGATACCCATCGAGGTCTTGAAGCTGAGTTTCGTACCGGCGACACCGTTGAATATCCCCAGGAATATGGCTGCGATCAGGAGTACCACCAACATCGGAGCAACAGGAGTAACAACGTACGTCGCCGGTACTGCGATCTTCAACTGAATCTGCAGAGCTTGTTGCCGCTGCTGCGCATTCATCTGCTGCACCCGGGAATTGTTTGCCATTTGCCGCTCGTAGTAACTAGGCCATCCGCCTCGATGTCCGAACAACATCACCGCGCCCAGGGCGAGGATCCCGAGCATGATTACTGGTACCAGCCACGTGGGCCGGCGGACAATGGATTGGAAAGTAGCCTTGGGGCTGAACAGGACGCCGAAAATGCGTGCGAACGAATTACCGCGTTCCGGCACTTCCGCTGAGGGCAGGGTCGCGCTGGCCATGTCGATCCTCCAAGATTGATTACGGGGCCGCGTTCTTCTCTGCACTACGCGCGAGCCGCAGGAAAGTTACCACAAACGCGATTCAGCTAGCGCTTCAGGATGCGAGTGACGTTGGGAGTGACAAGCTCGTAGCGGATGTTGCGCCAGCGAATGCGCTTGGTCAAGAGCGAGGACGCGAAATTCCATGCGAAGAGAAAGGGCACAACGGGGGCGAGGACCATCCAGACCCAGCTCCATTCACTGAGCTTGGCTTTCCATGCCGGCAGCAGTTCCCCGATGGCAATCGTGCGCATGGCGCCTTTTGCGGCGGCCAGCAGGGGGATGATCATCGCCGTCAGGAATAGCTGAAGCCATGGATCTCCGGAGATGAGGGTAGCCATGATCACGAAAGCGGCATAGATCAGGGTAAGCGAGTAACTCAAATGCGCCGCCGCTCCGAGCGCCCACTGGCGGAAGGAATACACGCGCGTGATGACGATCTGCCGGTCGGTGAATTCGAGCAGGCTCGTCCCCGTCCACGGATGCAGTGTCGGAGCCATACACTCGGGGCAGAAGACGATGGACTTGCCGGCGCCTTGCAGTGCGTGCGTAAGAACAAAATCGTCGCTCACCGCGCCGTTCCACGCCTCAGCCACGTTGACCTCGTCGAAATTTTTCCGACGGATGGCTGTGCCACCGCCCCAACAGAAATTGTCGCGAGGGCGGCCGAGCATCGTGGCAACGGATGCGTTCCATGCGGATGCCATCGCGCTCGCAAACGCTCCCGCGCCAAAGCGGCCGCTCGGAAGAATCCAGCGGTAGGTGGTCGAGGCCCCGATGCGCGGATCGCGCAAGGGAGCGACAAGTTTCGTAAGCCAGGTGCGGGGCAGGCGGACATCGGAGTCAGTGAATGCAAGAACCTCGAATTTCTCGGGCGCTTCCTCAACCGCCCGCTTCAGGTTGTGCACCTTTTCGCCGCACGCCTCGGGCGGGCCGGCGATCACGATGTGCACCGGCCGCTGGCTCGCCGCTTTCACGCGCTCGATCACTTTCAGCGCCGGATCGAGGCTGGTGGCGAGCGAAAAATAGATTTCGTAGTTTGCGTAGTCGAATTGAGCGAGCGCGGTGAGGTTTTCCTCGAGCCCGGGTTCCGTCCCCTTGCAAGGACAAATCAAGGCCACGAGTGGCGAATAAAATCCCTGGTGCGACCCGAGCCGCTGGCCGACCATGCGCATCCATTCGAAGCCCTCCCACAGGGAATAAAGGCCGAGGGCAATCTGCAGGACCACAAGAATGTAGAAGATTTGGATCACTTGGCGAGAATAGCAAAATCGCCCACGAAGATGCCGTTTTGCGCTAGTTGGCGTGCCTGATCGGCACGTATAAAATCGGACACAATTCTCCGGCTGACCCGACTTGGCAGTTTGCTGCGTCAGGCTCCTTGATGCCGTGCGAATGTTTTGCGCAGGATGCGGTCGGCGGCGGCGTTGAGCTCGAACTGGAATCCGCCGGCGGCGCGGCGAGCCTGTTCCATGAGCGACGGATCAAGCAACATCGCCACGCGATCCACAAACGGCCCGGAAGCGGCGGTCCGCGATGCGCGCTGCGCAGGGCGCCGCGGTTCGCGCGCGGCAAGCTGTTCGTAGAGTTCGAGGTCGCGCCAGAATTCTTCAGCGTCGCGATCGGTCCAATCGAGCGCACGCCCCAGAGCGACGAAAAACTCCTCGCGAAACAGATCGAGAAAAGGAATCGCAAGCTCCATCGCCGCGTTCCTCGCGGGCTTCGTCTTCTTTGGCTTTCTCCCCTTCTTTGATTTTCGCGGCCGATTCGCGCCGCGCACCGTGACGCTTACTTTCAGCCGGGCAGGCAGCGCCGCTTCGATGCGCTGCACCATCGCCAGAATCGACTCGCGCCGGATCGTGGCCAGCTGATCGCGATAGAAGACGGGGTGATCGGCGCGGCCCGGCCGGCGATTTTGGGCGGCGTAGACGTTGAGAAAACGTGCCACCATCTCGTCGCGGTCCAGCGCGGCGAGCAGCAGCGTCGCGGCTTCGCGCGCGCGCACGACGAGTTCTCGAGGTCGATAGGGCATGGAGGATTTCTAGCTGTACGCGAAGGCGTCCGGCGGCGCAATAGGAAAAGCGGCGCCGTGCTCACAAAGGTAGTCGATCAACACGGCGACATCGATGATCGCGATGGGTCGCTACTTTGGAAGGCGCCCAACGCGGGACTTGCCGAGATCGCCTCTCCAGTGGATCTTGCCTCGAAGCCGGCGAATTCCGGCTTGCGCTCGAGTCTGAACGAGCAATCGCAGGCCCGCCTCTACGGTCGCCCGTTTTGTAGGTGACCCGCTACTCTTCATCGCCTGCCGCATCAATTGACCGTCGATTTCAATGTTGATTCGCATCCAGGAATCCTCTTGAAATGCAGAATCGCAGATTTGCGTCCATCCATCAACAGAGCCCACAAACG
>CAVUDN010000006.1:0-22345 GCA_963740095.1 uncultured Acidobacteriota bacterium
ATAACTCCGATGGATCGTGACGCAGCGTTGGCCGTCGCCGATAGTGTCTTGACGATCTTCGCAAGCTCTCTTATGCCGAATGCTGCCGAATAATCCAGTCGGTCTCGACGCGGAGCCTTCTTGGGCCAACGGGAAAGCCTATCAATTGGAGATTCAAGCGATGTGGGATGGCGAGGAGAACGGCAACGTTCGTGTTCGCGTAGCGGTCAGCGGTGGCGGACTGAGCATTTCTTGCCATTGTGCCGAGATTTCATCATCGCGCCGGATGGTTCTTTCGTCGGCGAGAGCTCGGAGTGAGTGAACGTTCGAATTGCGCAAAGGTTGACCCCGCGATACGCGGCGCATAGAATGGGCAGGTTAAATGCGGGGTGCGACCCCTGCCTAGCGTGCCGCCCCGCGGGGCGAAGACAGCCGAAATCGGAGGAATAATTAGAATGGCCAGCGTCGAAAAACGCGTAAAGCAGATTATTGTCGAGCAACTCGGTGTGGATGAAGGCGAAGTGACTCCCAGCGCTTCGTTTGTGGACGACCTCGGCGCCGATTCGCTCGATACGGTCGAGCTGGTGATGGCCTTCGAGGAAGCGTTCGGCGTCGAAATTCCGGATGAGGATGCCGAGAAGATTGCCACGGTGAAAGACGCCATCGAGTACATCGAGAAGCACGCCAAGGCAAGCAAGTAGTCTCGCCGGTCGTCCCATTCCGGAAACAGGAGAATTTTCCTTTGAGCCGCCGAGTCGTCGTGACAGGCATTGGGTTGGTCTGCGGATGTGGTATCGGGACCGATGAGGTCTGGCGCAACCTGCTGGCCGGAAAAAGCGGCATTGCCCGCATCACCCAGTTCGATGTTTCCGCCTTCGATTGCCAGATCGCCGGCGAGGTGAAGGGCTTCGATCCGCTGAACTGGATCGAGAAAAAAGAAGTGAAGAAGATGGCGCGGTTCATCCACATGGCGATGGCTGCGTCGGACTTCGCAGTCCAGATGGCGAAGCTCGAAGTCACGCCGGGCATCGCCGATGCTACCGGCGTCTACATCGGATCGGGCATCGGCGGATTCGACGTCATCGAGCGCGAGCATTCGAAATATTTGAATGGCGGCCCGGGCAAAATCTCCCCGTTTTTCATCCCTTCCGCAATCGTGAACCTTGCCGCGGGCAACGTATCCATCCGCTATGGAGCAAAAGGTCCGAATTCCGCCACGGCTACGGCTTGCTCCGCAGGGGCTCACGCGGTGGGCGATGCCTACAAAATTATCCAGCGTTGCGATGCCGAAGTGATGATTGCCGGCGGCTCGGAAGCGGCCGTAACGCCGATGAGCATCGGCGGATTCGGCGCCATGCGCGCTCTTACGACGCGCAACGACGAGCCCGAACGCGCCAGCCGCCCTTTCGATGCTGGCCGCGACGGATTCGTGGTCGGCGAAGGCTCGGGCATATTGATCCTCGAGTCGCTGGAATTTGCCCAGCGCCGCGGCGCGAATATCATCGCCGAGATCGTCGGCTATGGGATGTCCGGCGACGCATATCACATCACGCAGCCCGCCGAGGGTGGCGACGGCGGCTATCGCGTGTCGCTCGCGGCCATCAAGGACGCCAAAATCACGCCGGATGACGTCAGCTACGTCAACGCGCACGGCACGTCGACGCCCATGGGCGACGCAATCGAGACATCCGCGCTCAGCCGCGTCTTCGGCGAACGCGCGAAAAAAGTCCCTATCAGCTCGACGAAATCGATGACCGGGCATCTTCTCGGCGGCGCGGGCGGGCTCGAAGCCGGCATCAGCGTCCTGGCCCTGCGCGATCAGATTCTTCCGCCGACGATCAATCAGGAGACGCCCGATCCCGCGTGCGACCTCGATTACGTCCCGAACCACGCGCGGAAAGCCGAAGTCGTCTACGCGCTTTCGAATTCGTTCGGCTTTGGCGGCACGAACGCATCATTGATATTCAAGCGCTGGGACGGACGATGACGATGCGACCAGCATCGTCACCCTGAAGGAGTCCGCCGCAGCGGACGACTGAAGGGTCTCTCTTTTGTACTCGCTTGAAGTTGCCTCACGGCATGACTTGGAAAGGATGCGCTCTTGAAAATAGGCGTTTGCGTAAAGCAGGTTCCCGCGAAAGATGCGCCGCTCGCGATTGTCGATGGAGGCGCGTGGATTCGCGAATCCGACATCGGATTTGAAACGAACGAGCCGGATACCTACGCGCTCGAAGAAGCGCTGCGCCTCAAGGAAAAGCATGGAGGTGAGGTCGTCGCGATCTCAATGGGTCCCGAGCGCGCCAAGCAAACCATCAAGGAAGCTCTCGCCAAGGGCGCCGAGCGAGGAATCCACGTTGCCGACAACGCATTCTACAAGCTCGATCCGCTGGCCTCGGCGCGTTCGCTTGCGGCCGCAATCGAAAAAGAAAATTTCGATCTCATCCTCACCGGCCTCCAGAGCGACGATCAGGGCTTCGGGCAGACCGGCGTGTTGCTGGCGGAACTTCTCGGCAGGCCCCACGCCACGATCATCATGTCGATCGAAGTAGCGGACGGGCGCATGAAATTGAAACGCGAGCTCGAAGCGGGATGGTTCCAATGGGTCGAGCTGCCGCTGCCCGCGGTGCTCACGATCCAGTCCGGCATCAACAAGCCACGCTACGCCACGCTCAAAGGCATCATGGCGGCGAAGAAAAAAGAGATCGCTACCATCGACCGTGCGTCGCTCGGCGTCGCGGATACGCAAACCG
This sequence comes from uncultured Acidobacteriota bacterium, assembly GCA_963740095.1. Taxonomy (GTDB): domain Bacteria; phylum Acidobacteriota; class Terriglobia; order Acidiferrales; family UBA7541; genus Palsa-295. The sequence goes on from CAVUDN010000006.1 coordinate 2,730, forward strand.
AACATGTCGAGCGCATCTACGTGCCGCAGAAAACGAAGAAGACCGAATTCATCACCGGTTCGCCGAAAGAGGCCGCTGCGAAATTGATCGAGAAGCTGCGCCACGAAGCGCGGGTGCTCTAAGCCATGAAAATTCTCCTCATCACCGAGCAGCGCGACGCCAATTGGAACAAAGTCAGCTTTGAGACCCTTGCGGCGGCGCAGCAGATCGCGCAGCAGACGAAGGGATCGCTTTCCGCCGCCGTGATCGGCAAAGGCGTGGCCGCGCTTGCCGATCACCTCGCCGGCTACCAGCTCGACGAAGTGCTCCTCATCGAGCACGACCTGCTCGCCGCGTATACCCCCGATGGCTTTTCGCTCGCGCTGCGCCAGGTGGTCGAGGCGGCAAAGCCCGATCTTGTGTTGTTCCCGCACACGTATCAGGTCCGCGATTTCGCGCCGAAGCTGGCCGCCTCCATGCAAAAAGGAATGATCGGCGATTGCATCGCGTATCGCTACGAAAACGGGAAACTCGTCTTCGTTCGCCAGATGTTTCAGGGCCGCACCGCTGCGGACGTCGTTTTCACCGGCGAGTCGCCGTGGATCGCATCGTTTCAGGCGGGCGCGTTTCGTGCCGACCTTGCGGCAAAACATGCGAGCGGCAAAGCGCCCGTGAAAGCGGTGAGCGTCGATCTCAAGCCGGAGCAGATTCGGACGAAGCCGCTCGAACTTTTCCGGGAAGCGAAGCAGGCGGTCGATCTGACGCAGGCGCCCATTCTGGTTTCGGTGGGCCGCGGAATCAAAGCGCCGGAAAATATTCAGATGGCCGAGAAGCTCGCGAAACTAATGGGCGGTGAAATTTCGGCGTCGCGCCCGATCTGCGACGAGGGTTGGCTGCCCATGGAGCGGCAAATCGGCAGTTCCGGCCAGACGGTCGCGCCGAAGCTTTATCTCGCGCTCGGTATCAGCGGCGCGATCCAGCATGTGGTCGGCATGAAAGGCTCGCGCACGATTGCCGCCATCAACAAAGACCAAAACGCCCCGATTTTCGAGGTCGCCGACTACGGCATCGTCGGCGATCTCTTCGAAGTGGTTCCCGCGCTGATTGAAGAACTCGAAAAAGGCAGTTGACGATCCGACCAGTCTGCCCGCCGCAGGCAGGGATCGTCATCCTGCTTGTCCTGACGAAGGAAGGGAAGCCGACGCTTTTGGTTTTAGTCGGCTGAAGGATCTCTCCGGATCAGCCAGCGACAATCGCTTCCGCCTCGATTTCCACCAACATCGCCGGATCGATCAAGCGGCTGATCTCGACCATCGCCGTCGCGGGGCGAATTTCGCCGAAGAACTCGCCGTGCGCGCGCCCGATCTTCTCCCAGTCGGCGATATGCGTCACGAACATCCGCGTGCGCACCACGTCGGACATTTTCGCGCCCGCCTTCACCAGCGCCGACTCGATATTCCGCAGCACCTGCACGGTCTGCGCGTACGCGTCGCCCGCGCCCACGATTTTGCCTTCCGCGTCGGTCGCCGTCGTGCCTGAAACGTGAACGTACGGACCAACGCGCACCGCGCGCGAATAGCCGATGATCGGTTCCCACTTGGTGCCGGATGAAATGTTCTGCCGTTGCATCGTTTCTCCTTTAGGGATCGAAGCGCGCGCGCAAATCGGGCGGCACGATCGGGCAAAGCTCATCTCGTTTGCCGAAGATGCGGTACCGAACGCGCGCGATGAAATCGTAAGCCGCGTCTCGCAGCGCGCGCGGAATCAGCCCGAGCACGCCCGCGAGAACTTTCCATCCGCCGCCCAGGCGCCGCAGGATGTGCAGAAAAGCATCCGAGCGCGCGAGCAACGATCCTTCATTCGTGAGCACGATAATGCTATCCGGCAGGTCGGCGCGGCGTTCCGCGGGCACACGCGCCTCGAAAGTGGGGCCTTGCAGCGGCGCGAAGCGGAAAGCCTGCCCGGCGCGGTCGCGTTTCACCACGAATTTCACGGCGCCGTGGCACAATCCGCAGTGCCCGTCGTAAAACAGCATCTCGGCAGTAGGTTCGCGCTGCGGCACTCTACGAAAAGCATAGCACGCCGGACCGTTCGGCCATTTCTGACGGCGATCCACGCAACCGAAACTGCTTCTGGACAGAATTTCGCGAAGTCTCTAAGCTACATCCGCTGAAAAGTTTATTGCGAGGGGCGCACCTTCGGTGAAATGCAACAACATCCTTGAAGCCATCGGCAGCACACCTCTCGTCCGACTAAACCGCGTGGCAAAGGATGTGCCTGCCGAAATCTTCGTGAAAGCCGATTATCTGAATCCCGGCGGGTCCATGAAGGACCGCATCGCGCTTCGCATGATCGACGAAGCCGAGCGCAAGGGCCAGCTCAAGCCCGGCGGCACGATCATCGAAGGGACCTCCGGCAATACCGGGATCGGCCTGGCGCTCGTCGCGGCAGTGCGGGGATACAAGGTTGTCTTCACGGTCACGGACAAGCAGTCCCGCGAGAAGATCGATTCGCTCAAGGCGTTTGGCGCCGAGGTGATCGTTTGCCCCACGGCGGTCGAGCCGGAGGATCCTCGCAGCTACTATTCCGTCGCGAAAAAACTCGCGCGCGAAATCCCCAACTCCTATTACCCGAATCAATACGAGAATCCAAATAATCCTGAGGCGCACTACCACACATCCGGCCCCGAAATCTGGAAAGACACCGAAGGCAAGATCACGCATTTCGTGTGCGGCCTTGGCACGGGTGGCACGGCCACGGGAGTGGGCCGTTTCCTCAAGGAGCAGAATCCCGGGATCAAAATCATCGGCGTCGATCCGCTCGGCTCGCTCTACCACGAATATTTCAAGACGCGCAACATCGGCACCGCGCACCCCTACGTGGTCGAGGGTATCGGCGAGGACATCCTGCCGTCGACGATGGATTTTTCCGTGCTCGACGACGTCCTGCAGGTGGACGACGAGGAGTGCTTCATCTGGGCGCGCCGGCTCGCGAAACGCGAAGGGATTTTCACGGGCGGCTCGGGCGGGGGATGCGTTTCCGCGGCGATCCGCGTCGCCAAGAGCTGCAAGAAGGGCGACCTCGTCGTCGCGTTCCTGCCGGACACGGGCAGCCGCTATCTCAGCAAAATCTATAACGACGGCTGGATGCGCGAGCACGGTTACGCCGACGCCGAAGTCACGCTGACCGCTTCCGACGTGATTCGCGTCAAGCATCAAAATGGCAAAACGCGCCAGCCCGTCGTGGTCGGGCCGAATCGCACCGTCTTCCAGGCGCTCCACACCATGCAGCAGGAGGATATTTCCCAGCTTCCCGTTTTCGAGGACGAACGCTCGGTCGGCACCATCTTCGAAGACCAGATTCTGAATCTCGCGCTGCAAGGCAAGGATCTGCGCAAGCTGATCGTTCGCGAAGTGATGGGCCCGCCGCTCCCGCAGGTTCCTTCCAACGCGCCGATCGAGCGCGTCACGCATCTCCTCAGCCATGAAAGCCCGGCCGTTTTCGTCGAGATGGAGGGCGGCAAGCTCGAAGTGCTCACAAAGTTCGACCTGATGGATACAATCGCCGGCCTCGTCGGCCAAAAACGCTGAGCCATTCCGAGGCCACCCCGTACTCATCGTCATTCTGAGCGAAGCGAAGAATCCCTCCTCAACTTCGCAGACCCGCGAACGTGGCGTCCCAATTTCGGATCAGGTGCGTGGCACAGACGATCCTGTCTGTGCGAGGCAGTACGCGGAAATCAAATTGAGACACTACCAAAACTTATATTCCCTTGACATTTGCTTTCTCGCTGTGATATTTCCACGGCCACATAGCCAAATGTTTCAACGGGCCGAGTAGATCGACGCTTCAGTGGTGGAGCGATTATTGGTAAACCGCGCGGGTGGTCGCGCGTGGGTGGGATGTGAAATTGACTTACGGGGGGATTCCAGTGATACACACACGATTGTCTTTGTGCGGGTTTGTGTCTGCGCTTCTCGCTTGCTTTGCAGTTTTCTTCCTCTGCATCTCCGTGACGTTGGCCCAATCGGGCACCACGGGTGCGCTGAGCGGGACCGTCACCGATCCTTCGGGCGCCGTCATCGCTGGCGCGACCGTCACCGCCACGAATATCGGCACCGGCCAAGCGCGCACCTCGACCACGGATGCCAACGGCAGCTATAAGTTCTCCTTGTTGCAGCCGGGCAGCTACAGCGTGAAATTTTCTGCCGCGGGATTCAAGACTTCCGAGGTGGCGTCGGTCACGGTCAACGCCACCGAGACGGCCGTGCTCAACCAGCCGCTCGCCGTCGGTGCGCAGTCCGAGCAGATCACGGTCGAGTCCACCACCGAACGCCTGCAGACGCAAAACGCCACCATGGGAACGCTCGTCGGTGCGAAAACGGTGACTGACCTGCCCCTCAGCTCGCGAAATTACACGCAGATCATCGACCTCTCGCCCGGCGTCGTTGCCAACGTCGCCAGCGCCGCTGCGGTTGGCAATGGCACCCAGGACATCAACGTGAACGGCTCCGGCTCCGACCAGAACAACTACATGATGGATGGCGCCTCGGTCACCAACTACGGCAGCGGCGGCGGCGCGCAGTCCGGTAATTTCCCCGGCATTGGCATTCCGAACCCGGACTCGATTCAAGAGTTCAAGATACAGACTTCGCAGTATGACGCCGAGTACGGCCGCAATCCGGGCGCAAGCGTCAACGTGGTCACCCGCGGCGGCACCAACAATTTCCACGGCGCCGCCTGGGAGTTCTTCCGCAATAGCGCCCTCGACGGCAACGATTTCTTCAATAAAAACTCGGAATTGGCTCTCGGCGAGAAGAATAAGCCCGAGGTATTGAACGAGAACATGTTCGGCGGCACGATCGGTGGCCCGATCAAGAAGGACAAACTTTTCTTTTTCGGCTCCTACCAGGGCTTCCGCCAGAAGAACGGCATCGGCACCAACGGTTTCGCCACGGGCCTTGCCGCTGGTACCCAGTTACTGCCGTTCAGCGAACCGAATGGCACCCGTGCCGATACGTCGGGACTCATGGTTCCAATGAACCTCGTGTCGGGCGGCGCGCCTTGCGACGCGTCGACGTATCGCAAATACCTGGGATGCGCGTTTGGCGGCGACGTGGGCCTTCTCGGTTTTCTCTTCGGTCCCAATGCTCAACTTGGGACGGGCGTTCCGGTAGCCACGGATGGATCGAACATCAACCAGGTCGCCATAAATATGCTTCAGGCGAAGGGACCCAAGGGCGGAGTGAATGGGGGATTCTATTTCCCGAGCGTGCCATTCGGATCGAATGGGCTGCCCGTTACTCAATCCCCGTTGACTCTTTCGGAGCCTATCCAAGCGAACGAAGATCAGTACCTCGCCAATTTTGACTATATCGTCAACTCCAAGAATACGATCTCGGAGCGATTCTTTACTTCCAAGGATCCGCAGGTTCAGCCATTCGTGTGCCTTGGATTCGTGGGCGCTCCGGGCGTTAACAATTGCCAGCCGGGCGCGCCGGAAGACGTGACGTACACCGCCGACAGTGGGGTGCTCAAGCTTACGACGGTGGTGACCAGCAACTTTGTGAACGAGGCGTTGGTTTCCTTTCAGCGCTCCACCACAGTAGCGGCGCCAGGCGACTATCTGACGGCTTGCAGCGTTGGCATAATTCCTCCGATCGCCAATGGAGACTGTTTGAACCTTTCCAAGATCAAGGATCTGAATCCGATACCCGCGCAGATTCCAACGATCGGAATCTTGGCCCTTCCGGAAATCAACATAGGGGGCGGTACGGCGGCTTACACGGGTGCGTGGAACAATGGCGGAAACTTCTTTGCCTCCGCGACGAACTTCTTCAATACTTTTCAGTACAAAGACCAGATTTCCTGGAACCACGGTAAACACGCAATTCGCGCCGGTGCGGAGGCAGACCGCATTCAATACAACTGGACCCTTCCGGGCAGAGGCGGCCTTGGTTTCCCGACCGTCGCGGACTTTTTGACGAGTTCAAGCGGCGGAGGAAACTCCGGCACGGCGGCGGCTCCGGGCGGACTCCTGATCAATTTCTACGGGCTTGATCAACCCAATGGCAACCCGCACTATCAGCGGACCAACGAGTTCTCCGCCTTCGTCGAAGACGACATCAAGGTCAACCGAAAGCTCACTGTGAACCTAGGCCTTCGCTGGGAGTATGACGGCTGGCCATCCGACAAATCCGGGCTTTTCACCAACGGCGATCCCGAACAGGCCGCCCTGGTCAACACTGGCTCGTTTTTCCTCAACAATCCTGGCGGTACTCTCGTGGGGTACGAGGTCCAATCGAACTACAATCCCAACATCAACAGGTGCGGCACGCCTACAGTGCCCGCGCCTTGCGGACTCACGGCCGCCGACGGTGCGACAGGAGTCTTTTTCAATCACAACAAGACTCTGATAAATGGTTCGCCGATAGCGAATTTTGGACCACGCGTCGGCCTGGCATGGCAACCCTTCGGTGACAAGTTTGTGGTCCGTGCAGGGTATGGCATCTTCTACGACGCGGTCTATGCCAACTTGCTGGCGAACAACAACGCGGGCAATGCGCCCTACTCCGGAGCGGTCCCCGCGTCGCCGGCCAACTCGTTGGACCAACCCAGCAGCGACGCAAGCCTCACGTTCGGATGGCTCCCGCGCACGATGGTGGTCACTCCCGGCACCGCAGCAACCGGTACTACGGTCATCACGGATGCCCAAGGCGGCCAAGGCGTAGGCACCACGTCCGACGCTCCCGGTATGGGAACGCCGCTTATTCAGCAGTACAACCTCGACCTGCAATATGAAGTTGCGCACAACTGGATTCTGGACGTCGGCTACGTCGGCACCCACGGCACGCACCTGTACGACTGGGCGCGTTCCATTAACATTGGGTTCCTCGCCCCAGGTGCGCCGAACGAGCCAACCGACCCGCAGAACGCAAGGATGATTCTTGGCTCGGGCGCACAAGGCACCCTGACGTCGTTCCCATTTAATGATGCTGGCAACACAACCCCTGCCACGCAGATTCTTACCAACACGGAATCGAACGTGATGGGCCGTGTCAGCTATCTCGGTTATGGATCCACGGGCCTGTCGACAACCAACACCATCGGCGACTCCAGGTACGACAGCTTGCAGGTCGGCCTGCGGCATCAATTCACAAACGGGCTGCTGCTTCAGGCGTCCTACACCTACAGTAAGAGCCTCACAAACGTTAACGGCTCCGAAGGCGGTGGCGGAATTGCAGCGCCGGGCAACGTTCTCTCTGGCGGCGCATCGAGCAACGATCCTCTCGATTTCGGCCAGCAGTACGGCCTTGCGGCGTTCAACCGCCCGCAGCGCCTCGTTATCGCCTATAGCTACGACCTGCCTTTGACGAAGGAAACCCACGGCCTTGTCGGTCACGCGTTAGGCGGTTGGCAAGTGTCTGGTGTCACCACCATTCAGGACGGCGAACCCTTTACCGTCACCGATGGCCAGGGCGGTCATATCTACTACGGCGCTGGCGGTGCGGGATTCGGCGGAGCAGGTGCGCGTGCTGAGTTGGAGGCGTCGGCCACCGGAAAATGCAACCCGGTGACTGGTGTTTGCCAGACGATCGGCGGAGCGAGCACCGGAAGCACGTATCAGCGTGTAGTGAGCGGTCTCAATGCGCCGGCAGGAGTTGGAGGTTGGATCAATACATTGGCGTATGGCGGCTTCACGGGCGCACCCGCATTCCCTGGAGGGCCACCCACTTATGCCGAACTGGGCGCGCCATGCATCGGAGGCACAGTCCAAGGCAACTGTGCCGGCGTCGGTCTGCCACCAGCCGACGCAGGGGCCTCGGGCTTCGGTAACTCGGGCGTTGGTGCGATCTGGGGTCCCGGCCAGCACAACTGGGATATCTCGATCATCAAAAACACCAAGATCACCGAGGGCACTAGCATTCAATTCCGGGCGGAGTTTTACAACATCTGGAATCACCCACAATTCAACCCGCCGGTCAACGACGCGAGCAATACGTTCTTCGGTAAAATCTTCAGCGCTTCGGTGCCGCCGCGCATCATGCAGTTCGCGCTGAAGTACACTTTCTAGGCGGCGGAAACATATCTTCACACCGGCCCCGTTCCTCCTTTTCCGGGAGGGACGGGGCTTTTTTCTGCCACGCGGGCACCGCGCCTCGGAACTTCACGCGCGCGCAATTCCTTGTTATGATTTCCGCATCCTTCAGGGCGACTCGATGCGTGCCTGTCTCATCGCGCTTGCCGTTTTGGGTTGCTGCGCGCTTGTTTTCGGCGGAGAGTCGCAAGCGCGCGCTGCCGCCGCTACCGAATCGCCCGCAGCCACTGCTCCGGCCAGTTCCGCGAGTTCGCCGACGATTGTGATCGGGTTCGTCGGCGGCTACGTCAGCCACAACAATCTCTCGCACATGGAGGCGCATCTAGCGGCCCAGATCCGCAGCGAGTATCCCACGGGCGTCTATGCCGCCGCTTTTGAGAACCACAGACGAAATCAAGCGCACGCGGCAATTTTGCGGCTGCTCGACGCCAACCACGACGGCACGCTCAGCAAGCAGGAAAAGGAAAACGCGCGCATCATCCTCTACGGCCACAGCTGGGGCGCTTCGGAAGCGGTGACTCTCGCGCGAAAGCTGCAACAAGACGGCATTCCGGTGCTGCTCACGATTCAAGTGGACAGTATCGAGAAGCATCGCGAGAATGATGTGGTGATTCCGGCGAACGTCGAGGAAGCCGTCAATTTCTACCAGCCCGACGGATGCCTCCGCGGCGAAACCCACATTCGCGCCGCCGATCCGGAGCGCACCAAGATTCTCGGCAATTTCCGCTTCGACTACAGCAAGCATCCGGTCAATTGCTACGCCGCGTATCCGTGGTGGGATCGTCACCTCGCCACCGCGCACACGGAAATCGAATGCGATCCCGCCGTGTGGGACCGCGTGGAAGCGCTGATTGCATCGGAGCTTCCGCCGACGGCTTCCGCGACAGCCGCCACCGCGCCCGAAGCGACTCAGTAGTCGAGGAATTCCGGAACTCATTCGATCATTGCGGATATATCACTTCGCGATGCTCGATTCGACGCGACTTGGTTCCGTCCTAACTCCGCACCGGAACCAGGGCTTGCAGGCGGCGCTCCCGGAGATACAGGCCGAGCCAGGTGAGGACGCCGAACGTAATTGAGAAGACCGTGTTAAAGAGGGGGCTGCCGGCGCGAATGTTGGCCGCGGTTGCGCCGCCGAAGTAGCCGGTCAGCAAGATCGCGCCGAGAACTGATGTAGGCGGGATTACGTACAGCACGACGCAAATCAGCAACGTAATCCCAATCCCCACGATCGTGGAAACCGGAAATCCGATTCGAACCGTGGCGTCGATCACCTGTTGCACTTTCATTACTTTCGTGACGCCATCGAAAATCATGAACAAGACGACCAGCCCGCTGATGATGCGTCCAGTCCAGAGACTCGCCTTTGAAACGGGGGCCGATTGCGAGGTCGATTCCATGGAATTTTCCTCCTCGTGAGATAGATCGAGCTTGTGCTCTCCTCGCCCGCGAAAAACTCAGTGCTTGGCCAGATATGCCGTGAGCCGGTCGAGCTGCTGATTCCAACCAATAGATGCTCCGCGCGAAGCTGCCGACTCGATCCACAACACCTGGCGCACCGTCACTTTGGTCTTGCCGTCCTGTTCGGCGAAGGTGACTTCTGTCCATACGCGCTGGCTCGTGTCGGCGTGAATTGTTCCGTCGAAGACTAGGCGCTCGGGTTCGACGACTTCGGTGTACGTACCGTCAAATGGATAATCGCTTCCGTCGGGGCCGCACATCGCGTACCGCCAGCGGCCGCCGGGCCGGACGTCCATCTCATGAATCGTGGTTTTGAATCCGTGCGGCCCCCACCACTGCGCGACGTGCGCGGGATCGGTCCAAACCCTGAAAACCAACTCGCGCGGCGCATCGAATATGCGCTCGAGGATAAGTTCATGCGCTGGCTTACCCTGGCCCTCACTCGCTTTTGCGTTGCTTGCGGACATCGGCCTTCTCCTTGCTTTTCAATTTGTGCAGATAGGCGTCGAGGCGATCGAAGCTCTGAGTCCAGAAGCGGCGATAGTGCTCCACCCAGTCGGCGGCGTCCTTCAGAGGACGCGCATCCAGGCGGCACGGGCGCCACTGGGCTTCGCGGCCGCGCGTCACGAGACCGGCGCGCTGCAAAACTTTTAAGTGCTTGGAAACGGCGGGGAGACTCATTTCAAAAGGCTCGGCCAACTCCGTCACCGAAAGCTCGCCGGAAGCGAGGCGCGCGAGAATCGCGCGCCGGGTCGGATCGGCGAGAGCCGCGAACGTTGTGCTGAGGTGATCGGCGGGCATCATATTTAACCTAACGGTTAAATACAAGAAACAGGTTCTTGTGTCAAGCGTCTTTTTGTGGATCGCGCAAGGCTCCCGCCTTTTCAGGCGGGCCGGGTTTACGTGCGTGCAAGAAACTGCCAAAAGGGTTCTTTTCTGGCCATTTGAAGCCCGTTAAACCTTCCGCTAGGGGGATGCTCCAGTCCCATCTTATTGCAATCTTTTGGAGGCGCCTCGTGCGGATCTAAATTCGTAGCCGGGAATCAGGGATCGTGATTTATTGCATCGAAATTTGATTTGACACGGACGGGTTGCGTCTGTAGAATTGGCGATTGTCTGTCGTCCTTCCAGCTGGCCTGGGAGTTCCTGCTCTTTGACAATCGGATGATACAAGCCAGAACCCGTTTGGTTTGCCTATAGGTCTGCTCGATGAAAGTCGGGTGGGCAAATAGGAATTTGAGTAAAGTTCCGCTTCAGTGTATGAGGCGGGATAAACCGAGCGATGTAACAAGTTCGTTCCGGTCGTGGCGACGCAAGTCGAGACGGTCGAAACACTAGGTTTCAAACGAGAGTTTGATCCTGGCTCAGAGCGAACGCTGGCGGCGTGCTTAACACATGCAAGTCGAACGAGGTTCGTAGCAATACGGATACTCGTGGCGAACGGGTGCGTAACACGTGGATAACCTTCCTTCAGGTGGGGAATAACCCAGTGAAAATTGGGCTAATACCGCATAACAAGACGAGGGCACATGCTTTTGTCTTCAAAGGCGCAAGTCGCCAGAAGAGGGATCCGCGGCCGATTAGCTTGTTGGCGGGGTAACGGCCCACCAAGGCATTGATCGGTAGCCGGACTGAGAGGTTGGCCGGCCACACTGGAACTGAGACACGGTCCAGACTCCTACGGGAGGCAGCAGTGGGGAATCTTGCACAATGGACGAAAGTCTGATGCAGCAACGCCGCGTGGGGGATGAAGCTTCTCGGAGTGTAAACCCCTTTCGACCCGGAAGAAAGCCCGCAAGGGTCTGACGGTACGGGTATAAGAAGCCCCGGCTAACTACGTGCCAGCAGCCGCGGTAAAACGTAGGGGGCCAGCGTTGCTCGGAATTACTGGGCGTAAAGGGTCCGTAGGCGGTGTGGCAAGTCGGAAGTGAAATCTCTGGGCTTAACCCAGAGGCTGCTCCCGAAACTGCCGTGCTAGAGGGTGAGAGAGGCAAGTGGAATTGCGGGTGTAGCGGTGAAATGCGTAGATATCCGCAGGAACATCCGAGGCGAAAGCGGCTTGCTGGATCACTTCTGACGCTGAGGGACGAAAGCTAGGGGAGCAAACAGGATTAGATACCCTGGTAGTCCTAGCCCTAAACCATCAGGACTTGGGGTTTGCCCTGTACGGGGCAAGTCCCGTAGCTAACGCGTTAAGTCCTGCGCCTGGGGAGTACGGTCGCAAGGCTGAAACTCAAAGGAATTGACGGGGGCCCGCACAAGCGGTGGAACATGTGGTTCAATTCGACGCAACGCGAAGAACCTTACCTGGGCTTGAACCGCACAGGACCATCTTGAGAAATCGAGACTTCCCGCAAGGGACCTGTGTAGAGGTGCTGCATGGCTGTCGTCAGCTCGTGCCGTGAGGTGTTGGGTTAAGTCCCGCAACGAGCGCAACCCTTACTCATAGTTGCTACCCGCAAGGGAGAACTCTATGAGGACTGCTCCGGATAACGGAGAGGAAGGTGGGGATGAGGTCAAGTCAGCATGGCCTTTATGTCCAGGGCCACACACGTGTTACAATGCGCGCCACAAAGCGTTGCAAACCCGCGAGGGGGAGCTAATCGCAAAAAAGCGCGCTCAGTTCGGATTGCAGTCTGCAACTCGACTGCATGAAGCCGGAATCGCTAGTAATGGCGCATCAGAACGGCGCCGTGAATACGTTCCCGGGCCTTGTACACACCGCCCGTCACATCACGAAAGTGGGTTGTACTAGAAATCGCCGTGCCAACCGCAAGGAGGCAGGCGCTCAAGGTATGACTCATGATTGGGGTGAAGTCGTAACAAGGTAGCCGTAGGAGAACCTGCGGCTGGATCACCTCCTTTCTAAAAGAAAAGGGAGCACGGCCTGTTTCGGTAACAGGCACGGCTCTCCAAAGGCCTCTCACGGGGCCCGTTCGGCTACTCAAGGTCCGCGCGAGCAATCGCACGGAGGAACCTACGGGTTCTGGCTTGGCTCATCCGGTAAGTCAAAGATCTTCAGACAAACAAAAGGCCCCGGTTCGATGAACTCGAACCGGGGCTTTTTGTTTTTGCGCTGCGAGCCACGCAAGAGAGCATCAATCCTTCGCGCGCACCGGCTCTCGTCCTCGATGTTTATCCCGAACTTCCCGCAACCACCGGCTCGGGAGCGCGCGCCAGCGCCTGCAAGACAGGCGTAGTCGCCAGAGTCGTGACAATTGCCATGATCACGAGCATGGCAAACAGCGTCGGCGACAGCACTCCCAGATCCAATCCCACGTTCAGCACGATCAACTCCATCAGCCCTCGAGTGTTCATCAGAATTCCCAGCGATGCGGCCTCGCGCCAGTCCATTCCGGTGAGTCGCGCCGCGATCGAGCCACCTCCGAATTTCCCCAGCGACGCCACGACGATAATCGCCACGCAAATGGTCCAGTCCCCAAGTCCATGCACCAGCCCGATCTGCGTTCGCAAGCCTGTAAACGCGAAAAAAATGGGCAGGAACAAGATCACCACCAGATCCTCGAATTTCTGCTTGATGTCTTTTGCCAGCGGCGAATCGTGAGGGATCACCGCGCCCACCAAAAACGCCCCGAACAGCGCGTGAATACCGATCCACTGCGTCGTCAGCGCCGCGAGCATCAGCGTGATGCACGCGATCACGATCGAGCTCTGGGCGGTTTGCCTCCGCTGCGCGTGCCGCCGCGCCAGCCAGACGGCTCCCGGCCGCACAAGCAAGAAAACCGCCAGGATGAACCCGCCCGTCAGCGCCAGCGTCAGCAGGCTTTTTTGCGCCTGCGCCCGCGCCACGCTCACCACCAGCGCAAACAGGCACCACGCCGTCACATCGTCCACCGCGGCGCACGCCAGCGCCGTCGCGCCCAGCGGGTCCTCCTGCATTCCGCGGTCGGTTACCACCCGCGCCAGCACCGGAAACGCCGTCACCGACATCGACACGCCCATGAACAGCGCGGACACCACGAATCGCACGTCGCTCGTCGAGTACATGGGATATAGCCACAGCGCCATCGCGCTTCCCAGCAAGAACGGCGCAACAATACTCGCGTGCGACGTAGCCACCGACGCGTGCGTGCGCTCCCGCAGCAGGCTGGTATTCAGCTCCACTCCGACCAGGAACATGTATAAAATCACGCCAATGTTCGCGAGCACGGAGAGGTACGGATCCATCTGGCTCGGGAAGAGATAGGTGAACGTTCCCGGCAGCATTTGCCCGAGCAGCGACGGTCCCAGCAGTATCCCTGCGATCATCTCACCCACTACCGGCGGCTGGTTGAATCGACCGAACGCCCAGCCTAGTCCCCGCGCAGCCAAAATGATCACCACGAGTGCCAGGAGCACGTGCGTGAACGACGTGACCGACGTCGTCGCCGCGTTCGCGGCAAAGTGCCCGAGTTCCATCCGCGCTGGTGCTACCAATGATTCGCCCGCCGAACGGATCCACAGGAATATCCCCGCTGCCGCGGTCAGCATCATCGCGTAGAAGAAAGCCGTTCTCGGCTTCATCGCCTCTCCTCGGTCACGTTCTGTCATCGTCGGCTAATGCCACTGGCCTGACAAGTCCTAATTGGACCTGTCCGGTCTGCTTGTGTTGTCGCATTCCGCGTTTCCGCGCATCGCCCACGCGCATGTCCGAGCTGGTGATTCGCATGGTCAAAACGCGGCGCGAATATAGTGAGAGCTCGCAAAGTCCGCGAGCGCGACCGAAGATGGCGGCTATTTTTTCGCAGGTTCGTAGAGTTCGACGAAGGCGTGGACGTCAGGATAGCGGACCAACGCCACGCGGTGGCCGCTATTCATTTTCACGACCCCGTCAGGGACCACGTGTCCCTGCTGTTTTGGTGGTCGAGGCATCTGTAGGGGTTCGGGGACGAATTTCGCCGATTAGGCTGCGGTGGCTCGGATGCTTTCCAGCTCGGCGAACAAGCCTTCAATACTTGCCATGGAGAATACTTTCGTTTTCCACTCTTGGTCGATTCCGAGATTTTTGATGCGCCTCTCCATTCTCTTGTCTGTTAGGACGAGATGAACGAGAGGAATTGCGGTAGAGAGAAGCCGGACATCGCCTGAATCACCGGACCCGATCGCGTCGTTGCCAGTCACGAGGTGCGCGAACAATTGCGATCGAATTCTGATCATCGGCAGCGACGTGACGAAATCAGAGAGCAAGAAATCAAAGATGTGCTTCAGGTCGCCCCCCAAACGGACCCAGTAATCGCAATACTGAAAAAAAACTGATGCCGCAGTTGCGTTTTCGAAATCGAATCGATGCTGCGAGGCGTTCACGTAGAAATCACGCGCTATCCGCGCCATCCCGTGCCCAAAGGCGCGCAACTCTAAAGGGAGTTGGGCGTTATATGTGCGTTTCTTCGATACGAGCCTTCGGCGAAGTTCTTCGGCTTCACGCCAGTCGAGCTCTTTCGCACGAGAACGCATAGCAACGATCGGCGATCCCTTAGGGGCTGTGACGCAAACAATGAATCGCCGTGATTTAGCCTCTTGCACAGCTTTAAATGGATCGTCATGAAAGTACATGCGCCACGGTAGAATTACGTCGCTGGCACCAGCGCGGTGTGCCTGCATCGCACGGTAAATTTGGGCATCCTGAATCGCCATCCAATGATTCGTTCGGACGCCGTGCGACAGCCTTGAAAACTCCGCATATATTTTAGTGTCGAGACGCTCTGCCTCGTACTCTTCTTCTTGGTCCGAAGTTGGACAGAGGAGTTTCCCGGTCCGAACCAGATCCAAGATTAGCTTCCGCAGTCGAAGGCTTCGTTCGGTCTCGATAGACCCTAGGTTCTCGCCCTGCTGGATCTTGGTGATCTTGATTCCGACATGGGTGTCTATCCACAGTGCGGGCACTGGGGGCTTCTCAGCGACTATTTTCGGGACGCGTACACCTGAATCGAGCATTCACTAATTCTACATCTCGGGATGGGCGTCTGCGAACAGGACGTGTCACGCTGACAGCTATATTTCGCTGGGTTATCCTAGCGACATTGCGGTGGCGGTGGACGATCCGCGGGAGCGAACGGGCTTCTGCGGCCGGATGAAGTCCTTACTAGAGGGCCGAGATGGGCGGGCCAGGACCGGGACACAAATCGGAGAGGGCGAGGCTGGCGCGACTAGCCAACATGGCGAAAGTGCGGGCGGCGAGGAAACGGGAGCCGCTGCGATGGCGGAGCGGGTTGGAGTCGCGGATCATTGAGCAACTTGCGTGGCAGTGGTGGTTAGAGAGCAGTGGCAAGTGGCTAGTGGCGAGTGGCTGGAAAAACCAAGTGCGGACCAGAGGCGCGGGGCGATTTCATCGAAAGGGCCCACCCCTGAGCGGGGTGACCCACATGCACGCCGCCTACGCGAACGCTGCGGCGAACAAGCCCGCCTCGGCGGGTAAACCATGGGCGAAGCAGCGGGTGGCGCGGCTTTTGGGTGTGAGTCACACGTGGGTGAACAAGCTGGTGAAGCGGTTCGAGGCAGATCCCGACAGGATGCGGCGGCGAATGGCGGCGTTCGCGCCGGCGACCTTAGAGAAGCTCGAGCGGGCGCGAGAGGAGACGCGGCGACAGCGGGAATTGGGCTGGCTGAGGGGCCCGATCCAGAGGCGGCGGGTGAAGTGGACGGTTGAGGGCAAAACGCAGAGGGCTATCGTGTGGACTCATTCGGAGAGGCAGCGACGGAAGGCAGGGGCGAAGGGCCGACCGGAGGGCCCGGTCTGTGAACCTTATGCAGACATTCCGCCGTGGGCAAAGGGCATGATGCTGGGCGGTGATGGGTGGAGGGCGAATCGCAAGGTCTGAGTCAATCGCCCCTCCGGGGCTGGTTCGTGCTGCGTGAGATACCCGGCACTCCGCTGCGCTGCGTGCCGGACTAGGTACAATCGCCGCTCCGCGGCTGAGGATGGGGCGCGACCTGTGGCACACATGGCGTGAGCGATGGAGCCCGGCGCTGTGGGCGGCTGAAAGAAGAAGGTTCGACTCGAGAAACTACTTTTTCGGGGGCTCGTAGAGTTCGACGAAGGCGTGGACGTCAGGATCGCGAACGAGGGCGACGCGATAGCCGCCCTTCATTTCGACGATGCCGTCGGAGACGACTTTGATTCCGGCGCCCTTGAGGCGGACGAGAAGGTCGTCGATGTCGGTGACTTGGAGGCCGATCCAATTCACGCCGATGTCGGTGATGTCGTAAGGCTCGACGGGCTTTTTTCGATTTTCATATTCGATGATTTCAAAGCGCATGCGAGCGTCGCGGTCGGCGGCGAGCGCATACGTTCCGTTGAACATGCGCAGGATATTGCCGTGGCCGCCCACGGCGGAGTCCATGAAATCTCCACTCAACCACTGCGTGGGGGCTGCGCGCAACTGCGCGCCGAGGAGCGATCCGTAAAATCCTTCGGCCTTGTCGGGATCGAGGATGATCAGGCCGATGTGATTGAATCCGGGCGGATCAGCGGGCCGCGCGGGACGGCCGTCCGCAGCAGGCGCGCCGGGACGCTGTTCGACGATCTCGACGTCCATGCCGTCGGGATCGGTGATGTACGCCATCGTGCTTTTGGTCTGGCCGGGAAGCGCGATCAGCTTGCCGCCCCAGGTGCAGGGCCACAGCATGTTGGCCGCTTTCAAATCGGACCACAGTTTTTCGGCGTCGGGGACAACGACTTCGATATGAGTCGAGCCGGGCTCCCAGGGGGTTTTTCCCACCATCACGTTGCGCCGCTTGATTCCGCGGAATTCGCGCAAATAAAGAGTGAACGGCGTCTGCTCGCCGATGTTGGTGTTGATGGTGAACTTGGCCATGCGGGATTCGACGCCCTTGGTGCCATGAATGCGATTCATCACGGGATCGTTGCGCCAGGATTTGTCGACGCCGGGAACTTCGGTGAAGCCGAGCAGTTTGTAGAACTGGACGGATTTGTCGAGATTCGAAACCGTGCGGCCGTCGAACTCGATGCCGACGACTTGTCCGGCGTTGGCGCCAAATTGAGGCGCGGCGTGGGACGAGGAGACGAGGAGCACGCACGCGAAAGCCAAAGCGGCGAAAACGGAAAGCCAACGTGCGGACAGTGTCTTGCTCATCTCATTCCCCCGAAAACGGAATTGTGGCGTAAAAGTGCGCTTCAGCGAGGTATCTCTACCACGCTTTTGGACCGCGCGTCCACCCGTTTGGTTTCAATCGATTGCAGTGCGATGCCGGCGACCTCGCGCGCTAAACGTGCGCGCCGAGGAAGAGCCGGCGGGACGCCCTTCGGTCCGACTCAGGGCAAGGCGGCGCTACGACTTCTACGGGCCGGGAACGAAGATTCGGTACTGCGCTGTGATCGAAGTGTCGCGCTGCTCGGTGGTGACTTTGAGATTCCGGAAGTCGCCGTTCTTTTTGTTGCCGCGAGGCACGCTGAAGGTCAGGAAATACTGATTGTGCAGCACCATATCAAGCTGATCGAGAAACGGCTTGTAGGAGACCGGAGTCGAGAGACCCTGAAAGAACGATTGGCCGCCACTTGCGCTGGAGACTCGAATCAGATTGGCCTGAGCCAGGTCGACCCGAAAATCGAAGCGCGGACGGCCGATGCTGCTATACAGCGTGTGAATCACGATGCCGGTCTTTTCGGAGTCGTGCATGACGCGGTCAACGTCCGGGCTCTCGAGATCGCCGCGGAGACGGTCGTGCCCGTCGCTGATGAGGAGAATTTCGCGGCGGCCAGTCATTGGCTCCAGCTTTTTCATGACATCAATCAGCGAGAGATAGACGCTGGTGGAAGCGCTGCTGGGGCCAAAGGTGATGCGAACCTTTCCGGCGACGGCGTCATGATTCGTGCTGAACGGAGCGGCAGCTAGCGTCGTCCCGTTGCTGGCGTAGAAAACACCGACGCTCGTGGAGTTGGACTGCGCCTGGACGAAGTGGCGGAGCTCATCGAGGCGAGGACCGATGTCGGCGCCGTCGTCGACGAGAATCGCAAGATGGAGCTCTCCTCGGTCTCCTTGCGCCGGATTCCACGCGGTGATGTCTTCGCGCTGGTCTTTCACGTGGGCGATCACGTCGCTTTTGCCCAGCGGAGGAGGCGCCGTGAAACTGGGGCCGAGAACGGTGACGACGGTTGTAACCGGAACGGTCGAAGGGGCGCCATCTGGCTCAGCGGATGCCGCGTGCACGGCGAAGAACGCGAGAGCGAAAAGCGCGAAACCTGCCAGCAACTTGAACTTGAACGTCGGCTTGGTCATGTATCCATCCTCTACTAAAAGGATGCGCTAAACGGTGGGAAGGGTGCTTGAAGTTGGCGCGTGCGCGCACGCCTAAGCCGTCAGGTTCGCGGTTGGGAGGAAGCGCGGAGGTTTGCGCGCGCGGGTGGCTTGTTCGAAGGCGTAGGCGATGCGGATGAGTTGCGGCTCGCTCCAGGCGCGGCCAAAGAACGAGACGCCGACGGGCATGCCGAAGACGAATCCGGCGGGGACGTGAATGTTGGGATAGCCGGCGACGGCCGCGAGCGAGGAAGTGCCGCCCGTGTCGTGATCGCCGTCGATGTGATCGGTGAGCCAGGAAGGGCCGGCAGTGGGCGCGACAATCGCGTCGAGCTTGTGTTTGTCCATGGCGGCGTCGATTCCTTCGGTGCGCGCGAGGCGATGATTCTTCGCGAGTGCGTCGAGGTAAGCCTTCTCGGTAAGCAGACCTTTCGCCTCCGCTTTCTCGAATAGATCCTGGCCGAAATAGGGCATCTCGGTGTCGCGGTTGCGTTCGTTGAAGGCGATCAGTTCCTTAAGGGAACTCACGAGGATCTTCGGCCCGGCCGCGGCGAGATACGCGTTCAAATCGGCCTTGAAATCGTAGAGCATCGCGGTGATTTCTGAATCGTCGAACTTTTCGAGCGATGAGATTTCGATATCGATGAGGACGGCGCCTGCGTCGCGCATGGCATCGAGCGCGGCCTTGAAAACGGAGGCGACGCTTTCGCTGAAATCGAATGTCTTGCGCA
The DNA here is from genome assembly GCA_963740095.1 of uncultured Acidobacteriota bacterium. GTDB lineage: Bacteria > Acidobacteriota > Terriglobia > Acidiferrales > UBA7541 > Palsa-295. The sequence goes on from CAVUDN010000006.1 coordinate 22,253, forward strand.
GGACGCCGATGCGCGCGCCATGCAGCCCTTTGGGGTCGAGGAAGCGCGTGTAGTCGGGCGGAATTTTGCCGCTCGAGGCGGCGGTCGCAAAAT
>CAVUDN010000007.1:0-27345 GCA_963740095.1 uncultured Acidobacteriota bacterium
TTAAACCGGTCATCAGCAAGACGTTTCTTCTTGAACAGGCCGCTGACGCCCACCAATACGTCCAAGATCGCAAGAATATCGGCAAGGTGATCCTGTCCGTTCGCTAGCAAAGGCGCCTTGCACCAGTTCACAGGCGCTCAGTTGCCCTTCCGTGGCTACGCCTCCCTTTCGCCGGTTGCCAAGTTCGCACACCTACGACATCGAAAGTTGCGACCGGCTGGCCGGTGTGGTGCCATAGAAAAAGCGAATGCGAGGTGGATCATGAAAGGTTTGGGAAGCATAATCAGTCTTCTAATCGTGGCGCTGATCGCGGCCATGATCTACAAGTACTTCCTTACTTCCGGGCAATCCGTAGGCGCAACCACGCCGGTGGCAACCATCGACGCCGTAGGCGCGCAAAACGATCTCATCGCCATCGGGCAGGCCGAACGCATGTACCAGGTCCAAAACGGCAAGTACGCGTCGCTCGACGAACTCGTTTCGGACGGCACCATGCAGATGCGCAAGCCGAATCGCAAAGGCTATACGTACGAAGTGGACGCTTCCGACCAAACTTTCCAAGCGACAGCAACCTGCACATCACCCCCGCTTCCCGGTTGCCACAACTATTCGATCGATCAGACGATGACCGTCCAGATCGCACCCTAAGCGCGCTCGCGCTTTACAGCTGTAAGTCCTCGAAAGCTTCTATCCCGCGATGGTGTGAGGTTCACTTCTCACGACGAGGAAATGCTACTCTTGCGCCTGTTTGCCGACGCTTGAAAGAGATCCTTGCGAGCACGCTTCGATTGCTAAAGGGCGTGAAAGGAGAACGGTGATGGCTGCTGACGCGAATGGGAGAGAAGCAGTTCCCCAAGGGAATGAGGTCCAAACTGACCGTCGCGATTTCATCAAGGGCGCCGCTGCGGCTTCGTTGCTTGGCGCTGCCGGAGTGGCATCGGCGCTCGGCCAGCCGGCTCAAGCGACGCAGCAAGCGGAGACGGCAGAGCCAAATCTCGAGCCGCCCGCCGGCATGTCGCCTCGCGGCATTCCCGACCTCCGGTTTCCGATCTGCTACAAGGACTGCGTACCCGCCGCCGTTGGCGTGATGACGCAATACTTTGCCGCGCTGGGCCAGCGGGATCTGAAAGGCGTGGCGGAGATGCTGCACTTTCCTTTCGGCACGTTTGAACGGACCGACGCGATCGTGGTCAACACTCCGGACGAACTCTTGGCTCGCGCGCCCGCATCGATGAACATGAACGAACACCCCGAACGGTTCACCGATCACGACGGCTACCTGAAGCCCGGCTGCTACGATGTGCTGGATGGCATCGAGATATTCAACTCGAACCCGGTGGCCGTGAACCTCTCGCTGAATTACAATCGCTACGACGCCGACGGCCACAAACTTCTGAGATGCGAAGGAATCTACTGCGTCACCAACAATGACGGGAAATGGGCCATCCAGGCGATGTCTACGATTTTCACGCCCGCTCACATGATTCACGTGGCTTACAACGACAGCATCGCGGCGGCAAAACGCCTACGCCAGGATCATTGCCTCGCCTACATGAACAACGATCAGCAAGCCGTATGGGGTCCCATCCGCCAACTGGGCTTAAACCTCAGCGTCGGCGCCGGCGGACCTTCGTGGGAGCTTGCGCCACAAGGAGGGTACAAGGCGCTCGAAGGGCTTCGAGTGAAAGGCGTCAAAACTCGGCTGTCCACTCAGAACTACACGCAGGAGATGCTCGACAACACTCGCATCGACTTCACGGCGTATCGCGCCGTCTGGCCGCCTCTCGGCCTGGGCAACTGGGGATGGGATTTTGCGGATGCGCCGCCTGGAGGGCGCGTTCTCCACGCGAGCGTCGAAAAGGTGCACGCGTTCCAGGGCGCGAGCCGCTACACCACAAGCGGCGAATACATCAACGACAGCGTGGAATTGGACGTCATCACATACAAAAAGGGACGCTGGGGCATCGCCGGCTTGTTCGGCTATATGACAACCCACGATCGCGCGAACGACGTCCGCGGCTCGGCCCCATAGGCGCCGGACTTAGGCTGGCGTGAGCTTGGCTTTCGCGATCACCCACGCGCCAGCGGACTTCACGTACTCGACGCGCAGCACACGGCGCTCCGTGTGGCGAATGAAGCCACTGCCTTGCACGTGCGCCATCTGCGCGAGCGTGGAGTCCTGCGCGATCGCGGTTTCGATTTCGACGGCACAGTGGAACCGCCCTGTAGCGCGCTTGCCGTCCGCGGCGATTTGGATCGCGTCAGCTTCCCCGGCGTGATCCGCCACGATGCTGCGCACGGATTGGTCGAACGCGGCGCTTTCTGAGTCAGCGAACAGCGACGCGGTCGCGTCGTCTGCTCCAGCATTGATCCGCCGCAGCCAGGCCTGATGCAGTTCGCGAATCGCGGCTTCGTTCTCCAGTTTCGCCAGGCGCGCCTTCAGCTCATCGTCCGCCAGGATCGCGGCGGGCGCCGCTACGGCGGCGAGGGGCGCGGCCAGCAGTGCGCCGCCTTTCAGAAACGAGCGGCGCGTGGAAGTGGAATTGGCGTCCTTGGTCATGCCACACCTCCCGACGTCTTCACCTGACAGAAGCGCCTGATGTCGAATCGCCCGGCAAGCCGTTCGTGCGCGCCCAGTGCATTCATGTTCAAGCCGTTTGTGCCGCAGTTATAGCCGATCCCGACGTCGCGCATGGTATGCAAATTGACCAGGATGGTGCCGAGCGTGCCGTTGCAGGCCTCCTCCAGCCAGTACATGAAGTACAAGCCGTTGCGAATCTTTACGTACGAGGCGGGCCCGCTCCACTCCAGCCCGCCGGCATCAGTCCCGGTGAAGATGATCCAGGAAAGCGAATGCGGCGTCGCGTACAGGTGCATAGAGGTCAGGCCCGGCGCGTAGTTCTGGCTCACCGCACGCCCGACCATCTCATCCGTGAAAACGTGGCGGTTATACTTCGGTGGAATCAGGCCTTCCATCTCGATCACGCCGAAGTGGATTTTCACCCCAGCCTCGTTTGCGAAGTAGGGCGTGTTTAAGTAGCCGTTGAAACACGTCACGAGGCCCTCGTGGAAATCCGCGACGATGCAGTGGCCGTCATGATTCGGCTCGCCTTCCAGCAGGTGGCCGAATAGGATCGCTCCCGGCATCGACTCGAAGGCCTGATAGCGCGCCTTGGTCCAATTACTCTGGCCTTCTTTGCGCCACTGCAGGTTTTGGGCGTCGTCAAAGCGGTATTCCATCGCGGGCGCGTCGTCGTAGCGAAGAGTGAAACTCTTTCCGGCGAGCCAATCGGTGCTCGGTCCGAGATTGCCAGCCATCGACGCGGCGGGCGCATTGGCGCCGGGCGAAATGCCGCGCGGTGCGAAGGCTGACGTATGTTTGGCGCAGACGGCATCGACTTCAGCCTTGGTCATTTTCGCCATGGTCTGGAGCGGGCGATAGACGCGCCGGTCGCCCTTCTTTGCAGTCTGGCCGGGTGCGGCCGCTGGAACCGGCGAGCCGCTCTCGTCGCCGAACTTTTCGAACTGCGCGAGCTGCCCCAGCCACTCGCCCTTGCCGCGGAAGACGTAATAGTCCAGCGCGTCGTTTGCGTCGAAGCCGAGCCGCACGCCGACTTGCTCGATGCGGTTCATGTCCATCACGTACGCCGTGAACGTGCCGGAGAACTCGCATTCGGTCCGCGTGTAGATGTACCGGTCTTCATTGATCTTGATGTAGTCGGAAGGCCCGCAGAAGCTGAGTTCGCCGCCCAGGCGCGACAGCTCGACGAAGTTCGAGTACGCCGCCGAGGGAAAGAACTCGAGCGTCTCCGCGCCGGCGTCCTGCTTCCAGTAGAAGCCGTGGCCCTCGACGCGGTTCGTCGTTACGTGGCGGGCTTTCGGAGCCTCCTGCCCCGGCTGCTCGACGTAGCCGTAATAAATCTCGCGCTGCACTTCGCGATTGTCTTTGTAGCCGCTGAACCACAATTCGAATGCCGTCGCCAGGTTCGTGCCCCGGTCGATCGCCACGGCGTAGCCGCGCTGCGTGCCCGGAATCATGTGCGAGAAGAAGGCGACGTCCGCCAGCGTCAGCGCGCCATATCCCGCATCCACAGCGCTGCCGCCATTCTCGGTCACCGAGAGGCGATTGTTTCCGCTAAATTTGTAGGCCAGCGTCGGGCCACCGTTATCGGTGACGATTCGGATCGACTTTCCGGCAAATGCGTCGGAGAGCGGCGACGCGCTCGTCGGCCCGCTCTTGGCGGCCGGACCCAGTTTATCTTCGATCTGTTCTGGCGTGAGCTTCGTGTAAGCGATGCGATGCATCTGCTCTTTCGGATACGGTGTCCCCGGCATCATTCCCCCTATTACGCCCACCCTTTTGCGAATGGTGCGAATGCAAGGCGTCGTCGGCTCATATAGTCGTGATCGTGCGGCGTGATGCTATCGCTGAATGCGCTCGTTTTCAACCTCCCACGTCACTTGCACGTATGGCGTGCGTTCTCCTCTAATGCGCACCATCCACGTCGTTCAGTCCCAGAACCACTTCCATACGCGTCCCGGATCGTAGGCAGTAGACAGAATGAAGATTGCGAGCAGTCCAGCAACGAATACGCCAATAAGCACGGAGTATCGCCAATCGGTAAGAACCTTCCGCCAGTTCCATACGGCCAAACCAATCAGCAGCGGTATGGCAATTACGAAGGAAAGTTCCAGTACGTTAACTGCCCAATCGAGGGGCGCGGGGGCAAATTGCTTCGGGTCATCGAACATTGGACGCGGCCATCTCGACAAGACCAGCCGGGCAACGCACGCTTCCGTATACACTCCAACGATCAACAGCCATGGGATCGCACAGAGTGCTGAGAACCACCACTCGATTCGCGCTCTACCGGTCATGTTCGCTAGAAACTGTCAGCCCAGGAGTTTAACCCCGATAGCGCCTGATTAACGGCTTATCGTCCAAGCAGGATTATTTCCGGTGAAGCTGATTTCCACCGGTCTGCAACACGCGTGGCGGCTAGTGGGCGGGCGGTTCAGTTGGCGTCGCCGGAGTTGGCTTGACGACGGTTGTGTATCTGCCATTGACAATCGGATTGCGGTCGGTCGCCGGGTCGTCGCAATCATCGGCGTTTTGTTCCATGCGGTTGATATCTTTCACGCGGTTCCAAGTGAAGGTCACGTTGATGGGCTTGGCCAGCGCGATCGGATCCTCCAGCATGAACTGAATCTGCATCTGATCTTTGTTCACCATGCGAATCCGCTCGACGGTATGAAGTTCGTTGCTCATCGGCACGAAAGGAACTCCTGCTCCTCTCGCGAGTCCCGGAAGATATACCGGCGACCTTATCGAAACGGTGTCTACCACCAGCGTGTCGCCCTCCCAGTGCCCGATGGAATCGCCCTGGCTCATCGGCCACAACTCATCCTTCGGGGGATGCGAACGTCCATCGGTGTAGATGTGGCGCACCGAACCAAGAAGGCTGATGAGAGTCGTTTCTTCAGGAGTTACGCGCCACTCGTATGTCCCGGGCAGCATCGTGGCCGGAAATCCGGGCGTCCAGCCGCATCCGCCGAATCGTCCGAATTCTTCGAATGCGGGTGGCTCGGTGCCATCGGCAGTTTTTGCAGCGGCTGCCACCTTTTTTAGCTCGGCGAGCTTTGCCTGCCATGCGGGAGTGAAGGTTGCTTGCATGGCGGCGGCATAAACTTTCGCCCTCTCCATTCCCTTGGGACCCATTTGCTGCCCGTCGAGTTCGTCAGTCCAGATATCGAATTCCCAAAGTCCCGACCAATCCGGCAGCTTGGCGAAAGCCGCGATGCGGGCTTTCGAAGATGTTTGCGCGTGAGCGAAGGAGACGCAGCCTGCCGCGAGCAGTGCCGCCGCCACTACAATCGCCCGGCGAATCATGTTCGATCCTCCCCCCAATTCCCCTGCTTGGCTCGCCTACTTGCTGCTTGCTTCCGGCACCGCACCGATCGGCTTGCCGTCCGGGCCGATTGCGGAAACGATTTGACCCCCGGGCCGGCCATCGCGCAATGGATTGACGACCACCGTGATCTTGTCTCCGGGCTTGAGGCTGTCGGGCTTCCAGCCGTGACGAATCAGCTGGATGGGCGCGCCCATCTCAACACCCCATTCGACGGGAGCGGCGTTCGCATCCTTCGGATCCGCCACGAGCAGCTGAATCCAGCAGTGCGGATTGTTCCACTGGAATTCCTTCACCGTCCCGACCAGCGTTACTTGCTTGTCGAGATCGAACATCGCGTGCGAGTGATGAGCAGATGCCGAGCTCGCCATCAGCATAGCGGCGACGGCGATGAGGCCATAATTCAGCACCCTACTCATTTGTTTCTCCACAGCCCCCAATTCCGCGTTTTCCTCTCCCGGAAAGAGCAGGATAATGCGTGGATTCTACACCAGAAGCGAGCCGTCGATGCAAACGCCCGATTGGCAGGGCGGAGCGACGCCAGGAAACTCGATTGTTCGTTGGCTCCGGGCCCAAACCAGAACGCGGCGGCGTACGTCATACAATTTGACGCTGCGCAGAAATGCGACGCGAACATGGCTTCGGTGCAAGGGGGCTCTCGGATGAGTTGGATTGGCCGGTGGGCGGGATTGGTGTTTACGGCACTGGGGGCGAGCGCGATCATGCTGGCGATGTTCTCCGCGAGCAGCACGCCGGCTAGATCAAAAGCCAAGCTTGCCGGGAGGATGACGCCGAATGCGACGACTGGCCGGCTGTATTTTCTCGATACGCGCGGGCATCAAGTGATGTCCGCGAATCCCGACGGATCGGACGTGAAGGTGTTGGCGCAGGCGGGAGGCAGCCCGGACGGAATTGCCGTCGATCAGGCGAGTGGACATCTTTATTGGACGAATATGATGACATTCCGCCCAAACGCCGAAGATTCGGGCGGCGATGGTGGATGGGCAGCACGGTTTGGACCGGGTTCGCTCGAGCGCGCGGATTTGGATGGAAGCAGCGTGACGACGGTGGTGCCAAGCGGCGGGGCTCTTACTTACCGGCCGAAACAGATGACGATCGATCTGCGCGACGCCAAGCTGTATTGGTCCGACCGGGAAGGAATGCGGGTGATGCGTTCGAATCTGGATGGATCGGACGTGGAGACGCTCGTGGAAACGGGGCAGAGAATCGAGGGCCAGCGAGGTGATCCGAAGGATTACTGCGTTGGAATAGCGCTGGATTTGACGCGCAACGAAATCTACTGGACGCAGCGCGGCGATCGTTCCAACGACGGCAGCATTCGGCGGGTGAGCATGAACATTCCGAAAGGAGAAAATCCGGCGCACCGGACGGATATTCAGATGCTGTTCGACGGACTGCCGGAACCGGTCGATTTGGCGCTCGATCTGAAGACGCGAACGATGTACTGGACTTCAGACGGAGGCGCCGGACCCGAGGCGGACACCGTGAGCCGAGCCCCGATGGATCCTCCGGCGGGATACGATTCCGCGCATCGCAAGGATCAGCAGATTCTAGCGAACGGACTGCGCGGAGGAGTCGGGATTTCGCTGGATCTGAGTCACGGACGCATGTTTTTCACCGATTTGGGCGGCAACGTTTACACCGCCAATCTGGATGGATCGGACGAAAAGACTTTGTTGAATGAAATGGGCGGGCTGACCGGAATTGTGTATGTCGATGGCGCGCCAGCCGGCACCGGCGAGGCAGCGAGTACTCTGACTCACTCGACGAGTGCCGTCTTTTCTATGCAGATGAAATCGAAATAGCAGCCGGCTAATTCGCGAGCGGGTCGGGCCGAATTTGGAAGTGCACAACCTTGGGATACGTCCCTTTGCCCGTCTCGCTGTGAAAGGGTGTGCGCGTGCCCCAAGTGGTCCAGACTCCTTTACCTCTCCAACCTGTTTTCGGATCATCGATGCGACCGTCCATTCCTTTCGCAAAAAATCCGAGTGGATATGGCACACGCATGATCACAAATTTTCCGTTCGCGAGGGCAAGCAGCGAATCGGACGAGTTGCCCGTGATGATGGGCGTGTTCTTGCCCAGCCCGAGCGTATCGAACCGATCGACCCAGTCGTAATAATGCGAATCCGCGCTGCCACTATCCTGCACATTCTTAAATTTCGGTCCCGGCGTCTGATACAGCGTCCATCCTTCCGGACACTGGCGGCCAGTGGCCTTAGGCCCGTTGAGCGGGCCCTTGCACTTGCGCCGATCGAAGCTCGCCAAGTGCCCGCTTCCGAGGGCAACCCAGGCGACGCCATTGCCGTCGACATCCATTCCGCGCGGCGAATAACCGTGCACCGGAGCGGCCGGATCGTTCCACGGCACTTCGTAGTATTCCGCGAGAGCCGTTTCCGGCGGGTTCGATCCGGGATTCAGTCGCACGATTCCGCCGGGGAAGCCGAGCACACTACCCCAAACCGCTCCGTCGGGCGCGACTGCAAGGCCATAAAAGGCCGCATTCAGGCGCATGTCCTTGGTCGGATCGGCTGCCGCATTCATCGCCGATGCGTTCCCCAGACTCTCGCCGCCGGGCGTAGTAGCTACTCCCTGTGCGCCTTCGACATACGCGTCGCGCTTGCCATTGCCGTTGGTATCGAGAACCAGAGCGGTCCAGCCCTGCGATTTCGCATCGTCGTGCGTCTGATCCCACATCTTCGTATTGAGCCAGCCCACCACGCCACCGCCCCCGCCGCTGCTGGTCCACAAGGTGTTGTTCGCATCGCTGGCGAAGATCAGATGGTGCGTACCGAAGCATGTGTCGATCAGCGAAATTTTCTTGGTGGCCGGGTCATACATGGCCAACTGGCGCCCCGAGCGATTCACCGGGGTGAGCTTTGCCGACGGAAGGCTCGACCCATCTTTGCAGAACTCAGGATCGTCGGCTGCGCGGATTCGTGACGTGAACCACACGCGCCCATGTTCGTCGAACATCGGATTGTGAACCGTGATATGACTGTCCCAGATTGCTTCGTCGCCCCACACCGCCGAAGGCTGCAAGGGCTTTGGCTGGCCGGGCGTATCGGCGTCGCGGTACGGAACTGCTATCTGGCTGGTCGTGTTGTGCACGGGATCGAGAACCGGCAGATAATCGCGACTCTCTTCCGGCGATCCGTAGACTAGACCGTTTGCATTTACGCGTGGATCACGCTTGTCCGTCGATATCTCGTCGTGGAGATATGCCTTCGGATCGGCCCAGTCCCACTGAGTGATTACGATGTTGCGCTCGATGCCCTGCGGCCGCGGCGGCGTCTCCGCTGGCAGTTCGCCTTTCGCAATCCGCGTCGTCCAATCACCAAACTGTTCCGTCGCTCTTTTGGCTCCGAGTTGCGACAGGCCGCCCAGCATAATTGCGCCTGCCTGTCCCGACTGCACGCGCCGCGTCCAGGCCTGCGCGGGATCGAGATCGGCGAACATAGATGGAATCGTGCGCGTGTATCGATTGCCGATTTGGTGGCACGATTCGCAACTGTCGGTTTTGACCAGATGAATCCATTGACCCTGCTCCTTGATGTTCGGCGAAATCCCGTTACCTGCGGGACCGGTGCCCGGAAATTCGTTCTTGCCGGGGATTTCGAGCAACGCATACCAATAATTTGCGGGATAGTATTGCGCCGCCGCTGCTCGGTCGGGCGCCACGCTCGGCTTTAGATCGACCAGCTTGCCCGGCACGGTCTCGACCTTCGGCGAATCGATCAATCCATAGCCGCGCGCCCAGATCGAGTACTTCGCCATGGGCAAATCGGGAATTACGTATCGCCCGCGATCATCGGTGACTACTTCCTTGATGTAGCGCGTGGGAAGATCAGTGGTTTCCGCGATCACCCAGACTCCAGCCTCGGGTCCATTGCTGCTTGTCACGACGCCGCCGATGTCGTCGGCATCGATTGACACGGCGGGCCGCTGTTGTGCGTGCAGATCGATTCGCGCGAGGGCGAGGCATCCGGCGATGGCTAGAGCAGCTGAGCCGAAGTATCGAAGATTAGCAGACCGCATGGTGCACCTCCTGGCGGTTGGCTGTGGGACGTCCGACGCGGCGGATGCTAGCGCACGCGTGCGTTGGATTCAAGCAGCAGCCGCGCTCCGCGATCTGCTGTCGCGTGGGTATCGTCTCGCATCTACCGGTAATTTGAAGTGCTCGCGAAGGCTTCGCGCGCGCCGTGGCGGGTCCGTTTTTGCGGCTGAATGCGAGCCGCCGCTTTTCAGGCAAATCGCCTCGCTACGAGAGGCTCGTGACGGGAGGCAGAACCGAGTTCGCGTCCGGCGACGGTTTCGTAGGCTGGACTTCGAAGACGCGGACTGGCTCGGGAAATCCCTTCGCGGAGATGGCAGGGAGCGGGTTCAGGGAAAGGGCGTCCTCGAGTTCTATGGCGACGGCCTCCGAAACCAGAATCTGGCCGGACTTAGCCGCGGAGCACAAGCGCGCGGCGAGGTTCACGCTGCGCCCAATGGCGGTGTAGTCGCGGCGATCCTGGCTGCCCATGCTGCCAACCACAACCTCGCCGACGTGGATGCCGAAGCCGATTTCCGTGCCGGCCTTGCCCGCAAAACGGCTTTGAAGCCCGGAAAGAATTTCGACCGCGGCGTCGACGGCGTGGCGGCAGCGGTCAGCACCGGAAAACCAGGCGAACATCGCGTCGCCGACAAATTTATCCACGTCGCCGCCGTGGCGGCGCACCACGTCCGCCTCGAGGCCGAGGACTTCATTCAGCCGCTCGATCACGAGCGCCGGATCGCGATTTTCGGAGAACGCGGTGAAGCCCCGAACATCGGAGAAGACGAGCGCGAGCCACTTTCGTTCGCCTGCAGGATTTGCCGACCCGCCTTGCTCGAGCATCTGGTACGTCGTGCGCGACATGTACTTCGACATGGCGAAGCGCTGCTTGAGGCCGCGGGCCATGTCCACGAACGCGCGCGAAAGATCGCCGATTTCATCCCGGGCCTCAAAGCGGTCCGCATGCGCGGCGCGGAAAGATTCGATCGCGTCGTACTTGCCTTGCTCGATCTCCCGCGCTGCGCCCGCGAGATTTACAAGCGGAGTAGAAATCACACCGGAGAAGAGAAATCCCAGGCCGGTGCCCAGCAGCAGAGCGGCGAGAGCGAGGCCGGCCAGGAATTCCTCAAGGATCCGGAAAGGCTTCATCCGGCGCGTCACCGATTCGATGAACGCCATATGCACGCCGGCGGGATTGTGCTCGATCATTCCGGTGTCGGCCACCAGCACTTCCTCGCCCTCGTATTCGCCCTTGGGAGTTCGAAAATCGAAAGGATGCTGAAGATCGGGGTTCTGGTCGAAGAGCTTCGTCAGGGGCCCGCGGAGGCTCGGATCGCTCACCCCAAGAATGTGCACCTGATTGTTCTCATCCTGCTGCCAGGTGACGACGTCCACTCCGGAGCGAAGCTTCGCGCCGGCCGCGATGCCGTCGTCTTCCTCGAATCCGATATTGAGAAAACCGATGGGTCCGTCCGCGCCGCGAACAGGAAACGCAAAAATGCGATACACGGCGTTGTCGGGCCCGCTCCATGTGGTGATTTCCGGAGCCCCGGAGAGCGCCTCGTGTACGTCGGCGAGATGCCAGGAAAGTATCTGCGGATCGCAGACCGGATGGTGCTGGACGGCGAAGCCGAGGATCGAGCCGTCGCGAGGACGGATGGAGACGTAATCGAGGTCGTCGTCATTAGGACCGAAGCGCGGAGAGGCCAGGACTTGCGAGAGAAACGCGCAAGCGGCGGCTCGGTCGTGGCGTTCCAGGGCGTGAACGACAGCCGGAGAAGCCGCGAGTGCCGTGCCTTTGTAAACACGAGACTGATAGTGGTTGCGCTCGGCGGAGGCAAGGAGCTGGCGATTTGCGTCAAGCTGGTCCTGGACGATCGCGCGTACTTGCCGCACGCTTTGAAACCAGACGACAGTGAGCACGGCGGCCGTGAGGATGCAAACGGAGCCGCTGATCAGGAGCACCAGCTTTCCGCGAATGCTCAGATCGTTGAGGAATTTGCGCATGCGTTATTCTTGAAATAAGGAGTTGCGCGCGAAAACAAACCGAATCCGGAAAAGCGTGCCCGCCTAACCGAAAATACACGCCAAGAGTGAACGTAGCATGCCGAATTGAGACGCAACAAGAATGCGGACAGGCGGATTGCCTTGAGAGTTAACGAGAATGCTATGCGAAGAAGCGGATAGCGAAAGCCGGAACCCTTACGGCACTACGATTTGCGCTCCTCAAATACCCCGAGGTACACGAGGCCCGCGATCGCTCCGCCGATGATCGGCGCCACCCAAAAGAGCCACAATTGATGGATGGCCCAGCCGCCAACAAACAGCGCAGGAGCCGTGCTGCGCGCCGGATTCACGGAAAGGTTGGTGACGGGGATGCCCACGAGATGAATGAGCGTGAGGCCAAGGCCAATCGCGATTCCTGCGAAGCCGGCCGGCGCTCGCCGGTCCGTGGCCCCGTGGATGATCAGGACGAACATAAACGTGAGTATGACCTCGGCCACGAAGCAGGCCAAAAGCGAGTAGCCTCCCGGCGAATGAGCGCCGTAGCCATTCGACGCGAACCCCGCGCTCAGTGTGAAACCGTCTTTCCCGCTCGCGATCGTGTACAACGCGGCGCTCGCAAGGATCCCTCCCAGCACCTGCGCGATGATATAGGGAACGAGTTCCTTCGCGGGGAATCGCTTGCCCACCGCCAGGCCTACCGAAACCGCCGGATTGAAATGACCACCTGAAATGTGGCCCAAGCAGTAGACTCCGGTCATCACCGTCAAACCGAATGCAAAGGCAACGCCCAAAAAGCCGATGCCAAGCTGCGGAAATGCCGCATCCAATACCGCCGCGCCACAGCCGCCAAAGACCAACCAGAAAGTTCCAATGAACTCCGCAGCCAGCTTCTTCGAGAGAGGCATCCGAGATCTCCTTTCGGAATCTGCCGTTGGGCCTAAACCGGGGGAAAAGCCGACGCGATTCTATGCTTTGGACCGGGGATTTGCCAGCTTGCGGAACGGCAATCGAAGACGCGCGATCGGTATGCAGTGCTATTTCACATCTCTGTAATCCGGCTTACCAAGAGTTGGCTGCTCGTTCGCGCTGGGTGTAGTATTGGCGCCGGATAGGTAAAGAACCCGGAAGGGTTCGGATCGGCCAACCGCCGGACAGGGGGGAACATGTCAAAGGACCTGACGCGAAGAGAATTGATGAGTCGTTCGATTGCGGCTGGCGGATTGTTCGCGGCCGGATCGCTGATGCCAGTTTCGTCGGCGCTAGCCGATCAAGCTGGCGGGCAAGCGACGGAGCAAACCGAACCCAGAGTCCCCGCGGCGATGGTCGGCGACAAGGTGGTGCAACCGCGCAGGGATGTGCCGGTTCTGCACAAGACCAGCGTCCTGGTTGTCGGGGGTGGCCCGGCGGGGACGGCGGCCGCCTTTTCGGCCAAAAAGCTGGGCGTCGACGTCACTCTGGTCGAGAGGTACGGCTATCTCGGCGGGCTCGCCACCGGTGGCCTCGTCCTCGGAATTTTTCCGCTCTACAATCGCGAGAACAAGCAGGTCATCTTCGGCATCGGCGAAGAGCTGATGAAGAAGCTCGATGTGCTCAAGTACGGCATCATCGATCGCAACAAGGCGCCCATTTACCCGACGATCGACGCGGAGGCCTTCAAGTATTTGCTGGCGAGCATGGTGCTCGATTCGGGCATCACTGCATACCTGGATTGCTGGGGCGTCGATGCCATTGTGGATTCCAGAGGCGCCGTGCGCGGCGCCGTTTTTGAGAGCAAGTCGGGACGGCAGGCAATCCTCGCCGATATCGTGATCGACGCTTCGGGAGACGGCGACATTTATGCGGCCGCGGGGGCGGCTTTCGACAAAGTCAAAACCAACATCGGTCTGATCAGCCGAATCGGAAACATCGATGAAGTCGATATGGCTCCTGGAAAAGGATCGGAAGATCCGACCAAGCCTTCCATAGGTAGGCCCGATGAAGGAGGCAGGCCTTCGAAGGGACGCGTGAACGACTTCAGCGGTCACGCCGGAAATTCCACGCCTGCGCCCCACGTGAACTGGCTCAACATGCGAGGCCCGGTCGGCGACGCTCTCGACATTTCGGATCTGACCGAATTCGAACTCAAGCATCGCATCGGGACCTGGGGCAACGTCGAAAAGCTTCGTCAAAAAGCGGGAAACGAGCAGGTGTATTTGACCGAAACTGCCCCGCAGCTCGGCGTGCGGCTCAGCAGGCTTCTCGACGGCGTGAAGAAACTCAAAGTCGACGAAATCCGCAATGGCGCCAAGTTTCAAGACGTGATCGGCTATTCCGGCGCCTATGCGAATGCTCCCGCATTCCAGATTCCCTATGGCTCGCTCGTTCCAGCGAAGGTCGAAAACGTTCTCGCGGCCGGACGATGCATATCGGCCGAATTCGACGTTGCGGATATCACGCGGCTCATTCCGGTTTGCTGGGTCACAGGACAGGCGGCAGGCCTGGCGGCGGCATTGTGCATCCAAGATAAATGCAAGCCTCGCCACGTAAATGTAGCGAAGCTGCAAGATCTGCTCCATCAGCAGGGGGCGTATTTGGGATGACGTTTCTCCATCGCGTACCGCGGCGAGTGATTCAGCTGACTTGCTTCGTCGGCGCGGTCGTGCTGGTTTGGCCCTTGCTGCCCTGGGCGATCGCACCGCGATTTTTCCAGCAAATCAGCCCATTCGTCGCACTCTCATCGAGCATCGCCGCGCGCTCCGTCGGTGTGGGAGCGATCCTCGCGCTCATCGTCGCCGTCGCGAGTTCGTTCAAGAAGCGGTGGTTCTGCCTGTACCTCTGTCCTACCGGTTTCCTGCTCGAGAACACCTCGCGCATCGGATTGCGCAAGACGCGCTGGTGGGGCAAGTTGCCCCCGGTCGGCAGATATGTCGCGATTCTCACCCTGGTTGGCGCCGTGGCGGGGTATCCGGTGCTGATGTGGATGGATCCGCTATGCATTTTTAGCAGCCCGTTTGCCATGAACAGGGCGACGAATCCGATCACCGTGATTCTGGTCTCGCTCGGCCTGGGCGTTCTGGTGGCAGCCACATTTGTCTTTGGCATGGCCTGGTGCGTCCGCATCTGCCCGCTCAGCGGATTCCAGGACATGCTGTTTTACGCGCGGAAAGCCTTGTGGACCAAATTGAAGTCGAGCGCGCGCTCGCAGAAGTCGCCCGAGGCCCGGCGCGCGTTCTTCGCCGGCGCGGGCGGCGCGCTGCTGGCGCTGGGGGCGCGCCGACTCGGGGCGGCGCGATACCGCAAGAGCGATACGCTGCTGCGTCCTCCCGGCGCCGTGCCGGAGGATCGCTTCGCCGGGCTGTGCATCCGCTGCAACAACTGCGTCCACGCCTGCCCGACGAAAATCATTAGCCCGGATACCGGCCATGAAGGGGGGCTGGCGGGTTTCGGCGCGCCCATCATTCGATTCGACCGCGACTACAAGTATTGTCTGGAAACCTGCGATGCCTGCACCCAGGTTTGCCCCACCGGCGCGCTGACGGCGCTTCCACTCGAGCAGAAAAATAAATACATCATCGGAGAGGCGCTCGTCGACAACAATATCTGCCTTACCGCACTCGGCAAAAAGGAATGCGACGCGTGCGAGCTCGCATGCCCCTACGATGCCGTGAAAATCACGTGGGACGAGGCGCAGTACATCTCCTACCCTGTGGTGAATGACAAGTGCGTCGGCTGCGGCGCGTGCGAGGTCGTGTGCCCCACCAACCCGGTCAGATCCATCCGCGTGTGGACGCAAAAGCCAGCGTGATTGTTTACGCCGCTTGGTTGTGCGAGGAAGCCCTTGGGAGTAGGTGTTGATCGCTCGAATCAACACCTACCACCAGGAGCACATTCACGAATCGCGCCCGCTACTTAAAACATGTACTTGATCGCGAACTGCATGATCCTCGGGGCAACATCCGATGAAATCATGCCGAATGTGGGGCCGCTTCCCAGGACGGTGTTGCTCGTGCCCACCGCAGCGATGCCGGCGGTCCCGGGATTCACGAAATTCACGCGATTCTCGACGTTAAAGGTTTCCCAGCGGATCTCGATAGACTGCCTCTCCGTGATGGGGAACCGGCGCGACAAAGCGAAGTCCACGTCGAAATAGCCGGGGCCCTCCATATTGTTAACTCCTTCGTTTCCAAGGACGCCCGGCTCGTTCCCGAATGCGTCAAGACCTCCTCCCGGCAAGGCGAACGCGCTCGCATTGATCCAGCAGTTCCCCGCCGAAGTGAAATACGGCGAGACTCGCTTGGGTGTGCAATAAGGATTTGCGAGTACCTGATTGGGACGTTGCGCGGCGATTCCGCTGGCCGCGAGGTCCGCGTTCACACCACCCATCGTGATCGTAAAATAGCTTCCGGTATGCGCACTGAAGATCGGCGAAAGTTGCCAGTCTCCAGCGATCCACTGGAGCACTCGCGACGAAAAATGCGGCGACTGCAGGACGGCTGACAGGTTAAAGTTGTGGTGTATATCCACGCTCGCGCAGTTTCCGCGGTCAAATCGCGGATTCGCCGGATTGGTGTACTCCGGGGCGTTGATCGCCTGGGTCCACAGATCGGAGATGCAATGCGACCACGTGTAGTTCGCCAGCATCGAGAAGTGGCTTGAGAAACGGTGTTCTGCGGAAAGGAGCAGCGCGTTGTAGCTACCCGTCCCGCTGTCATCCAACTGTGCGTACGATGTGTAGTACGCGCCTTGGATTGGATTCAGCAGCGACAGTTGCCGCCGCTGGTTTGTATTCCTGCTCGTGTCGCAAGGATTATAGGTTTTCGGTGCCACAATCTGGGTGGTGGGGTTATAGACATTGAACGTGCAGCCGCCAATGTTGATGCCGGTCGAATCCGGGGTGATATAGACCCCGGGATCCGTTTCCTTAATCATCCATAGGTGCACTAGGTCGTTGCCCAGGTAGCTAGCTTTCAAAAGCCACGCCGCCCCGATCTGTCTTTGAATCGTCAGGTTCCACTGCTCCATATAGGCATTGCGGACATGCAGTGGAACTGTCTGGTAAGCTGCAGTAAACGGGTAAGGGGTTGTGGCATTCTGCGTGGTTGGAAACGGGCTCCCACCCCCGCCGGCATAATAAGACCAGGGATTCGCGAACGTGTCCGGTGTCGCCGCTGGAGGGGTGATCGTGATGCCCTCGCCCCACAGCGGCTGTCCAGCGTAGTTGTAAAAGAAGAGCGTCTCAGGCGTGTCGTAGAGGATTCCCCAGGACGCCCGAATGAGCGTTTTGCCTCCGCCGGTCGGATCCCAAGCCAACCCAATCCGTGGCGCGAAGTTGTTCCACCTCGTATAGCTCGGCCGGTTGCCGGTGTTGAATCCTGGATCGCCGGAATAAAGCGTCCCCGCGGGGGCATTCGGATATTTTGTGGAGTGAACGTTCGCCAGGAAGTCCGCCATGTCAAAGTGACTGATTTGTCCCAGCGGAAAGCTGCCGCCGAGATACGGCTCCCACCGCAAACCGTAGTTCAGCGTCAGGCGTGAATTGACCTTCCAGCTATCCTGCGCATAAAGTCCCAAGTACCGCCAATTCTCGTTGTCGTGCGAGATATTCAACTGGGTCATCGAACCGAGCGCTCCGGCGACAAAATCCGCCATGGGATCGCCGGTGACCGTACCGTTGAAAGTAAACAGCCCGTTGCAATAAACGCAAAACGTTGAAGTCTGCGACGGACGAATGAAACTGGCGCCGAACTCCAATTGGTGCGAGCCCTTCGTCCAGCTGAAGTCGTCCGCAAGCTGCCAGGTTTTTGTGTTAACAAGGCCCGGAGTAGCGAATCCGCCGGCGCTCTGGAAATCGCCAGTGATGTTGATGTTCGAAAAGTGGTTGAAGGGAGCCGCCGAAGTGTACATGCCCTGCACGCCAACGTCGGTAGGAGTGACGATCGGCACCTGAAATTTCGTGATGCCGTCTGTGTTGTAGGTGAAGTGGAACGAATTCACCATCGAAGAATTCAGGAGGTAAGTGTGACCCACCACCAGCGAATTCACAGTGTCGTCAGTCCCCGCATTCACAACGGTTAGTTCGTTGCCGATATAGCTGGATGGCACCAAGCTGTGAGTCCCGAAATAACGCACGAAAAGAGTCTGCTTGGAGTTGATCTGATAATCGACCCTGCCTACGCCCATGTGTTCGTTTTGATTGGCCAGGAGTTGAAATGTCGTCACGCCGCAGGGCCCTTGGCCGACCGGGAAGTGGCTCGCGAAACTCAAAACGTCCGCAGTCACCCCGCTGGGGTAGAGAATGGGACTCAGCATGTTGTTCGTGAAAAGAGGACCCTTCAATTGTTTAGGCAAGCCGGTAACAGGATCGTGAGGCACACACTGATCCATGTACGTCGTGAAGTCGCCGCCTAGCTCCGCCGCAGTGGGGAGAATGGCCTGGTTGGCGGGAGGCTTGTCTCGAATCAGCGTCCCTTGATACCCCAAGAAAAAGAACAGCTTTTCCCGCTTAATCGGCCCGCCAATGGTGCCTCCAAACTGATTGCGTTTCAAGCCGTCGCTCAGCCCAGTCGGAGCCTTAGCACTCGCGCTGAAGAAATCTTTGGCGTTGAAATCCGAATTGCGAACGAATTCGAACGCATCTCCGTGAAACTGGTTGCCGCCGGATTTGGTGGCGATGTTGATCGCGCCTCCCGTGTGTTCGCCGTACTGCGCCGGTATCGCGCTGGTTTGCACGTTGAATTCTTGAATTGCATCCGGGAAAGGCGTCGGCAAGTTGAGGTTATTAAACGGATCGTTGAACGTTCCCCCATCCATCAGGTACGTGGTTCCGTTCAGCATTCCGCCGCCTACGCTTACGAGCGCTTCGTTCGGGTAATTTTTGCTGGAAACCAGGTTTCCGACCGATGGCGCCCCACCAAAACCATACTGGACAGAATTCGCTGCGCCTGCCAGCGTGATGAGTTGGGTCACCAGGCGCCCGTTGAGCGGCAGATCCACTACGCTCTGGGAATTGACCACTTGGCCCACACCCGTCGTGGTCGTATCGGTCATGGGCGCTGTAGCTTCCACTTGAACACTCTGTGCGACTGCGCCTACCTTCAACACGGGGTTGATCGTCGCGGCCGAGCCCACTTGCAGAACGATCCCAGTCTGCACGAACGTCGTGAAACCTTCCCTTTTGATCTCCAGTCGATAAGGTCCGAGTGGCAGGCTGGGCAGGGAATAGTCGCCGCTCGCATCCGACGTCACGCTCCGCGTGACTCCGGTATCGGTTTGCGTCGCGGTAATCTGCGCGCCCGCTACCACTGCTCCGGAGGCGTCCGTGACCGTTCCGGAGATCTGCGATGTGGCCTGCGCGAAAACTCCAGCACAACATCCCAAAAGCAACACACTCAATACGACGAACTGGGCTGAGATCCTCTTCATGTGATCCCTCCAAAGCCGTGCTGGCTTAGAACTGCTGCCCGTGCGTGAAGGCGTGAGGAAGAGGCAGGTATGCCGCGACATACCAAGACACTCTCGCGAAACTTGGACATTCTCCCCACCCCAATGCAACCCCTAAGCGCCTGTCCCATAACACTTGGCCTCGATTGTTGTCAAGACATAATTTGAGGCGTAGGCCCGCCGCGTCTGCTGATACAGTGTTGCTGCAAAGTGAGATCGCGCACCGAACGCGGCAACTGTCTGACGTTCGAGAAGAAGCGCAGCCATGTTGACCCAGGCTCCGGCGCGCCTCCCACGCGGCGCGGTGTCGGGCCAAGACGCGACACTGTGCTAGAATGCCCGCTGCCGTGCAAAAGATTCTCCAGACGCTGCTCGATCTGCAGGCCGTGGACGTCCGGCTCCTTGAGGTCCGCGCCCGGCTCGCCGCTCTGCCGAAAAAGACCGCCGAAGTCGACGCCCGCGTAGCCGCCGCCAAAACTTCCGTCGAGCAGAGCAAAGCCTCGCAGCTCAACACCATCAAGGAACGCAAGAAATACGAGCTCGACGTCGAGCAGTGGAAAGAACGCGTCCGCAAGTATCGCGATCAGACTTCGCAGATTAAGACCAACGAGGCCTACAAGGCGCTCCAGCACGAAGTGGAGATGGCCGAAGCCGAAATCGCCAAGGCCGAGGATCGCCTCCTCGAGCAGATGGTCAACGCGGAAGAGTACGACCGCCGCGTGAAAGCCTCCGAAAAGGATCTAAAGGAAGTCGAGGACGCAGCCCGCGGCCAGCGCGCGAAAATCGACGCCGAGAAAGCCGCGGAGGAGACGGAGATCGCCGCGCTCGAAGCCGAGCGCGCCCGCGCGGTTGCTGGAATCCCCGAAAATCTCCTCGATCACTACGATCGTATCGTCCGCAAACACAACGGCATCGCGCTCGCCGAAGTTCGCAGCGAAAAATGCGGCGCCTGCGGCATGATCGTCCGCCCGCACGTGATCCAGGAGATGCGCCGTGCAAAGGGCGAAGACGAGCTGTTCCATTGCGAGACTTGCACGCGCATCCTCTATTACATCGAGGCGGACGACTCCAGCGTCCCGGCCTCCGGTCCCGCCCAGCAGCCGTCCGCGTCGGCGGCAGCGCACGGTGAGTGCTGAGATTTTCGGCCGGACATGACCCGAACTCCGAGAACTCCGCCACATTCCAGCGCCCGCCTCTTCTCGGATTCGAACCCGGCAGCGCCGCCCTCGGGCGTCTACGTCGCGAATATCGACGGCGCCTCGCGCGGTAATCCGGGTCCTGCGTCCTACGCCGTCGTAATGCGCGACCCGAACGGCAAAATCATCCTCGAGCTGGGCAAGAAGCTCGGCCGCGATACCAATAACGTCGCCGAATATTACGCGCTCCTCGCGGCCCTTGATTACGCGGCCAGCCACAACATCCGCGCCCTGCGCATCCGCAGCGATTCGGAACTTCTCGTCCGCCAGATGCAGGGCCGCTACAAAGTAAAGAGCCCGGACCTCAAGCCGCTTTACGAGCGAGCCTCGAAGCTTGCGCGCCAGTTCGAATATTTCGTTGTCGAGCACGTGCGCCGCGAGAGCAATCGCGAAGCGGACGCCCTCGCGAACCTCGCGCTCGATTCCGGCGGGTTTGGTCCGGCATCGGCGCCGCCATCGTCTGGCGCGGCCGCCCCCGCAGTTCGCCCCGCATCGCATCCTTCACGCATTCGCGCGAAATTTGCGAGAGGTGTTCTTGTCCCGCACGAGCCTCTCGATCTGCCCGAAGGCGCCGAAGTCCTGCTGGAGATTCGTAGCATACTGAATAAATGAGACTTAGCATCGTGTTCGCAGCTCTCATCTGACCTTCGCTCTCCCTTTCGCCATGGGCACGGTTTGCCTTGGTACCCACGCTCCATTGCGCGGTCTGTTGGCAATCTTTACCCTGTTGACTCGGAGGTTACGTGTTTTTCACTTTTCCCGCGGCCTTGCCGATCGTCATCGTGCTGGTCGTCCTGGTCGGAATCTTTGTATCGATACAACGCCAGACACCCTCGCCGCGCCTGCGGCTGTGGACGCTCGCCTGGGCGCTCACCTTCCTCCACTTCTTCGCGCAAGCCCTGGAAATCCACGCGGGAGTGCTTGGCAGCTTTCTAACTGCGGTTGACTTCGCCGCTCTCGAAAGTGCGGGCCTCATATTTCTCTCTTCGGTCATCTTCGAGGCAGACGACAAGCAGAAGCGCACCAGCTTCATCCTTCTGCTGGGCTTGCCCATGCTGGCTCAGTCCTTCTGTATAGGTTTCAACTGGGGAATACCCTGGCTCGCCACCGGATCGATTGCAGCGGTTTTCCTCGGCGCAGCCGTTCTCTCATTCCTCGCATCGCGGCGCCTGGGTCCTTACTTCGCCGCTGGGCTTCTCGCCATCGGAATTGGAGCGGTTCACGAGCAGCTGGTTGGCAATGTGTGGGTCGCCGTCGCGGCCATTCTCGGACTGACCTACGGTCTCACCGGCCTGTTTTTCGGCCGGCTCTACGGGCGTGCGTCACTCGGCGTGCGCACCGTCATCGTTGGCTTCTTCGCCTGGGGAGCCGAATACCCGATCGGCGCGATCCTGCATTACCTCGCGCCCAGATTTCAGGCTGATTTGGACTTTTGGAATGTGCCGCGAATACTCGTCGCGCTCGGCATGGTGCTGACGCTACTCGAAGATAAATCCAGGGCCGTCGAGGACACGACGGCTCGTACACGGTCGGAAAACCAATTGCTCGGCCGCCTTTCTCAGATCACGTCGCGCCTGCTGGCGGGAAACGACCCGGTCACGCTTTGCGGTGAGGTCGCCAAGGCGATCACCGACACGAGCAGCTTCAGCCGCGCTGCGCTTTTCCTCCTCGGCGAGGATCGCCGCTTCTATCTTGCGGGCTCGAGCGGCTTCTCGCTCGAGGAAGAGGATACGCTGCGCGAACACTCCGGCGGCTATGCCATCGAATCTTTGAAACATCGCGCCACGGAACACGAATCGGGCAGCCAGTCCTTTCGCATGTCGGACGAAACGGATCTGGTCCTCATCCCGATGGTTTCCTGGCGCGGCTCGCACGTGGGCTGCCTGTATCTATCCGGCTCTAAGGACGAAGGCGATTCGAAGACATCCGAGATGGTCAAGCTCGAGGTCTTCGCCTCCGACCTCGCCGTGACGTTCGAAAACGTGCGATTGCATCAGCAACTCGTGCGCTCCGAAAAGCTGGCAGGACTCGGCCAGCTCGTCGCCGGAGTCGCCCACGAACTCAACAATCCGCTCACCGGCGTGATCGGCTACGCGGACCTGCTGCACGACGAATTGCGTGAAACCAAAATGGGGGCGCGCGCCGAAAAGCTCGCACATGAAGCGCGCCGCATGCAGAGGATTGTCGACGGCCTGCTGCGCTTCGGCCGCCAGAATAATTCCACTTTCCGCTCCACCAACGTCGCGACCGCGCTCCACGACGTCCTGCAATTGCGCGAATATCACGTTCGCGCGCGTGGAATCCACGTCAAGCTCGATGTCGACGAAGCGCTGCCGCCCGCGGGAATCGGGGAGGACGAGCTGAAGCAGCTCCTGCTCAACATTCTGAATAATTCGATCGATGCCGTCAGCGAAAGCGCCCGCCGCGATATCGACGTGCGCGCCTCGCATCACGACGGCCGCATTTTGATTCAATGCGACGATTCGGGCCCCGGCTTTGCCGATCTCAACCGCGCCTTCGATCCCTTCTACACCACGAAGCCCGTCGGCAAAGGCACTGGCCTCGGGCTCAGCATCTGCTACGGCATCATCCACGAGTGCTCCGGCGAAATCACGCTGACGAACAATCAGCCCTACGGCGCGCGCGTCGCCATCGAATTGCCCGCCGCCGCTCCCCAAACCCCCATCGTCCCAACGACCGACCCGGGCGTGCAATCCTACCCGGCCACCTCCAAGCGCGTGCTGTAGAACCGAGTCGCGAAAATCGTTTGACGCTTGCGGCACACGGCGTTATCGTCCAATCTTCATTGGATCCGCGGAGTGGCGCGATGTCCTTCGACGAAATGCTGGAATTGGCTTCCCGAGACGAGCGGTTCATGGCGACTGTCTACGCCATGAATACCCTTCTGATTCACAAGGGTATCTATACGCGCGAAGAGTTCGAGGCCCTGTTCTCCGAGTGGATGCGCAAGCACGGCGCCCGCAGCAAGCCGCAGGCTACCTCCGCGGGCGCTTTGGCCGCCGCACAGCGCTAGAGACGTCCTTCCAGGTCGGATGCTGGCAGTCCGGCTTCTTGCAGCAGTGGTTCCCAATCTCGCAGCGAACGCAGGTGCAGTCGCAGCGCGGCGGCGGTTCTCCTTTGGCTTCCTTCTTGGAAGATCCTGCCAAAGCATCTCCCTCGCGGAAAATTCAAATATCGGAACCGGCTACGCGGCGGTTTGAACGGCGACGGGTGGCTTCCAGACGTAGGAGCGATACAGGGTGTCGCGTTGCGCGGGCATGTAGCCTGCCTCGGAGATGATGCGGCGCAGCTCTTCTTCGTTGGTGCGATTGCGCACGCCGGCCGCATACACCACATTCTCCTCGATCAAAATGCTGCCCACATCATCCGCGCCGAACTGAAGCCCAACCTGGCACACCTTGATTCCGGGCGTGAGCCAGCTCGACTGGATGTGGTCGATGTTGTCGAGGTAGAGCCGGCTGATCGCCAGCGTCTTCAGGTAATCGAACGCCGTCGTTTCCGATACTTTCTTTCCGAGCGGCGTATTTTCCGGCGCGAAAATCCACGGAATGAAAGCCGTGAACCCGCCGCCGTTGTCTTCCTGAAGCCGCCGTACGCGCTCGAAATGGTTCACCCGGTGGCGGTATTCCTCGCCGCAGCCGAACATCATCGTCGCCGTGGTGCGCATGCCGAGCTTGTGCGCCTCGCGGTGCACCGATTCCCACTCCTCGGATTTGCACTTCAGCCGCGCGATGCGGTGCCGCACTTCGTCGTCGAGAATCTCCGCGCCGCCGCCCGGAATCGACTGCAAGCCGGCGTCGCGCAGCCGCGCGATCGTATCCCGAATCGAAAGGCCCGAAACCTCGGCGATGCACAGAATTTCCGGCGCCGAAAAACAGTGCAGATGCACTTGCGGAAATTTCTCGTGGATCGAGCGCAGCATGTTCTCGTACCACTCGATTTTCAGATCGGGGTGCAAGCCGCCCTGCAGCAGCACGCCCGTCCCGCCGAGCGCCAGCATCTCTTCGATCTTCTGGTAGATCGCTTCGAGCGGCTGGACGTAGCCCTCTTTTGATCCCAGCGGCCGGTAAAACGCGCAGAACGAGCAATACTCCGTGCAGAAATTGGTGTAATTGATGTTGCGGTCGATCTGGTACGTCGCCACGCGCGGATCGGTCTTCTTCCGGCGGACTTCGTTCGCCGCCATCCCGATGCCGATCAGGTCATCGGAGTTGAAGAGGTCGAGCGCTTCTTGTTGTGTGATTCCCATGAGTGCCTAGGATCCTCGTTTACAAGCGCGCGTGATTCGCCCGGCCCGGCGTCGTGTCCGCGCCCGCAGCCGCGGCCGCGAATTCGATTGGACGCGCCCGCGGAATCAGCCCCGCCTCCGCCGCCTTCTCGTGGAAGAGCCGTAGCCCCGCGAGATTGTCTTCGTCCAGATCGAAATGAATGTTGTCCGTCAGATACCGTTCGAGCGCGCTCGGCGGCAAATCGAGCTTGATCGACGCCGCTTCGGCAATCTCGCGCACGTGCTCGAGGCCATAGCGCTTCGACGCCTGAAAATCCGCCACCACTTCCGGCGTCAGCACATCGCGCTTGCCCACCCAGATCGCCAGCACGGCCGGCTTTCCGGTCATTTCGCGCCACTGGTGAACCACGTCGTAGACGAAGATCGTCTCGAATCCCGGCACCGGCATGTCGTCTGGATCGCCCTGGCAACAATCACCGCCGCCTGGAGTCTTCCCGGCGAGCGCCTCCATCTTCAGCGAGATTCGCAGCGCGGGATCGCCAATCACCAGCGCCGCGTCCGCTTGCTTCAGCATTTCGGCGGCATCCGGCGCCGCATCCACAAATTCCGGCTGAATCCCCCAGTGCTCTTTCGCGAGGATTCGCACCAGCGCCGCCGTGCTCCGCGAACTCGTGTCCAGTGCGATCCGCTTGGCCATCTCGATCGGCTTTTTCGATACCACCAGCAGGCTGCGCACCTCGCGCTTCGCCGCAATCGCCATGTCCGGCAGCGCGGCCACGTTCTCCATCCGCTGGTATTCGATCGACGGGATGATCGCCACGTCCGCATCGCCGCGCCGCAGCGCCTCGGCGCACTGCGAGGGCACCGTGAACGACAGGTCGTACTTCCCCGCCAGCGGCCCGTCGGTAAACCCCCACACCAGCGGCGCCGTATTCAGGTATTCGACAATCGAAATCCGCAGCTTGCTCACGATCTCCTCGGTTGCCTTGCTGATCAACAAATATAGCATAACCCCTTCGGATGGGTTGCCGCCGCGATCGGGTCTGGAACAAATGCCGCCGCGGAGCCGTACCTATCTTTGTGGATGGGGAGCCCGCCTATGGGGAGGTGTTATGCGGCTGCTACGCTCGATCGTTCTCGTATCGCTGATGCTCGGAATGATTCTCGCCTCGACGTCGCGAAAACACGCGTTCGCCGCCGAGGGGAAAACGCTCGCCCTCGTTGGCGCCAAGATCTATCCCTCGCCGACAGAAGCGCCGATCGCCGATGGCGTCGTCCTCGTGCGCGACGGCAAGGTTGCCGCAGTCGGCAAAGAGGGAACGGTTCGCATCCCCGCGGACGCGGAAAAGCTCGATTGCACCGGGCTGGTGATCACGGCCGGCTTCCAGAATAGCCACGTCCACTTCACCGAGCCGAAGTGGGACGACGCCGCGCATCAACCGGCCTCCAAGCTGTCCGCGCAGCTTGCCGACATGTTCACGCGCTACGGCTTCACCACGGTCGTCGACCTCGCTTCGTTTCTCGACAATACCGTGGCCCTTCGCTCTCGCGTTGAATCCGGCGAGGTCGTCGGCCCGAGAATCCTCACGGCTGGCGAGCCGCTATACCCGGCCGGTGGAACGCCCTTCTACGTGAAAGGCGCGCTCCCGCGCGCCACCATCGCGTATATGGAAAGCAATCTTGAGCCGGCCACGCCGGCCGCCGCAGTCGCTGTGGTGCAGCACGATGTGGCCGGTGGCGCCGACGTCATCAAACTTTTCACGGGGTCGCTCATCAGCCCGACGGAAGTGAAACCCATGCCTGCGGCTGTCGCAGCGGCAGCCGTGACCGAGGCGCATCGCCACAATCGTTTGGTGTTCGCGCATCCGTCGAATCTCGAAGGACTCGAGATCGCGCTCAACGCAGGCGTGGACGTGGCCGCGCACACCACTCCCCTGTCGGGCAAATGGAGCGATGCGCTGATCGCCAAGATGAAGGCTCACCACATGTCCCTCATCCCAACGCTCATGCTGTGGATTTCCGAAGCGATGAAAGGCGGAGACACGCCGGCCCAAGCCGACCACTTCGCGAATGCCGGTGTCGGCGAGCTCGGGCAATACGGACGCGCGGGCGGGCAAATTCTATTCGGCACGGACGTCGGCTACATGCCCGATTACGACCCGACCGAGGAATACATCCTGATGGCACGCGCGCTGACGCCCATGCAAATTCTCGCCTCGCTCACCACCGCGCCAGCAGCCCGCTTCGGCGAATCGAAAACTCGAGGTCGCGTCGCGCCGGGCATGGACGCCGATCTCGTGGTTCTCGCCGCCGATCCCGCCGCGGACGCCCGCAATTTCGCCAAAGTCCGCTACACGATCCGCGACGGCAACCTGATCTATCCAGCCTCTGCACACTGAGGGCGGTGGAGAGATTGCGTAAGTGACCCCACGTCTGGCGCGCGTAGAAATGCTGAGTCGCGCATGCGTAGTCATTGATCGCCCGTCCGCTTGACAGTTCTGCCGGCCC
>CAVUDN010000008.1:0-47733 GCA_963740095.1 uncultured Acidobacteriota bacterium
GAAGCGAAAAATTCACTTTCCCTTCTATCTGCGCGTCGGGTCGTTCTCGCTCCATCCTCATCTGCCGCTGGAGATTCTCGCGTACATCGCCGGCTTCCTCACCTACCTCGGGCTGCGCCGCGGCCACGGCGATTCGGTTTCGGACGCATCGCGCTGGACCGTGATCACCGCGGCGGTGGCCGGCGCCGCGCTCGGCAGCCGCGTCCTCTACTGGTTCGAGGATCCCGGACTCACCTTCGCGCGGTGGCGCGATCCGGTTTACTTGCTCGGCGGCAAGACGATCGTCGGCGCGCTGATCGGCGGCCTGTTCGCCGTCGAATGGGCCAAGCGCCGCACGGGCGAAACGCGCTCGACGGGCGATCTTTTCGCCGCTCCGCTCGCGATCGGCATCGCCATCGGCCGCATCGGCTGCTTCCTCACCGGACTCAGCGACGATACCTACGGCGTCGCCACATCGTTGCCATGGGGCGTCGATTTCGGCGACGGAATTCGGCGCCATCCGACGCAGCTCTATGAATCCATCTTCGCGGTCGCACTTTTCTTTCTTCTCCTGCGTTTACTGAAACGCCCGCATCGCGAGGGCGACGTTTTCAAGGCATTCATGGTCGCCTATCTCGGCTGGCGGCTCGCGATCGACTTCCTGAAGCCCGAAGTGCGCATCGCCGGCCTGGGCGGCATCCAATGGGCCTGCGTTGCGATGCTTGTTTATTACGCACGCGACATTCTGCGGTGGCTGGCATTCCGCAAGGTACGCGAGGCGCACCCGAATCTCGACGCGCTCTCGAACGCACCCTCGCACGACGTGAGGCAAACTTGATGGCTACCGCAAAACAGCGATTCCCGAGGTGGTGGCAGGCGCTCATCATCATCGTGAGCGGCATCGCGCTCGGACTTTCCTCTTGTGTAGGTTTCCTGAGCACGATGAATTTCAACGGAGGCGGGAACAACAACGGAATTCTCAGCATGCTCCTCGGCGCGGGCTTCTTCGGAGGAATCTTCATCGCTTTCGTCGGCGTCATCTTATTGCTGATTGCAGTCGGCCGCGCCGTCGTCAACTCCTTTGCTCAGCCTGCCATCGACCCAGGGATCTCGATGAACCCCGCTGCGGCAAGCGTCGCGGCCGCCGGCGCGCCTTCGGAGTCAATCGCTTCCCTGCGTCCCGAGTGGCAGGCACTCCGCCAATTCCAGATAACGCTCGTCGTCATGATGCTGCTTCCGGCAGGGAGCGTCGCGACGACAGTTCTGGTCTTCATCAATCGCTACCGCGCTGGACCCAGCATCGCCCTGATCGTCGCCAGCTATGTTCTCTCCCAAGGGCCGTACGCGCTCGCATTCACCCGAACCCGCCGCGGTCCCGACCGCCTCGGCATCGCCATCGCGTTTGCCGCAAGCTGCGTCTTTTTCGTAGAGGGCTTATTGCCGCTGTTCCGCGCGCCGGGCATGTTTCGATATGGCCCCGCCGCTGGGATCTTCGTCTGGCCCGGCTTGTTTCTGATCGGGCACATTGTGGTGGCGGTGTTTGCGTGGCGGGCCGGGCGCCTGGCGCCACCCGAGGAAGGCGACCTCGGATTGATCGTTACGAGTTTTGCCGGCGTTATTCTCTATCTCGTCGTCGTGCGATTTATCGAAGTTCACTTTTTGCCGCTTTTGCTGCGCTGAGGGATTTCAGATGACGGCTCGCGTCCGGCCCGCTATCTTTTCTACGATGTCGCCATATCCATCTGCTCGACGTGCTATCGCAAGGTCGAGGGGAAAATCGTCTTCGAGGATGGCCGCGTCCTGATGCTGAAGCGCTGCCCCGAGCATGGCAACGAGCGCATTCTGATCGCCGACGATATCGACTACTATCGCCGCTGCCGCGAAGTCTTCATCAAACCGCCGGAAATGCCTCGCGCCTTCAACACGCCGGTGCGGTGGGGCTGCCCGTACGATTGCGGCCTGTGCGCCGATCACCAGCAGCACTCCTGCCTATCGCTCGTCGAGATTTGCGACTACTGCAACCTCCAGTGTCCCGTCTGCTACGCCGAAAGCGGCCCCGCGCGCCAGGAATTCCGCTCACTCGAAACGATCGAACGCATGCTCGATGCCGTCGTGCGCAATGAAGGCGAGCCTGACGTGGTGCAAATTTCCGGAGGCGAGCCCACGCTGCACCCCGATTTCTTCCGCGTGCTCGACATGGCGAAGGCGCGCCCGATCCGCCACCTCATGGTCAACACCAACGGCGTGCGGATCGCCCGCGATCCGGCGTTCGCCGACCGCCTCGCGCGCTACATGCCGGATTTCGAGCTCTACCTCCAATTCGATTCCTTCGAGCGCGATGCGCTCGTCGCCTTGCGCGGCGCCGATCTGCGCTCGGTGCGCGAACGCGCTCTCGAGCAGCTCAACGAGCGCGACATTTCGACCACACTGGTCGTCACGCTCAAAAAAGGGCTCAACGACCACGAACTCGGCCGCATCATCGACTTCGCCCTCACGCAAAAATGCGTTCGCGGCGTCACGTTTCAGCCGGTGCAAGTAGCCGGGAGGCTCGAAGATTTCGATCCCGCCACCGACCGCCTCACGCTCACCGAAGTTCGCCGCCGAATTCTCGAGCAGACGGCCGTGTTCCGCCCCGAGGATCTGATCCCCGTGCCTTGCCATCCCGACAGCCTGGCGATGGCCTACGCTCTGAAGATCGATGGGCGCGTGGTGCCGCTGACGGGAATGATCGATCCGCAGGTGCTGATCAATGGCGGCGGCAACACGATTCTCTACGAGCAGGATCAGGCCGTGCGCGACGGCGTCTTCAAGCTTTTCGCCACCAATCATTCGCCCGAATCCGGCGCCCGCACGCTGCGCAACCTGCTCTGCTGCCTCCCGCGCGTGTCGGTTCCCGAGGAGCTGGGCTACGCGAATATTTTTCGCATCCTCATCGTGCAGTTCATCGACGCCTACTCGTTCGATGTCCGCTCGGTGAAGAAAACCTGCATTCACATCGTCCATCCCGACGGCCGGCTCATCCCCTTCGACACCTACAATCTCTTCTATCGCGACTCGCTCGAGCAAACCCGCCTCGCCCCGCTGCGCCGCTGGTCCGAGCAGAAAATGGGCGCTGCGAGGGTGCCGTAACTGTGTCGATTAGAAGTGACACCCATCGTTTGTTTCGAATGAGTTGCGGCCGTTTCTAATCGCCAAATGTCTATTAGAAATCGTGAGTAGTGAGTGGTGAGTAGTGGGAGCGTGGGGCGGCCGCGGTTCGCAGCTTGCGGGCCGCTATTGTTACTCCGGGGCCGCGACCTCGACGACATGCTGCGGGTGGAGCTGCGCGCAGTGGTAGGCTCGCTCCGCTCGCGCCTTTTGGCGGGGTTGAAACCCCGCCCTTCCACCGATGAGGGGCGCCCTCGTCTCCGCTGGACGATTGCGCGACGGTTTCGTAGCGGCAGTTTCTCAGGCGGGCCCACGGCAGCGCCGTGGCGCTTTTGATTCTTCCGGTTTTCGGACTCCGAGTTTTTAAAGAGCATTCGGCTCTCGTCGAGAGAGCGGACGATGTTTCATCGTCCACATCACGCTGACAGATTGCGGCGCGCGAATCACCTGTCCGCGAGTACAGATTTCGGAGGGGGACGCGGAACTGTCCGCGGACGATCTCATCCTTCAATCTGCTTGATAGGCAGTAAACGTCCAACCCCGCCCGCCTGAAAGGCGGCCGCTACGAAACAAAGCCATCGCGCATCTTTGTCGGAGTCGACGTCAGGGGTCAATTGCCGTGAGGTTCGTTCCGGCCTTGTAGCGTGCCGCGTATTTGCCGCGAGCGCCATCCTTCAGGTCAGCCAGCTTATATTCTCGACGCAACTCGTCTTGCCCTTTTCGTTTTTCAGTTTTTTTCTCTTTTTCATGTGATCACGGATACGGGGACGAGGCGAAGCGGAAGCCTTGGCGGCGGATTTGCATTTCGCCGCTGACGTCAACGCGGACGAAGATGTTGGCGGGCTCTTTGTCGTCGGGCGGGAAACGCAGGTCGTGGATTTCGACGCGATAGTCGCCTTCAAGCGGGCGGACGATCGCGAACGGGAAGCGGGCGTAGGTGAGGAACCGAGCCGCTGTGTCCGTTTTTTCCGCAGCGGCGAGCGCCGGAGATTCGCCGGGCTTGAAGTGGGTCTCGCTCATGTGCGGATCGAATTCCTGACCGGGGCCGAGCGGGACCTCCACTTCTTCCATCGTGTCGTCGGTGACGACGACTCCGTACCAATCGAATGGCGCGGACGATTCGGGAAACGCTCCGGCGGACAGCGCAACGCGGCCGTGGTATTCGTTCGCGAGCAGCATGTCGACCGCGCGCGCGTGCAGATTTGCGAGCCAGCCGAGATATCCCGCGACGAGGACGAGCGTGACGATGCCCGCGGCGCTGCTGCCGCGTCCTCGCTTGCGTGCGCCCACCTCTTCGTTAACCATGCGCAGCAGCAGCGGCAAGAGAAGCCCCAGGCCGAGCAGGACTAGAATCCAGAGATCGAAATTCGTGACCAGGTCCCAGGCCGACCAGTGGGCTCGGAACGGCCACAGGAGCTGGACGCCCACGCCGCTCGCGAGATCGAGCAGGATATGCCCTGCGACGCCGACGGCGCAGATGGCAAGCGCCGCGAGGAATGTAAGCGGCCGAGGCGCCTTCACCTGGATGTTTTTCTTTGGCGGCACACGGCGATCGGCGATGTAGAAAGCGGTCGCCACGGCGCCGGCCGTCACCGCGGCTCCGGCGAGCGAGTGCAGCGCGGTGCGATGAAATCGCAGGAAGGCTTCGGGGCCGAAGATGTAGCTGGCGTAATCGAGATCGGGGGCAATGCCAGACACGATGAGCATCGCTGTGCCGAAGCGCGGCAGGCGATCTTTCCCGGCCTGGGCGAGAGCGAGCGATGTGAATGCGTGCGTGAATGGTTCCACGGCTGCGCGATATTACAGGAATTTTGGGCTCAGCGTGAGGCTGGTTCGATGATGGAGAGCGCGTCGGGCACGATCTTGAACGCGATCGGGAGCTGTCCGACCGGCTCGCCATCCACCTGTGCAAAGACGGGATCGCTGCCGGCGGGCTCCATGATCGTTTCCGTCGATTTCCAGGTTTCGATGCCGTCCATTTGGCGGAGCGTGCCCATCCAGATCGCGGGCAGGCAAGCGAGATAGCCGAGGCGGCTCTTGCGCGAATTGGTGAGAAACTCGAACGAATTTTCGTAGAGATTCGCGCCCGTGGTGATTTTGAACGGGCCGCCGTAGTTGACCGTGCGGCCGGCGATCAGGATGGTCGCCTTGCGCTCCTGTCCGTCGGAGCGCACGCAAATTTCCGGGAAGCCGTAGCCGAAAAGCTGGCGGACGCCCTCGACCCAATAGGCGACGACGCCGGCGTTGTCTTTGAGTCCTTTGTGCACGCCGTTGACGATGGCGCCATCCGGGCCGGCCCCGCCCACCGAAAGAAAGTATCGGCCCGTGCGCGGCATGGCGTCCGAGGCGTTGCCATTCAATGGAAATGCGATGCCGAGCGCGATGCGGCGGATCGTCCCGCCGGGGATCAGGCGCGCGGCGTGCGGAATGTCCCACGGGATGCGCAGCTCTTTCGCGAGAATGTTGGCCGTGCCTGCGGGCAGCAGCGCCATCGGGACATGGCTGCCCGCGAGGCCATTGATGATTTCGTTGATCGTGCCGTCGCCGCCGCACGCGATCACCATGCCGCGCCGCTGCTCGACGGCCTGGCGCGCGATTTGCGTCGCGGTGCCGGGGCCGGTCGTCGGCGCGATCTCCGTCGCGATGCCCTCGTCCTTCAGGTGGCGAGCGGCGTGCTCGATTTCCACAAAGCGGCGATGGCGGCGTCGCCCGCTCGTCGGGTTGTAGATCAGAACCGCGTCTTTGATTCCATCGGGCATTCGTTCGTCCTAAAAAGCGAGAGCCAATCGCACATTGTATAATATCGCGGAGCTTTGCCCGACTCTCAACCGCCGAGGTTTCCATGCCCAAGGCCGGAACCGCAAAGGCCCGCGACGCCGCCAAAGAGATCGAACGTCTCCGCGAGGACATTCGCCGGAATGAGTACCTTTATTATGTGGCGGACGATCCGAAAATTTCCGACGCCGCGTTCGACCGCCTCATGGAGCGGCTCAAGAAACTCGAGGCCAAGAATCCCAAATTGCGCACGCCCGATTCTCCCACGCAGCGAGTGGGCGGCGCGCCGCGCGAGGGATTCCAGGAAGTGCGCCACTCGGTGCCGATGGTCAGCCTCGACAATGCATTTTCGTTCGAGGCGCTCGGCGAATTCGATCGGCGCGTGCGCGAGCTTACCGGCCGCGAGAAAATCGATTACATCGCCGAGCATAAATTCGACGGCCTGAGCCTTTCGCTGCTCTACGAGAAGGGCGCGCTGGTGCGCGGAGTGACGCGCGGCGACGGGACGACCGGCGAAGACGTCACGCCCAACGTGAAAACGATCCGGTCGATCCCGCTGACCATTGATCCCGCGCTGATGAAGAAGGCGGGAATGCAGCACGGCACGTTTGAAGTGCGCGGCGAAGTGATCATGACGCGCAAAGCGTTCGAGGCGCTGAACGAGCAGCAGGCCGAGCAGGGAGGCAAGATTTTCGCGAATCCGCGAAATGCTGCGGCCGGCGCGGTGCGCATGCTCGACCCGAAAATCACGGAGACGCGGAAGCTTGATTTCTTCGCGTACTACATTTTGGTGGATGGGCGCGCGGCGAAGAAGCGGCTTTCAGAAGTGCTCGCGACGCTCGCGACGCTTCATTTCAAGGCGAGCGAGGACTGGAAACTGTGCCACTCGCTCGAAGAAGTCGAGCGTTACATCAGCAGCTGGGAATCGAAGCGCGAGAAGCTCGCCTATGAGATCGATGGAATCGTGGTGAAGGTGGACGAAGTTTCGCTGCAAAATGAGCTTGGATTCACGTCGAAAGCGCCTCGCTGGGCTATCGCTTACAAATATCCTGCCCATCAGGAGACGACGCTTTTGAAGTCGATCGAGGTGAGCGTGGGCCGCACGGGCGTGCTCACGCCATTCGCGGTGTTTGAGCCGGTGCAGA
Organism: uncultured Acidobacteriota bacterium; assembly: GCA_963740095.1. GTDB lineage: Bacteria > Acidobacteriota > Terriglobia > Acidiferrales > UBA7541 > Palsa-295. The sequence continues at coordinate 7,047 of CAVUDN010000008.1, forward strand.
TCGGGGGCGTTACGGTGTCGAAATCGACGCTGCACAATCTCGATGAAGTGCGGCGGCTCAACGTGCACGCGGGCGACACGGTGCTGGTGGAGCGGGCGGGCGAGGTGATTCCGCACGTCCTCAAAGTGGTGAAACACGGCGAGGAAGAAAAAGAATTCGAGATGCCGAAGAAGTGCCCGGTGTGCGGCATGCGCGTGTATCACACCGAGGGCGAGGTCGCGTACCGCTGTGTGAACGCTTCCTGCCCGGCACGGCGGCGCGAAATGATCCTGCATTTTGCGGGGCGCCACGCGATGAATATCGACGGCTTGGGCGACAAAATCGTCGAGCAGCTTTTGGAACACGAGCTCGTGAAGGATTTCGCCGACCTCTATAAGCTGGACCTCGAAACGCTTGCGGGACTCGAGCGCATGGCCGAAAAATCCGCGCAGAATTTATTGGACGAGATCGCCGCGAGCAAGAAGGCAAGCCTCGCGCGACTCATTTATGCGATCGGGATTCCGTTCGTTGGCGAGCGCACGGCGCAGCTGCTGGCGGCCCATTTCGGCTCGATGGAAAAGCTGCGCGACGCGACCGAGGAAGAATTGACGGAGGTGACGGAAGTCGGCCCGAAGATCGCGGAAGGCGTGCGCGAGTTTTTCGCCGAGTCGGCGAACCGCAAGCTGATCGATCACCTGCGCGCAGTGGGCGTGAACATGAAGGAAGAACGCGCCGCGCTGAAGGACACGCGCTTTGCCGGAATGACCTTCGTCTTCACGGGCACGCTGACGAAGCGCTCGCGCGAGGAAGCCGAGGCGCTCGTCGCCGCGCACGGAGGCAAGGCGGGTTCGTCGGTGAGCAAGAAGACGAGCTACGTAGTCGTCGGCGCCGATCCCGGCTCGAAATTCGAGAAAGCGAAATCGCTCAAGGTCCGCATCCTCGACGAAGCGGGATTCGACAAACTTCTTTCCGCCTGAATTTTTCGCTGCGCGATCGCCGCGAAAAATTCAAAACGCGCCACCGCAGCTTCGCTTTAAATTCGCCCCGAAAAATCTGCTATAACAGGGGACTGGAGCAGCCCCCTAGCGGGCGGTTAAACGGGCTTCAATTGGCCGGAAAAGGACGATCTTGGAGGCTTCTTGCGTTTCAGCTCCCAGCCGCGCAAAAGATGTGAGCGAAAGTCGCCGCCACTCCGAGGATTATTGAGGATACAATAAGGATGGCGGATGAGCTGGGCGATCGCCGGTCCCTTGCGCGAGCGAGCGGACGGGAGGAAAGTCCGGACTCCGGCCGTGGTGAGCTCGAGAGAGCCGGCCACGGTAGGGCAACGCGCCTGGTAACGCCAGGGGGCTTACGAGCGTCCTTCGGAACTGCCGCTGGCAGTTTCTCAGGGTCTTGCGAGCTACGGAAAGTGCCACAGAAAATTAAACCACCGGTGAGCTTGCACCTCGGCGGCCGGCCTTCGGCAAAACCGGAGGCTGGCCTCTTTCGGTCGAGCGCATTTGGCAAGGGTGAAAAGGTGGGGTAAGAGCCCACCGCCCCGGCAGCAATGCCGGGGGCACGGAAAACCCCGCGTGGAGCAAGGCCAAATAGGAGGGGAGGGCTGGCCCAGCCCGCATGCACGCCATTTGAAAGAATGGCGCGCTCTGACCCTCGGGTAGGCTGCTTGAGTCCCGGAGCGATTCGGGACCTAGAGGAATGATCGCCGCGTGGCGCGGGTTGGCGGCTGACGCAAGTCAGTGCGCGATTCGCGCGGCGGACAGAATCCGGCTTACAGGCTCATCCGCCAAAATTTTCTCCGGTCAGTTTCTCAGTTGTTCTCTTATGTTTGACGGAAGCGCTTGATGAGCGCCTCGTTCGGCGGAAGGATTTCGTGGAAGCCGCGATGTAGGTTGGTCGCCATTCTTTCGACCAGACCAGTAATTCGGTGTGCCGATTCGACCGTCTCGTGAAGCAATTGTTTTGGTCGGACGGAAGTGTCGCCGGAATCTTGGATGTATTTCTCGTCTGCTTCTCCTCCCTTGTGCTCGTAGACATGTCTTCGATGAAAAAGCAACTCGGCGAACTCAACGTCATCTGGCTTCATGCCGTCAAGAATGTCGATATCGAAATGTCCGTCATGTCCGCTGCGACTGATTTCAGGTTGTGGAATCGCCGGTTTTCGAGGCGCCGCCTACGGGCTGGAGTCATATGGACATTTTCTGCCAACTGTTTAACGTAGACCCCGACGAATGAATCAAATTCCGAAACCGCGTCTTTCACACACGCTTCGTATGGGCCTCCTGTATTGATTCGATTTCGCAGGGACGGAATTGTTTTGTCACTCAGTTCCTGGAGGTCGTTTCTTGTCGCACATGCAGAGCAATATGCGAACCTTCCTAGAACGTCATTGACCGCACCGCACGCCTTACAAGTGAATTTATTTTGCTGACTCTCTTCGGCGTAGTAGAAGGCTGGTCTTTCGGCGACTTTACCAACGGCGTCGGCGACCGCATCCATGTCGACAACGTATTCGCCATCTTCAGGGCTATCGAGGGCCTCTCCGAGTTTCGCGCAGAACTGTGCGACATATGAAGACTGGCCGGGCGTCAAGAAATCGATGAGGCCAGCGTGGAGACCACAATAAGGACAATAGATCGCGTGGGCGTCTCCGCGCCAGTAGCCCTCGCATCTGGGGCACTGGCGTCCAAACATGCCTTCGCTATCTGAGCCAATAAAGACCAGGTAACAGCCGCCAGGCACGGCTGGTTGCTTGATTGGACTGCCCATGCCACCCAATTCGGCCTGACAAAATACGACTCCTTGAGGTAGAGCGTAGACGCCAAACATGGCGGCTGCCACCGGCCGGGAATTCTGCCATGTAAGTTGATACCCGCGGCGACCGTTCGCATCTTTGCCGATGCGTATGGTCACTGTTCCACCGGAGTGTCCAACCGGTTGGAAGTCGGGTCTGGTTGTCATGGTCGCAAGACGAAGCCTGGCAAAGGCCTATCGGAAGATTCTACCGCAGGCAGTTGAAAAGATTCGATCTATCAGGGTACTGTTCGAGTTCTCGGCCGCCGAGAAGAATGACGCTCGCTAAGATAGGCTTATGCCGAGGCAAAAGCGTGGGAGCTGATGGTGATCGAACCAGGCCACAGTTAGAAGGGGTGTGTGACGCATGGCCAAGCGCGACGATTGGGAAGTCGTAGGGCCACCACTCGGCGAGGGTGGACAGAGTAGCGTCTTTCTGGTTCGCGCGCCCGCGAGAAGGGCGGTGCGCGAAGCCTGCGTCGACCGGCTCGCGAAAATGTCCGGGGGATCGCGCTATGACAGCAAGGGCGCAGCCGAGATGGCGGGGGCGGTATGGAACTATTCCCGCCCTGACCTTCCAAGTGAACTCGGTGCATTAAAGCTTTTCAAGATCGCCCAGGAGGGCTCGGTGCTTCCTCCTCCTCCCGGCTCGAAGGATTTTGTCGCGATCGAACGCCTAAGAAACGAGATTACCGCTCTTACCATGGGTCTAGACGGTCTTCCTAAGCTTCTGGACTCTAACGTGGAGGAACGCTGGATCGTGACGGAGTATTTTCCTGAACGAACCTTGGAGCATCATCCCGCTAGGTATAGAGGGAAAGCTGTCCCCGCTCTTAAAGCATTTCGGTCTCTCGTTAAGACCGTCGCCACTCTTCACGGCTACGGCTACGTTCACAGGGACATCAAGCCAGCGAACGTTTTCATTCGGGCGGACGATGACCTAGTGCTTGGGGACTTCGGAATCGTCTTTGTACCGAACGCCCCGGCCAGGGTGACATTAACGGGAGAGCGAGTTGGGCCACGAGACTATATGCCGCCATGGGCGAACCTCGGCGAACGTCCTGACAATGTTCAGCCAAGAGACGACGTGTATATGCTGGGCAAGCTTCTCTGGTCAATGCTGGACGGGCGCGCGATGTTGCCGCGCGAGTATCACAGACATCCCGACTATGACTTCGATCTCGGGAAGACCTTTCCAGGCGATCCCGACATGCACCTAATAAATTCAGTCCTGGATGCATGCATCGTCGAACAGTCCGACCGGTGCTTGCATGCGGCTCAGGATTTGCTCATTGCAGTTGAAACGGTTTTGGGAATAATCGAGCGAGACGGCCAACTTCTGAAGGAGGGAGTTCCCAGGCCGTGCCGCGTTTGCGGGAGGGGCTACTACCACGCTGCGGTATTACCTAGGGGCACAGCAGGCCAACCTCTCGTCGGACTTTCGATGGCAGGCATGCCCATCAGTCTTGAAATTTTCATCTGCGATACGTGCGGCCACGCTGAATTCTTCAAACCTACGAATTGAGTGACGCCTTGCAATTCAAGGAGCAACAAGGGAGTTGCGGCGCGAGTCAGGAGTGTGGCGCGGGCGAGCGGCTCGCGGACCCACAAAGAACCGGAGCGACGGGGGCGCTTAAGAGAACAGCAGATCCCTCGCTTCGCTCGGGATGACAGGGTGAGCGCAGTGTGTGCGCGGCTCGGGCAACGGCGGGGGCAGCAAGCCTTCATGAATTCAGGCCGAGGCAGCGCCCCTACGGAAACCTTAGGATTGGGCACGCCGAATTACCTCGGCGCAGGGGCTGGGCGGGGAGGCAAGGTTCCTCCTTCGGCGAGAATCTTCATGTTTTTGAGGGCGTTCATGAATCGCGTCTTTCTGTTGGAGATGTCGGCGTCGCGGGCTGCGTCATCAGCGAGCATCGAGTTATCGAAGACCAGCGTGTAGACGAGCTTGGAAGTGGTGGCCGTGACTGGCCGGGCTTCCAGCGTGCCGTGATACAGGTTGTAAGGCTGACCTTCACGAACCGGCTGAGTGTAGGTGTAAGAAAGCTCCGTTTTGCCCACCATGACTTCGTTGCCGATCGATCGGATGACTCCAACCTCTCCGTCTGTTCCCGAAAGAATCGAGCATGGCACCTGAAACCATTCGGCGATGTCGCAGAATTTGCCGACGCGCTTCCATACGTCCGCCGCCGGGTGATCGACGTCGATTTCCATCTCGATCGATACGTAGTGCGGATTGGGAATCGCGAGCGGCGCCGGCGCTGGGCGAGATGCAGCCGGAGCTTGGGGCGGAGTTTGGTTTGCGGCTTGAGGTTGGCCCTGAGCCGAAGCCTGTTCCTGGGCGCCAAAGGAAAGGCAGAGCAAGAGAACAGCGAAGGTTGCGGTCAGCAGTCGATTCACGAGTGGCTCCTTTCGGCGCAGATCGTTGCACATCTTGATGGGCCGATCAAGAGCATGCGCGCGATCAACGCAACGATATTTGAGGCCACTGGTTGTTCCCTCCGGGCGGGCCACGCTGCGAAGCATCCTGCTCGCCACTTATTACAGCGAGCGGCGAGGGATTTGGTTAACAGCCCGGGATTAGGCGAGGCGCGTGATTCCGGGGAATCCGTCGAATCCGGTGTCGAAGCTCAGGATACGTTCAATGCCTTGCTGCTCCATGATGGCGAGATGGAGAGCGTCGCGAGAAGAGATATGGGAACGCCCGAGGACAATTTTCTTGGCGCTCTCCACTGCGGCCACGTCCACGGGGAACACTTGATCGACAATTCCGAGCAAGGCGTCAAACGCCGGCTGGATGGCGTCCCGGCGATTGATAACGACATATCGGTGTAGAATTTCCTGGAGAACTTCGGCATCGGTGACGAGGCGTTCGCGGTCGCTAACCAGCCTTTCAAGGAGGCGCTGCGCGTCGGCCTTGTGCGGGTGATGCGCGCCGACCAGGTACATCGGGATATTGGAATCGATGAAGATCACGGCTGGGTATCGCCGGCGTAACCGCTTTCGATTTCCACCAGCATAGAACCGATGTCGCCCGAAGGGAAGTCGTGGCGCGCGGCTGCCCGGATAACTTCGAGCTTCTTGCCTGCATCGGTGTTCGGTTCGCGGCGCCGCGCCATATCGAGCGCCTGACGAACCCAGGCGGCGATCGACATGCGGCGGGCACGCGCGGTACGCTGAATTTCGCGGTACTCCGAATCCTGCAGGATCACCTGGAGCCTCTTAGCCATAGCATGAGTTTAGATAACTCATCTCTATGAGTCAACAAGATACAAGCCCTTTGTAATCAGGGCAGTCAACCTATCGGCCGGATTTCCGGGCCAGTCTGAAGACAGGCGTTCGCTTAGTCCTTTGGTGCGACGTCGCGCGATTGGATGAGCCACTGGCCATTCACGCGGACGAGGTCGTCGACTTCGCGTCCGGCGGCGGCTACGCGGACGGGGACGGTCGTGCCTTGCCCAGCAAACACTGTTTGCCAGTAACCCTCCACGCGGGCGTGGTCCTTGTCGACGAATTCGAGGTAGGTGTTCATCTCCATGTGATACATAGCCGGCCTCGGTTGGCCCTTGGCTGCGGCGTCGGCATTGCTCTGCCGAAAATCCGCAATCATTTTCTTAAGCGCGGCGCTTCCCTTGACCGCCCGCGCGCCGCTGCCGAATTGGCCGTCCGGCGTGTACGTGGCGGCGTAGGCATCCGGGTTCGCCGTGTCGAGCGCGCGCGTGTACTGCCACATCAGCTTCTCGATCTGCACGCGGTCCTGAGCTTCGCGTTGCGTGTCGTTGCTCCTTGCCTCGGCGTGGAACCCAAGCATTACCACGAACAAAATCGCAACGATGCCAGCAAAGATTTTCTTCATCGCGCATCTCCTTTTGGTGACAAAGCGCGCGGCCACAATGTCGTCGAATCGCAGAGTCGACCGCGAATCGTTCGCGAAAATTCTGGCCGCGCGGCGCAGGTAGGAGCGGCGATAACGGCCCAGGGCTAAAGCCCATATTTTGGGGCGCGCTTCTCGAGGGCCTGAAGGCCCACGCTTCCACCCTTTCCCGTTTGACAGGCCTGGCGGCGGAAATTCGCCGCGCGGCGGGATTTTGTACCACGCGAATGAGAAAAGCAAACTGCGGGTACAATGACTGCTCGCCGAGGAGCGATGCGAGTTCGATGGACACGCACCCTAAGACCACTCTGACCGAGGTGCTGCTGCGAGAAATAGGAGAGGGGCTCGAGCACGAGCACACAGTATTTCGCGCGCGATACCCCGGGCCTTCGGGCGAGCGGCAGCCGATTCATACCTACTACTGCGCGGGCGACCTCTTTCGCCGCGATTTGGCGCGGACGCTCGGCGATCTCGCGCTGCTCTCGCTCGAGGAATTCGCGCCGAATTTCATCACGTTTGCGAAGGCGATCGGGCTCGCGGGAGCGGATCGCTTGCCGGATGCGGCGTCGGCCGGGAAGCTCGCGCAATCGATCGAGAGCGACCCCGAATCCGCGCGCAAGGAAAACCGGGCGGCATGGCTTGCCCACACCGTCTACGCGCGGGTGCGCGAAAGGCTCTTGCGCGTGCCCGTCGAGGACTTGCACATCGATTTCGAGGATGGCTACGGCAATCGCCCTTGGGAGGAGGAAGATCGCCACGCGGCTGCGGCGGCGAGTGAAATCGCGGCGGCGATCGAGGCTGGCACGCTGCCGGGCGGCATCGGGATTCGAATCAAGCCTTTCAGCGAGGATTTGCGGGCGCGGAGCCTGCGCACGCTGGATATTGTGGTGACGGAACTGGCCGCGAGGGCGCGCGAGAAATTTCCGGCGAAGTTTTTCGTGAACCTCGCGAAAGTTACCGTGCCTGGGGAAGTGACCGCGCTGGCGAAGGCGTGTTCGCACCTCGAGGGGCTATTGGCGCTTGCCCCTGGCACTCTGCGGATCGAACTGATGATCGAGACGACGCAAGCCGTGATCAACGATCGCGGCGAGGCGAATCTGCTGCCGCTGGTCGATGCGGCGCGAGGGCGATGCGTGGCGGCACATTTGGGCGTGTACGACTACACGGCGGCGCGCGGCATTACCGCCGCGCACCAGCAGATGCTTCATCCGGCGTGCGATTTCGCGCGCGAGGTGATGCAGGTGGCGCTCGCCGGCGCCGGCGTGTGGCTTTCTGATGGCGGCACGAATGTGCTGCCCGTGCCTGTGCACCGCGCCGACGGCGCCACGGCGCTAACCGCGCAGCAGATTGCCGAAAATCGCGCGGCGGTTCATGCGGCGTGGAAGCTGCATTTCGGGGATGTCCGGCACTCTCTCGTCAACGGTTTCTATCAGGGGTGGGATTTGCATCCGGCGCAACTGTCCACGCGATATGCGGCGGTGTATTCATTTTTTCTCGAAAGCCTCGAGCCCGCTGTGGCGCGGCTGCGCGCGCTGATTGAGAAGGGAAGCGGGCCATCGGGCGGAGATGTGGCGGACGACGCGGCGACGGGGCAGGGGCTGCTCGGGTACGTGCTGCGCGCGGTCGATTGCGGCGCGATCACCGAGCAGGAGGCGGAATCGTTGACAGGATTGGCGCCGGAGGAAATTCGCGGCGGATCGTTTGCGAAGATTTTGGCCGCGCGGCGTAAGTAGAACGGGCGACAACGACCCAGGGCTAAAGCCCATCTTATTGGGGCGCGTTTTTCGAGGGCCTGCCCTTCGATTTCGCTCAGGGTAAAAAGGCCCACGCTTCAACCCTTTCGCGCTTCGCGCGGTCTTTTTATGTCGGACCTGAAGGTCCGACCTCCTGACGCAAGAAGTGCCTGGTCGCAGAAAGCGCGACCGGCCCCTACACAACGGCGGCGAAGCCGACACTTAAATCTTGACTCGGGCTCGCTCGGCGCTAGCGCGGATGCGAGGGGACAATGACCTCAGCGAGGGCCGAAAAGCCGCGAAGCGAGCTTCGCAGCAAAAGGGCGGCGGCAAGCCGCCGCACTCCACACCGCCTGATGACGCCGCTCCTCTAACGTCAAGCTTGAGGGGCACGCCGCGGGGCGGGGTGGCGAAGCAAGCTTCGCCTCAAGAGGGCGGGAGCGAGACTCCCTCACTCCGCGGTGCGGCTGATACTGATGACGCTATTCCCGGCGGAGCGTGGCCTCGATTAGGCCGTGAGGCTCGTCGGTGGGGAGGAAGATGTCGCCGGGATTGGTCATGCTGAAAGGCGAGAGATCGACCAGATTGTAGTGCTTATTGGGCAGCGAGAGGCGGATTTCGCGGATCGCGTGGAATCGCTCGAGGACGGCTTTGCCCATGGCGTAGAGCGTGTGCTGGAGCGAAAGGCTGTCGTGCGCGGCGAATGTTTCAAGCAGCGTGCGGCGCACCGATTCCCACGTGGCGTTGAAATCGATCTTGGCGCTTTCGTAGAGCCAGTCTGCGCGGATGGCGGTGGCGAGAATGCGGTTGCGGTCCTCTTTTAGCGTGGTGTAGCGATCGCGGATGAATCCTTCGAATGCGGACTTGGTTGTTTTCAGCGCGACCAGATTTTTCACGCCCGCCTGAACGCTCGTCTTTGAGCGTGTGCCAGTGACGAGCGCCGTGCGCTTCTCTTCGCCGGCGCGCACAAACGCGAAGCCGTCCGGCTTTCCGTCGCGCATGATCCGTCCCCACGGATACTCGACCGCGTGCACGTGGACGCGCTCGATCTGCGGATTGCCCGCGAGAAAGTGGTCGATCAGCACGCCGCAAAATGTTTCGGCGGCATCCACCGGATTTTGCCGCGCGAGAGCGTAGACTGTATTCTTCATCGTGTCGGTCGGCAGGATCTTGCTGTTGTCGCCCTTGGTGTGCGCGGTCTCGAAGTTGCCTTCGAGGCGGATGGCGAGCGTGAGCTCCTTGATTTCGTGCTTGTCCTTGCCGCGCGTGACGCGCAGCAGGCGCACGCGCGATTTGCCATAGTCGTTTTGCGCCAGACGGATGATCACCTGTCAGCTCCCTCGATACGTGGAGTAGCCGTACGGACTGATCAGCAGCGGGACGTGATACTTCGCCGATGCATCGTGGACCTCGAATACGATTGTGACTTCGGGATAAAAGCTCGCGGCTTGGCGCGATTCGAAGTACGCGCGCGTGTCGAATGTGAGGCGATAGGTTCCTGCGGGCAGCACGTGCGGCGCGAGATTGCGCAAGCGGCCGTCGGCGTCGGTTGTGCCGCGGCCAAGCTGCCTCCATCCGGCCGCGCCTTCGCGGGCCTCGAGCGTCACGGGAACGCCCGCCGCTGGGCGTCCCAGCGATGTGTCGAGTACATGTGTGGTGATTTCGCTCATGATTTTGCCAATCCCCTCAAGAGCTTCTCCAAGCGCAGGCGCGTGATTTTGCCCTGCTCTTCAGTCGCGACCCGCAGTTCGGTTTCGGCATCGTTTGGCATCCGCTGCCGGAGGCTCGCTAGAATTTCTTCCGCCGTTTTTCCGGTCGCGCAGATCAGAAAGACGTAACCGAATTTCGCCTGATACTCGGAATTCGCTTCGGCCATTGCGGCCAGCGTCTCCGCTTGCGCCTGCTGCGCCATGGATTGTTCTCCCGTCGACCATTTCTTGCCCTCTGCCGATTGTTTCGCCGCGGCTTTGCCCGCGCCGATCGGCGGGTGAAGCCGAAACGCTTCAAGCCAATCGCGCTGCCCAAGGCTCGCCCAAATCGTATCCGCCGCCGCGAAAAGCTCGCTTTCGCCGGCGAAGGGCCGCCGCGCGATCATCCGCGCAGCCCACTTTTTTGCGCCGCAACAATCGAGCAGCGCCTTTCGCGCCTGCGCCGCCGTCATTTCATTGAGCTGCTGGATTCCGCTTACGCTGGCGCTAGTCGCTGCCGGCACGCCGAAGACGCGCAGGCGGCTGATGCCGCCGTCCGGGTAGATATTTAGGCGCACGTGCGTTGCGGGGCCGACCTTGCGCAGCTGTTGGTGAAAGACGTGCCGCGCGTTTGCTTTCAGCGGGCTTTGCGCCAGCAGCGATTTCCATTCTGTCAGCGCGTTGGCGCCGGGATCCACTACGGCATCGGCGGCGAAGCAGGCGTCGATCGCGCAGCTCTCCGGGAAATTTCCCTTGAAGTGCGCGGTACTCACTTCGATTCGGCGGATCGTTCCCGGCGCGCCGAGCTTAATGATGGCCCAATCGTGGCCTAGGCCGCGCCTGCGCCGCGTCTCCCAACCTTCGCCCATGTTGCGCGCGAGGCCCGGCATCAGCATGTTGAGCGGCTCGCCGAAAAATTGGTCGCTCGAGGCGACGATTCTGCCGCCGTTTTCGACAGCCGCGAGATCGAATTCGGCGCGCGAGCCGCGGCCGGAGCGTGGCGCCACTTCGCCGTGCACGCGCAGGCGCGCGACGCCGCCATCGGGGAAAATATTCAGGCGGAGATGCGTGAAGCGGCCCGCCTGCTCGATTGGGAACGGATTCTGCGAATCGCCGGCCAGCTGCGATTCCGGCAGCAGCTCGACCCATTTCGTTTTCGCGCTGAGCAGAGCCTTCTTTTCATTCTTGTATGGTGGGCCGCCGCCGAAATCGCATCCTTCGATCGAGCAACGCTCGGGAAAATTGCCTTTGAAGAAGCTGGTGTCGACCACGACGCCGCGCACTTCGCCCGGGAGCCCGAGGCGAACGATGCACCAGTCATAACCTGGCGTGCGGCGGCGGCGCGTCTCCCAGCCGTCCATCCATTTTCCGCGCGCGGTGAATTTATCCTCGATGAAGACCGGCTTGGACGGCCTGAGCAGATTTTCTTTCGGCGCGAAGAATTCGTCGTTGGCCGCGATCACGCGGCCACCCAGGCGCTCGGCAGCGAGATCGACGAGATGCGTGAAATCCGTCATGCGGCGTCCCGGCGAAGAATTTGTCCCGCGGCGGGAGATAAAAGCTCGCCGCGCTCGAAAATCTTGCGGCCGCGCAAGAATGTCGTTTCGACCACTCCCGTCAGCTCGTGTCCAGCGTATGGCGTCACTTTGTGCCGATGATGGAGGCGCGCGGCATCGACGCGAAACGTCGCATCGGGATTCCAGATCACGAAATCGGCATCGCAGCCCACGGTAATCGCTCCCTTGCGTCCGCTTAGCCCTGCGAGGCGCGCCGGGCCGGCGGAAAACCATTCGGCGAGGCGCGTCACAGAATAGCCGCGCGAGCAGGCCTGCGTCCACACGGCAGGGAGGCTGAGCTGCAAGGATGCGATGCCGCCCCACGCGCGGAGGAAATCGCCCTCTTCAGGCAACTTCATCGTGGGCGGGCACGGAGAATGGTCCGTCGCGATGAAGTCGATTATGCCATCGGCGAGGCCGGCCCAAAGCCTTTCGCGATTTTCGCGCGAGCGGATCGGCGGCGCACATTTGAATTCGGTGGCGGCGTCGGCGATTTCCTCGGCCGCGAAGGAAAGATAGTGCGGGCATGTCTCGACGCTGAGCGCGAGGCCCGCGGCCTTTGCTTCCCGCAATTGCGCGATGGAATCGGATGACGCGAGATGCACGACGTGAACGCGCGCCTTAAATTCACGCGCGAGCCGGACCAGAAGCGCGATAGCTTCGCCCTCGGCTTCGTGCGGGCGCGACGCGAGCCATGTTGCGTGGCGTTTCGGGGATGCGCTTTTTGGCAACTTCGCAATCGCATTCTCAATTGGTCCCGGCAGCTCGGCGTGCACGAGCAACGGCGCGTTGAGGGCCGCTAATTCGGGGAGCGCCGCGCGCAGATCGTCTTCGTTTACGAACGCGAATTCGTCTACGCCGCTCGGGACCAAGAAGCATTTGAATCCGAACACGCCTGCGTCCCACAACGGCTTCAGCTCGGCGACATTGCCCGGCACTACGCCGCCCCAAAAGCCGGTGTCGACGGAGAGTTTTCCCGCTGCGGCCGCGAGCTTTTCGCGAAATGCCGCCGCGGTCGTTGTCGCCGGAATGCTGTTGAGCGGCATTTCGATGAGCGTCGTTATGCCGCCCGCCGCGGCCGCGCGCGTTGCCGTTGAAAAACCTTCCCACTCGGTGCGGCCGGGTTCGTTAATGTGGACGTGCGTGTCGACGATGCCGGGCATCACGACCGCGTCGCCTGCTTCGTACACAGGGATGCCGGTGGGAATATCGTCAAATGTGCCGATCGCGACGATTGCGCCGCCGCGGATGTGCACCGCCGTCGCACGCTCGCCTTCGGGCGTGATGACGCGTTTGCCGCGCACGATCAGATCGGGCGGAGCGGCGGAGCTGGCCGGGGGCGAAGGAGGATTGGGCATCGCGTCTACTGGGACAGCATCTCGATGAATTCGCCGAGCAGATTCTGAGCGACGCGACGGCGGTAACGGGCCGTCGAGCGCATGTCACCAATTGGGCCGATCTCGTGCGCGAGGACTTCCTGTGCGGCGCGCAGCACGGTCGGCGACAAGCGCTCGCCGCACAGCAGCTTTTCGGTTTCTTTGGCGCGCACGACCGTGGGCGCTACGCTGGCGAGCGCGATGCGTACGTCGCTCACGCGCCCGGCATCTACCTGCGCGGCGCCGGCGAAACACACTTTGGAAATCGCCTGCGCGCGGCGCGTGCCTACTTTGCGGTAATACTGCTTCCAGCCCTGCCTGCCGCGAGGCAGGCGAATGCGGCGGATCAGCTCGTCGTCGCGCAGGTCCATTTTCTTGTAGTCGGAGTGAAAGCCATCGTAGCGCGCCCAGCGCGTGCCGCGCGCCGAGACAATTTCCAGCTCCGCGTCGTAGACGAGCAGCGCGGGCGGCGAATCCGCGGCGGGAGACGCATTCGCGATGTTGCCGCCGAGCGTGCCGCGATTTTGCGTCGCGATGCTTCCGGTTTCGGCTGCGGCGCGGGCCAGCAGCGGAAATTCTCCGGCGAGCGTGCCGTTTCGCCGCACGTCGGTGTACGTCGTCAGCGCGCCGATCGTCTCGTGTTCTGGCGCGATTTCGATGCCGCGCAATTCCGGCATATTCCAGATGCTGAGGAAATTCTTGTGCGCGAGTTTGCCAGCTTCGAGCAGGACCATCAAGTCGGTGCCACCCGCGAAAAGCCTCCACACGCCCGGCTCGCGCGCGATGCGATCGAGGACGTCGGCCAGATCGCGCGGCGCCGCCAATTCGTATGCCGGAAGATACGACCTCACGGCTACCGCTCGGCCTCGCGGCACGCTGCCACAACGGATTCGAAAATCTTCATGTAGCCGGTACAGCGGCAAAGATTTCCGGCGAGGCCCTCGCGAATCTCGGCGTCGGTCGGCTCGGGATGGCGCGCCAGCAGATTTGCCGCCGCGAGAATCATTCCCGGCGTGCAGATTCCGCACTGCGCGCCGCCGTGCGCGAGAAACGCCTGCTGCACCGCATCGAGACGCTCGCCGTGCGCGATGCCTTCGATCGTGCGAATCTTCGCGCCCTCCGCGTGCGCTGCGGGCACGAGGCAGCTATTCACGAGCGTGCCATCGATTTCGACTGCGCACGCACCGCATTCGCCCTCGCCGCATCCTTCTTTCGTTCCGGTGAGGCTGAGTTCCTCGCGCAGGACGTCGAGCAGGCGCGCCATCGGATACGCTTCGAAAGCCGCGGCTTTGCCATTGATCTCGCATTGCACGCGGATTTTGCGCGCTCCTTCAGGCATGCACCGTCTCCATCATTTCGGCGAGCACTTCGGGCGTGACCGGGATTCTGCGCACGTCGACTCCCGTGGCGTGCGCGATCGCATTCGCGATGGCGGGCGCGGTGCCGTCGAGCGGGAGCTCGCCGATTCCTTTTGCGCCGGCAGGGCCGCGTTCGTAGGGCACTTCCTCGAACCAGACGCGAATCGGCGGCACGTCCATCGAAGTGGGCATGATGTAGTTGGTCATCTGGCCGTTGATCATGCGGCCTTGCTGCCACACGACATTTTCGTAGAGCGCGAGGCCGATGCCTTGCGCGACGCCGCCTTCGACCTGCCCCGCCGCGAGGACGGGATTGATGATCGTGCCCACTTCCTGCACCGCGACGAAATCCTCGACGCGGACCTCTGCGGTGCGCATATCGACGGAAACCTCCGCGACGTAGACCGCCCAGCCGTATGCGCCGTAGGCGTCGCCCTGATATTTGTCGTCATCCCAATGCAAATCTTTCGGCTGTTGATATTTCGCAAACGATTTTAGCGAGCCGAATTTCTCGATGTAGCGCGCGCAGGCAGGGGCAAATTCTTCTGCGCGGTATCCGGGTTTCAGCACGCCGCTCTCGATCAGCGATTGCTGGATCGATTTCGCCGCGGATTCGACGAGTTTGCCTACGATCATCGTGGTGCGCGATGCGACCGTTGGGCCGCTATTGGGCACGTGCGCAGTATCGGGCTGGACGATTTCGATCTGGTCGTCAATTTTGTCGGGGGCGATGCCGAGCGCATCCGCCGCAATCTGCGTGAAAATCGTGTTCGTGCCCTGGCCCATCTCGGTGCTGCCTGCGAGGACGCGGACGCAACCTTCGGGCGTCGCTTCCATCGCCGCTTCGGAGGCCAGATATTCCTCGCCAGAACCTGTGAATCCCGCGCCGTGAAGGAATGCAGCGAATCCGATGCCGCGCTTGATCGCGCCGCTGCGGGCATTCTCGGTGCGGAATCGCTCGCGCTTCGCGTGATAATCGCTCAGCTCGAAGGCGCGCGCCATCAGCTTTTCCATGTCGACTTTTTCGCGCACGACCTGGCTGACGGCCAGCGTCTCGCCCTGATGGATGAAATTGCGGCGGCGCAACTCATCGGGCGCGATGCCGACGGCCTCCGCGATGCGATCCATGTGGCGCTCGAGCGCGAAGACGCTTTGCGGCGCGCCGAAGCCGCGGAACGCGCCGTGCGGCGGCGTATTCGTCGCGACGGCGCGGCTGCGCACGCGCACGTTCGGGCAGAGGTATGGGCCGGCGGCGTGGATCGTCCCGCGCGATAGAACGACGGGAGAGAGTGTTTCATACGCGCCGCCATCGATCGTGAAGTCGATGTCCATCGCGACGAGTTTGCCGTCGCGCGTCACGCCGGTGCGATGTCGCGTGCGCGACGGATGCCGCTTAGTGGTGGCAGCCATGTCTTCGGCGCGATCGTAGATCATTTTCACGGTTTTGCCGGATTTTAGCGCGAGCAGGGCCGCGTGCGCTGCGAGCATCGACGGATACTCTTCCTTGCCGCCGAATCCGCCGCCCGTTTCGGTTTGCACCACGCGAACGCGCTCGGGCGGCAGGCAGAAAATTCCCTTCAGCGCTTTGTGCACGTAATAAGGACACTGCAGGGAGCCCCAAACCGTGACGCCTTCGGCGGCGCTCGCCCGCGCGATCATTCCTTGCGGCTCGATGTAGAGCTGCTCCTGCGCGCCCGTTTCATATTCGCCCTCGACGATGATTTCCGCCGTTGCCATTGCTGCGTCCGCATCGCCTTTTTCGACGAGAAACGATTTGAAGATATTGTCCGCGCCCCAGATGATCTCTTTTTTCGCGAGCGAATCCTCGATGGTGAAAATCGCGGGCAGCGGCTCGATTTCGATGCGCACCGCGCGGCGCGCCTCTTCGAGAAGGTACTTATCCGGGTGCGCGAGCAGGACGACGGCTTCCTCGGGATGATTTACGATGCCGTCGGCGAGGCAGGGCTGATCTTCGATGATCAGCGCGACGCAATTCTTGTCGGGAATGTCTTTTGCGGTGACGATGGTGAATTCATTCCAGGGAATCCCGTCGCCGAAATGAATTCCACGAATCCGGCCGCGCGCGACCGTGCTGCGGACTGTGGCGCCGTGCAGCATGTCGGGAAAAGTCAGGTCGTCGACGTAACGCGCGGTGCCCGTCACCTTCCCGCGGCCCTCTTTGCGCTGCACGGGCTTTCCGATGAGGCGGGCGGTCGTCGGCTTGGTCATTGTTGTGGCCGTCTACTCAGCTAATAGGGGACCTTGTCGCTTTTGCGCTGCCAGGCGCGAAATCCTTCGAGAGCCTCTTCGCGCATCATCTGGATCATCGGGATTTTTCGCGCGGCGTGCGGCTGGACAATTTCCTGGTAGATGAGCGAATCGTCGAATCCGGCTTCGGCCGCGTCCGCAGCGGTATTGCCGAAATAGACGCGCTCCGGCCGCGCCCAGTAGATCGCGCCCATGCACATCGGGCAGGGCTCGCACGAGGTGTAAATCTCGCAGCCGGTGAGCTCGAAGATTCCGAGCTTTTTGCACGCCTCGCGGATCGCCATCACTTCGGCGTGCGCCGTGGGATCGTTCGTCGAAGTGACGCAGTTCAAGCCTTCGGCGATCACCTTGCTGTCTTTCACCACGACCGCCGCGAAGGGACCGCCGCGGCCCGATCGCACGTTTTCAATCGAGAGCTCGATGGCCCGGGCCATGAAAGAGTTTTGCATGGTCGTTGCGCCGCTGGCGGGCAGCCACACGTATTCTCGTATGGAGGCAAATCGCGCCGGACGGCTGCCGCAATTGTAGCGCAGCCCCTTCGCGCAGCTTCCTCAAATTGCTGATTTGATCGATTGAGAGCTGCCCGCCCTTCGACCCTGTGGTGGTAGTATCCGGCAGTTGGACCGATGGAACGATTCTAAAGAGGGAAGATGAGCGCAGAAACTGTGGCTCTGGTGTTGGGTCGCTCCGAAGCACTGGTGCTGTTCGAGAAGCTTGCTGATTTCTACCGCCAAGAGACACTTCCTATTAGCGACAATGCCGAGAGACTGGCGCTCGTACGACTTCATGGTGCTTTGGAGAAAGCCCTTGTTGAGCTGTTCTCGCCGGACTACAAAGACCTGATTCGTCGCGCGCGTGCCGATCTTATCGCGCAATACGGCAAGCCAAGTTGATTACTGCACGTCGGCGGCGATGCGCGGGAGGATCGAGCGGAGGAGCGCGACGAACTGGCCGCGGACGCGCTCGCCGGCTGCGAGGACCTCTTCGTGATTCAGCTCACGGTCGAGGATTCCGGCGGCGACATTCGTGGCGCAGGAAATTCCGAGGACGCGAATGCCCATGTGGCGCGCGGCGATCACTTCCTGCACGGTCGACATGCCTACCAGATCGGCGCCGATCGCTTTCAGGAAGCGGATTTCCGCTGGCGTTTCGAAGCTTGGCCCCAGCATCGCCGCGTAAATTCCCTCGTGCTGCGCGATGCCCAGCCTTTTGGCCTCAGCCAGCGCGATTTCGCGATAGGACTTGGTGTACGCCTGGGTCATGTCGGGGAAGCGAACGCCGAATCGCTTGTCGTTGGGGCCGACGAGCGCATTCGCGCCCTGCAGGTTAATGTGGTCGCGAATCATCACGAGCGCGCCCTCGGCGTAATCGAGATTGATCGCGCCTGCAGCGTTCGTGAGGATCGCTGCGCGAATTCCCATTTGACGAAAGACGCGCATCGGGAAAGCGACATCCTTCACCGCGTAGCCTTCGTAGAGATGCACGCGGCCCTGCATCGCCGCCACGGGAATATTCTCGATCTTGCCGATCACGAGCCGCCCCGTGTGACCGTCGACGGTGGATCGCGGGAATCCGGGAATTTTTGCGTAGGGAATGTGCGTGGGGCTCGCGAGCTCGTCCGCGAAGGAGCCGAGGCCCGTGCCCAGCACGATGCCGATTTTCGGGCGCAGCTTCGTTTTCGAGAGAACGTACTTCGCGGCGCGCGCCGACCGCGCGAATTCGTCCCCGTGCGCTGCAGCTTTCGATTTGCCGGTGCTCATCGCAGCATGATTCCCACGAGCGATGCGGACATCAGGTTGGCCATCGTTCCGGCGAGCATCGCGCGAATGCCGAATCGCGCCAGCTCCGAGCGCTTGTTGGGAGCGAGCGCGCCGATGCCGCCGATCTGGATGCCGATCGAGCTGAAATTCGCGAAGCCGCAGAGCGCGAATGTCGCGATCGTGAAGGATCTCGGATTGAGCGTGGCTTGCATCGGGCCGAGCCGCTGGAAGGCGACGAGTTCGTTCGTGACCATGCGCAGGCCGAGCAGATTGCCGATGGTATGGCAGTCGTTCCAGGGAATGCCGATCACCCAGGCGACCGGCGAAAAAAGCCAGCCGAAAATCTGCTCAACGCTCGAGGGGAACCACCCGGCGTGATGCGCTGCGAGAAAGTTGTGCGCCGCGTTGAAGCAGCCGTCCACGAGATAAATCAGCGCGATGAAGGAAACGAGCATGGCGGCGACGTTGAGCGCGAGGTGCAGGCCGTCGATCGTGCCGCGCGAAAGCGCGCCTAGCGCGTTGATGTCCTTTTCCATTTCCGCCATTTCCACGTGGCCCGCCGTAAGCGGCTTCTCGGTTTCCGGTACCAGCATCTTCGCGATCAGGATGGTGCCCGGCGCCGTCATGATCACTGCCGCGAGCAGGTGCTCGGCTTTCACGCCGTAGGCGATGTACGCGGCCATCATTCCGCCGGAGACGTGCGCCATGCCGCTGGTCATGACCGTCATGATCTCCGATTTCGTCATCTCGGGCAGGAACGGGCGGATCGTGAGGGGCGCTTCGGTCTGGCCCATGAAGATGCTGGCGGCCACGTTGAGCGATTCGGCGCCGCTCGCGCCCATGAGCCGGGTCATCACATGCGCCGCCGCCTTCACGACGATCTGCATGATTCCGTAGTAGTAGAGCAGGGCGAATATTGCGGCGATGAAGATGATCGTGGGAAGCGTCTGAAACGCGAAGTAGAACCCTTTGGGCGAGTTCTTTACTCCCAGATCGCCGAAGATGAAGGACGAACCGTAATACGCAAAATCGAGAAACCAGTTCACAGCCGCGCCGAGGCGCTGAAAAATGTAGCGGCCCGTTTCCCAGCGCATCACTATAAACGCGAAGGCGATTTGCAGGCCCAGGCCCCAGGCGACGGTCTTGCGGCGGATGGCGCGCCGGTCGGTCGAGAAAATGTAGGCCAGCGACAGCATCGTGATCATTCCGAGAATTCCTACGAAGCGGTGCATCGTTTGCACTCCTTGCCTAACCGCGAATCATTCGTGGCTCAGAAACGCGTAGCGTAGCAGAAACAGGGCGCTCAGCACCCAGATCAGCGGGCTGATCTCCTTGTATTTCCCGGTGAACAATTTCAGGAACGTGAACGACAGCAGGCCGAGGCTCAGGCCCGTGGCGATGCTGAACGTGAGCGGCGTCCCGATCACGGTGAGGAACGCGGGCACGGAGTCCGTGTAGTCGCTCCACTTCACCTTGGCCACTTCGCCGCACATCAGCGCGCCGACGAGAATCAGCGCGGGGGCTGTGGCGTAAGAGGGAATCGCGGAGACGATCGGCGCGCAGAACATCGCGCCGACGAACAGCGCCGCGATCATCAGATTGCCGAGGCCCGTCCGCGCGCCCGCGGCCACGCCTGCCGCGCTCTCGATGTAGCTCGTTACCGTCGAGGTACCAGTCAGCGCGCCGGTGATCGTGCCAAGGGCGTCGGCCAGCAATGCGCGGCTCGCGCGCGGCAGCACGCCGTCGCGGAGAAATCCGCCCTGCTCGCAGACGCCGACCAGCGTCCCTACGTTGTCGAAGAGATCGACAAAGAAAAAAACGAACACCAGATCGCCGAGCCCGAGCTTGAATGCCGAGCGCACGTCGAGCTTGAAGAGCGTTCCCGCGGGATGCGGCCACGAAAACAGGTGCGCGGGCCATTGGCTGACTTTCAGCGGAATGCCGATCAACGTGATGGCGATTATTCCCAGCAAGATCGCGCTGCCCACGCGGCGGGCCATCAGAATCGCGATCAGTATCACCCCCACGGCCGCGAGAATCACCTGCGGGTCGGACGTCTTGCCGAGGGCCACGAAGGTCGATTTGTTCGCCACGATGATTCCCGCGTTGCGGAAACCGACGAACGCGATGAAGAGGCCGATGCCCGCCGCCGTGCCGTGCTTCAGGCAATCGGGAATGCCGTTGACGATCTGCTCGCGGACATTCGTCAGCGTCAGGATCAGGAACAGGATCCCCGAGAGAAGGACCACGCCGAGCGCGGTCTGCCACGGCACGCCGCGCTGCTGCACGATCGTATACGTGAAATAGGCGTTGAGCGACATTCCGGGCGCGAGCGCAATCGGATAATTGGCCCACAACCCCATCACCAGCGTGGCAATCGCCGCGGAAATGCACGTCGCGAAGAGTACGCCGTCAACCGGCATGCCCGCCTGGGAGAGAATTTGCGGATTTACCACGACCACGTAGGCCATGGTCATGAAGGTGGTCAGGCCGGCGAGCAGCTCCTGCCGCACCGTGGTCTTGTTTTCAGTGAGATGAAAGATGCGCTCGAGCAAACGGCATCCCCGATAAATCGAGCCACTATAGGGCCGGCGGAGTAAAGCGTCAACGAAAGAAGCCGACGTGTCCCGTCGCAAATCGGATGGAACCCATCAGCGGATTGCGCCGCTACTTCCTGCGCGGAATGAACACCGGCACGGGCGGCGTAACGCCAAATTTCTTCGAGAAATCGCCCTGATTGACGGCGATGCCCACGCGCCCGCGCGAATCGATATAGACGAGCGGCTGGCCAACCGCCACCATCGCGAACGTCTTCTCGTAGGGGAAGGTGTACAGCTTCTTGTCGATTTTCAGCGTCACGTTGTCATTTAGCGAATAGCCGAGCTTCTTGAAACTGTCTCCCTGAATGTCGGTGATGAGGCTGCCAAAGGGATCGTCGAGAGCGATCACGGTTCCGCTGATTCCCTTTTCACCGACGGTTGCGATTTGTGGCGTCAGGCGCACGAGTTCTGGAACGGCCGGGCCTGCGGTGGTCCAATCTTCGCCGTCCGCAAGATGCGCTGCGGCGGGCGAAAAAATGTCGCGGCCGTGAAACGTCGACGAAACTTTGTCGCCAATCATCCAGGACGGATTCGTGATTTCGTGCGCGCCGTCAAAGCCATCGCGGTCGATCACCGGAGTCATGAGTCCGTTGTCCGGTAGAACGAAATATTGCCCCTTTTTCGTTTTCACGATCACTGCTTTTCGCGAAGTTCCCACGGTCGGATCGACGACAACCAGAAAAATCGTGCCCGACGGATAGTATGGCGTCACTCCCGCCAGGAATCGCGCGCCCTCGTCGATCGAAAAAGGAGTCACCTGGTGCGTGATGTCCATGATCCTCGCGTCCGGCGCGATTTCCACGATTACCGCCTTGCAGATGGCCACCGCATCGTTCGCCGTCCCGAAGTCCGTCATGAACACGATCGTCGGCGCGGACCTTTTCGCTTCTTCCTGCGCCGGGCGCGCGCAGCCGGTCAGCGCAACGCCGATCAGCCACACGCAGACAAATATCGCCGGGTGCGTTCTCCGCAATCGCATGCTTCCTCCCATGAGCCACTTGACTTCGCGCATTGTCAAACGCGCTCCTCTTCGTCCTTCAGCGCGACCAGCAGCAACACGATCCCGTTCACGGTGAACATGCGAAACGCGGCGTCCTGCCCGTTCCACGATTTCGATTGCCACATGAGGAACCACTCGCCGCCCACGCTGAGAAACGCCACCGACCATTGCAGCAGGCTCAGCGTCAGCGCGATGATCGCTAAATCTTTCGCGCGGCCAAACGCGTCGGCGCTCCCGATCGCCGTCGCCATGCGCGCGCCGCCCCACCAGCACAAGATCATGGTCAGCGCTTCCCACGCGATGATCGAGATATAAAACGCCGTCTGGATCGCGGGGCTGTTGATTGCGCGCCACATCCCGTGGTTGCCGGGGAACGTCGAGTCCATCATCAGCACGTGGCGGACGAACTGGTAATTCGAGTTGTAGTCGGTCGTGTTGTTGAGCACGACGAGCGTGTAGAAGATCGCGACCGAGAAGACGAGCAGCACCTTGCAGGCGCGCAGCGTCATTGTGTTGCCCCTGTTGCGCCAGCGGGGGGATTTGGCGCCGCCGCGAATGTTTTGAAATATGCGGCAAGGGCACGCAGCGTCGCGGCGTCATATTCGGGATTGCCCGGCATCTGCGCCTGCGGGCTTTTCGACTTTGGATTCCGCACGTACGCCATGAAAAAATCAGGCGCGCCGGCCGCGATCGTCGAAATGACCATCCACGTGACGCCCGCTTTGCGTCCGCCTTCACCGTCCGCATTGTGGCAGCGAAAGCAATTCTCCTTCGCGATGCGGTCACCGTTCTGCACCTGCACATCTTTCGCGTGCGGGCCGCGCGGCGCAATCGCGCCGTAGACCTGCTTCTCGTTGCGAAATTCGATCCGCACGACGCCCCAGGGAATCTGCATTTCCTCCACGTGCGAGAGCACCTTGAATCGCGGCGTGAATTTCGGATGCGAGATCAGGTACGGCCCCATGTCGCTGCCCTCGCTTTTTGGCCATTCCGCCGGGCCTTTGCCATTGATTTCGAGAACGAGCAGCGGCCGGTGTGCCGTGCGGTAGTCGCGCGGATAATTCGCGCGATATTTGTCGTCGCAAATGGCGACGACCATATCCGCGCCGGCGGCCGCAAACCGCTTCGCCAATTCCTCGAGCGAAACGCCGCTGATCCGCGTCGGGCCAAGGCCTTTGAAGCTCGGATCGTCTGTCACGGTGTAGCTCACTTGCGGCAAGGCGAGCAGATCCTGGCGCGTCACGTATCGCGTGGTTTTCGGCGGCAGGCCGGCTAGTTCGCCGCCCAGCTCGAGGTCCGAAGGCAACTCGCGCGTCGCATGCAAAATGCCGGTGGAATCAGCAATGGATGCGGTCTGCGCGCCCACTCTTCGCGCTGAGCAAATGAAAAGCATCGCGGCAGCGGCCAGAGCGATCGAAGCGCCCGCCAGGCAAATTCCGGGTCGTGGCATGGCCAATCCTAGCGCAGCGCCGCTCGCGGGCAATCAAGAAATTGATCTCTATGCTAGAGTGCTCTGCGCGGAAAGGCGAAAGGGGGCGCCGGCGCATGGGCGTCGAAGCGCGGCTTCAGGAACTCGGCATCGTCTTGCCACCGCCCCCGGCGGCGGGAGGGAACTACGTCTCGGCGAAAACGGTCGGCAACACCGTGTTTCTCGCGGGCGTCATCTCGGCCGATTCCACCGGCATCGTCAGCGGCACGGTCGGTCTCGACCGCACCGTCGAGCAGGGCTACGCCGCCGCGCGCCTGTGCGCGCTGACGCAGTTGGCGGTGCTCAAGCGCCATCTCGGCTCGCTCGACGCCGTGAAGAGCGTGATCAGCGTGAACGGCTATGTGAACGCGGTCGCCGGCTTCGAAGATTCCCCACGGGTCATCAACGGCGCCTCGGATTTGCTGATTGAGGTCTTTGGCGAGGCGGGACGCCACGTCCGCGCCGCGCTGGGAGTTTCGGCGCTGCCGCGCCACGCGCTGGTCGAGCTGCAAATGTCCGTCGAGGTCTAAGCGCACATGGCCGAGCACAAGCTTTCCGCCAATCCCACGCACTCACGCTGGAACCGCGCGCTCGCGCCGCGCCTGAATATTCAGCCGGGCGATACCGTGCATCTTGAATGCGTCGATGCGAGCGGCGCGCAGGTGAATCCCAAGACGACGCTTTCCGAATTCCTCGCGATCGACCGCCAGCGCATCCACGCGCTCACAGGCCCGATTTATGTCGAGCGCGCCGAGCCGGGCGACGTCCTCCAAATTGATGTGCTGAAAGTGGCGCACCGCGGCTGGGGATGGTCGAGCGTGATCGCCGGGCTTGGCTTTCTGAAGGAACGCTTCGCCGAGCCGTTCTTATTTCATTGGAAGCTCGAGGGCACTGTCAGTCGCTCGCTCGCCCCGGCCATTGTGCCGCTGCGGCCGTTCTGCGGCGTGATGGGAGTTGCGCGCGCTGAAGACGGCGAGTTCATCACGCGGCCGCCGGGGCCTTTCGGCGGGAATATGGATGTTCGCCAGCTTTGCGCGGGCGCCACGTTGTATCTTCCGGTCTACAATACAGGCGCGCTTTTCTCCGCGGGCGACGCGCACGCCGCGCAGGGCGACGGCGAGGTCTGCATCAATGGCATCGAGTGCCCGGCGGACGTCACGCTGCGCTTCCGGCTGCACAAGGGGCAGCGGCTGGCCGCGCCGGTCGTCGAATCGGGCGCGGTCCGCGGCCAGGAGACCGGCGGCGACGCGTGGTTCGTCGTGGAATCGGCCACCGACGCGGCCGGGGCCGCCCGCGCGGCCACTTCGCGGATGATCGACCTGCTGGTCGATCGCTGGGGCTTCACGCCGGTTCACGCCTACCTGCTATGCAGCGTCGCGATGAACCTGCACATGAGCCAGGTCGTCAACGAGCCGATGTTCACGGTCTGCGCGGAGATGCCGAAATCTTTGCTGCCTGCCCGCCGGCTTTTCTGAGCCGGGCAGCTGAGTGCTAGTGGCGCGTGCGGGGAGCACGCCCCGGCAAGCCGGGACGGCAAACAGCGGGAGCAAGCTCCCGCACTCCACATCCGCCTCGGGCCGACTGCATCGCCGGAAGCGTTATTGAAGAATCTAGTTTCCTGCGGGGAATTCGCCGTAAAGATTTCCACAGGACATCGAAATTACTGATCGGCCTGAAAAAAACTATTCATTGTCCTCCGGGCCGGACTTGGACTACGCTCCCCCGCAGCAGATTTGCATTTGCAAATGGGGTAAGCCACATTCATTGGACTGAGAGATCGCGAGACCGCCACGGACTCGCGCGACGATCCCGGCGAACTGCTCATAGACGATATAGGGGAGGGGTGAATTCGATGATTCGAAGGACGAGTGTTTTCTCTTTCTTGTTGTCGTTCTGCTTGGTGTTCGCCTGCACAACCTCCACACAGGCTCAGCAGACTCTTGGCGGCATTACCGGAACCGTCACCGACTCCACGGGAGCCGTGATCGCGGGCGCTACGGTTAGTGTGGTCAACGATCAGACCAGCCTCACGCGCACCGAAACGACCAGCGCGGATGGTGCGTATACGATCGTGAATTTGCCGATCGGCAGTTACACGATCACATTCACGCATGCGGGATTTGAGAGCCAGAAGATTCCGTCGATCGTGATCCAGGCAAACCGCACCGCGACCCTGAATACAGAGCTCAAAGTCGGCGAGGTGACTCAGACCGTCACCGTCCAGGAAACGCCGCTGCTCAATGCCGTCGATACGACGAATGGCTACGTCCTGGATAAGCAGGAACTGCAGTCCATCCCGTTGCCTACGGGCAGCTTCACGGGCATCGCGATCCTCTCGCCCGGAGTGAATGCGGAGCTATCGGGCGGCACCGGCGCGAACAACGGTCTCGGCAACGCGCCTATCTGGGCCAACGGCCAGCGCGACACGAGTAACACGTTCCTGCTGAATGGCGTGGATGCAAGCAACTTGTTCAACGGCAAGAGCACGAGTTCAGTAGCTTCCGCCCGCGTTGTGAACAACACAGGCCTCGGCGGCTCGGCGAGCCTCAATAGCACTTCGGCGGAGCCAATCCAGGTTACTTCCTCTCCTTATCTGGCCATCGGCCAGGCGCTCCCGACGCCTGCTCCCGAGACGATCCAGGAGTTCCGCGCCAACACTTCAATGTATGATGCGCAGCAAGGTTCCACCAGCGGCGCGCACATCGACTTGAGCACCACCTCGGGCACCAATGATATCCATGGCCAGGCATACCTCCATCGCGGAACGGACTGGCTCAACGCCGCTCCATTTTTCTACAACGCCGACCCCAACATACCCGCGGCAGACAAAGTTCCGCAATTGCACCGCGAAGTGGCGGGCGGGACCTTGGGCGGCCCGCTCATCAAGAACAAACTCTTCGGTTTCATCGCCTATCAGCATATCCACGATTCGGATCAGGAGATCGGAAGTTCGCGAAACGTGGTGCCGACTAACCTGACGAACGATCGAAGCCCGGCGGGCCTGGCGAATGCCGTTGAGGTCACGACCGTCACCGCTGCCTGCGCGGCGCCCCCTTGCAGCTATTTCGGTTCCGGGGCGAGTCCAGTCGGTTCGACCATCAGTCTGCCGGCGACCGTAGGCACGGGTTTCGGCCAGATCAATCCGATCGCGTATGGACTGCTGAACTATAAGCTGCCAAACGGTCAGTATCTTTTCCCGTCGGCGGGTTCCTTTACGCCCACGGTCCCCTACCCCGAGAATACGTTCCTGCCCGGCACCGCCTACTTCCGCGCGGATCAGGCTGTCGCCGACCTCGACTACATCGCCACGCCGAAGGATACTCTTGCGCTGAAATATTACTATCAGCACGATCCGAGCGTGGCCCCATACGCCTACTCCGCCGTTCCGGGTTTCACGCAGCACCTGGACGCGGGCAGCCAGGTCGCCTCGATCACGAACACGCAGACGCTGACGCAGAATTTGAGCGTGGCCGAAGTGTTTGGCTTTATCCACGAGAAGGTCTACAGCACGATTGGGCAGCCCTTCACGCCGCAGCAGTTCGCGACCTACGTTGAGGGACTCACGGGTGCGTCCGCCGCCGATTCGACGATCAACACGTTCGGCTCGACCTTCTTCCCCGGGATATCGATCGTCGACGATCTCGGGAACAATCCCTTCGGGCTCCCGTACAATCCCAATTTCGTCTTTAACGCGGGCACGAATATCGGCGATGGAGCTAACTCTCAAAGCGCTTTCACGGGAGTGTTCCAGAATCGCTTCAATCCCTCGGCCGACGCTGTCTGGACCCGGGGCAGGCACACGGTCACCTTCGGCGGCAGTTTTTCCTACACGCAGCTGAATATTCGAGACGAGCGAACGAATAAGGGCACGATCGGCTTCGTGGACTTCACTCAGTTCCTGCAGGGCATCAACGCTACGTACACGTCGGACGGGTTCATCACGTCGACGTTCTTGAATGGCAATGCCAATCGCTACTACCGGAGCCGCGAGACCGGGGAATACGTGCAGGACAAGTTCCAGATTCGCTCCAATCTGAGCCTCACCTTCGGGCTGCGATATGACTACCACGGCGGCCTCACTGAAAAGGGAGGCAGGCTCTACAACTTCAATCCCGCGCTGTACTCCTTTAATGATGTCACCGGCACGATCAACCTGAACGCTCAAGGCAATCCCGAGAACGGCTTTGTCGTGGCCGGCAACAACCCGCTGTTTCCCACGAAGGGCGTGAGCGCTTCGACTCTGACGGGCCGGCAATGGGGTATCGCGCCTCGGCTCGGCGTGGCCTGGAGCCCGAAGATGTTCAATAGCAAGGTTGTGGTCCGCGCCGGCTGGGGCATGTACTACGACCGCGGTGAACTATTCACGTATCTCTCCCCGGGCGTTGCGGCTGGCGTGATTCCTGGAGGGCCGTTCGGCGTTGCGCAGTCTCCTCCGTACGTGAACTCCACGCTTTGCCAGCCTGATTTCTACTATCAGGGCTTCGTTCCGAGCTGCGATTCCGCCGCTGGCGGATTCGCGAATCCTTTTGGCTTTACTCCCCCTGTTGCCCCAAGCAACAACCCGGCTCTGATCAATCTGCCGAATGAGGCCGCCATTGAGAGCGGGGCGCAGCTATTCGCTTTCGCCGTTTACAAGGCGAACAACAAACTCCCCTACACGATGAACGAGACGCTCGACGTTCAATGGCAGCCCCGCAACGATCTCGCTATCGACATCGGATACGTGGGTAATCTCGGCCGGCATGAAATTATTCCCATACCGTTCAATCAGGCGGGGATCGCTTCGCCCACGAAGCCGATCCACGGGCAGAACTACACCTACGGCTACAACATACTCGCGCCCCCGGGCTGCAACCCGACGTCCAATCCGGGCGCCTGCTCGTACACGCCAACCTGCACGCCGCCGACTGTGGCGATTCCATTTGGCAATACGAGCGGCTGCGGATTCATGGGACTGCCTGACGGAAGCACGATGCTCGCAACATATGAAGGGGGGAACGTCGATCTTCGCGTGCCCTACATCGGCTATTCGTCGGAGTCGGAGGCGTACACCGCCGCCGGCATCTCCGCCTATAATGCGCTGCAAGCGCATGTCGAAAAACGCCTGAGCCATGGATTGCAGGTGGGTTTCTCGTACACCTATTCCCATTCGACGGATGAACAGAGCGCGTTGGGACTCTTTTACAACGGCAACAATCCGCTCAACCTGCGTTCGGGCTACGGCAATTCGGACTTCGACCGCACGCACGTGATCAACTTCACCTATCTCTATCAGTTGCCCAAATTCTTCGCTGAGTCGTCGTTGAAGGGGAAGTTCGCCGATGGCTGGGCAGTCGAAGGCATCACGACTCTTCAAAGCGGCCAGCCCTACAGCGTTATCGACTATTCGGGCGCGGTCGGCAGCATTTTCTACGGCACTTCGGACGGCATCACAAACCCGATCGTCCCGTTGGCCCCCGGCTGCACTCCGAAAAGCGCGATGACCGGCGCGAGCGGCGCCGATTTCGTCGGCGGCAACCTCGTGGGCCCCCCCGCTCTCAGTGCCAGCTGCTTCACCTTGCCCCTCCTCAACCCAGGGGATTTGGGTGGCGCGATTCCGGCGGGCGACACGTACGAAACCAACTTCATCGACAAAGGCCAGCGCAACATCTTCCGACAATCCTGGCAGCGGGTCGCGGACATCTCGCTCGTGAAGAACACGCAGGTGACCGAACGCGTTTCCGTGAGGTACACCTTCGACGTCTTCAACTTGACTAACACGGCGAGCTTCGATATCCCGGTCGACAACGTCTCGCAGAACATCAACTTCAACGATTTCCCTGTGTACGGCTCGAGTCTCTATGTTCCTCCTTCATTCAGCGGCCTCGGCGTAACAAACAAGACGATCGGCAGCCCGCGGCAGATTCAGATGTCGCTCAGCGTGCTGTTCTAAGTCTCACTTCGGCAGCGAGGGACGGCAGCCCAGCCCGTCCCTCGCTGCCTGTAAGTTCGCCCGAGCGTACTCAGCTTGCGCTGACCGTGACCGAGAGGGTCTCGACCGGCGCCGACGCAAACTGTTCCCGCAACTCTGCCGACGAGCCGAAAAGCTTGCCCTTCACGTGCCGCGCGGGAAATTGAAACGTCAGCGAGGGCTCGCTGAAGGGGTACGGATCGAGGACGAAGTGGCGCGAGCCCGCCGAGCGCACCTCGACCCGCGCGTAGCCTCCATCGCGCAACGGCAGCGAATGCAACAGATTCGCAGGGCGCGCGAAGTCCACGCACGTCAGTAGCGATAGATTGTCGTTCGCCTGCAAGAGCCGGAAATGATCGAGGATCGCGGTGTCGCTTTTCTGCTCCCGTGCCACGCTCTCATCCTCCGCGATCTGATTTCGCAGTGCCTGCTGAAATTCTTTCTGCTGATCGAGAAACCGGTCGAGCAGCGGCAATTCCGCCGGCGGGATCGTCGAGCGGTCGGCGTGTTCGCTTAGGAGGCTGTACGTGTGCATTGAGATGAGAACCGCCGCGTAGGGATCCTCGGCCGCGATGAGCCGCACCGCGCGGTCGCGCACGGCAAGATAGTCCGCGAGATCGATTTCCTCGAACGCCGAATATTTTTCGACGAGCTCCACCGAGAACGCGCTTGGCTTCCCCTGCCGCGTGATTTCCGGCTTCGCGTCGCGCGCGAGCCAGCCGTCGTCGTGGAGGGCGATGCCTTTGAGGACTCGGGCGCGCGGCTCGGGCGGCAGGAATTTCTCGTTGCCCCAGCGCTCGGCGAAGGCGCCCGCCAGCCGCGCGTGGTCCGGGTGCGTGACGAGCCACCAGCCGGTTTCCGTTTCGAGTCGCAGCATGATTTCCTCCCGGGCCTAGGAATCGGAGTCGGCGTCCGGCACGCGGACCGACTCGTGCCAATTGTGCAGGAAATACCATTCGAGAAACATCACCAGAAAAAAGAAGGCGAAGCCGAGCACCGTCGTCGCGAGCACGAGCGCGAAGAGATAATCCGTTTGCAGCTGCGTCGACGCATACAGGATCGAATAGCCGAGGCCGCCTACGCCGACGCGGCTCGATCCGGCGTAGAGTTCGCCGGTCACTGCGCCGATCACGGCAAGGCCGCTCGCGATGCGCATGCCGACGAAGAGCGACGGCACCGCGTGCGGCAGGCGCAGCTTGAAAAGAATCTGCGAGGCCGAGGCGTTGTGCATCAGAAAGAGATGCACCAAATTCTCGTCGACGCTGATCAGCCCCTGCGTCGTATTGAAAATCACTGGGGCGAGCGAAATGATGAACGCGATCACGCCCACCGAAGCCGTTCCCGCGCCCACCCACATCAGAATCAGCGGCGCGATCGCGATGATCGGCACGGTCTGCAGCAGCAGCGTGTAGGGATAGAGCATCCGGCGCACCCATCGCGACTGCGCGAAAATCAGCGCGACCAGCAGGCCGATCAGGATGCTGGCGACGAGGCCGCCGGCCGATTCCTCTCCCGTGATTTCGAGCGCGATCAGAATCGTCGAGAAGCGGTCGACGAAGGCGCGCGCCACCGCCCACGGCGAAGGCAGCATGTACTGAGGGACGCGGAAGATCCACAGCACGAGCTGCCAGAGCACAAGCAGCGCCACAAAAACGGCGGCCGCATTTGCGAAATTGACGAGCCGCCGTTTGGGGTTCGGATTCATGGCGTAGCCGCCGGCGCGTCCTCGGGCGCGAGCGCAGCGCGCAGCGCGTGCGACACCTTCACGGCGAGCGCGTCGAATTCCGGCGTATCGCGCTTCGACCTCGTGCGCGGCACGGGCAAGTCGACCGCGAACTCGGCGTGGATGCGGCCCGGATTCGTGGCGAGCACCACGATGCGCGTCGAAAGAAAAATCGCCTCGGCCACCGAGTGCGTCACGAACACAGCCGTCCACTTCTGCTCCGCTTGCAGGCGCAGAATTTCCTCGTTCAGGCGGTCGCGAGTCATTTCATCGAGCGCGGCGAAAGGCTCGTCCATCAGCAGCAGGCGCGGATTGGTGGCGAGAGCGCGCGCAATCGAGACGCGCATCTTCATCCCGCCCGAAAGCTGCCGCGGATACGATTTCGCCACATGTCCGAGCCCGACCAGTTCGAGCAGCGCCGTCGTTTTTTGCTCGCGCGTCGGCCGGGCCACGCCTTCGAGCTCGAGGCCGAGGCCGACATTCTGTTCGACCGTGCGCCAGGGAAGCAGCGTCGCGTCCTGAAAAATGTAGGAGACAATTTCGCGCGCGTCTTTCGGCGCCATTCCTTCCACGCGAATCGAGCCAGCGCTTGGCGGCGTGAGACCCGAGATTAATTTCAGCACCGTCGATTTGCCGCAGCCGGATGGGCCAATCAGCGTGACGAATTCTCCCTTGGCGACGCTCAGGCTGATGCCGCCGAGCACCGGCTGGCCCGCGCCGTAGCGCTTGCCAAGATTCTCGATCTCGACCATTGGCACGACGCGGTCGGCCGTCATGGCG
Organism: uncultured Acidobacteriota bacterium; assembly: GCA_963740095.1. Lineage (GTDB taxonomy): Bacteria > Acidobacteriota > Terriglobia > Acidiferrales > UBA7541 > Palsa-295. The sequence goes on from CAVUDN010000008.1 coordinate 38,953, forward strand.
CCGCCTCGATCACCGGCAGGTGCAGCGCCGACCAGTGCTTGGTGTCGTGATAGACGAATTGCGTCGAGCGCCGCCAGTCCCAGGAAGTCGCGCGGCAAGAAGGCACAGCAGTACTGGGATTGCGGTCGTATAGAGGAAACGCGCTGCTCGCGATTTCGAGCCGGATTCTTTCACCTGGCGCAAATCGGCAGGAAGTTGGCTCGAGGAAAAAGTGCCAGGGAAGAATTTTGTCCGCCGAATATCCTGTTTCCTGGAAAAGACGGCTCGAGCGCGCGATGCCGATGCAGATGAATTCCGCTGCGCCATTCAGCGTAACGCGAACGAGCTTGGCGGTGAAGTCCGTGTGAGCCGAGGACGTGGCGCAGTACAGAGAAACGCGTGGCGCGCCGAAAACCAACAGGGGCTTGCTGAGCGGCTCGCTAGTGTAAACGAGCACGTTGTTTCCCATTTCGACCGCAGCTTGATCGAACTGCCCGCTCGCCGCGGCGGCTCCGCCTGGAGCCAGCACGGGCACTTCCGGATCGTAGACGAAAACATCGCAGGGCTCATCAGCGGCGGGCATCGTGTCCGAAAGCGTCCCGTCGCCCTTGCGCGAATTCGCTCTGCCGCCGCTGTGCAGATACAAGTGATAATCCGTTTCGGTCGGGAAAGCATCCGCGTCGCGCCAGCGGTTTTCTCCGAGAACGAAATGGCGAATCCGAGGCTCGCCTGCAAATTCGCCAGAATCCTTCAGCCAGTGATTGAACCAGCGCAGCAGGATCGCATCGGTATCGAGGAGCGCTTCGGCGCCGAAATCCGCCGCGCCGACGCGATCGCCCCAGGGAATGTGCAGCCATGGCCCTGCGATCAGATATTGATGCGCGCGCGAGGCTGCGCTCCCCGCGCGTTCGCGCAGCGCGAGAAATCCGTCGATGCTGCCTTTGAGATACGTGTCGTACCAGCCAGAGACGTGCAGCGCAGGCACGTTGATGCGGCTGATCGATTGGCTCACGTCGAGCTCGTGCCAGAATGCGCCGGGCTCGGCGTGATCGAACCAGTCGACCACGTACTGCGGTACGCCCTCGCCGTGCAGTGCAGGCTGCTCGCGAAAAGGAAGCACGCTGGTCTGCGCTGCGAGATTGGCCCAGGCCTGCTCCAGCCGGTCGCTCGCTTCGCGCAGCTTCCGCCGCCGCGTGTCCTCCTTCAGCATCTGCAAGCCCCAGCCGAGCGACGACGCGAGCCGCAGCGCGCCATTGTTGTAAAACCAGCCGTGGTAGAGATCGCAGGCCGTCATGCCCGGCGCGATGCATTGCAAACCCTCGGGCTGCCGCGCTGCGGCGAGCAACTGCGTGATGCCTTGATACGAGAAGCCGTACATCCCGACGCGGCCGTTCGATTCGGGCCGCGCGCGCAGCCATGCAATCGTCTCCGCGCCGTCCTGGGCTTCGTGGCGGAAGGGATAGAAGTCGCCGCCGGAATCGCCGCGCCCGCGCACGTCCTGAATCACCACGTTGTAGCCGTGCCGCGCGAACCAAACCGGATGCGCGTAGACGACGGTCGAGGCGATGTCGCGCCCGTAGGGCTGCCGCATCAGCAGCGTGGGCTGCGGCCCCGCCTGACGATCGGGCTGCGGCGGATAATAATGATCGGAGACGAGCTCGACGCCGTCCGACATGCGGCAGCGCACGCCGCGCTCCAGGCGCACTCCATTGCCGCAATCGATCATCGGCGGTAGAGGCGTCTTGCCTTGAAGTTCAGGCACCGAAGCGGACCATGGCGGTGAGCGCGGCGGCGAGATGCGCGGCGGCTTCGTCGCGCCAACGCGCGCCGTTTTCGGCGGTGGCGGGGCGCGGATCGCCCATCACGCCGCTCGGGGCGATGTCGGACGTGAGCCACGCGAAAGTGGCCGGCGCGTTTTCGGGCAAAAGCAGCTGCGGCTTGGTGACGTCCGCGATGTAGTTGCTGGTGTACGCGGATTGGTCGACGAGCTGCGGAATCGAGCCCAGCAGCAGCGCCGTTTCCACTTCGCCGGCGTGAAATCCGTAGGCGCGTTCTTGCGCGCTCACGCCTTCGTACTTCACGCCGCCCGAGCCGTGCAGCGTGAACGTGCGCAGGCCGAATTCGGCGCGGAGGTCGCGCGCCATCACGTCGATCAGCGCCGTATTGCCTCCGTGCGTGTTGTAGAGGACGAGCTTGCGGAAACCCGCCTTCGCGATGCTCGAGCCGAGATCGCGCAGCACCGCCATGAACGTGTTCGAGCTGACCGAAAGCGTCCCCGGAAAGCCGATATGCTCGTTGCTTTTGCCATAGCACATGGGCGGCAGCGCATACACCGGCATTTCCGCCGGCAGCTTTTCGAGCGCGTGGCCGAGCAGCAGATTATTGATCAGAGTGTCGGTGGCGAGCGGAAGATGGTGGCCGTGCTGCTCGATGGCGGCTGTGGGCAGCACGAGCAGCGTCCTTTCGCGCGGCAGCGCGTCGACCTGCTTCCAATTCAGATACGCGAAGTTGCGGGAATCGGGAATCCAGGTTTTCATCGGCTGGGCGCCTCTGGTTCAAACGTGAGCATCTTGCCGGGATTCATCAGCCCCTTGGGATCGTAGCGGCGCTTGGCGAGCAATTGGACATTGTCGGGGCGATAGCGCCCGCCGCCCTCGACATAGTTGACGTGCGGATTCGCGACGAAGACGCCGATCTCGCGGCAGTAGTCGATCATCTCGTTGAGGCGCTCCTCGGTCGTGTAGTAAACCACCGGCAGCGCGCCGGGGATCATCACGCCCTCGCCATTTTTCCAGAACTCCATGTGAAAGATCATTTCGTGGCCGAAGCGCTCTTTCAGGCGGCGAATCTGGTCGCGCACGGTCGAGGGATCGAACGCGCACTGGAGATATGTGTAGGCATCGTCCGCTTTCATGGCCCATAGCGTGGTGTGGTTCCACGTGTAATCGGAGAGCAGCGGGCGCGTGCGCAGGCCGAGGTACGCGCCGGAGTAGCTGACCTCACCGCCCGCCTCGCGCGCCGCGGATTCGAAAGCAGCGAGCTCCGCGGCGGCGATCATGAAAAAAATCAGCGCTTTGCCGTCGGGCGCGTACTGGCGCACCGGTCCGAAGAATGACGAAATCGGCCACTCGAATGTGGTGACGAGCCGCTTGGTCCAATCGGGGCTTCGCGCGATGCGCTCGCTGAAATCGAAAGCCTCTTCGAACGTGTCGAATGCGACCGCGCACTGCGCCCATTCGACCGCAGGCGCAAGCGCAAGCCAAATGCGCGAGATCACGCCGTTGGTTCCCCATGCGTGCAGAATTTCGTGCACCGCCTGGCCTTCGTGCAACACGACGCGCGGATCGGCCTCCATCGTGACGACCTCGAGCGCGCGGACCGTATCGTAATCACGCAGATTGCCGTGCGCCACCGAGCCCACGCCGCCCGATCCGCCGCCGAGAAAGCCGCCGACGGTGGCCTTCACGATGGTCGAGGGATAGCAGCGCAGCTCCCAGCCGCATTTGCGGGCCTCGTTTTCGATCACGCCGAGGCGCGCGCCGGGCTGGCAGACGGCGACGCCATCGGATTGAATGGCTTCGAGCTGGTCCATGCGCGCGAGATCGAGGACGATTCCGCCGCGCAGCGGGACCGCCTGGCCGTAATTGCCGGTGCCCGCGCCGCGAATCGTAACGGGCAAATCGTGCGCGTTGCAGTAGCGCAGGATATTTTGGATTTCGGGCGTCGTGAGCGGCTGGACGACGATGTCGGCCACTTTGCCGTCGAGCTGCTTGCGCAGGACGGGCGAGTACCAGTAGAAATCGCGCGAGAGCTGCTCGACGACCTGCGGCTGCGTGAGCACGCGCGAGTCCTCGCCGAGGATGGCGCTGAGTGCGGCTGCGTGATCGGGTTGCATGGCCGTGATTTCTGTCCCTCCGGGCCGGTTTACTTGTTGGATTTCTTGCCGCGCGACGACCAGGTGCGAAACGCCTTCTGCATATTCGGGTGCGTGAAAAGCGTGTTGCACAACTCGCGCAGGACGGGCCCCTCGACGATGCAGGGCATGTCCGAACGCCGCGAGACTTCCTTCGCTGGGATGTGAATCTGATTCACGAAGCGATTGGCGTCCGCGATGGTCGTGCCGAAGACGACTCGGTCGAGGCCCGCCCACAGCGCGTTGGCCATGCACATCGCGCAGGGCTCGCAGGTCGAATACATCGTGTAGCCGGCAAGGCTGGTGCGCTTGAGTTTCTTGCAGGCGAGGCGGACGGTGCGCGTTTCGGCGTGGGAGCTGGGATCGTGCTCGCGGCGGACGGCGTTGACAGCGCGCATCAGCGTCTCGCCCGTGCGCGTGTTGACGATCAGCCCGCCAAACGGCACCGGGTGCGGCGTCTCTAGGGTGCGCGCGGTGAAGCGGACGATGGCGCGAATACAATCTTCGTCGAAGGGAGTTACGCCGGTGCGTGCGGCTGCCGGGGTCGCCATGTCGTAATTTATCATGCTGGAGGACGAGCGTGACACGGTAAAGTGCGCCCGAGAGGCCGCTTGGGGGTGAGTCTTTCGGGGGCGCGCGCCACTGATAGAATGAATCGAAAAAAAAAAAAAAAAAAAAAAAAAAAAAAAAAAAAAAAAAAAAAAAAAAAAAAAAAAAAAAAAAAAAAAAAAAAAAAAAAAAAAAAAAAAAAAAAAAAAAAAAAAAAAAAAAAAAAAAAAAAAAAAAAAAAAAAAAAAAAAAAAAAAAAAAAAAAAAAAAAAAAAAAAAAAAAAAAAAAAAAAAAAAAAAAAAAAAAAAAAAAAAAAAAAAAAAAAAAAAAAAAAAAAAAAAAAAAAAAAAAAAAAAAAAAAAAAAAAAAAAAAAAAAAAAAAAAAAAAAAAAAAAAAATTTTTTTTTTTTTTTTTTTTTTTTTTTTTTTTTTTTTTTTTTTAAAAAAAAAAAATTTAATTTATGACTGAACATTCGAGTCCAGCGCCGGCCAGTCCGGTGAAGAGTCTTCGCGCGGAACTGATCGCGGGCCGCATCACGCCGCGCGAGGCGATGCGCGATGCGCTCACGCGTGCGAACAGCAACGCGGGCAAGAATGTGTACCTCGCGCTCGACGCGAAGCAGGCCTTGGCGGAAGCCGAGGATTTGCCAGCGCGATTCGGCGGTAGCGCGGGCGCAGAGCGAGAAAAGCCGCTGCTATACGGCCTGCCGATTTCACTGAAGGATTGCTTCGACCTTGCGGGATTTCCGACGTCGTGCGGCTCGCGATTTTACGCCGAGCAGAGCGGCATCGTGAGCACGGACTCGGCAGTGGCGATGTGGCTGCGCGCGCAGGGCGCGGCGATCGTCGGGAAGACGAACCTGCACCCGCTCGCGTACGGAATCACGGGCGAGAATCCGGAGTACGGCGACTGCGTCCAGCCGCGCGATGCGACACGGCTGACGGGCGGATCGTCGAGCGGCGCGGCGGCGAGCGTGCAAGAAGGGTCGGCGATCGCGGCGATTGGGACCGACACGGGCGGTTCGATTCGCGTCCCGGCGGCGTTGTGCGGGCTCGCGGGCTATCGCGCCTCGATCGGGCTGGCGCATGAACGCGCTCTGTGGCGCGGCAGCGTCCACCTGGCGCAATCGTTCGACACGCTCGGGTGGCTCTTCCGCGACCTGCGCGACGCGCCGCTGCTCGCCGAAGCGTTGTTTGGCCTGCGCGTGCCGGCAAGTGCCGAGACGAACGTGAAGATTGCCTGCGTGAGCGGCAATTTTCTGCGCGACTGCGATGCGGACGTGCTCGACGCTTTCGCGGATTGGCAGAAGCAGCTGCGCAGAGCGACGCTCACCGAAATCGAAGTCGCATGGTGGGACGATTCCATGGAAATGTTCGCACCGATTCAGGCGCACGAAGCGGCCGCGATTCATACCGCGCGCACCGGCGGCGATTTTTCGCATTTCGAGCGCGCGATCGCGGAGCGGCTCGCGTGGGGCGCGTCGATCACGGAAACGGAGGTCGAGCGATTGCGCGCGCGGCACGTGGCGTTTCGCGCGCGGATGGATGCGCTGCTGGCCGCGCACGATTACCTCATCCTGCCGTGCGCGCCGGTCAGCCGCTTGGTCGCCGGCGCCGACAACAGCGGCGCGCGCGGGAAAATCCTGCGCTACACCACGCCCGTGAGCCTTTCGGGAATGCCGGTGGTCGCGCTGCCCGCGCATGACCGCGATGGCGCGGGCGTGCAGCTCGTCGCGGCGCGCGACGCCGACGCGCGGCTGGTCGCCTACGCCGCACAGATTGCCGGCTGAAATCCTAGAGACGCGTGCTACCTTACGCTATGCGCAAGGGCCTCTCCCTGGGCGTTCTATCCCTCCTCACAATTTTCATCATGCTGGCCTTTGCCGGCTGCCATCACTCCACAATCGGGAACGGGCTGATGAAGGTTGTCCTGCAGGCGGATTGGTATCCGCAGCCCGAGCACGGCGGCTTCTACACGGCGCTCGTGAACGGCTACTACAAGGACGAGGGCCTCGACGTCGCGATCGTGCCGGGCGGGCCGTATGTTTCCGTGGAGCAGCAGGTGTCCGTGGGCGAAGCGCAGTTTGGCATGAGCTCGTCCGACAAGATCCTCGAGTCGATTGCGGACGGCCAGCCGCTGATCGCCGTAGCCGCGACGATGCAGCACGACCCGCAGGGCATCATGGTCCGCAAGGATTCGCCGATCAAATCCTTCGCAGACCTCAACGGCCACACGGTCGCAATCAAGACGGGCTCGACGTGGTGGGAGTTCATCGTGAAGCGCTGCAACCTCAACAACGTCCACGAAGTGCCCGCCATGATGAACGTGGCGAATTTCGTCGCCGACCCGAACTACGTCCAGCAGGCGTTCGCCACGTCCGAGCCGTTTTTTGCGCGGCAGGCGGGAATCGCGACGCGCGTCCTGCTGACGAGCGACGCTGGCTACAACCCGTACCGCGTGATGTTCACGTCGCGCGCGTTTCTGGCGCAGCATCCGGAGGCGGTCGCGGGATTCGTGCGCGCGTCGATCAAGGGCTGGCGCGAGTACCTGCGAGATCCCGCGGCGGCGAATGCTGCCATCGCGGAGCTGAATCCCGCGCTCAATGCGGCGTGGATGCACTTTACGTGGCAGGCGCTGCGCGACGGCAATTTCGTTACTGGCAGGGATGCGAGCGGCGCGCGGATCGGCCAGATGGATCCAGCGCGGTGGCAAACGATGTACGACCAGCTCATCGACCTGAAGGTGATCGACAAGCAGCTCGATCCGACCTCGGCCTACACGCTGCAATTCGTGCAAGGAAAGTGAAATAGGTGGCTGGTCCCAGGTTGCGGGTGACAGGAAACCCTGCGACGTCGTGGTAATAAGCGGCGAAAAGCCCCTCCCGTTTTTCTCAGCGCCCTCCGCGTCTCTGCGGTGGATTCTACGGTTTCGCTGATCGGCTGCCGCCTGACTCTGTCACCTGTGGCCTGCAACCTGCGACCTGTCACCTATTCATTCCTGGCCGATATCCTCGTGCCAGATTTTCGGGTGCTTTTCGATGTACGCGGAAAGCAGCGCGGCGCACTCCTGCGAATCGAGATCGATCACGTTGACGCCGAGCGAGCGCAGCCATTCTACGCCGCCCTGAAAATTGCGGCTTTCGCCAACCACCAGTGTCCCGAACCCGAACTGCCTCACCAGCCCGCTGCAATACCAGCACGGAGCGAGCGTGGTGACCATGATCAGGTTGCGGTAGCTGCGCTGCCGGCCGGCGTTGCGAAAGGCGTTCGTCTCGGCGTGCATCGAAGGGTCGCCGTCCTGGACGCGGCGATTGTGGCCCGCGCCGACGAGCTTCCCGCTGGCGTCGAAAATCGCCGCGCCGATGGGCAGCCCGCCCTCGGCGAGCCCCTTGCGGGCCTCGGCGAGCGCAATCTCGAGCATCGCAGCGTAATCAGGATTTGGCGTCATCGCGACTTTACAAGCTACCACGAAAGTTTTCCCGCGCCGCCACAATAAATAGACGCGCTTGACATTTTTTTTGCGAATTTTGTATTCTAGGCGCGTCTTTACAATCCATTGCGCCGCCTCCGATCTAGGAGTTTGCCCGATGCACTCTAAAGATGAAATCACCTTTCCGGACTGGCAGCCGGAATATCAAGCCGCCCTGTTCGAGACCGACCAACAGAAACGCCGCGAAAGCCTGCACGTTGCCTTGATCGCCATCGTCAACCGCCTGCAGCATTAAGGATCAGCACCGACGGCCACATCGAGCGCGCGGCCATTGCCGATGCGATCCACAATCTGCGACGCATGCAAATCGAAACCATGGGATATGCGGAGTCGGCGTCGAACGGTTCAACCCGGGCAAAATGATCGCCAGGAGAAATGTTTCCATCCCCAGCCCACGTTCTCGTCGTCGACGACTCTCCGTTGATGCGCCGCATGGTGTGCGATGTTTTGGAATCCGAATCGGGATTCAAAATCGTGGGCGAGGCCGAAAACGGCCGCGAGGCGATTCAGAAGGCGAAACGGCTCCAGCCCGACCTCGTGATCCTCGATCTCGGCATGCCGGTGATGAACGGCCTGGAAGCCGCGTCGGCCATCAAGCGCGCGGTCAGTGACGTGCGCGTCATCCTGTTTACCCTCTACGGCGATCCCGACGTCGAACGGACGGCCCGCAGCGTGGGCGTCGACGCCGTGATATCGAAGGAGAACCTCGAGCGGCTCGGCGAGACCGCGCGCCGGCTGGCCGGCAGTTGACCCAGAGAATTTCTCTCCCCGCGGGCCCCGTTAGTGTGTCGATTAGAACGTACCCCCTTCGTGTGTTTTCTGCGAGTTACAGCGATTTCTAATCGCCAC
>CAVUDN010000009.1:0-37550 GCA_963740095.1 uncultured Acidobacteriota bacterium
AGATAGCGCCGGCCCTCCCTGATGCGACGGGAATCGCGCGCACGAGACAGAAGACGATCGTGACGCCTGTGAGGATGCGGCCGGCGCACAGCAACCGATACGCGACCGGCGCGCTGAGCCACGCAGCGAACCAATGGCCGAACGTCGCATCCGAAACGACGCCGGACGGATGCCGCAGCGGCAACAGCAAGCCGAGATAGCAGAAGCAGACGCATTTCAGCGTGGCGTACGCGCCCCGGCTCGCGCGCGAAGCGACGAGCCTCTTCCCCCACCACGTTTCGAGCATGAGTTGCCGCCGAAGCCGGTGCGACCCGCGCGCGCGGCCAGTCCTCGCAGGAAATCGGTGAGCGCGCCGCGCACGAAAAACACGACCGGCACCCACAGCGAGATCAGCCCGGCGACGGCGAAGCACGTGAAGAACAGATTCTCGACCACGCGATCGCCGAGGATATCGAGTTGCGCTCCGAGCGGCGTCGCCAGCCCTCGCGTGCGCGCGAGGTAGCCGTCGACGCCATCGAGCGCGATGGCCGCCACGGTCAAAAGGACGGCCGCGAGATCGGCCGCCAGCACATCTTTGCCGGCGGTGAATAGCGCGACGGCGGCAAAGGCGGCGGCGACCCGGGCGAGCGTTACTTGATTCGGCGTCATCGCGCTTCTCCTCGCGGAAAATTTGAGCCCGCCACCGCATCCGGCAACGATTGTCGCCGTCTGCGGTTCCAGCGGCGGGCCCGCAATTTCGATAAGGCACATGAACCGCCATGCGTCTCCGCGGATATTCGCGCAGCAATATCAGGGGCTTAGCAGACGAACTTTTGCGTTCGCATCACAGAAAGCGGCGTCTTCTAATGTCACGTGGCGGGAATACCTTGCGGCACGTTCCAGAACCAAAAAGCTGTGGCGCACGTCTAAGGGATGTGGTCAAATCACGGTTTGGCTAGCGCCCGGTGTGGGGCTGGGTGCTGGTTTCCCCTGAGGGATTGGAGAGGTTTCGAATGTCTGTAGCCGTACTTGCTGGCCTGTTTGTGTTTGCCGCTGGATTGGGTTCGTTCTTATCGCCGTGTGTTCTGCCGCTGGTCCCAGGCTACCTTTCCATGCTGTCTGGGGTGGGTGTGGATCAGCTGAAGGAAGGGGAAACGGGAACCAGCAAACTGCTGCCCCCGGCGTTGGCCTTCGTCGTCGGTTTGTCGGCGGTGTTCATTACGATGGGAGCGACGGCGAGCGCCGTCGGGCAATTTTGCTCCAGCATAAGAACCTTCTGGCGCCGATCGCGGGTGCGCTGATCATTCTCTTCGGCCTGCACCTGATTGGCGTGCTCATCAAGATGTCGGTTCGAGTCGGGCTCATCGTTGGCGTTCTGCTCGTCGCGATCGGCCTGTTCCTGAATTTCCGAACCGGCGCTGAGATGGCCATCAAGCCGGTTCACTTCTATGCGGCGTCGCTCATCTTTCTTTTCGGTCCCCCGATGTCGCGATGGTTGAACCGCGACGTCCATATGCGGGACGTCGGCGGAAAGACTCCGGGGATCGTGAGCGGCTTCCTTCTTGGCTTTGCGTTCGCGCTCGGCTGGACTCCCTGCATCGGGCCGATTCTCACGACCGTTCTGGCGATCGCGGCCGCGCGTGGGAGCGTGAGGGATGGCGTGATCCTTCTCACGCTGTACTCGGCCGGGCTTTCCATACCGTTCCTGCTGACTGCGGTGGGAGTCGGGCGCTTCATGAAGTTCTACCAGAAGTTTCGGCGCCATCTGCACACGGTCGAGGTTTGCAGCGGAGTTTTGCTGTTGTTGATCGGCGGCTTGATTTTCACGAACGGGCTTACGATTGTCTCGAGCCACCTGAACGGAGGCAGTCTCGACGTCCTGCTCGAGAAAATAATGCCCTCAGGCGTCAAACAATACCTCAACAGCGGAGGTGGGGAGAGCCCCAAAGCCGATGCCAATCTTGAGGCTGAACCGAACGTCACGTTCAAGAATCTCGAGGGCGGCGATGTAGCGTTGTCCAGTTTGAAGGGAAAAGTCGTTCTGCTGAACTTCTGGGCCACGTGGTGCGAGCCCTGCCGCGGCGAAATTCCCGTCTTGATCGGCCTGCAGCAACAATACTCGAGCAAAGGCTTCACGATGCTGGGCGCATCGATGGACGACGACCCCTCGAAGGTGGTCCCACAGTTCGTGAAGACCAACGAATTTAAAGTCGACGGCAAGGACGAGACGATGAACTATCCCATCGTCGAAGGCAGCGACGCGATCACCGATAAGTTCGGCGGGCTGCTCGGCATGCCTACGAGCTTCCTGATTTCGCGCGACGGCAAGATCGTGAAGAGGTACATCGGCGTAGTCGACCCAACTCAGATCACCAAGGATATCGAGAGCCAGCTATGATCTCAGCCAAGCATTCCGCTATTTTCTTGCAGCCTGCGCGCTCGCCTGGATGGCGGGCGCCGGCGCCGCGATTGCGTCGGCGCAGGAAGCCCCGACGCTGTCTCCGTCGCAGGTCGTAAAGACCCACACCTACGTTTCGCTCGAGCCGGTGCCGCGCGGCAAGGATTTCGAGGTCGCCGTGGTGGTCGACATCAACGAGGCGTACCACATGAATTCACACAAGCCTTCGGATGCCTACCTGATTCCGACCACTCTTACACCCAAGCTTCCTGAGGGATTTACGCTGGTCGACTCGATCTATCCGCCGGGCCACGATAAGAAGTTCACTTTCGCGGATAAACCTCTCAACGTGTACGCCGGCACGGTCACGCTGAAGCTGAAGTTATCCGCGGGAGACAAGGCGCCGGTCGGCGAGGCCACGATTCCCATCACGCTGCGCTACCAGGCGTGCAATAGCTCCGCGTGCCTGCCGCCGGTGAAGATTCCGCTCGACGTGCCGGTGAAGATCGCGGCCGCCGGAGCGCCGGAACACGCCGTGCACCCTGAGATTTTCCGCTCAGGCAAGTAACGCCGCGCCTCTAGCTAGCGATTCAATTTATCGCGATCCCAGAAATGTAACCGCGCGCCGGAGACGTGCGAGCACACGCTCCCTGCCCAGCGCGACCATCGTGTCGAAAAGGGGAGGAGCCACCGCCCGGCCGACGATCGCGACGCGCGTGGCATTGATCAGCAAGCCCGCTTTCACACCTTCCGCCGCCGCCACGCCGCGCGACGCCGCATCGCAGGCATCATGGTTCCAATCAGGCAGCGCCGCAAGCGCATCGGCAAGCTTTGCCAGCATCCCGCCCAGCCGCTCATCCTTCCAGAATTTCTCGCGGGCCTCCGCCTCGTACTCGAAATCGTCGCTGAAGAATGCGCGCGCCCATCCCGTGAAATCGCCGAGCAGGCGCGTGCGCGGCCGGATCAGATCGACCGTTCGCGCGAACCACGCGTGGTCTTTGCTCGCCTGCGAGCCCTCCCACAATCCGGCGCGCTTCAACTCCGCCTCCACGTAAGGCAGCAGATCCTCGATCGGCAATTTCTGTTGATATTCCGTATTGAACCACTCGAGCTTGGGCCGATCGAAAACCCCGTTGGTGCGGCTTACGCCCGACAGACTGAAACGCTCGATCATCTGCGGCGTGCGGAGAAACTCCGAATCTCCTCCCGGCGACCATCCCAGCAGCGCGAGGAAATTGCGAAAAGCCTCAGGCAAAAAGCCTTCAGCCGCATACGAGCCGACGCTCGTGGCGCCGTGACGTTTCGAAAGCCGCGTCCGGTCAGGCCCCAGAATCAGCGGAACGTGCGCAAACACCGGTACCGGAGCGCCGAGCGCCTGATAGAGCAGCGCCTGCTTCGGAGTATTCGAAAGATGATCGGCGCCGCGGATCACATGCGTGATGCGCATGTCGATGTCGTCGACCACCACGCTGAGCTGATAAGTTGGCAGGCCGTTGGAGCGCAGCAGGACGAAATCCTCGATCTCTTCGTTCTGCACCTCGCGCGGACCGAAAACAACGTCCTCGAATTTTGTCGCACCGCTTCGGGGGACACGAAACCGGATCGCCCGTGGAACGCCGTCCTTTTGCCTGGCCGCGCGCTCGGCCTCGCTCATGTCCCGGCAGGGACATGCGGGGCCTTTCTGCAGCTTCGGCCCTTCGTCGTCGCCTTCGCCCTCTTGCTCCTCGGCGTCAGTGGCCGGCGCCGCATCGCCGCCGGCATAGGCGGACGCCTTGCAGTAGCACGGGAAAGCCGCTCCGCTCGCGAGCAGACGTTCGGCCGCCTCCCGGTACATCTCGATGCGCTGAGATTGAAAAAACGGCCCTTCATCCCATTCAATCCCCAGCCATTTCAGATCGTCGAGGATTCCATCGACCAGCTCCGGCCGGTTGCGCCCCACATCCGTATCCTCGATCCGCAGCAGGAGCGTGCCGCCTTCGTGCCGGGCGAAGAGCCAATTGAACAGCGCGGTTCTGGCGCCTCCCACGTGAAGGTAGCCCGTCGGCGACGGGGCGAAACGGACGCGCGGCTTTTCTGCGGGAGCCATTCGGATTCCTCGATTTTCTCGAAAGAATTCATCTTAGCGGAAGCATCCTTCAAAATCGAGCGAACTGATTGTAGGTAGGAGTGGGGGTTGAGGTGAGTGGAGTGGGAGGGTTGAGGTTGTTGGTGGTAGAAGGTGTGGTGAGGTATGGGAGTGAAGAGGTGATTGTGAAGTACTAAAGCGCTTGCAATGTGGATAGACGACTGAGGAGGAAGGCATAATCGATAGCGTAGGCACAGGGCAGCTCGATGGTTTTGCAGTGCAGGTAGCTGACGCGCATGATGCACAGTCGACGGGATATGGAAAATCAAAAAGCGCAGCGCTTCGGCGTGCGTATAAGTCGGCTGGCAAGGCCAAGTGCTTTAGCGCGTGAGCACGTTGTAGGCGATCACCGCAGCGCAACAGGCGGCATTCGCTCCAAAGTATTTCGACGGCAGCACCCGGCGCTAAATCATTCTTCATCACATCGTGTACCGCTCGATCGTTCCGGCTTTTTCTCGATGCCACTCGATTAGTTTCACCGCTTCCCATCACAGATGTGCTCAGCACCGCAAAATGTCGCACGCTACTGCCGTCGGCAAACAACCCTCCCTGCGTTGGCGCAGCGGATGGCGATGTAGCGCAGTGGCTTGCTGTCCTTCAGCTCTGCTTGCTGATTCGACACGAACACCACTTCGGCGCACTCGCGATCTATACCTGACTGCGGTCCTGTACGCCTTCATTCCTTTTCCGGAACTTCCAGAATGGCCTCAGCAAAGCCTCGCTCATCCGCACGCTGATCGCAAAACCAATCCGTCCCTGCGGCCCTTCTTCACGTCTCTCGTTCGACAGCCAGCGCAACAATTCCTTCGTGACAGGCCGAATCGCCGCGATAGTAATAGGTGGTCACTGTCTTGGGCAGCGCGGCGAACGCTGCTTTTGCTACCGTCAACGGAGCCATCTGTGCCGGCACATTCCCATCCCGAAACTCATCGGCCAGCACCGCGTCCATCTGGCCCACACCGCCAGCATCGGTTGATAACCTCGCGGCCCTTCGTAGGTATGCAGTGCTTCTTGTTTTCGGCTTTCGATAATTGTGGTGTCCTGATCGACCGTAGCGATCTTCTGCTCCGGACAACGTTCTCCGAATGCCGGATCAGATCCTGGTTCACTTTTCCTAGCCCCTCCAGCGGTTCACTCTTGAGGGGATGTAAACAATTTGATCCGGTAGTCGTTGCTGCTTGGCTTGCTCGATCTTCTCTTCTTCATGAAAGGCATACAGAAACTTCCGAGCTGCTTCCGGTGAAGGCACTTCGTGCCCGATCAGTCCCCCAGCCCGGGGTCCCCACGCAGTCGCTCAAAATCGTCCAGGCACTCACCCCCAGCGGCATTCAGAATTACGAAACTCTCGACAAACGTGGCCTCGTCGTAACCCCGTTGCCGCTCCTTCACCACCAGATGTTCCTTCACACTGCCGGGTAATCCCAGAGAACGAAATGCTTGCACCACCAAGGGTAGGCCTCCCAGCGCGGTCAGGATTTCTTCGGCTGGCTTGGCGTCGAGTTCGAACAATAAAGAGATCGGTCGGTGAGGGCTTCTAGATCTTGCGCATGCCCGCTATCGTACTCGAATGACACACCTGGCTGGTGAAAATTCCCAGTCTCTGCTGCCCCCGCTGCGCTTTGCTTCGGCTTCCAGGGCTGAAATAACTTGTTAAAGGACAAGGGGAGAGGATGGCACTGTAACTCCATCGAGGTATGGCACTTGATACCCGGGATGCGGATAGATACTTGCTTGACCTCAGGACACCGGAGGCATACCCTTTGCGGACCAAGAGTGAGGGGCGGCTGAGGCCACAGCCGTCCGCACTGGGTGGTCTCGGGTGCGGTATAAGGTGACACCCAAGAAACTCAACTGGACACGGCCGCAGGGCGCCTGCACGTTTTCTGATATTCTCAAGCGAGTGTCGGGGTGGTAAGTCCGGAGCGTCACGTTGCCGATCCATGTAACCACCACATACCTGGTCCTGCTCACGAGCACGCTTCTGCTCGCCGTCTTTTTCTCTTTTCTGTACCGCCTGAAGCACCAGGAGTATCTCCTCGCGTGGTCGGCCGCGTGGGCCCTGTTTTGCCTGCATTTCGTCACCGGAGTCTTGGCCTCGCTGGGAGGAAGCGCAGCCTGGCTGAAGGTGGATGGCATCCTCAACGAGACAGTACTGGTGATGGGATCTTTGGCGTTCTACTGCGCGGCGCGACTTTACGCAGGCCTTCGAATTCCGGTCCGGATCATCGGCGCGGCGGCAGGCGTTGGCTTGGTCTGGGCGATCGCTCACGCGAATCACTGGGTGGAAGTCCCTGTAGTCCTCGCGATGGGCATTCTCTTTCTTCTCGTTGGATACACGTTCTGGGAAGAAGGCCGCAAACAGGAAGCCCGCGTCGATTTATTGCTCGCCGTCACCTTCGCCGCGTGGGGGCTGTTCGCTCTGTGGGGGATAATCCGCGTTCGGATGGGCTTCCTGCCGGGAGTTGATCTGTTCCCGCTGATGGCTTTGCCAGAACTCTTCACTTGCGTGCTGATGGTAATGGCGATCTACGAAGAGGAGCGGCGCCGGGTGGAGCGCAACATGCTGGCGCTCTCCAATTTGAACCTGGCTGCTTCGGGTTTTGCGGGCGGCGAGATCCACAAGATGCTGGGCCAAGCGCTCGATCGCGTCTTGAACGTGGTCCGCATTCCGGCCGGCGTACTTTGCGTCCAGCAAGCCGAACCGCGCGCATCGAATTCGGTGATCGTTACAGGATTGAGCGAAGACCTCGCGCAGACGATTCACGACGGCAACCTCGACGAATACATGGTGAATCTTGTGGCCCGCCTTGGCGGACTCGTCGTGCTGCGGGACCTGGTGCGCGATGCAAATTGGGAGGCGCTGGAGCAGGAAGAGTCGTTTCGCCAGGTGCGTCAGTTGCTGCTCGGGCACGGGCTGCGCACCGTGGTCGGCATCAGCCTTCAGGCGAAGGGCCGCGTGTTTGGCGTGTTGCTGCTGGCGACGCCGGACAATCGCGGATTCACTCCCGCGGAGCTTCGCCTGCTGATGGCGCTCGGCCAGCAGATCGGGATGTCGGTCGAGAACAGCTACCTCATGCAGCAGACGTCGCGGCGCACGGAGGAACTGCATATCCTCAACGAAATCGGCCGGGCGCTCAGTTCGACGCTCGAGCTCGATGCCCTCCTCGAGCGGATTTATTCCGAAATGCGCCGCGTGCTGGACGTCACCAGCTTTTTCATCGCCATCTACGATGCGAAAATCAGCGAAGTGCGCTTCGAGATCGAAGTCACCGACGGCGAGCGGCGCCCGAAGCGCTCGCGTCCCGCCGGGAATCATTTGGTGGAGTACGTGGTGCGCTCCGCGCGGCCGCTTCTGATTCGCGAGAATTTCTGGGAGGAGACGAAGCGTCTCGGCATCGAACCGTTGCGCGAAATGTGCTGCGCGTGCGCCGTGCCGCTGATTCTCCACGATCAGCCGGTTGGCGCGATGGTGATCCACAGCACGAAGGAACGCTCTTTCGACGAAGGCCACGTCGAACTGCTGGCCCTGCTCGCCAGCGCGGCGGGTATCGCGATCGAAAACGCGCGGCTCTTCGCGGAAGAGCAGAGAAAGTCCCGCCAGCTGACGCTGATCAACAACGTCTCAAGCCACGCGATCACCACTCTCGATCCCGACGAGATGCTGGCCCGAATCGCAGCCGAGGTCGAGAATCACCTTCCCTACGATCACATCGGAATCGCGATTCTCGATTATTCGGCGAAGGATTTGGTGGTGCGGGCCGAGGCTGGCACGCGCCGCGACGCGATCGGCCGCCGCATTCAGCTGGGCGAGGGCTTGGTCGGGCAGGTGGCCCGCAGCGGGCAGATGGCGACGATTTACGAGGTGAATTCGTCGACGCCTCGAACCGTGCTCCCGGGTTCGACGGCCTCGCTCGCTCTACCCATCACCTATGGCGAGCAATTTCTCGGCGTCCTTTACGTGGAATCGACCGATCCTTGCCAGTTCCCCGATCACGACGTGCTGCTGCTCCGCACGCTCGCCGATCTCTTCGCCGGAGCTTTGCACAACGCGCTCACGTTCCAGCGGGCGCAGGAACAGGCCATCACCGACGGCTTGACCGGCGTCAAGACGCACCGCTTCCTCATGGAAGCGCTATCGTCCGAATGGAAGCGCTCGACGCGCGCCAACCGCCCGTTCGCGCTCGTCCTGATGGACCTCGACCGCTTCAAATTCGTGAACGATTTTTACGGCCACCTCGAGGGCGACGTCGTCCTGCAGCGCGTGGGCCACATCCTCGAACAGAACTGCCGCCGATCCGACGTGGTGGCGCGCTATGGCGGCGACGAGTTCGTGATTCTCATGCCGGAAACCGGCGTCGAACAGGCGCGCCAGCTCGCCGGCAAGCTTCGCGGCTGGATTGCCGCCGATCCGCTGCTGCGCGACAAAAACATCACCGCCAGCTTCGGCATCGCCGCATTCCCTATCCATGGATCGACGCCGCAGGAACTGATTCAGGTGGCCGACTCCTCGATGTACATCTCGAAACATCAGGGCGGGAATTCCGTTTCGAGCGCCGAGCAGGGCGATCCCAACGACCGCAAGCGATGGAAGAAGGATGTTCTCGAAGCCTACCTCGGCGTTACGCTGAAGCGCCTGTTTTCCACCGGCCCCGAGGCGTTCGAGGAAATTTACCGGCGCCTCGAGCAGTTCACGCGGTCGCTCGAGGAACAGGGCGGCGCTACGGACGCCGACGGGCTTCCGCCCGCCGTCGTCGAGACCGTTACTTCGCTCGCGCTCGCGATCGACGCCAAGGATCACTACACTCAGGGACATTCGCGCAAGGTTTCCGCCTACTCCGTGATGATCGCGCAGGCGCTCGGCATGAGCGCGGCCGAAGTTGAGGACATCCGTCTCGGCGGGCCTGCTGCACGATATCGGGAAAGTGGGCATCCCCGAGGCCATTCTGAATAAGTCCGGCCCGCTCGATGCCTCCGAGTGGGAAACCATGAAGACCCACACCGATCTCGGCGCGAAAATTCTCGAACCGCTGAAACCGATGGAGCGCATTCGCGCGATGGTGCGCCACCACCACGAGTTTTACGACGGCAGCGGCTATCCCGACCGCCTCGAGGGCGAAAACATTCCGCACGGCGCGCGCGTGATTGCCATCGCCGATGCGTACGACACGATTACGTCCGCGCGCACCTACAAAAAAGCGCGGACACCCGAAGACGCCTTCGCCGAGCTCGAACGCTGCGCCGCGAATCAGTTCGATCCCGAAATCGTGCGCGCCTTCATCGAAACCATGCGCCGCGCGCCGCGCTTGACTGTCGAAGCCGGCGTAATCCTGCCGAGCCCCACGCCCACCTCGACTTTCTAGCGGCGGCCAACTCGCTACGAGCTCCCGATCAGAATCCCCACCGCGAAAACCGAGACGCCGCCCACGACTACCTGGAAGGCGGACGACAGCAGCGGCGTATCCATATACCGGTGCCGCACGAAGCTGATGATCGCGAGTTCCGCCGCTACCACAATCACCGCCGCTATAAACGCCACGTGAAAGCTCGGAATCAGGAATGGCAGCGTATGCCCAAGTCCGCCGGCGGCGGTCATCAGCCCCGTCACTCCTCCGCGCACGTATGGACGTCCGCGGCCCGTGAGCGAGCCGTCATCGGAGAGCGCCTCCGCAAACGCCATCGAAATTCCCGCCCCAATCGACGCCGCCAGCCCCACTAGAAACGCATCCCTGCTGTGGTGCGTTGCAAAAGCGGCGGCGAAAATCGGTGCGAGCGTCGATACCGATCCGTCCATGAGTCCCGCGAGGCCTGGCTGAATGATCTGCAGCATGAAGAGCCGCTTCTGCGATCTATCTTCTTCTGCGCGCTCTCCCGATTCGATTAGCTTGTCGCGCAGCGATCCCGCAAATTCGTAGTGCTGCCTCTCGACCTCGGCGAGATCGCCGAGCAGTTTGCGCGTGTCGGGATTCGACACTTGTTGGAGCGCGCGTTCGTAGAATCGCCGCGTCTCGGCTTCCATCACCTCCACTTGCTTGCGCACCGCGTTGATGCCCAGCGGCCGGACCAGCCAAATCGACCGCCGCTCGACGAAGCCTTTCACGTCCTGCCGCCGGATCAGCGGAATGTGATCGCCGAATCGCTGCCGGTACATCTCGATCAGCCGTTGGCGGTGGCGCGATTCCTCGGCCTGCATGTCATCGAACGCTTTTGCTGTGGCGGGATACGTTTCGCGGAGCCCTTCGGCGAAGTCGCCGTAGATGCGGCTGTCTTCCTCCTCGAGCTGAATCGCGAGCGCCAGAATTTCCCGCTCGCTCAAATTCTTGAAACTCTTCTTGGCCATGATCGATGCCCCCGGGGTGGAATCGTGGAATCGGTCGAGAAGAAAAATGCCGGCGCGCGACGTCCGCTAGTGCGTCATGGCATAAATGATGTAATTGATCCCAATGCGGTAGGCGACCGACGCCGGGTGCTCCGGGTATTGCGGGCTGTCGGCCCATTCCCATGCATCGCCGACATCCGAATTGTGGCAGATCGCGACCATGATCCGGCCTTTGTCGTCGCGGATCGCTCTCCACTTCGGCGTCGCGCTATCGGCGGTGTAGCGCCAGCGCTCACCCCAGATGTAGCGCGTGCCCGGCACCTGCACGCGGTCGTCGAGATCGTAGGTGACGTGAAAGATTTCGTCTTTATTCGCAAGATCCTCGATCGGACGATTCGGGAAGATCATCCGCATGCCGTAAACAAAATTCTGCCACTCCTCGTCGCCGTGCGAATCGTCGACCATCAGGAATCCGCCACGCAGCAGGTATTCGCGCAATCGCGCCACCTGCCTCTCGCTCAGATTCCACGCGCCCGCATCCTCGATGTAAACCCATGGATAGTTGAAGATGTCGTCGCTGTTCGCGTCGACGACGTGCTCCGTCGATCGCGACTGAATCAGCGTGAGCCGTTTCACGCCCAGAATGAATTGGCGGTCCGCCTTCGGCCAGTCCGCGGCCCAGCGCTGGAAGCGGTAGAATCCGAATTCCTCGCCGAGATCGTAGTGAAATCGCGCGAACGTCCACTCCGCCTTCTCGCTGGGATTTTCCGGCGCGAATCGCTTGCCGTCCATGTCGATGATTCCGCCGCTCTCGTAGTTTTGGATTTGAGCCGCCGCGGAAAATAGCATTCCCGCCGCAAACACGCAGACCAACGCGCCTGCCAGGATTCCCGGCAATATGCCGCGCCGTTTCCCCGATTGCCGCGGGATCATCGCGCCGTGCCTCTGCGACCGACAATAGCACATCCCATCACGTCGACCCGCCGCTGGCGCCGCTTCCCGACCGGTCGCTCCCACGCTCTGACCGGCCACAATTCAGCACGCCTATCCATGTCCTGGTTTAGAATACGCGCCGCTGCCGCCGGGTTGCTGTAGCCAGCGACGCTAGAGAAAGGCTTGGACTTCAGATTTGGATTCCGCTTGGAGCGTAGGGTACTCTGCAAATTCAAGAGGGCAACGCCGCAAGCGGAGGGATCGAGTGGACGGCAAAAAGGGAGAGTGAATTTGGCGACGCTACCAAAACCGGCGGACGTGCAGCCGGAACCGCAAGAAGAGGTGCTCGCGCCGTCGACCGGCGGAAACGGGCCGGGATTTCGCGGCGGCGATGTCGACGACTGGGACGACGACGACTGGCGCGCGCGTTTTTACGCGAGACATCGTCCGGTGCCGCCGGATGTTTACCGCGCGGGGATATTTTACGGGATCGCTTCGATCGTTTCACTGTTTGCGACGCTGACCGCGATGTTGACGGTCCGCTGGGTGGGCTCGCGGGAGTGGCGGCCGATCGATCTGCCGGAAATTCTCTACGCGAATACGATCGTTCTCGTGCTGAGCAGCTTCGCGCTGCAGCTGGCGCGGATCTATGCGGACGACGCGCGACGGTTCGCGCGCTACCTGGGGGCGACGCTCGTGCTGGGGCTTGCGTTCGTCGCGGGACAATTGATTGCGTGGCGGCAGTTGCTTTCGCAGGGCGTTTATGTGGCGTCGAATCCCGGCAGCGCGCTTTTCTATACGATGACGGCGGCGCATGCCGTCCACCTGCTGGGTGGGATCGTTGCGCTCGCGTGGCTTGTTTCAAGGGCTCGTCATTTGCGGACGACGGGGAAGCTCGGGCTCGCGGCGGAAGTAGTCGGGATCTACTGGCATTTTATGGATGGGCTGTGGGTGTTCTTGATGGGGCTGCTGCTGCTGGGAGTGCAGGGGCGGGGATTCGGGATTTCGCTGTGAAGTGTCGAGGCGGGAAAGCGAACTTTCCCGCCCCGGGCGAAACGCGTGGGTATCAGCTGCTGAGCTTGTAATCGACCCTGACGGTGAGGCGAATTGCGACGGGCTGGCCATCGAGGATCGTGGGCGCGTACCTTCTTTCCGCCACGGCTTTCATCGCCGACTGCACCAGCATCGCGGGGCCGCTGATGAAATGGACCTGCGTGACGTTGCCTTGCTCGTCGATGATTGCTTCGACGACGACGGTGCCCTCAACATGCGCCATTCGAGCGACCGGGGAGTAGACGACCGGCGGTTCGTATATCAGGGTCGGTTCCTTCATACCGCTGGTGATGCGGATCGGTCCCTTGGGCCTTTCAACGGCGGGTGGTGGCGGTGGTGGTCCTCAGGCGATCCCTCCGAGGACATCGCCCACTCCTCCCGGCACTCCTCCTACCATGCCGGCGATCGCCGGAGCGGCCGCACTTGCATCCGCTACTTGCGCGATTTTCTTCGGGATGACGGTTGGCGCGGTAAGTTGCGCCTCGATGAAGGTGGGCCCCGGCGCGACTTCCGCATGCGTGATAGGCGGCGGTGGCGCGGTCGGCGGAGGAGCGATCAGGATCGTGCTGTTGACCTTGTAGAGGTCGAGGCCTTCGGTGAATATCAGCGGAATGAGAAGAAGCCCGCCGACGACTGCGAGTTGTACGGCGAGCGCGAAACCGGTTTGCGCGGCGCGCTTGCCTTTGGCGCGCGCATCTTCCTCGATGATTGCAGTGGAGAAAAGACCCTGGTTGCGTGGCGTGGCCGGAGCCGGAACCGCGAAAGGACGCTTGGCCGTCTCACTGGAACTCGGACCCAAACTACTCTGCTGTAATGCACCCTGGTTAACCGCTGACATCTTTCATCTCCTTTTCCAACCTTGGAAACATCCGGCCGTGCGGAATCAAAGGAATCTCAGCCGAGATCCGAATTGAGGCCCGCACTGCGCCGCCGCTGGACGATAGCGGCGGGTAATCCCGTCTCCACGTGGAAAAGCGAGATGCTCTCGATACACTAGAAACTCTCCAATAGTTTGCAGATATAGGCCGAAAACGACAAACTCAAAATACGAATCGGTAGCATCGAATAGCGCGATGAATCATGCAAGAGCGCAACTGAATCGCGGCGCGGCAGACATGGTCGCTGAAACCTAGCATGCGCTCGGAGTAAACTATCGGCGCAGAGCGTCGATTGAATCGAGTGTAGGTTGCTGATATCCTGAATTCACACCTTCGGCAAGGAGATGGGGACGGCGGGAAAAGGGAAAAGACGAGCTTGCGGGAGGCTGCTAAGAATTGACGGCCATGGCACAAAAGCATCTCTCGGCTATGCGAGAAGAGGAACAGGAAGCCATGGTCGCGGCTTTCGCGCGCCGAGATTTTAGCGGCGGCCGTTCTGCTCGACTCAAGTGATCGGAAGTGAGGCACGTCACATGACCAGAAAACCAAAGAAAGTCAGTTTGCAGCGGGCGGTCGAGGAAGCAACGGACATCATAGAAAAGCATTTGTCTAGCCTTCCCGAAGAGGAACAAGAAGCGCGCGTAGCGGCCATCGGCCGCAGGAGTTTAAGAGCGTCCGCGCTGCGCGTACCAAAGCTTCACGAGCCGGTCGTACTCGGGCGTTCCGGGCGTCAAACCCACATCATTGATTAGCATTTCTTTGAACATTCCCACGTCGTTGCTTTTCAATGCTTCCTCGAGTTTTCGTTTCACGATCAGGCGACGCCTTCGGGCAGCGATATCGATAGGTCGTTTACCGCGGCGTTCTTCGCCGCACCTCGCCTCGTCGATCTCGCCTTCTTCGTAAGGCATTCGTCGGTTCTCGGACCGGGTTCGTGTGGCGGCCACTATAGCGCAAATCGGGCGGCTTGACGGGGGTGCGGCGACGTGAAATTATGCCGAGGCTTGCGATAGGAGCACAAAATGGCGACTCAGTTGGCAACAGCGTATGCGGAATTGGGGCTTTTTATCGGCGGCGAATGGCTGGGCGCCGAGGGGCGGAAGACTTCGCCCGTGATCAATCCGGCGACCGAGGAAACGATCGGGCAGGTGCCGCACGCGTCGAAGGCCGATCTCGACCGGGCACTCGCGGCGGCGCAGCTGGGATTCAAGACGTGGCGCGCGATTTTTCCGGATGAGCGCGGGCGAATCCTGAAGCGCGCGGCCGATCTGCTGCGCGAGCGCAAGGAAGAGATTGCGCGGATCGCGACGACCGAATGCGGCAAGTCGATCCACGAGACGCGGATCGAAGTGATGATGTCCGCGAATATTTTCGAGTGGTACGCGGAAGAGGGGCGGCGCGCGTACGGGCGAGTGCTGCCGCAGCGCGCTATGGGCACCCGCATGGCCATCGTGAAGGAACCGGTGGGGCCGGTGGCGGCGTTTGCGCCATGGAATTTTCCGCTCGGCAATCCCGCGCGAAAGATCGGCTCGGCGCTGGGCGCGGGATGCTCGGTGATCCTGAAGCCGGCGGAAGAAGCGCCTGCAAGCGGGCTTGCGGTGGCGCGATGCCTGGTGGATGCGGGGCTGCCGGCGAATGTGCTGGCGATCGTCTACGGCGTGCCGGCGGAAATTTCGTCGTATCTGCTGGCGTCGCCGGTGATTCGCGCGATTTCGTTTACGGGATCGATTCCGGTGGGCAAGCACCTGATGAAGCTCGCCGCGGATGGCATGAAGCGGACGACGATGGAGCTGGGCGGGCATGCGCCGGTGATCGTGTTCGATGATGTCGATCTCGAGAAAGTGCTGGATGCGTCCGTGGCGGCGAAATACCGGAATGCGGGACAGGTGTGCGTTTCGCCGACGCGCTATTACGTCCACGAGAAGATTTACGGCAAGTTCGTCGAAGGATTCACGGCGCGGGCGAAGCAGGTGCCGGTGGGCGACGGGCTCGACGAGAAAAACAAGATGGGGCCGCTGGTTCATGCGCGGCGGCTGGCGGCGATCGAAGGATTCATCCAGGACGCGCGGGAGCACGGCGCTCATGTGCAGACGGGCGGCGCGCGGCTTCGCAGCCCAGGATATTTTTATGCGCCGACGGTCCTTTCGGATGTGCCGAATACGGCGCGGATCATGAATGAGGAGCCGTTTGGGCCGGTCGCGGTGATTAATCCATTCACGGATTTCGACCGCGTGATCGAGCAGGCGAACCGGTTGCCGTATGGCCTCGCGGCGTTTGCGTTCACGAATTCGTCGCGGACGGTGAAATTGCTCGGCGAGCAGCTCGAAGCGGGGATGATCGGGCTCAACACATATCAGATTTCGGTGCCGGAGTCGCCGTTTGGCGGCGTGAAGGAAAGCGGGCACGGGTCGGAGGAAGGCATCGAGGGGCTGGATGCGTGTTTGGTGACGAAGTTTATTAGCGAGGCGTAGGAAAAGATCGAAAATCGAAAATGGAAATTCGAAAATCGATCTCGGGCGGACAGCGGCGGTGAGCCGGATGCTTGGCTTCAAGCACCGGAGGTGCGTCACAAGTTAGCTGTGAGATTTCAACAGGTTGTCCATTCGAGCAAAACCGGAGAAGCTGATTGTGTCAGCAGTCACCTTCAACCGGAGAGGCCCGAATGGACATTCATAAGAATGCACGACTCACGTTTATGCGTCGAGAGCAGTTGGCAGAACGAGTGATTCTGGAGGGAAACACCTTGAACTCGGCGGCCGCCGAGTTCAAGGTGTGCGCGCGCACCGCCGCCAAGTGGACCCGCCGCTATCGCCAGCAGGGGTCGGCCGGTTTGTGGGATCGCTCCTCACGTCCCCGGCGCTCGCCGCGTCGCACGCCGCAGCATCTGGTCGAACGCGTGGAGCAGCTGCGCCGCCAGCGCTTCACCGGTCTGCACATCGCGCAGGCCACCGGCCTGAGCCGCGCCACCGTTAGCCGCGTTCTCCGCCGTCTGGGTCTGAATCGCATCCGCGACCTGGAGCCTGCTGCGGCCGTGATTCGCTACGAGCACCCCGCTCCCGGCGATCTGCTGCATCTCGACATCAAGCATCTAGGCCGTTTTACGGAAATCGCCGTCCGCGCCGATGGCCGCAGGCGCGGAAAACATCATCGCGGATGGGAGTACCTGCACGTCGCCATCGACGATCACTCCCGCATCGCCTTCTCCCAGGTCTTGCCGAACTTCACCGGTGCTTCGGCGGCTGCTTTTCTTCACGCTGCCGTGGCCTACTACGCCACTCTCGGCATTCGCATTCGTCGCCTGCTTACCGATAACGGCCATTGCTACCGCTCGGGCGCTTTCCGCGAAGCCTGTCTGCAGCTCGGTCTTCGCCATCACTTTACGCGCCCCTACACACCGCGCACCAACGGCAAAGCTGAACGCTTCATCCAAACAGCCCTCCGCGAATGGATCTACGCCTGCGCCTATTCAGACTCTGAGCAACGCAACGCGCAGATGTCTCCTTGGCTTCACCACTACAACTGGCATCGCCCTCATGCTAGTCTCCACCACGCTCCACCCATCAGCCGCTCCAGCTTAGATCGGGACAACCTCTTGAGACTCCACAGTTAGCCCAGGCCGGAAGGCCTGGGTCGCCATCCATACGAACGTCAAGCGCCGTAGGTGCGACACAGAGGCGTTTGGCCGGAGACGATTGAGCAAAATGACGGCGGATGAAAAAATTCAGGCGCTTGGGAGGCGCGTCGATGAGCTGACGAACCAGCTTGGGATGGTGCAGGACGAGCTGGCGATCCGGCGGCTGCAGCATGCGTACTCGTATTTCATCGACAAATGTCTGTACGACGAGGCGGTGGATCTCTTTTCGGAGCGCGGCGAAACGTATTTTCTCGGCGGCGTGTTCAAGGGCAAGGCGGGCGTGCGGCGGCTCTATGGCGGGCGGCTGCGCGGGAAATTTTCGCCGGGGAAAAATGGGCCGACGCACGGCTTGCTGCTCGAGCATCTGACGATGCAGGACATCATTCATGTGGCGCCGGACCGGCTCAGCGCGAAAGCGCGGTTTCGCGCGTTCATGCAGGGCGGCAGCCACGAAAGCGTGCCGCAAATCACCGAGCCTTTCTGGGAAGGCGGCGTCTACGAGAACACGTATTTCCGCGAAGACGGCATCTGGAAAATCGGCGTGCTCGATTACAACGCGTTTTTCTACGCGCCGTACGATCAGGGCTGGGGCCGCGTGAAACCCGGCTACGCTGTGCCGGCATTCTCGAAGACGTTTCCCGAAGACCCGCTCGGGCCGGACGAACTCCGGCCGAAGAAGGCCAGCTTCTGGCCGCAGACCGATGTCGTGCCCTTCCATTATGTCCACCCGGTGACGGGGAAGCCTCTGAAGTGAAAACACCCTCGAGGGAATTCCATGGCAGGTAAGCTGGCGGGCGAGACAGCGATCGTTACGGGTGCGGGCCGGGGATTCGGCAAGGCGATCGCGCTGGGGCTGGCGGCGGAGGGCGCGGCCGTCACCGTGACGGCGCGATCGAAGGATCAGCTCGACGCTGTGGCGCGCGAGATCGAAGCGGCGGGCGGGCGCGCGTTGGCGGTGGTTGGAGACGTGACGAAGCGCGACGACGTGGCGCGCGTGGTGGCTGCGGCGGAGAAGAAATTCGGCTCGACATCCGTGCTGGTGAACAACGCCGGCATCACGGGGCCGTTTGGTCCCCTGTGGGTGATCGACCCAGACGCGTGGTGGAAGGCGCAGGAAGTGATGGTGCGCGGGACGCTGCTCTTCATGCGCGCGGTGATGCCGGGAATGATTGAGCGGCACAAGGGCAGCGTGATTAATGTGGCGAGCCTCGGCGGGCAATGGTTCACGCCGCATGTGAGCTGCTACGGGATCGGCAAGATGAGCCAGATCCGATTGTCGGAACTGGCGGCGGCCGAGGCCAAGGGCCACGGCGTGTGCGTCTACGTGATCGAGCCGGGCACCGTGATCACGGACATGGCGGAAACGACGATGGCGGCGGAGGACGCGAAGCGCTGGGTGCCGCAAATGGTCGAATCGCTGAAGCGGCTCAAGCAGAATGGCGATCCCGCGCCGGGGCTCGCGCGATGCGCCGAGATGTGCGTGCAATTGGCGTCGGGCAAATATGCGGCGCTCGCCGGGCGTTTTCTGATTCCGCGGGACGATTTCGACAAGCTGGCGCTCGAGCCTGCGCCGCCTCCGGGGTCCGGTGTTTTGCCGCGCGAGGCGCCGAGAACGCATAATCCTTAGCCGACAGACCAAGCAGCCTGCGGACTGGTAAAATGGCCCGTCGGAGAACCATCGGAACTCTGAGCTATGAGTTTTGGCCGCTTGAAACCGTTTGGTCATATCGCCGCTCTGCTAGGAGCTCTCGCCCTGCTGGGTTTCGTTTCCATCGCGTCGACGGACACTTTCGATGCACCGGTCGAAAAGAAAATCGTGGATTTCGGCCTATCCCCAAGCAATCCTCCAGGTGGGCTGAACCAACGAGTCAAGTTGTCCTGTTGGCTCTATCCGAATCTTATGGTTAAGGAATACAACGACGAAGGAGAAGAGGGAGCGCAATGGCTTGCGATCCTTCCCATCCGGCAGGGGACAACTGCAGCGTGCACGCGCGCTCACGCGACCGGTGAACGAGTGATCAAAGGGCCGGAGTGGAACGGGTACTTTGCAGGGGTCAAAGGGAGTCTCGTGTTCTTTAACGATGAGGACGGGGCGAACGGGGGATGGCCGTTTGTCGTCTATGACTCTCGAACGGGAAAGAGGATTTTCGAAGATTCGCGAATGACGGGCCCGACCACGGGCGATTCGGCCACCAGCGGGCTACAGTTTAATCGTTCTGCGGATGGACGGCTTTTCCTAACATACTTGCGTGCCGTCGAGGCAGACTGCGATCTCCATATGGAGAAGACGCCTTGTTGGAAAAGGATAAGAAAGAAGTTCGGACTGAAAAGCGATCGGCCGCCGATTTGCACTGATTATGAAGGGCTTTCAGGCCGCTCGGACTCAGCGGTTGCGTATCCGGTTGAGGTTTCGCTTTCCTCGCGACCTACCAGAAAGACAGTCGCTGGGCCGGTCGAGTGCTGGCCAGTCGATTGACGTGCGCGGTTAAGCAGCCGAGATTGACGGGCGGCTTATCGAAGTGATACGACTTTTGTGTAAAAGCAGCGATTGCTGATAGCATCGCCCGGCCAAGGACAGGAGCCAGCCACCATGACAACCCGTTTCCCCGATTCGTTTGATTACCAGGGCTTCAACGCGCCCATGCGCACCGAGTGCGACATCTACGATCTGGTCGTCGAGGGCAATCTGCCGAAAGAGATCAACGGCCAGTGGTACCGCACGGTTCCCGACCCGCAGTATCCGCCGATGCTCGGCCACGACACGTACCTGAGCGGCGACGGGATGATCAGCTCGTTCCTTTTCGAGAATGGGCACGTGGATTTCAAGATGCGCTACATCATGTCCGACCGGCTGAAGGCCGAGCGCAAGGCGCGGCGCGGGCTCTTCGGGCTGTACCGGAATCCCTACACGGACGATCCGAGCGTGCGCAACGTGAACCGGTGCGTCTACAACACGACGCCGATTTTCCACGGCGGGAAATTGCTGGCGCTCAAGGAAGACGGCCGCGCGATGGAATTGCATCCCGACACGCTCGAAACGATGGGCGAATGGGACTTCGGCGGGAAGCTCAAGAGCAAGACGATGACGGCGCACTCGCGGCTCGATGAAGATACCGGCGATCTGTACTTTTTCGGCTACGAGGCCAGCGGCCTCGCGACGCGCGATATTTCCTACTGCGTGGCCGACAAAGAAGGCGCGCTGGTGAAAGAGGAGTGGTTCGAGGTTCCCTACGTTTCGCTGATGCACGATTTCGCGGTGACCAAGGAGCACGCGATTTTCCCCGTGTTTCCCACGACCTGCGATCTCGACCGGCTGAAGGCGGGCGGCGTGCACTGGGTCTGCGAGCCGGATAAGGACACGTTCGTCGGCATCATGCCGCGCGACGGCAGCGTGAAGCACATGCACTGGTTCCGCAGGCCGGCGTGCTCCGCGTTCCATTTCATGAACGCGTACACGGAGGGGAAATTCGTGCATCTCGATTTCGGCATCGGGAAATACGCGCCGTTCCCGTTCATTCAACAGGCGTCGCACATTCATCCGAAGCCGGAAGACATGGCTGCCGGGCGCGTGGTGCGGTGGAGCTTCGACATGTCGAAGCCGGGCGAGAAATTCGAGGAGTACAATATCGCGCCTTCGGGCGATTTCCCGCGCGTCGCGATGAAGGATCATATGAAGGATTACTCGATCGGCTACTACGAGCGCTTCGATCTGGAGGCTGGTCCGCCGATCGTCTCGGGGCCGGTGGGCGCGGGCTTCAATACACTGAGCCGCCTCGAGGTGAAAAGCGGGAAGCTGCAATCGTGGCATTCGAACCGGCCGGTGACGGTCCAGGAGGAAGTGCACATTCCATCGAAGGAGCCGAGGCACGAAGGCTATCTCGCGCTGGTCGCCGACCTGCACGACCAGCAGCTCTCGGACCTTCTGGTGTTCGAAGCCGCGCACGTCGATAAGGGGCCGATCGCGACGGCTCATTTGCCGCTGCGGCTGCGCAATCAGGTGCACGGCAACTGGGTGGCGGCGGAAGAACGGGAGTAGATTTCAGGGGCGTCGCGGGCGCGCCCGCATTCAAAGCAGCGACGCGCGGAAGGCCGCTGGGGGGGCGCCGCATTCAATACGCTGGTGCGGCGATGCGCGGCAAGGAGCTCGGATGACACAATCATCGGGATTCTACGGCTGGAAGCTGCTCGCGGTTTTCTGGCTGATCCTTTTCACCAACTTCGCGTTCCCTCTTTACGGCGCGAGCGTCATCAACGCGTATATGGCCGCCGATCTGCACATGGATCGCGCGGCGCTGGGCGCGGCATACGGGCTGTTTCAGTGGATGGTCGGGCTGCCCGCTCCCCTCGTCGCGATCTGCATCAATAAAAAAGGCGTGCGGTTCACGATGGCGCTGGGGTGCGTCGGCGTGCTGATCGGCGCGCTGCTGATGGCTTTCGCGGTGCGCACGACGCTCGAGGTGAATCTTGTTTTCGGCGTGATCATCGGCTTGAGCGCGCTTTCGGGCGGAATTCTGGGGGCGCAGGCGGGGATCGGGCGATGGTTCGTGAAGCACAAGGCGCGCGCGATCACGCTGGTGCACACGGGCAGCAGCTTTGGCGGATTCGTCGCGGCGCCGGTGCTGAATCACGTGATCGCGAAGTTCGGCGGAAACTGGCGGGTTGGATGGATGCTGATTGCGGGGCTGAGTTTCACAGCGTCGCTGCTCGCGTTTTTCCTCATCAAGGAAAATCCCGCCGATCTGGGGCAAGTGCCGGACGGCGCGTCGAGCGGCGAGGCGCCGGTTGCTTCGCCGCAAGTGCGCGCGGTTGGGCGCGGCGTTTACAAAACCACGGATACCTGGACATTCGGCGAAGTGTTTCGCACTCCCGCCATCTGGATGTTTCTGATCGCGATTCTCGGATTCAGCGCGGGGTATCCGCTGTTTCTCGCGCACGGCGTGGTGCACCTGCGCGATCTGGGATATAGCGCAAGCGCGGCGGCATTTTCGGTTTCAGTGATGCTGCTCGCAAGCCTCAGCGGGACGCTATTTTTCGCGGGCGTGGCCGATCTCGTCGAACCTCGGTTCGTGTGGGCGGCGGCTTCGGTGCTCTTTGGCGTGGGAATGATTCTGGCGCTGCACGCGAGCGGCGCGGCGGGACTGTATCTTTACGCGATTTGCCTGGGCGCTGGATTCGGCGTTTCGTTTTCGTCGATGATGGCGATACCGGCGAACTACTACGGCACGCACGCGTACGCGCCCATCGTCGCGGTGGTGATCGCGGTCGGTACCTCGGCGGGCGCAGCTGGTCCGTTTGTCGCGGGATATATCTACGACCGCTTCGGCAGCTACGAACCGGCGTTTTATGCGGTTTCGGCGCTGAGCTTCTTTGCCGCGCTGCTGCTGCTTGTTGCCGCGCCGCCGGTTCATAAGGCAGCTCGTTCCTTTGCGCCCGCCGTGCGCTAGATTTGGAATAGAATCGAGTGTTTGATTTTGCGATTATGCGCGCCGCTGAGAAGTGGTTGTGCACGAACGGGGACACGTTGATGACGGGAGAGATCAAAGGGCACGTCGCGATTGTGACCGGAGGAGGAGGAGGATTCGGCCGCGCCATCGCGGAGCGATTCGCCCTCGAGGGAGCGGCGGTCACGGTTACTTCGCGGACAAAGGCGCAGCTCGATGAAACCGTCGCGGAAATTCAGGCCAAGGGCGGCCACGCGCTCGCCGTGGCGGGCGACGCAACGAATCGCGCTGACGTGGCGCGAGTGGTCGGGGAGACGGAAAAGGCGTTCGGCTCGGTGACGATCATGGTGAATAACGCCGGCGTCCCCGGCCCTTTCGGCCCCATCGGCGTGCTGGATCCGGACGAGTGGTGGGCGGCGCAGGCGGTCCATTTGCGAGCGCCATTTCTTTTCATCAGCGCCGTGCTGCCGGGAATGAAAGAGCGGCGCGCGGGCTGCATCATTTCGATCTGCTCGCCACGCGCGAAGATGGCGACGCCCTATCTTTCCGCATATTGTATGGGCAAGACGGCGCAGGCGCGGCTCACGGAACTGCTCGCGGCTGAGGTAAAAGATTACGGAATCACGGCATTTGCCGTTGATCCGGGCAGCACGCCGACGCACATGGCCGATAAAACGATCGATTCGCCGGATGCGCAGCGCTGGGTGCCGGAAATGGTGGCGAAGCTCCGCTCGATGCGCGGGCAGCCCGGCGGCGAAGTGGTGCTCGCGAACTGCGCGCAGCGTTGCGTCGAGATCGCGGCGGGCCGGCACAACGAATGGAACGGCACTTATATCGGAAGAAGCGAAACCGCGGAGGCGTGGCGATAGACATGAGAAAACTCGACATCTTCACTCATATTTGGCCGAAGGCGTTTCACGAGCTGCTGCTGAAGCAGACCGGGCAGATGAAGGACATGCACCGCCGCAGCGAGGCGGTCCCGATGATGACCAACCTCGACCGGCGTTTCGCGGTGATGGACATGTTCGACGAATACCAGCAGATACTCTCGCTCGCTTCGCCGCCGCCCGACGTAGTGGGCACGCGCGAGGCGTGGCGCGAGCTATCGCGCGCCGGGAGCGACGGCATGGCCGAGCTGTGCCAGAAATATCCGGACCGGTTTCCGAGCTTCATTGCGTCCGTGGCGATGCGCGATCCGGACGGCGCGGTTGAAGAGGCGACGCGGGCGATCGAGCAGCTTGGCGCGTGCGGCATCCAGATTTATTCGAATGTGAGCGGCAAGCCGCTCGACGCGCCAGAGTTTCGTCCCGTATTTAGAGCCATGGAGAAGCTCGGCAAACCGATCTGGATTCATCCGGCGCGCACCACGACTTTCCCGGACTACCAGACCGAGCAGGTCTCGCAGTATGAAATCTGGTGGACGTTTGGCTGGCCGTACGAATCGAGCGCGGCGCAGGCGCGCATCGTCTTTTCGAAGATGCTGGACGAAATGCCGGAGCTGAAATTCATCATTCATCACGCGGGCGGCATGGTCCCATTTTTCGAGGGGCGCGTCGGCGCCGGATGGGACCAGCTGGGCGCGCGCACGTCTTCCGTGGATTACAAACCGCTGCTAAAGGAACTGAAGAAGCGCCCGCTCGATTATTTCAAGATGTTCTACGCGGATACGGCGACGTTCGGCTCGAAATCGGCGCTGGTGTGCGCGCTCGATTTCTACGGAATCGAGCACGTGCTGTTCGCTTCGGATGCGCCCTTCGATCCCGAGGGCGGGCCGATGTACATTCGCGAGACGATCAAGGTGATCGACTCGCTCGATATTTCGAAGGAAAGTCGCGAGAAACTCTACTACAAGAACGCCTGCAAGCTGCTCGGCGTCAAGTAGTCGTCGCGGCATTCGCCATTAGCTTTTGCGAACGCGGTGCGGAGCGGCGAGGCACGCGGGCTGCCCCGTTTCGGTACAATCCGCCCATGCCCCTCGACTATGTGGAGATCATCACGTCCACCGGAGAACGCGGCAGCCAGACGGTGCTGCGCCTGCTGGGCCCGCTGAGCGCCCACACGGTTTTCGAGTTTCAGGATGCGGCGCGCGCGAACGCCTCCGATGTGCTGATCATCGATTTCAGCGGGGCGTCGCATATCGACTCGGCTGGGCTCGGCGCCCTCGTGGGAGCGTACGTCGGCGCCAAAAGGGCGCGGCGGAAATTCGCGATTGCCGGATTGAACGATCAGGTGAAGACGCTCCTCGGCATGACGCATCTCGCCGCGCTTTTTCCTACCTATGGGAGTGTCCACGACGCTGAAATCGGCATCTTCTGACGTTTCGCGGCATGCAGCGAAATCAAGGCTCAACTCCCGACTAGCCCCGCTTCGGAAACTAGCCCTCCACCCAAGCGCCGGTTCCGGCTTGCCGATGCGATAGAATGGCAGTGGGAATGGAAGACCGGTTTTACCGCGCGACGATGAAGATCGGCGGCGGGACGCTGCTCGGGCGCCTCGCGCTCGCCTTCCTCGTGCTTTGCTCGATTGCATTTGGCGCGGCGGCGGGGCTGCTCTTCGTCTACAGCAGCGACCTGCCGCAGATTCACGCGCTCGAAGATTACCGCCCGATCACCGAAACGGAACTCTACGCGGACGACGGACAGGAGATCGGCAGCTTCGCGCTGCAGCGCCGGATTTTGGTGACATACAACCAGATTCCGAAAATCCTGAAGGCCGCGATCCTCACCACCGAAGATCAGCACTTCGAAGAGCACTGGGGCGTCGATTTCCCGCGCGTGCTCGAGGCCGCGTGGCACGATATTCTGCGCCACCGCGTGGCCGAAGGCGCCAGCACGCTCACGATGCAGCTGGGCGGCGGTCTTTTCCTGAATCGCTCGGACCGCAGCTTCCACCGAAAGATCCAGGAAACGATCCTCGCGCTCGAGATCGAGCGCCACTACACGAAGGCCCAGATTTTCACGATGTACTGCAATCAGATTTACCTTGGCTCGGGCAACTACGGCTTCGAAGCCGCCTCCGAATACTACTTCAGCAAGCCGGTGAGCCAGCTGACGCTCGCCGAGGCTGCCACGCTCGCGGCCATCATTCGCGGGCCGATCTATTCGCCGATCAACCATCCGGACCGCGCGCTGGACCGGCGCAATCTGGTCCTCTCGCTGATGCTTCGCGACCGCAAGATCACGAAGGCCGAATATGAGGCCGCAAGGCACCAGCCGCTGGGCCTGCACATCGAATCGCTGCGCGACGATCTCGCGCCGTATTTCGTCGAGGAAGTCCGCCAGTATCTCGAGCACACGTACGGCACCGAGGCCGTTCACGAGGATGGGTTGCGCGTCTATACGACGCTGAACGTCGCCATGCAGAAGGCCGCGGATCAGGCGGTGCGCGACGGCCTGCACGCGTACGATCGCAGACACGGCTGGCACGGCAACCTGCCGAATATCGTGCGCGATCATCTCGGAACAATCGAGAAATACGACAACGACGACTGGCACGCCCCGATCGCCAAGGGGGATTACGTTACCGGGCTGGTGACGGAAGTGCGGCCCACTTTCGCGTCGATCAAGCTCGGCGCGATCCACGCCATGCTCACGCCCGCGGATTTTGCGTGGACCGGGGAAAAGTCGGTCGAGAAGCTGCTGAAGGTGGGCGATCTCGTCGTAGTGCATATCAACGAATTGTCGGGGACCACGGCGGAAGTCGAACTCGAGCAGCAGCCGACCGCGCAGGCGGCGCTGCTCGCGATCGACAACGCCAACGGCGAGATCAAGGCGCTGGTCGGCGGCTACGATTTCGAGCAGTCGAAATTCGATCGCGCCACGCAGGCCATGCGGCAGACGGGCAGCTCGTTCAAGGTATACGTCTATTCCGAAGCGCTTACGCAGGGGATGTCGCCCTTCGATACGGTGGTCGACGAGCCGGTGACGTATCACAGCGGCGGCCAAGATTACTCGCCGCACAATTACGACGACAAATTCGAGGGCCGCATCACGCTGCGCCGCGCACTCGCCGATTCGCGCAACGTTCCGGCGGTGCGGCTGCTCGACCGCGTCGGAATCGAGAACACGATCGACCTGGCGAGGAAGTTCGGCCTCACGAGCCCGCTACCGCCGTATCTGCCGCTGGCGCTTGGCGCGGCCGATCTCACGCTGATGGAGCACACGTCGGCGTTCAGCGTATTCCCGGACGACGGCATTCACATCGAGCCGCACTTCATCCGGCGCGTGACCTCGTACGACGGCAACGTCCTCGAAGAGGACCGGCCCAACGTGACCGACGTGCTTTCGCCGGATGTGGCGCACACGATGACGGCGATGCTGGAAGATGTGGTTCAGTTCGGCACCGGCGTCCGCGCCAAGGAGCTCGGGCGCCCGTCCGCCGGCAAGACGGGCACGACGAACGACTTCACCGACGCGTGGTATATGGGCTTTACGCCGCAGATCACCGCCGGCGTCTGGGTGGGCAACGACAACCCGGGCGTCTCGCTCGGCATGAAGGAGACTGGTGCGCGCGCGGCTCTGCCGATCTGGCTCGAGTTCATGCAGAAGGCGACGCAGGGAATGCCTGTCGAGAACTTTCCCAACGTGGTGCCGCTCGAAAAACAAGTGGGCGAGCATGTGGAACAGGTCGACACGCCCGATACGGCTCCGCCAGCCGATGCAGCCGAGCAGGGGCTGACGCAAATCAAAGCGCCCGCGCCTCCGCCACCACCGCCGGCCGCCGCGCCGCAGAAAACTTCCCAGGCACCGCCCGTGCCCGCGCCGGTACCAGTGTCTGCACCCGCACCGGCGCACGGCGACGCACCTCCCGGCACGCACTAATCAATTGCGGTCAGAGTCTTCGAAATGGATCCCAGCCGTCCGGTTTGAGCGGATTCGCGCGCCCGTCTGAGTCGACCAAGAGGATCTGCTTGCCGCGCTCGATTTCGCCGATGGCGGTAATGTCTCGAAATTCGGGCGCCGACCGCAGGCGCTTGGCGAGCTTTCGAGGAACCGTGAAAAGAAGCTCGTAGTCGTCGCCGCCATGCAATGCCATCTCGAGCGGATCGAGTTTGAGCTTAGGTGCAAAGTTCGACTGCGCGGCGGGAATGGCGACGTGCGGGATGCGTTCGGCCCACACGCGCGCGCCAACTCGGCTGGCCGCGGACAGGTGGCCGAGGTCGGTCGAGAGGCCGTCGGAAATGTCGATCATCGAGGACGCGATTCGATGTTTTGCGAGCCACTCGCCGAGCCTCGTGCGAATTCGCGGGTAAAGATGCTGCCTCAAAAGCCGATTCTGGCTGCGAATGACGCGTTTGACTTCGCTGAGAGGGCAATTCCTGATGATCTCCAAGCCCAATTTCGCCCGCCCGAGCCTGCCGGTGACGTAGAGAATGTCGCCCGGTCGTGCCCCAGCGCGAGTGATCGCGCGGCCAGAAGCGACTTCGCCGAAAACCGTGATGCTGATTGAAATCGACGGATATCGAGTGGTATCGCCGCCGATCAGCCGCACGCCAAGCTCTCGCGCCGCCAGCCGCATCCCTCGCAGGAAACGGCTAAGCCATTCGCCAGTGCGGTTTTGCGGTAGAGCGAGCGTCAGCAGGAAGAACCGAGGCGTGGCACCCATTGCGGCGATGTCGCTCGCGGCCCGCGCCAGCGACTTGTAGCCGACCGAATCGGCCGGATGGCGATCGGCGAGGAAATGCACTCCTTCGAGAAACGCGTCGCAGGTAACGACCAGATCGGCGCTTGAAGCCGGCACAACCACCGCCGCATCGTCGCCGATTCCAAGGCGTACGCCGGCGCGAGGCGAACGACGGGTCCCGCGCGGCCCGATCACGGACGGCACCGCGAGGGCTAACTTCCTGATTAACTGATCTTCCCGGCCCATTACTGTCCCTCGGTACAGTTGTTGCGATCGCGGCTGATCGGGTAGACTTTGCGAGGCGAAAAGAATTATAGGGCGCTTCGCGACCTAGAAGCCAGAAGCGAGCGCCTATGTGAAATGGAAGATTAGGGTTGACGCTGGGCGGTCCGGTTATTACAATTTCCCGGGTTTCGAACCAGGGCTCTCGGTTCAAACTTCGAAGTAGGGTTGTTCGCGGGGAATCGATGGACCGCCGCACGGGGCAAGCGGTTCAAGCCAGCCGTCGAAAACTAAATCGCAAAGGGTAAGACAGACGATGAGGGGTAGGTCTTACACGTTTTTTATTGCATCGAGCGCGTCGGGCGGCATGCGACGCTTGTCGGTGCCCTTCTACGTCTTGCACCTGCTGACAATTCTTGCCGTTGTAGGCGGCATCACGGTCGCGGCGGCCTTGGGATCTTATTCGCGGATGCTCTGGAAGGCGACGAGCTACAACTCATTGCGCCGCGATCAGGATAGCCTCAAGCAACGGTACGTCCAGCTTCAAACCCAGGTAAAAGATACGAATCAGCGCCTCGATTCGCTGCAGTCGCTTGCGGGCGAAGTGGCGATGGCCTACGGAATTGCGCGCTTCCGCCAGAGCGCTTTCGGGCTGACTGACGACGATAATGTAACCCCGGAAGCCACCGAGGTCGCGTTCCAGCAGTCCGTGGACGAGTTCAGCTACCTCGAGAAGAACGCTGCGGTGGTGAGTACGCTCGGCGTGCAGCAGCGAATGCTGCCGACCAACGAACTCAGCAGCCTGGGAATTGTGCCTTCGCTTTGGCCCGTTGTCGGCGAGATTACGGGGCATTTTGGCGAGCGGCTCGACCCATTCAACGGTGAGGGCGCTTTCCACTCGGGCCTCGATATCGCGTCGCACTACGGAGACGAGGTTCGCGCGACCGCCGATGGCGACGTCATTCAGGCTGGTTTGTGCGGGGGCTACGGTAGGCTGATCGTGATCGACCACGGCTTTGGCGTAAGCACCTGGTACGGCCATCTTTCGGCCTTCAACGTTCAGGTAGGAATGCACGTGAAGCGCGGCGACGTGATCGGTTATGAAGGCAACAGTGGGCGCTCGACGGGCCCACACCTGCACTACGAAGTCCGCATCAACAACACGCCGGTAGACCCCTGGCGTTTCCTCAAGAACATCTCGCCCTCAGCGACGGTCGACGCAACAAACACGACCGCAGCGACCACCGGCGACTAACTCCAGCAATCCTTCCCTTCTCTCTGTGTTTTCGTTTGTTCGCGACTGCCCGGACATCCGGTATTGCCGATACGAAGGCTTACGTGACGGGCGTTGCCTCGGAAACGGGCGCGGGGCTCGGCTTGCGGCGAACCCAGAAAGAGCCCGCCAGCACGATCAGCGTCGGCAGCAGGAATCTCAGACCATCGCGCAGCAACGCCGCGGGCCCAGCCTCTTCCGGAGGGCCAACTCCGCAGCCGCAATCGATCTTCAAGCCCTTATGGTAGGCATAACTGATCGCGATCATGAATGCGCACAACACCAGCGCCGCGAGGAGCGATGAAAAACGCCTCGCGATCCCGCTGACCAGCCACAATCCGAGGAAAATCTCGAAAAACGGCAGCAGATGAGCGACCAGGTTTGCCGCTCCGGGCGAGAGGATTTGGTAGGACTCCACTTGGATTGCAAACATCGAAATCGAGATTCTCGCGGAACGCCACGACCAGGCAAAGCCGGGCAAAGGTTTGAGCTTTCCGTACGCGGCAGTCAGAAATATCGACCCCACCAGTATGCCGCCGAAGATCAGCAGAATTCGGACGACGCTGCGGCGCTTTTGGGGATCGCGGATGCAGAAGGCCGCAACCAGCCCGGCCAGGATAAACCAGTAGCCGTGCAGCGCCAGCCACGTCAACAATGAACCCAGCGTGTTCATCGAGAGTTTTTCGCCAACGTGCTACTGGCTCAGGAGCGAATCAAAGAACTGCTTGAGGATCGGCCAGGAAACGAAGCCCGTCGCGGCGGGCAGGTGCTGGCCCTTGTAGGTGATGATGTACGTCGGCGTTGCCTGGACGGGAATCCGCATGCCAATGGCGCGGTCCTCTTCGATGTACGCATCCAAAGCGCAGCTGTGGCTATTCTGTGCACCGTCGGGGGATGCAGGTACCACCATGCAACCGTCCATCTGCTTTTGGACACGCTTGAAATCCGCGGCAGACATTGCCGCCGAGACGTACTTCGCGATGTTGCCGTCGGCCCCCCAGGCATCCTGGTTGTCGTAAAGAGCCGCCTCAACGCTCCCAAACTCACCCACGCGCGCGGCCGCATTGGCCCAGCGGGCTGCTTCGAAGCCGTACTTGTGCGCCGGCAGAGGAAAATCGTGGTGAACGAGATAGACTTTTCCGGCGGCCACGTAGTCGCCGATCATCGGGCGCAAAGCGTTTTCGTAGAGGTTGCGGCACGAAGGGCACTCGTAATCGGTGAACACCTCCATCTTGATGGGCGCGTCCTTCGAACCGTACGCCTTCACGGGCGGGCCATAGGTTCAATGGCCCGAGTAGCCTTGCGGGCTTCTTTGCGGCTGGTGCCGGTGGCTGATGGCGAAGTGACGCCCAGCCCCAGAATGAGGGCGAAAAGAATGGCCAGCACCGGCCACCGCAGGCGGCCCTTCCCCAGGTTGTTTGCGAGCGACGAAAGTGAACGGAAATTCAACGTGAGC
The DNA here is from genome assembly GCA_963740095.1 of uncultured Acidobacteriota bacterium. Lineage (GTDB taxonomy): Bacteria > Acidobacteriota > Terriglobia > Acidiferrales > UBA7541 > Palsa-295. The sequence goes on from CAVUDN010000009.1 coordinate 31,331, forward strand.
CTCCCACCAAGGTCTTTACCCAAGCGGCGGATATTGTAACGCCAAACGGACCTCGGTCGTCCATGCGTTGACGCGGCGTGTCGCGTATCTGGCAAATCACCCGAGCCTATTTGTTAGGATGCGGTATCAGGGATAGAGGTTTGCAGGACGGAGACCTGGACGGGCGGTCGCCCAACACGGCGCGGTTTCAAGGCAGCCCGGACGCCAATACATGTATAAGGCTAGCATATACAGCGAATACAGACACACAAGAAACTTGACAATGATACACTCAATGTGTAAGATACCCTTCGGCGGCCCAGATTCCCGAGAACTGAGCCAGTCTGATCTAACAGGAGCGGATTTCCATGAGCAAGATTATTGGTATTGACCTGGGCACGACCAACTCCGTGGTAGCCGTGATGCAGGGCGGCGAACCCGTGGTGATTCCCAACCAGGAAGGCGCGCGGACAACGCCGTCGGTAGTCGCGATCACGAAGACGGGAGAGCGCTTGGTGGGACAGGTGGCCAAGCGGCAGGCCATCACGAACCCAGAAAACACGGTGTATTCGATCAAGCGGTTTATGGGCCGCCGCTACGACGAGGTTGTCGAAGAGGCGAAGCGAATCCCTTACAAAGTGACGAAGGGCCCGCACGACGACGCCCGCGTCGAGATTCAGGGCAAGGTGTACAGCCCGCCGGAAATCTCGGCGATGATTCTTCAGAAGTTGAAGGCCGCCGCGGAAGATTTCCTCAGCGAAAAAGTGAGCAAGGCGGTGATCACGGTTCCCGCCTACTTCAACGACAGCCAGCGGCAGGCGACCAAGCAGGCCGGCGAAATTGCAGGGCTTGAAGTGCTGCGCATCATCAACGAGCCCACGGCCGCGGCGCTTGCCTACGGTCTCGACAAGAAGAAAGACGAAACGATCGCCGTGTACGACCTGGGCGGCGGCACGTTCGATATTTCGATCCTCGAAGTCGGCGAAGGCGTCGTCGAAGTGAAGTCGACGAACGGCGACACGCACCTTGGCGGCGACGATATCGACCAGCGCATCGTCGATTGGATGGTGGCCGAGTTCAAGCGCGATCAGGGCATCGACGTCAGCAAGGACAAGATGGCGATTCAGCGCCTCAAGGAAGCCGCTGAAAAGGCCAAGATCGAGCTTTCGCAGCTGCAGGAGACGGAGATCAATCTGCCGTTCCTGACGGCGGACGCTTCCGGCCCGAAGCACATGCAGCTCAAGCTGACCCGGGCGAAGCTCGAGCAGTTGATGGAAGACTTGCTGCAGCGGACGGTGGAACCGGTGAAGCGCGCGTTGAGCGATGCCGGAATCACGCCGGACAAAATCGACGAAGTGGTTCTCGTCGGCGGCTCGACGCGTATCCCGCGAGTGGTCGACATCGTGAAGGGCCTCTTCAACGGCAAAGAGCCTCACAAGGGCGTCAATCCGGATGAAGTGGTCGCGGTCGGCGCGGCGATTCAGGGAGGCGTGCTCGGCGGCGAGGTGAAGGACATCCTGCTGCTGGACGTGACGCCGCTTTCGCTGGGCGTCGAGACGCTGGGCGGCGTGATGACCACGCTGATCCCGCGCAACACGACGATCCCGACGCGCAAGTCGGAAATGTTTTCGACGGCGGCGGACAACCAGACGTCGGTCGAGATCCACGTGCTGCAGGGCGAACGCCCGGTGGCCAGCGGCAACCGCTCGCTCGGCAAATTCCATCTGATGGGAATTCCGCCGGCGCCGCGCGGCATGCCGCAAGTCGAAGTGACGTTCGATATCGATGCGAACGGCATCCTCAACGTCTCCGCGAAGGACATGGCGACCAACAAGGAGCAGAAGATCACGATCACCGCGTCCACCGGCCTCAGCAAGGACGAAGCCGAGCGCATGAAGAAGGAAGCGGAGTCGCACGCCGCCGAGGACAAGGAGCGGCTGGCCGAGGTCGAGAGCCGCAACCGGCTCGACAATCTCGTCTACCAGACCGAAAAGCTGATCAAGGAGAATCGCGAGAAGCTCGCTGAAGCGGACGTGAAAGCGGCCGAAGAGGCGATCGAAGAAGGAAAGCGTGCGGTGACTGAAGGCGGCCTCGAAAAGCTGAACGCCGCCGTCGACAACCTGACCAAGGCGTCGCATCGCATCGCCGAGTCGCTGTACAAGGCGCAGAGCGCGGCTGGGTCGCAGCCGGGCGGCGCTGGGCCGGCGGGCGGCAATGGCGCTCCGGGCGGTGAGGCAGGCCAGGGCGCACACGGTCACGGGCAAGGCGATGTGGTGGATGCCGAGTTCGTGGACGTGGATGAATCGAAGAAGCCGAATTGACGTGGGCGCCTAGCGCCCTCGTCATCCTGAGGCCCGGTCGGTTTTTGGCCGGGCCGAAGGATTTAAGCTGACCCATCACGATGGCAACGACAACAAAAACGGATTACTACGAACTGCTGGGAGTTCCGCGCAAGGCTCGGTGAAGGAAATTCGCGCCGCCTACCGCAAGCTTGCCCGCAAATATCATCCCGATCTGAATCCCGGCGACAAATCCGCGGAAGAGAAGTTCAAGCAGATTCAGGAAGCCTACGAAGTCCTTTCGGACACGAAGAAGCGCCAGATGTACGACCAGTTCGGTTTCAACGTGCCGGGGCCGGGCGGCATGCCGCCTCCGGGAGCGGGGTACGGCGGGGAGCTTCGCCGGAAGACATTCATTTCGATTTCGGCGGCTTCGATTTCGGCGCCGGAGCGCAGGGCGGCGCGGGCGGATCGAGCTTCCGCGATCTTTTCGGCCAGTTTTTCCGCGGCGCCACTGCCGCGCAAGCGAGCCACGACGGCGGCGCCGAGCCCGGCAGCGATCTCGAATTTCAGATCGATATCACGTTTGCCGAAGCGATGCACGGCGCGGTGAAAAAAATCAGCTTCACGCGGCTGGACGTGTGCAACGTGTGCCACGGCGCAGGCTTCGCCGGCGAAGAGAAAACCTGCCCCACGTGCAACGGCACGGGCCAAGTGACGCAGGTGAGCGGCAAGATGCGCTTTCAGATCACCTGCTCGCGCTGCGGCGGCCGCGGAAAGCTGCGCACGATCTGCCGCAATTGCGGCGGCGAAGGGCGCGTGCAGAAAGTCGAAACGATCGACGTGCGCATCCCGCCCGGCGCGCAGACCGGTTCGCGCGTGCGCGTGGCGGGCACGGAAACGCCGGAATGCACGGCGCGCCTCCGGGCGATCTGTACATCATCACGAACGTCCAGCCGCATCCGTTTTTCGAGCGGCGCGGCGACGATCTCTACACCGTGGTGCCGATCACGGTGACCGAGGCGTCGCTCGGCGCCAAAGTCGAAGTGCCGACGATCGACGGGCGCGCGCAAGTGCGCATTCCGCCCGGGACGAACAGCGGCAAGAAGCTGCGCTTGCGCGAAAAGGGCGCGCCCGCCGCGGGACGCCCCGGAAAGCGCGGCGACCAGATCGTCGAAGTGCAGATCGTGGTGCCGAAGCCCGAGGACGAGCGCGTGCGCAATCTGCTGAAGGAACTCGGCAAGATCGAGCCGGAAGATCCGCGCAGCGAGATTTTCGCGCGCGCAGCGGTGGGAGAAGCGAAGTAGGAGGACGACCATGGCAATGCGTCCGAGAAAAAGGGCCAAAGCCGGCTACATGATCAGCGCCGTGGCCGAGCTGTATCATCTGCACCCGCAGACGCTGCGGCTCTACGAGCGCGTCGGGCTGCTCAAGCCGTCGCGATCGCAGGGCAACACGCGCCTTTACACGGACGAGGACCTCGAGCGCCTCGAAGTGATCCTGAATCTCACCCGCGAGCTGGGCGTCAATCTCGCCGGCATCGAAATCATCCTCAACATGCGCGACAAAATGGCCGAGATGCAGCCGCAGATGGAGGAGTTCATCCGCTTCGTGCGCAGCGAAATGGCGCGCGATTTCGTCGCGTCGCGCCAGCCGCCGCCGAATACGCGCAACGCCATCGTCCGCGCGACCCCGCGCCATGCGATCCGCGTCATCAAGTAGCCGCGCCCGAGGGTGGTCAAAGTTTAAATGCAGCGCCGGGGCTTTAGCCGGCATCTTCGCCTCGAAACCGCGCATCATACGTCACGGTCTAAATTTCCACAGGGCATTTCAATTTGCACAGCGCGGCTGCGCTTGCGCCGGCGCGCCCGCCGCTTATTCTTTCTGCATGGCGCGAACCGATTGTCCTATCTGCCAGGGCAGCGGCTGGAAGGTGGTCGAGCGGAGCGCGGAAGGCGCGCAGCCGCTCGCGACGGACAAGCCTGGCGGTTCCAGCGGCGAACCCAAGATGGTCTGGGCGGTGCCGTGCGATTGCACCACGGGCAACAACGCCGAGCGTGTCCTGGCGCGGGCGCGCGTCCCCGACCGCTATCGCCACTGCGATTTCGAAAATTTCGAAACGGACAACGAAATCGAGGATGCCTCCCGCGAGCAGCTCGGCCTGGAACCGCAGCCTGGCGCAGGCAAGCTGGTCGTGCAGCGCTTCGCGGAGAATTTTCTCCCGTCCGCGAGATGCAGAACGACGGGCCTGCTGCTGATGGGCCCTGCGGCGTGGGCAAGACGCATCTGGCCGTCGCCGCGTTGAAGGAAATTGTCCTGCGCGGCCACAGCGGCCTTTTTTACGATTACCGCGAACTGCTGAAGGAAATTCAGGACAGCTACAACGCCGAGAGCCAGTCGACCGAAATGAGCGTGCTCGAACCGGTGCTGAAGGCCGAAATTCTGGTGCTCGACGATCTCGGGTCGAGCAAGCCGTCGCTGTGGGCGCTCGAAACGGTCGGGCACATCCTGAACACGCGCTACAACGAAAAGCGCGTCACACTGCTCACCACGAATTACCTCGACGCGGACGCCGCAATCGCTCCCGCACCGCCGCACGCGTCCCGGCATGCGCGCGCCAACGATCGAGGATACGCTCACCGACCGCGTCGGCAAGCGCATCCGCTCGCGCCTCTACGAGATGTGCCGCACCGTGAAATTCCCGCCCCCGATTACCGCAAGGAGATCCGCAACATCAGCCGTCAGCCAACGAGTATAGTTGGATCCGCATAGGTATGTCGTTACCAGGCATATGAAACGTATTGGCTATGCGGTTTGCTTCCCTTGGGTTAGCGGGGTAGAATCACCGTTGAAATTCTCCGACCTCCGCGGCCTGACGGAGAGAAATCCAATGGCCTGCGAGGCGACATTCCGAAGTTAGCGGGGTTGAGGGTTAGGAGCGGAAACGTTCGGGCCTCCCACGTTTGGAAGGGGGAACGCCGGGTGCGCCGGAGGGCCGCCGGGCGCGTCGCTCAAGTGACAACATGGATTTGGGCGTTTTTTTCTTCTGACGCGAAACGAGAAGCCTGGGCATCCAAGGAGCGCATGCAGCTAACAGACAAATTCGGCCGCCAGATCACCGACCTGCGCATCTCGGTGACGGACCGCTGCAACTTCCGCTGTATCTATTGCCGCTCGGCCAATCCGGAAAATCACATGCCACCGACGCCCTGCTCGCCTGGGACGAATACGAGCGCCTGGTGCGGATTCTGGTGCCGATGGGGATCCGCAAAGTGCGGGTCACGGGAGGCGAGCCGCTGGTTCGCGCCGGCGTCGAGGATTTCGTCGCGCGCCTGAAAGCCGTGGGCGTCGACGACGTCTCGATGACCACGAACGGTTACCTGCTCGCCGAGCGCTGCGACGGCTCGTCGCCGCGGGCATGGACCGCATCAACATCAGCCTCGATTCGCTGATCGCGCAAGATTCGAGCGCATCACGCGCACTAAGACTTTCGACCAAGTGATCGCTGGCATCGACGCCGCGCAGGCGTCGCCGCTGCGGCCCGTGAAGGTGAACGCGGTGCTCGTTCGCGGGATCAATGACGACGAGGTCGAAGCCTTCGCCGAATTCGCGCGCGACCGCGACCTCATCATGCGCTTCATCGAATACATGCCGCTCGATGCCGACCGCGCGTGGACGCGCGACTGGGTGGTGACCGGCGCGGAAGTCCCCAGCGCATTTCCGCGCGCTGGCCGCTGGTGCCCGTCGCGCACGAGCGCAGCGAAACGGCGCGCAAGTATCGCTTCGCGGATGGCCGCGGCGAAATCGGCTTGATCTCGCCCGTCTCGCAGCCCTTCTGCGGGCACTGTTCACGCATCCGCCTCACCGCCGACGGAAAGCTGCGCACCTGCCTCTTCAGCAAGGAAGACCATGACCTAAAATTCCTCCTGCGCGGCGGCGCCAGCGACCCCGAAATCGCCGGC
>CAVUDN010000010.1:0-35191 GCA_963740095.1 uncultured Acidobacteriota bacterium
TAGTGCGAAGAACATACCGCCAGCAACCCCTCGTGCCATAATCAGCAACGAAATAACCGTGCAAGCGAGAGTTCCATGAGAGCGTTTCTGTCATCAGCTACGATAGTGCTCCTAGCCGCGGCAACGTTGCCCGCCCAGTGGCCGGGGTCACACGCACCGCAGTTCACGTTCTATCGCGACGTGCTCCCGATCTTGCAGCAGCACTGCCAGTCTTGCCATCGGGACGGCGAAATTGCGCCGATGCCGCTCGTCAGCTATGACGAGACGCGGCCGTTCGCCACCGCTATTGCCGCGAATGCGCCGAGCGAAAAATGCCTCCCTGGTTTGCGGATGCGAGGGTCGGCCATTTCTCGAACGACCCGTCGCTCTCGCAGAAAGAAATCTTCACGCTGATGTCGTGGGTAGCCGCGGGTGCGCGAGAGGGAAATCCGGCGGATGCGCCACCGCCGCGTCATTGGGTCGAGGGCTGGAGCATCCCTCAGCCCGACCTTGTGATCCGCATGCCCAAACCAGTGCCGATTCCGGCGCTCTGCGATATCGAGTACACCTACGAGATCGTTCCTACGGGTTTCAAGGAAGGCAAGTGGGTGCAGATGTCCGAGATTCGGCCGTCGAGCCGCGCGAACGTTCACCACGCCGTCGTCTACATTCGGCCGCCGGACTCGCCCTGGCTGCGGCACGCGCCTATCGGCGTGCCGTTCACGGCGTCCGACATGAAGACCGATGCCGATCGCCGCGACACGAAGACGACGAAGGCGGACATCCTGCTCGTCTACGCGCCGGGAAGCTCGCCCGATCGTTGGCCGGACGGAATGGCGAAGTACATTCCCGCGGCCTCGGACCTGGTTTTCCAGATGCACTACATCTCGCGCGATCGTCCGACGGTCGATCAGACCAGCGTCGGAATCGTCTTCGCCAAGCGGCCGCCCGCGAAACGCGTTCTCACGCTGCAGCTGACCAACAGCAGCTTCGTGATTCCGCCGGGCGTTGCCGACCAACGCGTCGAAGTGCACGGCTCGATGCCCAACGATGCGCTGCTGCTCAGTTTCTTCCCGCACATGCATCTTCGCGGCAAGCGATTCGAGTACAACATCCTTCGAGCGGACGGCACGATCGAGCCGCTGCTCCGCGTGAATTACGACTTCTTCTGGCAGCTGAGTTATAGGCTCGCGCAGCCGATGCCGCTGAAAGCGGGAACCGTGTTGCAAGCTGTCGCGTGGTACGACAACTCGAAGAACAATCCGCATAACCCTGATCCGACCACAGCCGTTTATTGGGGCGATCAAACCTACGACGAAATGATGGTCGGATTTTTCGATGTCGCCGTGGACGCGAACGTCGACAAGACTCAATTTTTTGTCCGCCACCGAGCGGCGCGCTGACCGCTAGAATTTCGTGACTTCGCTGAAGTGGAAGTTGCGGACCTTCATCGCCGGGACCACCATCTCGAACGACTCTTCGCCGGCGGCGCGCACGGCGGGGCCCAGCATCTCGACGTTCGAGAGCATCTCGATGATGCTTTCATTGAAGCGGAAATTCCGAATGCCGCCCGCGACGCGTCCGTTTTCGATCAGGAACGTGCCGTCGCGCGTCATGCCGGTGAGGATCTTTTCGTAGGGATCGACTTCGCGGATGTACCACAGCCTCGTGACGAGGATGCCGCGCTCCGTGGTGCGGACCATTTCGGCGATCGATTTGTCGCCGCCCGCGAAGACCAGGTTCATGGGGGCTTCGCCATAGTCATTCGGGAGTGAAAAACCGTGGCCGGTCGGCTTCGCTTTCATTTTCTTGGCGGTCGCGCGCGCATACACTAGATTCTTCGGCACGCCCTTATCGACCAGGAGCACTTTCTGCCGCGGCATGCCTTCGCCATCGTAGGCCGGGCCACTTTGCAGCGGATGGTAGGCGTTATCCCACAGCGTGATGTTGTCGCCGAGTAGCTTTTTGCCCATGCGGCCGGTGAAGCACGATCGCTTATCGAGCACCGCCGTGCCCGCGAAATCGTAAAAGAGGAATCCGACCAGATCGAGAACGGCTGATGGCGGTAGGATCGTGGTGTAGCGGCCCGCCGGAATTTCACGCGGCTCTCGCGATTTGGCGGCCTTCTCGCTGGCGCTTTCGGCGAGCGCTTCTGGATCGATTCTGTGGATATCGGGCGAATTCTCTTTCGCCCAGCCCGACGAGTGCGATTCGAGAATCGTTACGGAGAATTCCGATCGCGTCTGCTCGTAGCGAGCGAACAGACCCCTCGAATTCGCTAGCACGGAGCGTGATTCGCCGCTCGCAAAAATTCCTGCCGCCGTCTGCTTTCGCTTGTCAGCCATCTTGCAGACGTGAGCGACCGCGCGGGCGCGGTCCTGCGGCGAAGTTTTGGCCGTCGACGAGAAAAAGCGCGAGACCTTCTCGTATTTCTGCTTCTTCAGCATCGGCAGCAGATCGGTATTCTCGGGCTGGTTGCGTGCGAGGCTGACGGCGGCGCCAATGGCGCGGCGCAACGAATCGTCGTCCGTCTTGTTGGTTGTGGAGCGCGCGGTGCGGCCATCGACGACCGTGCGGATCGAGATTCCAAGAATTTCCTCGGCCACGTTCTGGTGAATCGTGTTGTTCGCGAAGCGCGTCAGCGCGTCGGTGGTCGCGCCGATATCGACTTCGGTTTCGTCCGCGTCGCTGAGTTTCAGCACGCGCTCGGCCAGGCGCTCGAGATCGCCGATGGAAAGGCTCTTATTTTTTGACATCGTGCCTCATCAATAGGAGAGATCGTTCGCTTCGCTCCCTTCCTTCGTCAGGGCAAGCAGGATGACGGAACGCGGTGGTGGTCGTGGTCATTTCGCGAAGGCGACGCCGATTTTGATGTTGCGGAAGCGCGCCGGAGCCGCGCCGTGGCCCGTGCCCATCGTTTGCTGCGGCTGTCCTTTGCCGCAGTTGGGCGTGCCCCAGAGCGTCCAATAGTCGCGCGAGCAGATGGCGTCGCAACTATTCCAGAATTCGGTGGTGATGCCGCTGTAGCTCGGGTTCTTGATCATGCGGCCTTTTTTGCCGCCCTTGATTTCCCAGCCGATTTCCGTCGAAAACTGAAAGTGATAGCGCTTGTCGTCGATCGACCACGAGCGATTCGTTTCCATCAGGATCGCGTCGTCAGTGTCGGCGATCAGGTCGTCGTATTCCCACGTGCCGGGATTGATGCTGATGTTGGTCATGCGAATCATCGGCAGACGGTTCCAGCTTTCGCAGCGAACCGTGCCGCCGGAGCGCTTTTCGCCAATCGACGCCGCCGTTTCGCGGCTGCTCAGGTAGCCAGTGAACAGGCCGTCCGCGATGATGGGCGTGCACTGCGCGGCAACGCCTTCGTCGTCGTAGGCGAACGTGCCGAGGCCGGGGCCGTGTTCGAGGCGCGCATCGGCGACCACGTTGACGATATCCGAGCCATATTTCAGCTTGCGCAGCTTTTCCGTGGTGAGAAAACTCATGCCCGCGAAATTCGCTTCCATGCCGAGGACGCGGTCGAGCTCGATCGGATGCCCGATCGATTCGTGAATCTGCAAGCCGAGCTGCGAGCTGCCGAGGATGATCGTGCCCTGCTTTTCGGGGCATTGCGCGGCCGAATGCAGCGCGACGCACTCTTCAGCGATGCGCCCCGCGTTGCCGACGAGGTCGAGCGATTCGATCAGCTCGTATCCCTGCAGCATGTGCTGCCCGCCAAAGCTATTGGGATACGAGCGCTTCTGAATTTCGGTGCCCGCGAAGCTCGTCGCGACGATTCCCGCGCCCGATTGCATCTTGATCTGATGGATCGAGGAACCGGCGCTCGAGACGAACAGCTGATCGATTCGGCGAAACGACATCGAGCCTTCGGCGAGTGTCAGGCCCTTCACGCGGCGCATTTCCTTGTCCGCCGCAAGCAGCAGATCGATCTGCTGCTCGACGGGAATGCGAAAGGGATCCTTGAGAAACGGGTTCTGCCAGGTATCGACGTAGGCCTTCTCTGGAGCGAGCGCGACGTTCTCGCGCTTTGCGAGCGCCGAGGCCTTGGCGATCTCGACCGCTTCCGCGGCGCACGCCTGCACGCCCTCGCGCGTGAGCCGGTCGGTGGAAGCGAATCCCCACGCGCCGCTCGCGATCACGCGAATGCCGATGCCGAGGGATTCGGACTCGGCAAGCGTGCCGACTTCGCCGTTCTTCGTGGAGATGTCGCGGTGGCGGATGTCCATCACGCGCACATCGGCGTAGGACGCGCCGCGCTTTTTCGCTGTCTCGATCGCCGAATTCGCCAAATCCTGCATCAAAGACTACCCTCGCAACAGTGTCGATTAGAACTGGTCGCCGTCGTCTATTTTCTGTAAGTTACGGGCGTTTCTAATCGCCAAATGTCGATTAGAAATTGAGGTGTTTTGGTTCGCTCTCGCTTCCAGCTCGCTTCGAGGTACCCATTTATCGTCATCATTTTAGTTAAGCACGATTACGCGCGGTGCGAAATTGTCCTTGGGTACAGATTGCGTACAGGGGCAGAAATCCGGAGCGATTGCGTTGCAGCGGCCTGTACTTTTTTGTGGGTCCATTCACCCAACCATCTTAGGGATGCGGGCGGGCGTGTCAAGCGGTCGTTCGGATAAGGGTCTTGGTGGCTTGATGGTGCGTGTGGTCGAAATGAATAGAAGGTGTCGCACCTACGGCGCTTGAGGTCTCTTTCGCCATGCTTTCCCAGGGCTACCGCCCTGGGCTAACTGTGGAGTCTCAAGAGGTTGTCCCGATCTAAGCCGGAGCGGCTGATGGGTGGAGCGTGGTGGAGACTAGCATGAGGGCGATGCCAGTTGTAGTGGTGAAGCCAAGGAGACATCTGCGCGTTGCGTTGCTCAGAGTCTGAATAGGCGCAGGCGTAGATCCATTCGCGGAGGGCTGTTTGGATGAAGCGTTCAGCTTTGCCGTTGGTGCGCGGTGTGTAGGGGCGCGTAAAGTGATGGCGAAGACCGAGCTGCAGACAGGCTTCGCGGAAAGCGCCCGAGCGGTAGCAATGGCCGTTATCGGTAAGCAGGCGACGAATGCGAATGCCGAGAGTGGCGTAGTAGGCCACGGCAGCGTGAAGAAAAGCAGCCGCCGAAGCACCGGTGAAGTTCGGCAAGACCTGGGAGAAGGCGATGCGGGAGTGATCGTCGATGGCGACGTGCAGGTACTCCCATCCGCGATGATGTTTTCCGCGCCTGCGGCCATCGGCGCGGACGGCGATTTCCGTAAAACGGCCTAGATGCTTGATGTCGAGATGCAGCAGATCGCCGGGAGCGGGGTGCTCGTAGCGAATCACGGCCGCAGCAGGCTCCAGGTCGCGGATGCGATTCAGACCCAGACGGCGGAGAACGCGGCTAACGGTGGCGCGGCTCAGGCCGGTGGCCTGCGCGATGTGCAGACCGGTGAAGCGCTGGCGGCGCAGCTGCTCCACGCGTTCGACCAGATGCTGCGGCGTGCGACGCGGCGAGCGCCGGGGACGTGAGGAGCGATCCCACAAACCGGCCGACCCCTGCTGGCGATAGCGGCGGGTCCACTTGGCGGCGGTGCGCGCGCACACCTTGAACTCGGCGGCCGCCGAGTTCAAGGTGTTTCCCTCCAGAATCACTCGTTCTGCCAACTGCTCTCGACGCATAAACGTGAGTCGTGCATTCTTATGAATGTCCATTCGGGCCTCTCCGGTTGAAGGTGACTGCTGACACAATCAGCTTCTCCGGTTTTGCTCGAATGGACAACCTGTTGAAATCTCACAGCTAACTTGTGGTACAGACCGGGCACATGCCTGACAGATTGGACCGGGGACATTCCTGACACTGCAGCGATGGGGCGTGTAGAACAGCAAGATGCCCTGGAGAGCGAGCAGTGTAGTGGACGAGAGAGCCCGATTTGTGTTGGAGCACGAACAGAACCTATACACGATGACCGAGCTGTGCGAGATCTATGAGATCTCGCGAGAGACCGGCTATTACTGGCTGCGGCGCTACCAGCAAGGAGGGCTGGAGGCGCTCGAAGGCCAGGGCCGGGCACCGGAGCGGCATCCGAACCAGACACCCGAGAGGATCGAAGCAGCGGTGTTAGAGTTGCGGCGGGAGCACATGAGTTGGGGGCCGCGGAAGCTGAAGAAGGTTTTGGGGCGGAGAGCTCCGAGCACCGCCTGGCCGGCGGCAAGCACGATCGGCGGGATGTTGGTGCGCGAGGGATTGGTGGTGGGGCGCAAGAAGCGGCGGCGCGCGCCGCCCTACAAGGAGCCATTCGCAGCGGCGGATGCTCCGAACCGGGTGTGGTGTGCGGATTTCAAGGGGTGGTTTGAAGCACAAGATGGAGCGCGGATCGATCCGTTGACGATCAGCGACGCGTACAGCCGGTATCTGTTGCGCTGCCAGCAGGTGGAGAAGACCAACGGCGAGCACGTGCGCGGGATTTTCGAAGGAGCGTTTCGGGAGTGCGGGCTGCCGTGGGCGATTCGAACCGACAACGGGCCGCCGTTTGCGTCGCGAGCGATTGCGGGGTTGTCGCGGCTGGCGGTGTGGTGGATGAAGCTGGGGATCGTGCCGGAGCGGATCGCGGCGGGCCATCCGGAACAGAACGGGCGGCACGAGAGGATGCATCGCACGTTGAAGCAAGAGACAGCGGCGCCATCGGCGGCGAACCGGCGGGCGCAACAGCGAGCATTCGATCGATTCCGGCGCGAGTACAACGAAGAGCGGCCGCACGAAGCGTTGCAGATGCAGACGCCGAGTTCGGTATACGCTCCATCGGTGAGGTCGTATCCGGCACGCGTGCCCCGAACCTGGGTGAGGCGAGTGACAGAAGGGGGGCAATTTTCGTGGAAGCACCAACGCGTGTTTGTGAGCGAAACTCTGGGCGGAGAAGCGATCGGGTTGTTGCCCGTGGACGATCGGATTTACACGATCTACTTCGCGGCATTTCCGATCGGGCGGTTTGACAGTTACAAGCGAGTGGTCCGGCCTCTGCCGCAAAAGGCGGGTGACTTTGGGGCTACTGCAGGGGAAGGGGACGTTTCCCCTTCCCCTGCACCCCATCCCCCGACCAACAAAAACAAAAAGTGTCAGGGATGTGCCCGGTCTAAAGTGTCAGGCATGTCCCCGGCCGTATATTCTGCCGCGCGTCCCGCGCTGCGGAATGAGTTGCGGACACCTATTGGCCGGAGAAGGCGAGGAGGACGTTGCCGGGAATGCCATTTCCTGTGCCGACGTAGCCCGAGCCGACGTACAGCATGCCGCCGGCAACGACGGGGCCGGGCGCCCCGAGCGAGCCGCCCTTGGCGGGAACGCCATTCGTGGTTGTGTAATCGCGCACCGTTTCGTATTGCCAGAGCGGATGGCCGTCTTCGGTTGAAAGCGCGTGCAGGACGCCGTCCCATCCGCCCGCAAAGACGACGCCGGGAATCACGGTGACGGCGGCCTCGAGGCCGCGGCGCGGGCGCTTCCCCGCTTCCGACGGGATGACCACCGGATCGATTCTCGTGGTCCAGACGCGCTTTCCATCTGTGAGACGCACCGCCGCGACGCCGCCCGACTGGAGCGCGTAGTAGACGTTGTCTCCATCCGCTGCACCGCCCCAGATGATCTGAATCGCTGCGCCAGCGTTTGGCTCGGCGAGATCGGTCTTCCAGAGCAGCGCGCCATCATGGTCGGGATCAACTGCGACGACGAGGCCGCCTTTGTGCGCGGCGACAAGAAGGCGCCGGCCGTCAGGAAGAGTCCGAAGGATCGGCGAATTGCCGAAATCCCAGTCGGGGCCCGGATCGGGTGGGCACTGTTCGCCTTTGGGGCCGGGCCCGTTGCAGCCGGCGGGAGAGACGTCGTTGGCGAGCGCCTGGTAGGACCACAGGATTTTGCCGGTCTTGATATCGAAGGCAACGATTGCGTCGGAGTTCTTTGCGACCGGCTCGGCGAAGGAGTTTCCGGTGCTGACATAGACCGTGTGGCGCTGCGGGTCGACGGTGGGCGTCGTCCAGATGGACGCGCCGGCCGGGCCCCAGAGCTGCGTGCCGAGCGAATTTTTCTTAAGCGGCTTGGGCGCCTCGGCAATCGTGTAGGTCTTCCAGATTATTTTCCCGGTGTTGGCGTCGAGCGCGGAGAGACTGCCGCGATAGGTGCAGCAGGGGTAGTGCGGATCCATCGAGGTGATTTCTTCCGAGCCGGCGACGCCGAGGAACACGCGGCCTTCATACAGCGCGGCACCGCCGGTGACATGCGCGAGCAGGCGCGGCTCGGGATTCACTTTCCATAGCAGCGTGCCCGTGCGCGCATCAACAGCGTAAACGTTGGCTTTTTTGTCGCCAAAATAGGCGGCATAGTGCGCGCCGCCCTTGCCCTTTACCGGCCTGACGACGATCGCGGTACGAACTTGGGCGTCGGCGTGGAAGGACCAGTAGACGCAGCCGGTGGCGGCGTTGAGCGAATATACGAAACCGTTGTAATCACCGAAGAAAACGCGGCCGCTGACGATGGCGGGCTGGCCGGAGGTTTCGGCGCCGCCGGGAAGGCCGAAGGACCATTTCAATTTCAGCGAAGGCACCTGAGCAGCGGATAGCTGCGCATCTTCCGCCGGCTGAAAGCGCGTGTTCGAGAGGCCGTTGCCCCAGCCATTCCATCCGGGCTGCGCGGAGGGATCGGCGAGGGGCGGGTTGGCGTCGCAGTGGCCGCTCATGTTTTTCGCGTCGCCGGCGTCTGCATTGCCGAGCGGGCGGCCGCCGAAGAATTCGGCAATGATGCGCTTTTGATCGTCGGTGAGGTCGCGAGCCTGGCCGACCATCGCGCCGGTGGCGAGCGCGGCGTAGATCGCCTCGGGCGTCATCTGGCCGAGCGTTTCGGTGCTGGGGGCGCTCGCGGCTCGCCCGGCGTTTCCGTTGGCGCTGGCCATCACATTTTGGTGGCAACTGGCGCAGCGGCTGTTGAAGACAGCCTGGGCCGCGATGCGGGCCGGCGGGCCGACCATTGGTGGGGGCGGAGGCGGAGGAGTTTGCTGCGACTGTTGCGCGCTCTGGGCCGCGGGGAAAAACACGAGGCAGGCGAGCAGCGCGCTCATGACGCAAAGGAACCAGATGAACTTGCTGCCGGAGCCGACCGCCGCGGGCGCGTGCGTTTGCGACGAGGGCTGCGAACGATCACTGTTTTGGCGAAGAACTCTCTTTTTCATTTGACCCCGGCATTGGAACGGCCCATCTGGAAACACCCGATCAGTGCGATGCCGCGGCGGCGGCCTTGGCCTTCGAATTGAAGATCGAAAGGTCGATGGAATCGGCCATCGCCTTGTAGCCGGCGTCGTTCGGATGCAAGTGATCGCTGATGTTGAACGACCCCAGAATCTGCTTGGGATTCGCGGGATCGGCCACGGCCTTGTCGAAATCGAAGACGGCGTCGTAGGCGCCGCTGGTGCGACTCCAATTGTTAAGGGCTTCGCGCATCACCTCGCCCTGCTCGCTGGCATACGACGCGCCGACGTAAGGCGTGAGCGTGGCGCCGATCACCCGGATGCCGCGAAGGTGGGCGCGATCGATCAATTGCTTTTGCCCGGCGATGAGATCCTGCGCGGTGACTTTGTCCGCCGCGTCGATGCCGGGGATGTTGCCGAGGCCGATATCGTTGATGCCGAGCATCACGATGATCCATTTCACGCCGGGCTGGCTGAGAACATCGCGATCGAAGCGCGAGAGAGCCGCGACGCCCATGCCGCCGTTGAGCAAGCGGTTGCCGGAAATGCCTTCGTTGATGATGGCCCAATTGGCGGTGGATTTATTCGCGACGAGGCGCTCGGCGAGCTGGCTGGGCCAGCTGCGGTCGGTGTCGGGCGTGGAGGTGGCACCGTCGGTGATGGAATCGCCGAAAGCGACGATCACGCCGGTCTTCGCGGGAGCGAGGACGTCGACGCCCGAGAGGAAATACCATGATTCCGTGGTTTTCGTGCTTTCGATCGAAGGCGCCGCGGTGAAATCGCCGGGGCCGGAAATGTAGGTTGTGTGCAGGCCGGTGAGATGATCCGTCGGGTCGTCCACGTGGCCGGGGATATACACGCTGACGGCGAGGTACGCGAGCGGCGGGACGTCGAGATCGACCGGGTCGCTGACAATTTCAGCGCCCTCGGGAATGATGGCGGAAGGCTCGCCGCTGAACGTGAGAGTGCGGTCGGAACCCGCGACGATCGTGGAATCTTTGTCGCGCAGCGCGATGTGCGCGGCGCCCACGTGAAGCGCGCCGATGCCAAACGCATTCGAGAGCTGGACGCGCAGGCGGTGCCCGCCGATGCTGGTGCGGACGATCATGCGGACCGTCTGATTATCGAACGATGGCGGCGGAGGAAAGACGATACGCGGAGCCGGCGGCGCGGCCGCGCCCGGAGCCGGAGCGGGAGGCTGCGGCAGCCGCGGAAAGACGATGTGCGCGCTCTGGGGCGAGGCGGCCCACGTCGCGACCCAGTGGTCCTGGGCGCCAGCGCTTGCCGCAAGTCCAACCAGGGCCACTGCGAGAATGCATGCCCGAATGAATGTATTGCAAACCGGATTTTTCGCGTTCATTTCCCCTCCGCCGATTTGGCGCTCACAAAAGTGCATCGCATCGTAACGCACGAGACATTTTCTGGCAACGTTGTCATGTCAATCATCGTGTGGGCCATCTCGCCTTATTCGAGGTACGCGAGTACCAGTGACCGCGGGCGGGTTCAGGCTATAATTTTGGCTGCCATGCCGGGATTCCTCTCCAACTTGCTGCGGGTGCTGAGCGAAGGACGCGGCGCGGACATGCGGTTTCTGTGCCATCAATTGCTGTCGGAGCGAGGGGAGGCTTCGCAGACCGTTCTCGCCGAAGAGATCATCAAGACGTACGCGGCGATGAATCCCGGCAAGCGGCGCGGATTTTTTGAGATGCTTTCGCGCGAATTCTCTCCAGACGAGGCGGCAATTCGGCGCGCGGCGGCCGAATATGAAAAGGAGCCGACCGCGGCAAGCCTCGCCGCGCTTTCCGCGACAGTCGAGGCCCCGCGGCAGGAGCTCTTTCGCCGGATCAATACAGCGCCGAAGGGCACCGAGACGCTGGTGGCGCTGCGCGGCGACCTTCAGACGCTGACGGCGGAGGACGGCGAGTTCACGGCGCTCGATGCGGACCTCAGGCACCTGATGCGGTCGTGGTTCAACCGCGGATTCCTGCGCTTGGAGCGGATCAGCTGGAAGACATCCGCGATCGTGCTGGAGAAGCTGATTCAATACGAATCGGTGCATGAAATCAATGGCTGGCCGGACCTTCGCAGACGGCTCGAGGCGGACCGGCGGTGCTTCGCGTTCTTTCACCCGGCGCTGGCGGAGGAACCGATTATTTTTGTGGAGGTGGCGCTGGCGAACGGGCTGACCGGCAATCTGGAGCCGTTACTCGACATTCATGCGCCCATCCTCGCGCCGGAAAAAGCGGACACCGCAATCTTTTATTCGATCAACAATTGCTTGCGGGGCCTGCGAGGAGTCGCCTTCGGCAATTTCCTGATCAAGCAGGTTGTGACCGAACTCTCGGCCGAATTTCCGAACCTGAAGGACTACGGGACGCTTTCGCCGCTGCCGCGCTTTTCGCGAGCCTTGCGCGACGACGGGAACGAAGATGGCTTCACGCGCGATCGCCTGACGAGATTGCTCGCGGATTTCGCGCGGCAGCTCACCGGAACGTCACGCCGGCGCGACTCTGTCGACGCGCTGTTCCATCTTCTGGAGGAGCCCGCGGCGCATCGCGACGTGCTGGCCGCGCCGCTCGAGCGCCTCGCCCTTGCCTACCTGGCAAAGGCGCGGGACAAGGGCAAGCTGTACGATCCGGTCGCGCTGTTTCACCTCGCGAATGGCGCCCGCCTCGAACAGATCAACGCATTCGGAAATATGCGCCCCTACGGCCTGGAGGCTTCGTTTGGCGTGACAGCGAATTACCGGTATCTGCCGGATGAGCTCGAGGAAAATCACGAGCGATTCGTCCGCGATGGGAAGATTCGAGTGTCTCCGCACCTGCTCCGCGAGCATCGCAAGGTGGCCGAGGCGTGGGGTCCGGAGCGCAGCAAGCCATCGCGCCGGTCGACTTCCTAGAAGGACCGCGTGCACGCTCTGCGTCAGCGTGAGGCTGGCGGCTTCGGGGCGAGGACGTGGGCCAGCGTGAGGCCGGACGAGAAGTTCACGACGACTTCGAATTTCAGCACGTCAATCGAGTCCGGCGTATTGCCCTTGCCGAGCGTGACGTGCGAATGTGTAATGTGGAATTCGCCGTGGCCCAGCTGAACGCTGGTGGACTCGCGCGCGATGCGCACCTTTTCGTCGTCGGAAATAGCGCTGGGATAGAGCATCGAGTTTACGACGTCGTTCGCTTTGTCCTCGTCGGCCACCGACAGCACGAAATTGAACTGCCGCATGGTCATCTGGGTTGCTTCCTTCGCGGAGTAGCCGTAGGCGGCCGCGAGGTAACGATCGTTGTAGAAATGGTAGGGCGGCGTCGCGATCTCGGAAAATTCCACGGGATCGCCCTGCGGCTGCGCTTTGGGCACGATCTCGATCACCCAGCCACCGCCACCATCACCGGTCAGTGGCTGCAAACCAAAAACCAGGCCGTGCCCGATATCGTAGACGAATTGCTTTCCGGCGAAGATCTCGCCGCTGAATCGCACTTCGGAGGCTTCGGACTCGGCTTCAGCTCGCTGGGCGGCAGATTCGGCCTGCGCCTGCGTGGAGCACGAATTCCCGAGGACGGCGAGCACGAGTGCGCATGCAGCCAAGAATGCGATCCAGCGACAGGTCATAGCGCCGGGATTTTACATCGAGCACGGACCCATTGTCTCGCCGCAGCGTTCAGGAATGCGGGCGGCCGATGATCAGGCTCGCACCACCGATAGGCATCGAAACCACTTTCTCCAATTCGAATCCGGATTTTGCGAATAGCTCGGTGTACTCCGCAATCGTGCGCTCGTGGCCTCCGGTCACGGTCATCATGTGCAGGTCGATCCATTTGCCCCAGGTGAGTTCGGGCGTGTCTGGAATGATTTCTTCGATGAGCACGACGCGCGATTCGGGCGCGGCCGCCCTGCGGATTTTCTGCAGGATCACGATGGCCTGCGGATCCTGCCAATCGTGCATGATCCAGCGCATCGTGTAGGCATCCGCGCCGGGCGGGACGCTCTCGAAGAAATTGCCGGCCACGCGCTCCATGCGATCGTGCGGGATCGCCTCGGCGAGGACTCCCGGCTGGTCGAAGAGAATGCCACGGCTCGACGGATGCGCGTCCAGAATGGCGACGAGCTGCGAACCAATCCCGCCGCCGATATCGGCTATCACCGGGAAACGACGCCAGTTGTAGGAAGCGGCGACGATGGGCGTGATCAGCGCGCTCGCTGCGCGCATGGCTTGGTTGAAGACAGCCCATATTTCCGGGTTGCTGTGAAAGAATTCCCACGGGCCGCGGCCATAGAGTTCGTCGAACGCAGCTTTTCCAGTCCGCACGCTCGTCAGGAAATCTCCCCAAGAGTCGTATTGGCCGAAACCCTTCGAGAGAATCGTGCGGACGAACGCCCAGAGCGATTCCGGAACATTCCTCTGCAGACACTCGCTCGCGGGAGTATTCGCGAAAACCGATGGCGATACCTGCTTGAAAACGCCCGCACTTTCGAGCGCGCGCATCAGGCGGAACAGGCTCGATGGGTGCGTCTGAGTGCGTTCCGCGAGGACGTCGAGCGCGAGAGGCCCACCGGCCAATTGATCTGCGATCTCGAGTTCCGCGGCGATCGCGAGCGCGCGGCTCTGCCAGAATCCCCGGACGATCTCCAGAATATGTTCCTCGGGGATCACGAACGGCACCTTTTCTGCGCCAATTTCGGGCATATCAGGTCCTCGTCTCGCGACAGGCGGAGTGAGATGCGGCGGAGTATACATCAAGCCGTCGCGGGCGCCGATGCGGGCCGCGCGTAAAAGCAAGAAGGTCTGCGGCCTTCTCCAGTGGGAAATCCCGGGATTCTGAGGCAATCTCTGTGCGACCGGCGGTACGATGGTTTCGTCTGGTCCGTCCGACTAAATTCCGATGCCTGAAAGGCAAAAGCCATGAAACTCGAAAATGAGGTTTCGAGAAGACGATTCCTTGAAATCGGCTCGGCGACCCTCGCGGCTACAGGTGTGGGAGGCGCGCTTTCGAAAGCTGCTGCCGCTCGAAGCCAGGAATCAGCTGCCCGGGACGAGCAAGACCAAAGCTCCGGCAATCTCGTGCCGCAAAATACCGCGCTTGCAGCGGAAAACCCGGATTCGGCGAGTCCCCCCGTTACCGACCATGGAAACGTGGAGCCCTTCAAGTATCCGTTTTCGGTGTCGCACAAACGGACCGAAGAAGGTGGCTGGGCTCGCCAGGTAACCGTGCAGGATCTCCCGATTGCGACCACGCTGGCCGGCGTGAATATGCGGCTCAACGCCGGGGGAATCCGCGAACTCCACTGGCACTCAGCGGCCGAGTGGGCCTTCATGCTGTCCGGGTCCGCGCGAATCACTGCCATTACGCCGATTGGCGAGAGCTTTGTATCGGACGTGCGTGAGGGCGACTTGTGGAATTTTCCTTCGGGCATCCCGCATTCGATCCAAGGCCTCGGGCCGGACGGATGCGAATTCCTGCTTGTCTTCGACGATGGCGCGTTTTCGGAATACGACACAGTCCAGCTTGCAGACTGGGTGGCGCATACGCCCCGCGAGGTGCTCTCCAAGAATTTCGGCGTACCCGCGGCAGCATTCGACAACAGCCCCAAGCACGAGCTCTACATTTTTCAGGGCGAAGTTCCCGGGCCGCTCGCGGAAGATCGAAAAGCAGCAGCGGGAATTGCAGGATTTTCACCGCTGTCCCTCGAGTACCACCTGAGGGCCCAGGCGCCGAACAGGCGCACGAAAAGCGGAGAGGTCCGCATCGTTGACTCGAAGAATTTTCCCGCCGCGACCACAATCGCCGCCGCGCTCGTCCTCGTGCATCCGGGCGGCATGCGAGAAATGCACTGGCATCCGAACACGGACGAATGGATGTATTTCATCAAGGGCAAGGCCCGCATGACGGTATTCGCCGCAAGCGCCCGCGCGCGAACGATGGACTTCGATGCAGGCGACGTGGGCTACGTGCAAAAGACCTTCGCCCACTACATCGAGAACACCGGCGATAGCGACCTCGAATTCCTCGAGATATTCCGCAGCAGCTATTATCAGGACATTTCGTTGAGCAACTGGCTCTCGCACGTGCCACCCGAACTTGTGCAAGCGCACTTGCGAATCGACAAGGCGACACTCGACGCGATACCGAAAGACGAAGAGGTTATCGTGCCCGCGTAGCTGGGGCTTGGGACAGAGACAATAACGCCCTGGCTCATGCGAGACAGGGCGTTGTGAAATTCATTTCGACTCGCTAACGAACTACGTGCCTTCGTTCCACGAAGCCAAGTAATGCTCCTGCTCAGGGGTGAGCTTGTCGATTGTGACGCCCATGGACTCGAGTTTGAGCTTGGCGATTTGCTTGTCGAGATGCTCGGGTACCGGGTAGACGTTGGCTTTGAGTTCCTTCGCGTTCTTCACCATATACTCGGCTGCGAGCGCCTGATTGGCGAAGCTCATGTCCATCACGGATGCCGGGTGGCCTTCGGCAGCGGCGAGATTGATCAGGCGGCCCTCGCCGAGCAGGTAGACCCTGCGGCCGTCGCGGAGCGTGTACTCCTCGACGAACGGGCGAGCCGGTTTGTGGCCGCTCGAAAGCTTTTCGAGCGACGGGATATCGATCTCGACGTTGAAGTGGCCGGAGTTGCTGATCACCGCGCCGTCTTTCATCTTCTCGAAATGCTCGTGCGAGAGGACGGACTTGTTGCCGGTGACGGTGATGAAGACGTCGCCGATCTTGGCGGCTTCGTTCATCGGCATCACACGGAAACCGTCCATCACGGCTTCGATGGCC
This sequence comes from uncultured Acidobacteriota bacterium, assembly GCA_963740095.1. Lineage (GTDB taxonomy): Bacteria > Acidobacteriota > Terriglobia > Acidiferrales > UBA7541 > Palsa-295. The sequence goes on from CAVUDN010000010.1 coordinate 15,942, forward strand.
TTCGTGGGGTCGATCTCGGTGACGATCACGTCCGCGCCGTGGCCCTTGGCGCGCATCGCAACGCCGCGACCGCACCAGCCATAGCCCGCGACGACTAGCTTGAGGCCGGCGAGCAGCAGGTTCGTGGCGCGGATCACGCCATCGAGCGTCGACTGGCCGGTGCCATAGCGGTTGTCGAAGAAATGCTTGGTGAGCGCATCGTTGACGGCGATCACCGGAAACTTCAGCGTGCCGTCCTTGGCCATCGCGCGGAGGCGGATGACGCCGGTGGTGGTCTCTTCCGTACCGCCGATCACGTCCTTGATCTGGTCGAGGCGCTTGGTGAGCAACTGGGTGACGAGGTCCGCTCCGTCGTCCATCGTAATCTGCGGCCTGTGGTCGAGCGCCGCGTTGATGTGCGCGTAGTAGGTGGCGTTGTCCTCTCCCTTGATGGCAAACGTCGGGATGCCGTAGTCCTTGATGAGCGATGCGGCGGTTTCGTCCTGCGTCGAGAGCGGGTTCGAAGCGCAAACCACCAGGTCCGCGCCGCCATCGCGCAACGTGATGGCCAGGTTGGCCGTCTCGGTGGTGACGTGCAGGCAGGCCGCCATGCGGATTCCCTTGAGCGGTTGCTCCTTGATGAAACGCTTGCGGATCAACTGCAGCACGGGCATGTGCTGGTTGGCCCATTCGATCCTGCGCTTGCCCTCGGCCGCGAGGCTTAGGTCTTTCACGTCGCCATTTATTTTGGTTGCTGATTCAGGCATAGACTCCCTTTCGATTTCTGCTCTGTTCTGTAGGATAGGAAAATTAGCCGCGCGCCATCGCAACGGTGCCAGCTTCTTTGCGGATCGCGTCGGCCTTGTCCGTGCGCTCCCAGGTGAAGCCCGGGCCGGTGCGGCCGAAGTGGCCGTAGGCCGCCGTCGCCCGGTAGATCGGGCGGCGCAAATCGAGCGTTTCGATGATTCCCTTGGGCGTGAGCTTGAAGAGCGCGCGAACGATTTCGGTGATCTGCGAATTCGGGATCGTGCCGGTGCCAAACGTGTCTGCCATCACCGACACGGGCTCGGCCACGCCGATCGCGTAGGCGAGCTGGATTTCCACTTTCGTGGCGAGACCAGCCGCGACGATATTCTTCGCGACGTAACGCGCCATGTAGCATGCCGAGCGGTCGACCTTCGAAGGATCCTTGCCCGAAAACGCGCCGCCGCCGTGGCGTCCGTACCCGCCGTAAGTATCAACGATAATTTTGCGGCCGGTGAGGCCCGCGTCGCCCATCGGACCGCCGGTGACGAAGCGGCCGGTCGGGTTCACGTGGATTTTCGTGGCTTTGTCAAACATGTGCGCTGGAATAACGGGCTTGATGACTTTCTCGATGATCGCTTCTCGCAGATCGCCCTGGGAAACGCTCTCGCTGTGCTGCGTCGAGATCACCACGGTGTCGACGCGGGCGGGCCGTCCATTGACGTATTCGATTGAAACCTGCGACTTGGCATCCGGGCGGAAGAAGTCGACTTCCTTGGCCTTGCGAACCTGGGCGATCTTCTGCATCAGCTGGTGCGCGAGCTGAATCGGCATGGGCATCAGTTCGGGCGTCTCGTCGCACGCATAGCCGAACATCATGCCCTGATCGCCGGCGCCGCCGGTGTCCACGCCCATCGCGATGTCGGGCGATTGCGGCTTCACGGCCGAGAGAATGCCGCACGTTTCGGCGTCGAAGCCGTATTTCGCGCGGTTGTAGCCAATATCGTTGATCACTTCGCGGGCGATACGCTCGTATTCGAGGACGCCGCGCGCTTCCTTCTTGATCGTGATCTCACCGGCGATCACCACGAGGCCGGTGGTGACGAGCGTCTCGCAGCCCACGCGACCCATCGGGTCGTGCGTGAGGACCGTGTCCAGCACGGCGTCGGAAATCTGGTCGGCCATCTTATCAGGATGACCCTCGGCGACAGACTCCGAGGTAAACAGGAACTTCTCAGGTTGGTGTGCCAAAACTATCCTCCGGCGGAATGAAACGCGGTCAGGGCCAAGCGCGCCATTATCGCTTGTTTGCGGCCGAACCGATTAAGAATCGTAACGAAACGGCAGTAGGCTGTCAATCTTCTGTGCCGAAAGGGCTTAAATCGAGGTCGAACGGCAGATTTTGTCGCTGAAAGGTTGCGCCCGCCACCCGACAAATGCGGTTTACTTTCACTCTTTGGAAGGCTCATCACCATCGCGCGCCTGGCGCCCGTCTCGACGGTAGAGCAGGTAGGCCTGAATGAAGGAATCGATGTCGCCGTCGAGCACCTTTTGGACGTCGCCGCGCTCGACCTTGGTGCGGTGGTCCTTGATCATCTGGTAGGGCTGCATCACGTAGGAGCGGATCTGGCTGCCGAAGCTGATTTCCGGCTTCGATGCGTCGAGCTTGCGCATGTCCTCTCGCCGCTTTTCGAGTTCGCGCTCGTAGAGGTGCGAGCGGAGGAGCTTCATCGCGGTTTCGCGGTTTTTGTGCTGGCTGCGCTCGCTCTGGCACTGCACGACGATCCCGGTCGGGATGTGCGTGATGCGGATCGCCGTCTCCACTTTGTTGACGTTCTGCCCGCCCTTGCCGCCCGAGCGGAACGTGTCGATCCGCAGATCGTCCGGATTCACGACAATCTCGATTTTGTCGTCGATTTCCGGGATCACGAAAACCGACGCGAACGACGTGTGGCGCCGTGCCTGCTGATCGAACGGCGAAATCCGCACGAGACGATGCACGCCGCTTTCGCCGCCGAGCATGCCATAGGCGTTCTCGCCCTCGATCTGCACCGTGGCGGACTTGATGCCAGCCTCTTCACCCGGCGTCGAATCGAGGACGTTCGTGCGGAAGCCTTTGTCCTCGGCCCAGCGGAGATACATGCGCAGCAGCATTTCGGCCCAATCCTGCGATTCGATTCCGCCCGCGCCAGGCTTGACGGTGAGAATCGCGTTCAGGTTGTCGTTGTCGCGGCCGAGAAGCGTTTTCGTCTCGAGCCCCGAGGCGAGCGCGTCGGCTGCGGCGATTTCTTTCGCGACGTCGTCGAGAATGGCTTCGCGCTGCGCGTGGTCGGTTTCCTCCTGCGCGAGATGGAAATAGGTCTCGATGTCGCTCGCTTTTCCGGCGAGTGATTTCTCGGCGTTGACGCGGTCTTCGAGCTGCTTGCGCTCCTGTAGGACCGCCTGGGCCTTTTCCTGGTCGTCCCAGAAATCCGGAGCGCTGATTTTTTGTTCGATGGCGGCTATTTGTTTCGCTGCGGCGGGCGCGTCAAAGATAGCTCCGCACGAGCTCCATGCGTTTTGCAAGCTCGGCGTAGCGTTGTTGCAGGTCGTCGATGTGTTCAGCCATTCTTTAATCGTACACACGAAATTCGAAAATGGAAAATCGAAACTCGAAGGGAGCACGCCGGCTCGATCGGGCTCTCCTTCACGCGGATCGCTTCATCACTGCCATCGCCAGGATTGCGATTGATGCGAGGACACAGAGCCAGGCGAGCCAATCGCCGAAGCGCGCGTACAGGGTGAGGCCAGTGCGGAAATCATAGGGGGCATCGAGCTGGCCGCGGATGTCGGTCGGTAATTCCGCAACGGTGCGGCCATAGGGGTCGACGTCGACGGTGAAGCCGTTGTTGGTATCGCGCAGGAGCCAGCGGCGGTTTTCGACGGCTCGCACGCGCGCCATCATCACGTGCTGCGCGGGAGCGGCCGAGCGGCCGAACCATCCGTCGTTCGAAATATTGATCAGCAGATCGGCGCCGTTGGCCGTGAAGTGGCGGACCGCGCCGGGCAACACGCCTTCGTAGCAAATGAACACGCTGAAGGTGCCTCCGGGAAAATCACCGACGCGATATTCGGTGCCGGGCGTGAAGTCTCCGATGTCGGCCGTGAGCTTCCCGGCAAACGTGAGCCATTTCCGCAGCGGGACGTATTCGCCGAACGGCACAAGATGAATTTTGTCGTACGTGAAGATGCGCTGGCCCGAAGGATTAAGCAGCACTGCGCTGTTCGTCGCTATCCATTTCCCGGCGGCGTTGTGCTTCCAGTCTTCGACGCCGACGAGAAAATCCTCGTCTGATTCACGCGCGATTTGCTGCGCGCGGCTGCCGAAATCAGCGTCTTGCAAGCTGAACGGGGCTGGCACCTCGGGCCAGACGATCACGCCGGGTATGTCCCTGGCCGAGCCGATACTGATCTGCTCGAGTTGATCGAGATCGCGAGCATGGATTCGCATCCAATCGGGCGGATAGCTATAGGATTGGGCGAAGTCGGTTTGCACCAGATGCGCCACGTAGTGCGGCGTTGCGCTCGGCACAAAGTATCGCCCGCCGAAAGCGATGAGAATCAGCGCACCCGTCGTCGCGATCACCGACTTCCACGCGCGCTGCCTCCCCGAAAGAATCGCGTAAGCGAGCAGCGCGCCGTATCCGGCGACGACGAAGCTGAGCCCGTAGATTCCGGTGAGCACCGTCAGCTGGACCAGCGCGAGATTCCCGCTCGCCGCGTAGCCGATCAGATTCCACGGAAAAGCGATGATCGGCAGATTTCCGCGGAGGAATTCGAGCGTAACCCAAAGAAACGGCGCGAGCGCGCTGGCAAACGCCGCTCCCTTTCGCGATGCCAGCGCAACGCCCCAAGAAAAAACCGCGCAGATGATTCCGCCTGCGATGCCGACCAGTCCGAGAATTCCCGCCGAGGTCCACGGACCGACGTCACCATACTGCCGCATCACCACGTCCATCCACGGCAGGCAGATCGGGTAAAACACGAGTCCGTGAAGGAACCCATAAAGGGGAGCCACTCGGAGACGTGCTCCATGGGACGCGAGGACCAGCAGCGCGATCGACACCCATGCCAGCAGCAGCAGGTTGTAGTTGGGAAACGCGAGGGCGAGTGCGACGCCGCTCGCCAGAGCGAGCAGCACGCGCGTGTACCAGGAAAAAGTCATTCAGCGCTTGATGATAGCCTTAAAACCGGCTCGATCGAGCGCGCTTTTCGCGGATTCCGCGGCTTTGGGGTCCGCGTAGGGGCCTACCTGCACGCGGTAAAACTTGTCCGAGGTCGGCGCGACTACGAAAGCGGGGAATCGTTTCTGTTGAAGCGCATCGGCCATCGCGAGCGCGTCGCCCTGATGCGTGAGCGCGGCAACTTGCAGCACCACGCTATTCTTCGACATTCTGGGCGTCTGGAATCGCTCCGAAGCTGGAACGGCTTTCGCGGCATGCGACGAAGGCACTGTTCTCGCGGGCGCGGCTGGCGCACCGCCGTCGTGCGCTACGGAGGCAGCTGGCTTGGCCGCCGGCTGCAGACGGTCATTATTATTGTTCTTTGAGTAGAAGTCCCACTCGCCATTCGCGGGGGCGGCATCGGCCGGCTGCGCTGGAACCGGCTTTGCGGATGCGCGTTCGGGAGTGGTGCGCGAAAGGGCTTCGGCGGCGTGGACCAGCCCGCCGTATTGCGTCTTCCCCATCACGTAGCCGAGCGTGAAGAAAACGCCGCAGAGAAGGACGACGCCGAGAAACAGGCCGACCAGATGCCGGCTCTCGAGAACCCGATCCGCTCCCCCGCGTCTTCCTCCGCTTGCCATTGATTCTATTTCTTCTCCGCGAATGCCCTCACCCACTGCGAGATGATATCCACCGGCAGGGGGAAGACGATCGTCGTATTTTTTTCGACGCCGATTTCAGTCAACGTTTGCAAATATCGCAGCTGAATGGCGGCCGGCTGCTTTTCCAGCACTTCGGCCGCATCCGCCAGTTTTGTCGAGGCTTCGAATTCGCCCTCGGCATGAATGATCTTCGCCCGGCGCTCGCGCTCGGCCTCCGCCTGCTTGGCGATGGCCCGCTGCATGTTCTCCGGAATATCGACCTGCTTGACTTCTACCTTCGTTACCTTGATACCCCAGGGCTCGGTATCCTGGTCAAGGATTGTTTGTAACTTCGAGTTTACCTTTTCGCGCTCGGAAAGGATGGAGTCCAAGTCGAACTGCCCTACCAAGCTGCGGAGCGTCGTCTGGGCCAACTGCGATGTAGCATATAGATAGTTCTGCACTTGCGAAAGGGCCAGATTCGCGTCCACGACGCGAAAGTAACATACCGCGTTCACCTTTACGGATACATTGTCGCGCGTGATCACGTCCTGGGGCGGCACGTCGAGCGTCTCGATTCGCAGCGAGATGCGCGTCAGCTTATCGATTGGATAGAGGACCAGCTGCAATCCCGCGCCTTTGGGGTTGGGAAGCATCCTTCCGAGGCGCAACACCACTCCGCGCTCCCATTCCTTGATGACGTAGATCGAATTGAACAGCCAGAACAGAAAAATGACGACAGCAGCGATGAACAAAATCGACAGGAAATTGAGCTCCATGATTGCCTCCTCGGTATCCGCCTAAGTAGATGCCGACTGTTGCGGCCCGACCGGTTCCACTTCCAACGTCAGGCCGGTTACTTTTTTCACGCGCACGCGCGCGCCTTTCGGAATCGACTGCCCCGCAGGCGCGGCCGCGCGCCACAATTCGCCGTGCACCCGCACCATCCCCGGAGCAGCCGCCCCGTCGAGTGTGGAAGGCACCGGTTCGGTGACTTCACCCTCTTCGCCGATCAGCTCTTCCTTGCCCGTCGTCAGTTTCCACGCGCGCGATCGCAGAACGAATCGCGCCAGCACGATCACAATGATCGCGAACGGAATCGCCACTCCGAGCGCCGCGCTCAAGCTCACCCCCATGCCCGTCCAAGGGCTCTTCACTAGCATCAACGCGCCAAGCACCATGGAAATTACGCCGCCGACACCGAGCACGCCGTGCGTCGGGTACTTAGCCTCAAGGACGAAAAATGCCAGCGATAGGGCGATCAGGAGCAGCCCCATCAGGCTCACGGGCAGCGACAGCATCGCATAGAGCGCGAGCAGCAGAGCAATGCCTCCGATCACGCCGGGCGCGAAAAGCCCGGGATGCGTGAACTCCGTGTAGAGCCCGAGGACGCCGACGATCAGCAGAATGAAGAAAACGTCCGGCTGGATAATCCGCGAGAGAAACTGCTCGCGCCCGGTCATTTCGATTGGCTGAATCACGGGATTTGCGAGCGCGAGCTGGACCGTCGAGCCATCGAAACGGGTGATCGTCCTTTCGTTCAGCCTGGCGAGCAGATCGGGGATCGACTTGGCTTCGAGATCGACCATCTTGCCGGCGATCGCTTCCTGCTCGGTAAACGCTTTCGCATCGGTGACGGCGGTCGCCGCAAGATCCGCGTTTCGCCCCCGTTTAGCGACGTAGCTGCGCAGATAGGCGGTCGCTTCATTGAGAATCTTCTTTCGCAAAGTCTCGTCGATATTCACGGTCTGCCCGCCAATCTCCATGATCGGCGAGGCGGCGCCCGTATCCGTTCCCGGAGACATCACGTCCACGTCGGCGGAGAGCAAAATGAAGAATCCGGCCGAGGCGGCGCGTGAACCAGTGGGATAGACGTAGTTCACCACCGGCACCGGCGACTGCAGAATCGCCTGAATGATCGACCGCATGGACGTGTCGAGCCCGCCCGGCGTATTGATGGTGATGAGTATGAGGCTGGCGTGCTGGCGCGCGGCTTCGTGAATTCCGTCGACGATGTATCCCGCTAGAACCGGCTCGATTTCGCCGTCAATCCGAAGCTGCACGATCGTTGCGGATTGTGCTTGCGACGGCGCGGCAGCCTGCGATGGGCCATTTGCGAGAAGGATCAGCGCTACCCCGGCGGCGACGCACGCGCCGGACAGCGCACGCGGCAACCACCGGGAACGCGATGGGAAAGCCATTGTCGGACTGGGATTATAGCAAGTTCGGCGGCGAATTATCGCGGCTCGAGTCTCACAGGTAGCCCGTGCGGGTAACCGGACAAATGAAGTATCGCTTCACTTCTCAGGTAACCGCTTTAACCAGGCATTAGCCCGCCAACTAGCTGTCTGCGGCCACGCTTGCTTTGAGTAGGTTGCGCAGGCTCGTCTGCCCATCTGAGGAGAGACAGCGTTTGGGATAGATGTGGTAGTTCGTCGGGTTGATATACAGCAGGAATGCCCGACCGGTCTCTTTGAATTTCCTAAATGTCGTCCAAGCGCTAAAAAGTTCTATCCCAGAGCTACTCGTGCGCACTCCCCGGTCTGAAAATCCCGATTGCCAGGCGTTCCGCAAATCCGGACGAGCCGTGAAATATTTCGTCGTGAAATACCAGAGTTGCCCGGTGATTGTGAAGAAGAGCAGCACACTGGCGATGATCCATCCGAACACAACGCCCGGACCAACACTGTTGTACATCCCGTTGGCGATCATCAGGACCCAAAGCAGGCCGCCAAGGTGAGCCTCGGCCATCAAGAAAGGATGACGCCGCCACAACGAGGGGATCTCGATCAGAAGGTAGTCGATAATGCCCAATCGAAATGACGACCCGTTATTGAGCGGGCCCACGGCGAGCCCGTGCAACTGTGCGAGAGGAGCCTTTTCGTCTCGCGCACCGGAATCGGACCTCGGCATTGCGGCAATGACCCTTTTGGGCAGCACAATGCTGTGGTCTTTCGTTGACCAGTGGATGACATTCGATCTTTCCGCTGAGGTGGTCAACGCGCTCCATGAAGCCTCGTACTTCCCGGCTTTCGTCTCGTGTGTCCACTCGTGGTCATCAAACCCGAAGGCTTGTTCACCGTCGTAGTTGCGGTCGTAAATAGAGCCCATTTCGCTGGTAAATTGCTGCCTACGTTTACTGGTTCGGACGGTCAAATCCCAGAACGCGGCGACCAAGACTGCCAACGAAATCCAGCAGAACACAGAAGCAATCATTCGGTCTTGGGGCTCTATGAAGTAGATGAGAAGGCCACCGAAAGTCCCGGAAGCTATCGCGATGAGCACCATGCAGATGAAGGAGCCTATGGAGGGTCGAGGCAAAGACCTCGCGTGAACTTCCATGAACTCTTCCCAAGTAAGCACATAGCGGACAGTCATAATTAAAGGGAAATTCTAGCGGATTTTGCGGCTGGAGGTGCGGGGTTGTGACCTTCTTGTGCTCTAGTGCCTGGTTGGTCGGATAATCGGAAACTGGCCCTCGCCGTCTCACGAGCTTGGGACGCTCGCCTTGCTACAGCTTCTTTTCATCATTCGAAAATGTCGGGTGAATGTCGAACACTTCCTGGACGCGCCGGTCCTTAATCACGCGCGCGAAATCCGGATCGGTTTTCGCCGATGTAAATTCTTTATAGCCGTCGTCGCGAGCCACCTTCAGATAGTGGGCAGCCTGTTCGGCGTCGCCTGCCTTGGCGTACGACTTCGCCACAAGAAAGTAGAGCAGCCCCGGGTCCGTCGAGGATCTCTGCTGGATGATTGCGCCCGCGCCACTCTTGCGCGAAAAAATATCGGGGTCGAGGGCCAGGGCCCGGCTGAAAGACGACAGCGCCTCGTGGTATTCCCGCTTCCCGAAATAGGCGTAGCCGAGATTGCTGTAGATCACGGCGCGGTCGCCATCCTGCAGCGAGATCGCTTTCCGGTAATAGTTGATCGCTTTTCCATAGTGCTTCTTTGAGTATTCCAGAGCGCCGAGGTTGTTGATGGCGCTTACGTAGGTCTTGTCGAAACGGACTGCTTTCTTGTAGGAGCGCTCGGCTCCATGCATGTCGCCAAGCTGCTCGTAGGCAATACCCAGCTGATTGAGCATGGATGCATTCTTGGGATCGTTTTTCAGAAGCTCCTCGTAGGCTTTTATCGCCTCAGCATATTCCTTCCGGGCCATCAGGATCCGCGCGCGCATCTCGTCTCTCTCCCGATCCGTAAGGGGTGACTGTGCCTCCGCCTGTGCGGGATTGATGATCGGTGTGTCGCTGCGCGGGTTCGAGGTTTCTTGCGCCCGGGCGGGCGTGACCGCAAAAATCAGAGGAATGGCAAAGAGGGCCAGGCGCTTCATCGCCGTCCTCCTATTGCGCGAGCGCTTGCGGACAGTCGCTAATGCTGGGGTTTCGAGTCATCCGCAGGCTGTTTGCTTCCGCCAAAGATACCAAATATCTTGTCGAGCAGGCCTTTTTTCTTGTCTTCCTGTTCCGGCTGTTGGTCGGCAGGATTCTGGGTCTGGGCTTGTCCCGGTACTTGCCCCGGCTTCGTGCTCGGAGCCGCTGTATTCGAGCCCGGTGGGGCGGGTTGGGGCGGATTGTCACCCTTGCCGAAGAGATGCGCAAGCCAGGAGCCCGGCGACCCTGCCAGCTGGCCGCAATACTGCGTTGGTTCGGTGCCGGCGATGAAGTATTCCTCCGCGGTCTGCGGGCACGAGGCCGTCGCGAGTTGCCCCGACTGCGGGTCGATCAGGTCCTGTACGATTCCGGCCGGCGGCTGAAATGGCTGCGCGTTGCTGTACAGCGGCATTTGCACCGCTCGCTTCATGAATTCTCCCCAGATGGGCGCCGCGGACTGGCTTCCCGTCATGTCGAGGTCGCGGTTGTCGTCGAAGCCGACCCACACGACGCAGAGCAGGTTCGAGGTATATCCGGCGAACCAGCCATCGTGCGACGTCCCGGTTTTCCCCGCAGCCGGCGCAGTGAAACCCATCTGGCGCACGGTGTAACCCGTGCCGTGGTCGATCACATCTTCCATGAGGCTCGTCGTGAGAAACGCGACGCGCGGGTCGAGGACCTGACGGGTTGTCGGTTGCTGCTGTTCCTCGATGGTGCCATCGGCCGCCTCGACGCGCCGGATGAAGAGCGGTTCGGCGCGAACGCCGTTCGATGCAAACGCCGTGTAGCCGGCAGCCACGTCAATCGGCGTCATTTCATAGGCGCCGAGCGCGACCGCCGGAGTCGCCTGAATATTGTTGCCGAGGCCCATCTGCCGGGCCAATTGGACGACGCGCTGGTAGCCGATCATCTCGGCGACTTTTACCGTGGCCACGTTGAGCGAATGCATCAACGCATCGCGGACGGTCACCGTGCCGTAGAACTCCTCGCCGTAATTGTTCGGCGTGTATTCCTGGCCGTCAAACTCGAACGTCGTCGGCGTATCGTCCACGGTGGTCGCGGGCGTCACGACCGGCTGGTAGCCTTCGATTCCATTGTCGAATGCCGCCGCATACACGAAGGGCTTGAATACCGATCCCGGCTGACGGTGAGCGAGGGCGTGGTTCAGCTGGCTCTGGCCGTAATCGCGCCCGCCGATGAGAGCGAGTATCTGTCCCGTATGCGGGTCCATCGCGACGAGCGCCACCTGAGGCGTCGGTACCGGCTGGCCCTTCTTCCGCCAGATGGCGTAGCGGCGCGCGAGCAGCTTGTCGATCTGCTCCGTTCCGATCTGAACGGCCTGGGACGCGGCTCGTTGGAGATTGGGATCGAGCGTCGTGTAGATCTTGTAGCTTTGCGTTTCAAGATCCGTCTCGGAGAACTTCGCGAGCAGATGGTCCTTCACCATGTCGACAAAATACGGCGCAGCGCTGCTTTCCACACCGCCATTCACGAATTTCAGCTTTGCTTTCTTCGCGGCCGCTTCCTGGTCGGCGGTCAAATAGCCGTCGTCGACCATCTGCGCGAGAACGCGGTTGCGCGCTTCATCGGCGCGGTCGAGGTGGCGTTCGGTCGACGAATAGTAGTTCGGCGCGCGAATGATTCCGCCCAGAAATGCCGCCTCGCCCGGCGTGATCTCGTGGATATCCTTGCCGAAATAGGCTTCGGCGGCTTCGCCGAATCCGCGGATGGAAAAACTGCCGCGATTGCCGAGGTAGACGTCGTTGGCGTACAGCTCGAAAATCTGTTCTTTCGAAAAGCGCTCATCGATTTCCGCCGCCATCAGAGCTTCTTTAAGCTTGCGGTGCCAGTCTCGCTTCGTCGTGAAGAAGAAGGTACGCGCCACCTGCATGTCGATCGTGCTGGCGCCCTGCGCCTTGCGTCCGAGGCGGACGTCGGCGAGGGCGGCACCGAAGACACGGACCAGGTCGAGCGCGCCGTGCTCGAAGAAGCGCTTATCCTCGGCGGCCAGCACGGAATGGACCAGCAGCGGCGGTATATCGTTGAACTGCAGCACGCGCCGCTTCTCGCGGCTGCTATCGAAAAGATTCGTAATGAGCAGCGGCTCGATCTCGGCGGAGTCGCGAGCCGTTCCGTCTGAAAGCTGAGTGATGTGGGAAATCTCGGTGCCCGAAAAATCGACGCGCAGAGCGTTGGTCGCGTGGAAGTAGGAACTCGCCGATGGGTGGATTTCGACCGTCGAGCCGTTCACGCTGAACTGTCCGGGCGCCCCCGCGGCGCTTCCCTCCTGATACCCGGCTTGCAGGAGGTAGCTCTTCAGGTCGGACGCGTGCATCGACTCGCCGGTGAAAACGTGTCCTGGTGCGGAATAGACGCTCGATGTGTTCTGGAAGACCTGCCCGGTAAGACGCTGGTCGATGAGATGCCCGAATTGAACGTAATAATACGTGAGCACGCTTGCGGCGCCCAGCAACACCACCAGCATGACGCCCAGCACGCCCATGCCGAAACGCGACGTCCAAAAGCTGCGGGCAATTCGAATCCGCAATCGGTTCTCCGTTCGTTTTCCTCGGCGCGCCGGAGCCGCATCTGGGAATGCGCAGCGCCGCCGGGGCTCGGTCCGCCCATGTCCGGCCAGACCGCTTCCCTTCTATCTTATCTTAGATGTTGTGATTGTCCGCGTGAGGATGAAATTGCAGGTTAAACTGATAAACCGCCAGATTGATGGGCACGGTGTAATTGAGGTCGATATCTACGCTGCTTTGGTCTACGGTCACCTGGATGTCTTCTTCTTTTGCGGGTATGTTAAGCTCCTGCGCTTTCTTGAAAACGTCATCGCGGATGTCGTCCACGCTCTTCTTCGGGTACCCGGCGAGCGCGAAACGCGACTCGCTTTCGATCGAGTCCTGAAACTGAAAGTTGTTCACGTAAACCGGAACGATCTTCACGGCAATGAAGGCCATGGCACCCAGTATCACGATGGTGATCAGGGTGTTTAGTTTCGAGCCGCCGCGTTGTCCGGCTCTCTCCGAAGTGCCCGTTTGTGTCGGCCTGAACATCTCTTGTTAACCTGCGCAGCCTGCCCGAAGGATTCGCCTATGCTTTTGTATGTTGTCAAAGCTAGCATATCGGAAGGCACTGGGAGCAGGTGTCCTTCCGCCCCTGTTCGCGATGAGTAAACGCCGGTCGCCCGGGAGACGGGAGGCTGTATGCGCAAAATACCACTGCACTTATCGGAAGTCGCCCGGAAGGATCCTCTTCCGCTGCGCCGCCGGAAAGCGCTCGATCGCATACCGGAGAGGCCCTCGCCTTCCGCGGCAACCTAGTAGGCCTTCGCGAAAATCGCCTTTTCCTTCGCCGGTTGGCCGCAATAGACGCACTTGCCCGTTCCGCCCGCTGCCGATCGGCCGGTACCAAGGGTTTGATCGAGAGGAATGCAGCGCATCGTGGCTTTCGTCTCTTCCTTGATCTTCGCCTCGCACTCAGCCCCTCCACACCACCACGAAAAGGCGAATCCCTTCTCCACCGCCGCCTTGAACTCGTCGTAGCTGGCCGACTCCGCCGTATTTGCCTCTCGAAACGCGAGCGCGCGATCGAAGAGAGCCTTTTGAATTTCCTCCAGCATCGCCGCCACAGTCGCGGCAATTCCCTCCTGCGGCACGAACGACTTGCCCTCCTTCCCCGGCCGGTCGCGCCGCGCGAGCACAACCGTCCCCTTCGCGACATCCTTGGGCCCCAACTCCATCCGCAGTGGAACGCCGCGCATTTCCCAGTCGTTGAATTTGAAACCTGGGCTGGTTCCCTCGCGCTCGTCCATCTTCACGCGGATGCCTGCTGACACGAGTTCCTTGCGCAGGCGGTGCGCCGTCTCGAGCACAGTTGCTTTTTCCTCATCGGTCTTGAAGATGGGCACGATCACCAACTGATGAGGTGCCAGTCGTGGAGGCAGGATCAGCCCCTGATCGTCGCCGTGCACCATGATGATTGCGCCCACCACGCGCGTCGAAAGCCCCCACGAAGTCGTCCAGCAGTGCTGCAACACGCCCGTCTTATCGAGGTAGCGAATCTCGAAGGCTTTCGCAAAATTCTGCCCCAGGTTGTGCGAAGTGCAGAATTGCAGCGCCTTTCCGTCCGCCATCATGGCTTCCAGCGCATACGTAATGTCGGCCCCGGCGAACTTCTCGGCATCCGACTTCCGCCCCGGGATCACCGGAATCGCGGCTTCGCGCATCGCGAAATCCGTGTAAACATCGAGCATCTGCCGGGTCTCGGCCTCGCCCTCTTCCGCGGTGGCGTGCGCCGTGTGGCCCTCCTGCCAGAAAAATTCGAGCGTGCGCAGGAAAAGCCGCGTACGCAGTTCCCAGCGGACCACGCTGTTCCACTGATTGATCAGCACGGGCAGGTCGCGATACGACTGAATCCATTTCGCGTATGCGTGCCCGACGATCGTTTCCGACGTCGGCCGGATCACCAGCGGCTCTTCCAGTTTTTCGCCGCCGCCGTGCGTCACCACCGCGAGCTCGGGAGAAAATCCCGCCACGTGCGACTTTTCCTTCTCGATGAAGCTTCGCGGGATCAGCAGAGGAAACGCCGCGTTCACGTGTCCGGTCGCCTTGAACCGTTGATCCAGCGCCGCCGTGATGTTTTCCCACAGCGCCCAGCCGTACGGCCGCACGATCATGCAGCCGCGCACCGGCGCGTAGTCCGCGAGTTCAGCCCGCAGGACGAGCTGGTTGTACCATTCTGAAAAATCCTCCGCCCGCGTCGTTAGTTTCAAGTCAGACATTCTTCACCTTGTATAGGATTGCGCGGTTAGCGCACGTGAACGATTTAGGTTAGGAGACTCACGCTTCCAAGTCAATCGGCGCAGATCGCGCGAATCGGCTTGTAGGATCACATTCCACGATCGCTTCGGCGCCGAACGTTCAACGATTTTCCTCTGTTTCTTGCTGTGCGAAACAGGAAATCCGTGTACCCTATCCGGCCAGTGTTCCTCGCGGGTGTCGTGCCCGTTCCGTCGAAAGGGAGTTCGCACATGCAGAGAAGCATTGCCCGGATCGTTCTACGTGTAGCCATTTGCGCCGCCCTGCTTTCGGCCTTTAGCGTTCCTCACACTCAAGCCCAATCCGAACAGGGCGCGGCCACAGGGACATCCAATAGGGACTCGAGCGCGCCGGCCCCAGCTCGAGTGCAGCCCGGCGTGAGCTACGTTCGCCCGACCCGGAGCGAAAAACTTCACAATTTCGTTTTCGACGCCGTGGGTCCGTATCCGTTCATCGGAGCCGCTGCCTTTGCCGGAATCCAACAGGCCGATGGGGCACCGCCGGAGTGGGGCCAGGGCTGGGATGCTTACGGCGTGCGCACGGCGAGCAACTTCGGAATCGCACTAACCACGACGACTACCCGCTATGCGCTCGCAGCAGTGTTTCGCGAGGACACGCTCTACTACCGCTGCGAATGCAAGGGCTTCCTGCCGCGCCTCGGCCACGCGCTGATTTCAACCGTCACCGCGCGCCGCGGCGACGACGGCCGCCGCGAATTCTCGTTCCCGGCCCTGGCCGCCCCCTACGCGGGCGCCATGACGGCCGCGCTCGGCTGGTATCCCAGCCGCTACGGACCGAAGGACGGTTTCCGCATGGGCAATTACAATCTTCTCGGCCAGGCAGGCCAAAACGTCGCGCTCGAATTCGTTTACGGCGGCCCGCACACATTCCTGAACTCCGTGCATATTCCTGGCCTTTCGGGAAAGGGCCGCGCAGCTCCGAATCCATAAACATGAAACATCAGCGGCCGCGTGCGTTGCAAAGCTCGCCTGCGTCCGATAGAATTTGCATGCGTTCGTCGCCGCTGAGTGATTGAAATGATCCACGACACTCCCGAATCGCGTCGCATGAGCCGCTCGCTCGCGGAAACCGATCCCGAAATTGCGGACGCGCTTCGCGAGGAAGTTCGCCGCCAGGCCACCGGCCTCGAGCTGATCCCTTCGGAAAATTTCGTCTCCGAAGCCGTCCTCGAAGCGATGGGCTCGGTTCTCACGAACAAGTACGCCGAGGGCTATCCCGGCAAGCGCTATTACGGCGGCTGCGAATTTGCCGACCGTGCCGAGCAGCTCGCGATCGACCGCGCGAAGCAACTTTTCGGCGCCGACCACGCGAACGTCCAGGCGCACTCCGGCACGCAGGCGAACATCGGCGTGTATATGACCGTGCTCCAGCCGGGCGACGTCGTTCTCGGCATGAATCTCGCGCACGGCGGCCACCTCACGCACGGCCATCCGCTGAATTTTTCCGGCAAGACCTACAAGTTCGTGCCCTACGGCGTCTCGAAGGAAACAGAGACGGTCGATTACGACGAGCTCGAGCGCCTCGCGCGCGAGCACCAGCCGAAAATGATCGTCGCCGGCGCGAGCGCCTATTCGCGCATCATCGATTTCCCACGCATGTCGCAGATCGCGCACTCCGTCGGCGCGATTTTTTTCGTTGATATGGCGCACATCGCGGGACTCATCGCCGCGGGCATCCATCCGAGTCCCGTGTCGCACGCGGATTTCGTCTCGACCACCACGCACAAGACTCTTCGCGGTCCGCGCGGCGGCCTCGTCCTCTGCCGCGAAAAATACGCCAAGGATCTCGACCGCTCCACGTTTCCCGGCATTCAGGGCGGCCCGCTGATGCACATCATCGCGGCCAAGGCCGTCTGCCTGAAGGAAGCGATGGAGCCGGGATTCCGCGAGTATCAACAGCAGGTTGTCGCCAACGCGAAGACGCTTGCTGCCGGAATCGCGCGCCGCGGCTATCGCATCGTCAGCGGCGGCACGGACAATCATCTTTTCCTCGTCGATATCCACTCGCGCGGCCTCACCGGCGCAGACGCGCAGCCGGCCTTCGATCGCGCCGGTATCACGATCAACAAGAATTCGATTCCTTTCGATCCACTTCCGCCGATGAAGGCAAGCGGCATTCGCATGGGAACTCCCGCCGTCACCACGCGCGGCATGCGCGAGCCTGAAATGGAGAAAATTGCCGGATGGATCGCCGACGTGCTCGATCATCTCGGCGACGCCGCGACCGAACAGCGCGTCCGCGCCGAGGTGGCCGCATTCGCTTCGAAGTTCCCTCTCTATACGCGCCGGCTGGAAGCCGCCGAGGCGGCTCTCGCCGGAGTTCGCGCGGCCCGTTGATTCGCATTGACCAGCAGTGAAGCAGCATCGGAAAATTTGCCCCCTTCGCCAGTCGTCCAGGAACGAGGTTACTTGATGGTGATGCCCACGGTTTGGGGCGGCCCGATTACCGAGTACGAGCGCGAGGAAGCCCGCCAGATCCAGCTCTCTCTGCTGCCCGCGGGCGGGCTGGCCGCGCCTTCCTACGAAATCGGGTATCGCTTTTCGCCGTTTGGCGGTGTCGGCGGAGATTTTGCCGACTTCTTCCTGCTGCCCAATGGGCTAGTAGGCCTGTACTTGGGCGACGTTGTCGGCAAAGGCCTTTCTGCGGCGCTGTACGCTGCGCTCGTGATGGGCCTGCTCCGCGGAATTCACAAGGAAGGAACGGAACCGGCCGCCGCACTCACCTTGCAAATAAGCGGATGCTGGTGCGCCCGGTCGTTGGCCGCTTCGCCGTCACACTCTACGCGACGTTCGACCCCGCCTCGCACAAACTCACGTTCGCAAACGCCGGCTTGCCTCTACCCCTGCTCGCCTCGGAGTCCGGCTGCTCGGCTCTCGGCGAGGGCGGATTGCCTTCCGGCCTTTTTCCGGGCGTGTCTTACGAGAACTATTCCGCTCAGCTTTCTCCGGGCGACTCCGTGCTATTCGCGAGTGACGGCCTGTCCGAGCTTCGCAACCGCTACGATCAGGATTTCGGCCGCGAACGCCTCGCCGAAATCTGGGGGCAGTCTTACAATAGATCAGTGGATACCTCGCTCGACTGTCTCTTCGACGAAGCACGAGCCTTCTCCGAAGACGGCAGCGAGCAGCGCGACGACATCACGGCCCTCGTCCTTCGCATCCCCGCCTGACAGTTATTTCGATGACGAACCGCACGCGCTCCTTCCGCCGATGGCGATGAATCTGACCCGCTTTGTACCCGCCTCTCCCCAACCTTTTCTTTCGGCCTCCTTGCCGTCCACCGTGATTTGAATTATAAGTTTCTGCGGCACGCGCCACATGTATGCGTGCAAGGCTGGATTATCCATTTCCTTCATGGACCACTGTCCATAGCGATCATCGAGGGCAGACTTGACTAGATCGAAAGACAACGACTTGTCGTACAGCGCCGTCATACCGTAAATGCAGCCCCGGTCCGTATCGACAATCACCTGCTTGGGGAAATCGCTTTCTGGTCGACATCTGAGGACCATAAGTGGGAGCAGTCGGACGAGCTGCATCGCAACAGGTTCGTATTCGGCAAAACAATACGACCGGCGTTTTGTGCACTTGCCGGTAGCAAGTAGAGCAAACTCAGCATCAGAAGCAATGCAGCAATGGTCTTCATCATCTCGCCTCCAGTGATCTGCCCGCAGCGCAGTGCTTCTCTGCGTCCTCTGCGCCTCAGCCGTGAATCTTGCTTTCTCTGCATGTTCTGTGGCCGTTCTCCGTGCCCTCTGTGTTGAGCCTCCCGCGCGAATCCGAGCACCTGCCCAACGTCACCGCACTTCGATCTCGAGTTCCGTCACCCGCCGGTCGCAAATCGAAAACGCCCGCACCGGCTTCACCGCATCCGCCAGCGGCGACACAATGAAGTAAATCGCCTCCGAGTAATACGCCAGATCGATGTCGCGCGCCGACGGCTCGTTCTTCCCGTTCGGATGCGAATGGTAGATCCCAAGAAATTCCAGTTTCCGCTTCCGAAATTCGCGCATCATCCCGACGATTTCCTTGGGCGCAATCTCGTAGCCCTTCGCCGGATCGGCGGCCATATTCACCGCCGAAAACGCGTGCGTGATCACGCCGTCGCGCCCCGCCAGCAGCCCGCAGCACTCGTGCGCTGGCGCCTGCCGCGCGTGCTCCAGCAAGTTGGCGCACACATCGCGTAACACTTGGATCCGCAGATTCACAAGCGCAGTCTATATCGATTGGTTCAGGAACGATAACGCGAGTGGACAATTCGGGAAAGCTTTGGAGGTCGTAGGGGCGCCTGCTTGCTGCGCCCCCGGCCCATTCGAAAGAACGAAACGCTAGGCTTTCTGCGCCTGCCGCCTCAGGAATGTCGGCACGTCCAGATCGTCGGCAGGCATCTCGTGCGAAACTTCGCTCACGTTTCGCGCCACCTGCTGGACGACGGTCGTCTGCTGCGGCGCGACGTTTGCCGGCTCTCCCG
>CAVUDN010000011.1:0-14515 GCA_963740095.1 uncultured Acidobacteriota bacterium
TGAAAGTTTTCGCGGATTTGCACAGGTCATGGCCATTTTGCCCGTAACGCGCTTTCGCCAGCGATTCACTGGCTGTGAGCCCTTGCCAAGTCACAAGAGGGCACCCGTGCGACATTCTACCACCCATTGCACTCACGGCGGCCCCATCCCTAAATTATGCCTTTGCTCCCTTTCCGGGGATGTTCGGTCCGCGTGGAAGCGCGGTTGTGTGGGCTTGGCCCGCCACGCTTCAAAATCGACCGGCAGAGGTTTTGAGCGGTAACGCCGGGTTACAACAGTTTGTCCACGTAGGCGCTGAACGGCGAGGAGACGCCAATGGAGGGAGCAGGTCGTCCAGCATCATCTGACGAACGCTAGTACCTCTGATAGGGCGGCATTTGTTTCATCTCCTCTGACATTGAGTTCAACCGGTGCATGATTTCGCGCGGAAGAATCGGTTCCAGATCGCTCACGCTCCGAAAAAAGCCCTGCTCGCTGCGCGCCGCGATAATCTTCCTGGCGGCAGCCAAGTCCATGCCCGCAATTGTCATTAACTCGGGTTCCGTTGCAGTGTTCAAGTTGATTGTGAGCGGCAAGCGACGATCGGTCGCCCAGACCGACGACGCAATCTTGAATTGTGAGTTTACAACCCACAGTTCGGGGCCGAGGTTGGAATCGAGAGCTCGCTTTCCATCGGTTACTTCGGCGATGGTTGAACCAAAAGCTGATGAGTCGTCCTTCTGGAAAGCCGCCCTGTCGCCTCGCCCGCCATCGCTGGCCAAGCGGACCAATTGTGACGCCAACTGCTGCGAAGCTGTGGCACCCCAGGTCGTCGCTATGAAATCGCCATAGATTCGTCGTGCCTCGTCTGGGAAGAGCTTCGCGTACTGCTCGACCAAACGGATCATAGGCGGCTGATCTGGCTTCAGGCCCCTCAGTGCCCTCATAGCTGCGAAGAGCTTCAGATTGACGTTCTCGTAGGGTGTAATTGCTTTTCCCACCTCCGCCGAATCGACTTGCAAGAACGGTCGGTAGAACGACGCATCGCGGTAATGGCTGCGCAGTTGTTCATCGTTGACCATGCGATAGAACAGAGTCGAAATCACACCCTCACTCGCCATCATCTGTTGGCCATTCTTGAGTTCCGTTGGCATGAATGCAGTCGAGGTTTCCGCATCCACAAACAGCCGGTATAGGTCTGGTTCACTCTGGAACGCGATTTCCGGCAGCGGCTTGCGATGGATGAACAGATTGCGTTTGACGCCATCTGTGCGTAATTCCCCATCAGCAGCGCTGACCCAGAAAAGATCGAAGTCTGTTGCCACGGTGTCGCTTGGTAGCTTCGTTGTATGAGAGTCGCGCGCGAGTGGCTGAAAGTGCTCAGCAAAGCCCTCGTCGAAAGCAGTTGGGTAATCGGTCACCGTCATACTCTGATGCATCTTGCGAGAGGGGCCCTCGTGGAAATCTCCCGCGAGCGTCTGCAGGATGAGGTGTCCCAGTTCGTGCGAGAAGATCTCCTCGATGCACCCTTGAGAACAGTCGTCGCCAACAACCATATCGACGTAACCGGCAAGGATAAGCTTGCGCTTGCCAGAGTTATCTTGGAGCCAGAACCCAAAGCGCGCGAAGCCGCCTTCCTCGGTAGACATCAAGAAATACATGGGCGCGGTGAGCCATCCGTCATTGCTGCGGCTTGCTTCCGTCGCTGTCGCGATCATCAGGTTACGCGCATACCGATCGAGCCGAAGCACCTCTTGAGCGAAACTCGTCTCCAGTTCCTTCCTGACATCAGCGACAAGTTTGCTTGGCGGAGCAGTCTGAAAGACAGGATACGAATGTCCGTCAGGGGCAGCTGCGGTCAGGACGTTATGGTCTGCATCAAGAGCCGGATAGACGATTTCGCACGGCACCGTCTGCTGTGCGAACACAGCAGCGCTTATGAGAAATAGTGCTAATCCAGCTATTCGGGTCGTCATGGGTTCGCCTTGGTTGTAGCCAGCCTAACGGTGTCTGTAGTCGCGGCGATGTGAGGCAGATCACGTAGCCGAATGATTATTGGTGAAAAATCCCGTGGCTGTTGAAAACCTCGTTCACCGGAAACTGGCCGAAAAACCTTTGCATTAGGAAGCCCTGCTAGGGACGTTCTCAGTTTCCCTAGACATTTTCTATCCCCCAACTTTTGCCCCTTATGAGGAAATTGGACTTTTTCAACAGCCACTCCCGATTACGCTCAAAACCCTCAATAACACGGCCACTCTCACGCGAGTGCACAGAAGGTGGTGATCCTTTGACGGCTGCGCGAGTCGTGAGCCGTTCACATCGCAATCTCATGGCCGATACTGTGGGCTTGATCGTGCTCTTGCACTTGGGCTGTCTGCTGCGCGGCCACTGGCTCGATCTTCTGCGCCGCTGGTTCCTGCTCCTGGCCAGGAATGGCCGTGCGCTGCGTCACGTCGCGGCTCAGATCGCGTGCGAGTTCGCTTCTGTCGTTGGTGTAGATTTGCGCGTCATATTGCCCACGCGAGACAGACACATACGCCAAGCGGTTATTGACCAAGTAACTCGCCTTGCTCCGTGTCCACGTGGATCAGCACGCGGTCGGCGGTCTGGCCCTGGCTGCTGTGGCTCGTCACTGCGTAACCGTGATCGAGATGCGGATGCTCGCGGATATTGAACGCGACCTCGCGGCCTGAGTCCATGCGGATTTGGACGTCGCCGGCGTCGTTGATTTTCTCGATGGTGCCCAGCTCGCGATTGGCAACGTGCAAGTCCCTCGATGGCGCTGTGAACTGCACGCGGTCGCCTTCCGAGAACGCGCGCTCGGTTTCGTGATACACCGCCACTCCTGCCAGTCGGCGCGGATCGTAGGTCTGACGCTCGCCGTTCTCACGCTCGATGGTGACGCGGTTCTCTCTCGAATCTACCTGCTGCACACGCGCGTACTCGCCTGGCTCGATGCCCAGCACTTTGCTGCCGCGCGTATAGCGAACCACGTCGCCCTTCCCCGTACTGCGCGGCCCATTGCCGATCGGCTCCCGTCATGTCCTGACGCGAGTCGAGCACGCGCAGCTTGTGCTCGTCTTGGCTCACGTCGCCGCGTTGCTGCATCTCGCGATGGATCAGCCCATTCAACTCGCGGCGCGATTCGTTGTCCGGCGAGATCACGAGTGTGCCTTGCGGCTGTCGCGCGTACTCGCGCGCGATTTCGCTTAATCGGTCCTCGCGTCCGACGATCTCATGCACGCGGCCCTGTTGGTCGAGATTGTCAATCGCTCCGAACACGTCACCGCGGGCAAGCTGTTCCACGGCTTCCTTGAGTGCCGGGTCTTTCTGCCGCACGATTTCATCCAGACGCGCGGTTTGCATCCCTGCCTGTTGTAGCTGGTGGTACGGTCTGCCCGCTTCGACGGCTTCATGCTGGCGCTTGTCGCCCACGAGTAGCACGCGGTCCTCGCCGTGCAAACGATGCAAGAACTCGTTCATCTGTTTTGTGCTTGCCAAGCTCGATTCGTCGAGCACATAAAGCCGCTTCTGTCCCTCGTCGGGCTGCTCCTCGCGGCGAAGATGCCGCTGCAAAGTCTCCGACTCGATGCCCGATTCTGCCAGCTTGTGCGCCGCGCGGGACGTAGGCGCAAGCCCACGAACTTCGTAGCCTTCCTGTTCGGCGGCCTCGTGGACAGCAGCTAGGGAAGTAGTTTTGCCCGCGCCTGCCACACCCTCTAGCCCCATGATCTTGTCCTGGCTCGATACGATCTGCTCAACCGCTGCGCGTTGGCTGGTGCTGAGATGTGCGTATTTTTCTTCGACCTCGCGCCATGTTTCCGAACTCACCAGCGGTTCATGCCGGTTCTGTCCCGCTCGCATCGCAGCGATGTTGTCTCCGCTCGTAGCCGATCATTTCTTCCGTCGTAAACGCGCGGCTCGGCGATCTGCTTTCCACCTCGATCAAATCACCCGATTGCACGCGATTCTCAAACTTGTTGTCGCACTTCGGCGAAGCTGGCGTCGCCCATCGAACGCTTCAGACGCATCGCGCATGAGTTCGCGTTCGTCGGTCACCGCGTGGCGCTCCAGATTTTTCTCCCGCGCGTAAGTCAGCGACGATTCGATGTGTCTGGTGTTTCTGCTCCGGGTTTTGCTGTTCCACCTGGCGGGCTCATGCGCGGCGCGGACTACGTGCTCCGGTTGCTGGCCGAACTGCGCGGCCATTTCCCGATGCTTCTGCTGCATCTCTTCGTGCGTGATCGCGGGCAGCTTGTCGTCGCGCGTCTGGTGCGCGGCGATCTGCGCCGCGCCTGCGCCTCTCACGCCCTGCTCGGCGAGATGTTCCTGGATTTGCTGACTGCGCGGACTCGATGCCTCCAGATATTCGCGGCGTGTAACCCTTGATCTCCGGCTGCCCGCTCTTCCCTTGCTCGATCTCGTAACCCTGCTCTTTCAAGCGCAGCGCCAGCTCCGAGCGATAGATCGCCGTCGCGTACTGCTGCGAGCGGTACAGTTCGTGCGGTTGCAGCGAGCGCGTGTCTCTCCGTTCTCGGTTTCCGTGAGATTGAAGAACACGACATGCGTATGCAGTTGCGGCGCCGCGTAGCCGTCCACGGGCCGCGCGCTGTCATGCTCGAAGCTGGCCGCAACCCATTTGCCCGTGGTCTCTGCCGGATGGTTGCCGCCGATCCGCGCCTGCACATATTTTTCGAGTTCATCGAGCGCAACCTTCACGCTCTCGCGATGCGCCTCGCGCACGCGCTCGTCTCCGCCAACGAGCGCGGTCAACGACACGCTCTTCGGCGCGGAGAACGTTGCATCCCAGCCTGCGCGGTGTTCCATCGTGCTCACCGTTTCGCCGCGTCCATTGGCGTATTCACGCGCGGTTTGGTGGCGCACCAGTTGCTCGCCCGTCATCGGGTGTTGCCCGTTCGCCAGTCGCGCGAAGTGTTCCTCCCGCACTTCACCCGCAGGCCCCACTCCTTGGCGAGCTTGCCGTGCCACTCGCCGCGTATCCGGTCGCCCTCGGAGTAGTAGTTCTCCTTGGCGTTCGCGAACTCCTCTTTGTGATACGTCTGCGCCTGGCCTGCACTCAGCGGTTTCGATATGGTCAGCATGATTCACTCACTCATGATTCACCTACTCGAAGTACGGTTCTTGTCCGGCGGCGATGCCCTTCGATCTCTGCGGCTCGCGCGGCCTGCTCTCCGGTGACGGCCGTTTCCCGATTTCGATCACGCGCGCCGTGTTTTCGCGCGCAAGGAAGCTCGGCTGTTTCTGCGGCAGTTCGATGTAAGGGAAGCTCAAGGGCACCACCAGATTGCCGCTTTTCAGATACCCATGCAGATCGGGCAGGCCCGCGATTTCTGACGGCATCACCAGCGGCTCGGTCTGGCGGTCAAGCTGATAGTTGCGCGAGTTGCGGCCTTTGTGCGGAAAGTGGCCTTCCGTGCGGCTCTCGCGTAATCGCTCGATCTCCACCTCGCCGATGGTCTGGCTGATCCACTTCGCGGAGTTGGCTTCATCCGTCCGTAAAAAGATTTTCGTTGCGGGCTGCGAGAGCATCGCTTCCGCCTTGCGTCCGTACAACTCCTCAAGCTGGCTGCGCCCTTGAAAGCCCAGCACCACGGGATTTTTTACTTTCCGGCTCTCGGTGATCGCCGTGTGCAACTGCGGCAGCGCGTGCAAACTTTGCAGCTCGTCCAGAATGAACCACACCGGGCGCACTCCCGGCCTGCCCTGGTTCATCAAACGCAGCACCAGCATGTCCAGCCACATGCTGATGAGGGGCCGCAGTCGCTCGCGGAACTCGGGCGGGCTGGTGACGAAGAGCCATCCTTGCCGCTGCCGCGACCACTCGGCTGCCGTCCAACTGGTCTTTGCTTCTTCCTGGCGCGGCAATAGCTTCAGCGCATTCGACACGCTGTTGAGCGTTGCGATCATGCCGCCGCGCTGCGGTCCCGCGTCGGGATAGATGGCCGCTGCGTGCTCGGTGTCCTTGAGTCGTTTCGACAGCTCGCGCTCATCGCGCAAGATCGCCAGCAGCTCTTGCGGCGTCCGCTTCGGTTGCTCGATCAGCAAGTGCGCGAAGATTTGGCGCGGCACCATCACGAAAAATGGATTCGTGCGCGGATCGTCTTTGAACAGCGCCGCCGCCAGGCCCTCGGCTTCGGCCTCGTGCCGCACTTCGTCGCACGGCGACCAGTACGGCATTCGCTCGTCCAGCGGATTCAGGATCACATCGCCGCGCCCCGGCTCGTAAAATTGCGGCGTGTATTCGAGCGCCGGATCGTACACGATGGCCGTTTCTCCGCGCTCTTCCACCTGCATGAGGATCTGCCGGATCAAGCTCGATTTGCCTGCGCCCGTGTCCCCGATCATCAGGAAGTGCGAGCTTTCCCGCTCGCGCGGGACGCGCACCATCTTGCCCTCGCGCTGCAACAAAAACTCGATCAGCGTGCGCCGCTCTTTCGTGATGAAGCCGATGCCGTTCGATTGCTGAGTGCGATTGAACTGCGCCGCCGTCGCCAGCTCCGGGCCTTTCGTCCTGCGCCCGTACTTCCGCATCCGCCGCCGCTGGCGGTCGCGCGGAAGCGCCAACGCCAAACCCACCACCAGCACGCCCGCTCCCACCTTCCACGTCGCCGCCCACAACAGCAGCCACGGCGATTGCCCGCCATAGATCGCCCGCTCCAACCACTGACGCAGCTCCGCGTTGTTGTACGTCCCGCGCTCCCATTCCAGCTTCGCCTTGCCCTGGCTCTCCTTGCCAACGCTCACCGCCGGATCGCTCAGGTCCCGGTCCACCGCCAGCCGCTTTTGTTTGCCCTCGATCCGATACGCAACCAGAGACGGCGTGGTCTTCGACCACAGCCGCACTTCGCTGCCGATGTACATCCCCAGATACGCTTGCTGAAAGTAGGTCCATTTCCGCGCGTACTCATACCCCGCTGCCGCCAGCACTGCCACGACCGTCAGCAGCAGCGCCGTGATCGTCCACACCGGCTTGTCGCTCGGCCAGCGATACGTTTCCTCCCGTCCCCACACCTTGCTCATGGACACACCTCCGCCTGCACTGGTCCCCTATCTTATCTAGGAACCCGGAACCGGAAAAACGATCAAAATATTTTTAGGATTGTTTCTTCCGGCTGCCCTTCCGAGCTCTGCCGCCTGCGCCAGCCGTTCCCGCGCCTTCTTCAGCTTGTCCGAGTCGGCCCGGTCGATCAGCCGTTGCATCTCCTCTGCCGTCGGCTTCTCCCCGTTCGCCAACTTGAAGAGCACGTTGAGCAAGATCGCCCGCAGCGCCACCAGTTCGGCCATAAGCGCCTGGGCTTCGGCTGCACCCGGCCCCGCCTTCGGCGGCTGGCCGTTCGCGCTCGCCAGCACCACCTCGCGGCACCACTCGCCGAGCGTCAGCCCGCCCGCCTGCGCCGCCGTTTCCAGTTGCGCGTACTCTTCCTCGCTGACTTTGAAACCAATGGATTTCGTGCGCAGCGGCGGCTTCACCATGTCTGGCGTCCTTCAAAGGGATTAGAAGCCGAGACTAACAGGTGGGCTATAAAAATCAACAAGTTCGCCTGCGCTAACCTGCGGTTGCCGCGCAGCAAACCAAACGGGGATTGTTTCTCTAGGTGCTCTGGTTTCAACAAGTTCGCGCACGCTAACGCGCCGTTCGCGCGCAGCACCCTTTCAGGGGTGACGTGTCATTCCTCCACCCGCTGCGAAGCAGCGTCAGATTCTCACGTCACCCTAGCAGCTTACCTTCAGTGGGCAAGACTGCGGCCATCATCCTCCGAATGGGGCCGGCATTGGCGGGCAGGACTGCGGCTAATGAGGATAGCAAGCGGCCAATTTCGTAGGGCGTACACCCCGGTCGTGTGGAATCAGTGTAACGGCATCATCGTCATAGCGTTAATGCAATTTGGGGGATAGAGATAGAGGCCGGGAAAATTCCTACACCTGCCCTCCCTCCACGGAACTGACCCGATTTTGACTTTGGGCCGGGGCCCGCCCGCCCGCGCGTGGGGCTCGTGCGAACGCGCGCGTGCGCGGGTCAGCGATTTTCTACTCGTAACGTAAGGCAACCATAGGGTCAACCCTAGAAGCCCGGCGGGCTGGAATGTAGCAGGCCAGAAGCCCCACCGTTGTCAAAAGGAGCGAAGCGCCAACTATGCTGGTAAGGTCAAGGGTACTGATGCCGAACAGTAAGCCGGAGATAACGCGTGAAAACGCAAGAGCCACAGCTACGCCAATCGCCAATGCGGAGAATAAAATAACGAGACCTTTTCCCACGACAAGCGCGAGTACCTTGACCCGGTCGGCACCCATCGCCATGCGAACGCCGATATCGTGAGTCTGTTGAGTCACATAATATGACATGACACCGTATGTCCCACCGCCTGCAAGGACCAGTGCTATCGCGGCAAATACTGCTAAAAGAAACATGTTAAAACTTCTGGGCGATACTGAATCTGAGAGACGTTGCTCCATCGTCTGAATATCGTAAACGGGCTGATCGTTATCGACCGCTTCGACCGCCGCGCGAACAGATGGCACCAGGTTCAGTGGGTCAGAAGTGGTGCGAACAACCAAATACATCGCTGCTCCGCCCCTTTGCGAATGTGGTATGTACACCTGCAGCGGTTCCTGTTTGTCAATCCCCAGGTGCCTTACGTTTCCTACCACACCCACGATTTCTCGTGGCTCTCGTTCGAAGTCGATTGTGATCTTCTTGCCGAGGGGATCTTCTTGCGGCCAGTAACGGCTGGCAACCGCGTCATTGATGATCGCGACCCTGGGGGTCTCATCGCCGTCACCCTCAGTAAAATAACGACCTTTCGTAAGAGGAATGCCTATTGCGTTGAAGTACTGCGGCGTTACAACGCCGAATTCACCTGAGGGTTCATCGCCCGGATCCCAAGCAGAGCGCCCCACAATGCCGAAGCTGTGGACATCACTCCCGCCCAGAGGAAGATTGTCAACCGCGCCGACGGACGTGACCCCAGGTAGAGCACCGATTCGTTCTACAACATCCCGATAGAAAGCGATCTGGCGGGGCGCCGGATATCTATCAACGGTGAGAGTCGTATTCATGGTTAATACGTTTAGCGGATCGAGCCCGATATTCACTTCCTGAAGACGAAAGAAGCTTCTGATCATCAGGCCTGCACCAATCAGCAACACCAAAGCCAGAGCCATCTCGGAAGCTACCAGTAGGAGGCGGAGGCGTTGCCAGCCATGTCCCATGGCGAATCCGCTGCCCCCCACCTTGAGTGTTCTGATTAGATCCGGTTTCGAAGCCTGGAGCGCAGGCACCACGCCGAAGATAACCGCTGTGAAGACCGACAGGCCTAGAGTAAATGCGAGCACTCGGCCGTCGACGGCGATCTCATTCGTCCGGGGAAAGTTGCTGGGACTGTGATTCAAGAGAAGGCGAGTCCCCGCGAAGGCCAGGATTAATCCCAAAATGCCGCCTAACAGTCCTAGCAGCGCACTCTCGGTGAGTAGTTGTCGGACTAGTAGCGTACGTGAAGCACCTAAGGCGAGACGCAACGACATTTCCGCCTGACGTACCGTGGCTCGCACGAGCAACAGATTGGCCAGGTTTGTGCATGCGATGAGCAAGACAAAAGCGGTGGCTCCGAAAAGAACCAAAAGGGCTGGACGGATGTTCCCCGTTATTTGTGTGCGTAAGGGGACGAGCCTGATTCCGAGCCCCGCGTTGGTCTCCGGATATTGCAATTCCATCCGACGGGCAAGTGCATCCAATTCGGCTTGTGCATGATCAAGAGAAAGCCCTGGCTTAAGCCGTGCTATGACGCCAAGATAGTGTTGGGCGTGCTTCGTCCTTGCAGTCGACCGGACCATTGCAGGCACCCATAGATCGACACTCTGTGGGAAACGGAAACCCGCCGGCATGACGCCAACTACGGTCCACATCGCGCCGTTGAGCGTGGCTGCCTTCCCGATGATTTTCGAATCGGAACCAAATCGCCGCTTCCAAAGATCATCGCTGAGAATGCAAACCGGAGCGGAGCCTGGGCGCTCCTCATCCGGGAGGAATGACCGGCCCAAGGCTGGCGTGACGCCCAGAACTGAAAAGAGGTTGCCCGTAACCGACGTCGCAGAAATTCGTGCGGGGTGGCCTGCCCCGCTGAGATTCAACCCAAGACCAGAGTTCGCATTAAACGCTGCGATATCCTGAAAGGCGCTGTTCTGTTTCCTCCAGTCGATATAGTCAGGAGCACTTGCCTTAACTTCGCGGTCTCCCGTGTGCCGGTTGAGTTGCCACAACAGAACCAACTGGTCTGCTTCCTTGTACGGAAGAGGGCGAAGCAGGACGGCGTTCATTGCGGTGAAAATGGCGCTGTTGGCTCCAATCCCCAGAGCCAAGCCCACTACGGCCACCAGTGTGAAGCTGGGACTCCTCGCAAGCACTCGCAAGCTGTAGCGCAGGTCCTCAAACATGGTTTTCCATATCCTCACTACATCTCATCAAAGCACGCATTCCATTCTGGAAGTGACATCCACGACCAAGACGAATCTCGTCGATAGGCTTGGGGTTTCCTAGCCATGCTGACGAGATGAGGATAAATACGGTCTCGACAGAAACGCATGTGCGATTCCCGTCAGGAGTTGTTCTCATCATCTGGCGCCCGCGAGGCGAACGTCAAGGTACAACGATACCTGTGGGCATTGGGAATAGTTCCGCCAAATCAGAAATATGACACTCCGGATGAAATACCGGGAATTGCTTCGCAAGCATATTCCGAGGACGTGCGGAGGGCAAAATCCGGAATACGTTCCGGACGTGCTGACGGACTTCTCTAGCCGATATCCGACCGTTAACTCCTTACTAGGAAACCCGGAACGGTGCGAGCATCACCATACCGTGGCGCTCGGCCAAGACAACCCGTTAGAGAAGTAGGCGGCAGGATCAAGCCGCGCAGGTCTCGGGGACCTGCGCGGCGGCGATTTGGTTGAGGTAGTCGGCTGCACGCTGGGCATGAGCGGCTGCCGCAAAGATGGCGCGGTTGTCATTCTTGAGAACTTCCAGCCAAGTCGCGATATACTGCGGCGTTTTCTTCCCGCGGCTCCTGGTGCAGTTCGAGATCGGCACACAGGAAAGCAGATCCCAGCTCGGCAACGAGCTCTTCGCGGCTGTAACCTTCATCGCCCCAGCTCTTGCGGCCAAAGTCACGGTTAAGGCGCTGGGCGTGTTTCGTCCAGTGGGTGACTTCGTGAGCAAGAGTGGCGTAGTAGCTCTCAGCATCGCGGAAGGCTCCAAAGGGCGGAATCTGCACGTAATCCAACTCCTGCGCGTAATAGGCGCGATTTCCGCCGTGCTTGATCGTCGCTCCCAGACTGGCGAAAAACGCCTCCGCAAGTTCAATGCGTGCGATCGGATCGCGCGTCGGAATGGCTTTCGCGTAGTATATTTCCGGCAAGCCTTCGATCTGTTCGACGTTGAACACGGTATAGCCCTTCATGTAAGGGATTTCGCGCTCGACATCCTCGCCGGTCTTTTCGTCGCGCTCGGTGCGCGTGATGGCGTTGGCGTAGACCACAAGCGAGCCTTTCTCGCCTTTTCTGACATGGGCGTTTAACTCGCTGGCTTGGCGGAAGGTCATCCAGATTGGTGCTGTGAAACTCTGGCCTAGAGCGGACATCCAGAGAGACAGGATATTGATACCGGAGTAGGGCTGGCCGTTATGACGCAGGGGCCGGGTAATTCTCCCTGCTGCATGTTCGGCATTCCAGGGCCGCGTCCACGGGCGGACGCCCTTTTCCAAATATTCGACAATCTGCGCTGTGATACGGCTGTAAACGTCTTTTCTTTCGGTGGTGTCTTGCATCGTATTCTCCTTCAAAAACAATTTTTTTCTTCGCGAAACCCGCGACGGTTCTGAGGCGTTCAGCGGCGCGGACATGTCAAGGGCGCGGGTTTGTCCGCGTTCATCGCAGACCCTTGACAGGGAGCACCGCTGGAATAACGCCGGTCTTGTCAGGCGCGGGTTGAGTGGGGAAAAAAATGGAGAGAAAACGACTTCGGCCAAGAACACCGAATGGAAGGGGCGGTTTGCGCAGTCTTCGCGGACGTGTTGAGAACCAAGGATCACGCCTACAGTTCACGGTTCGGCCCGTTGGCTTCAACGGCGGCAAGGATGCAAAATAGTCTGGATTGAACCTTTTGCAGGATAGGATTCTCGGGATGGCAAGCCTGACAGAAACAGCGATCTCACTCCTCGCCAAGGTCAAAGTATTGGAGGAGAAAATCTCAGCGAAACTGGGCGAACTGCAGAAGCGAAGCGAAAAGCTTTCCAAAGCGGCGCAAGACGTGGGCGAGTCCTGGAGCGGTTCGGCTCTTGGCTACCATTCCGAGCTTCACTTCGGAGACTTTCAGAAACCGCCTCTCGGAGCGAGATTCAGCCCGGAATGGGGCGGCATGAACGGCTTGCCCGACGGATGGCGGCCTCGGACGGCCGATGAGGTAAGAGAACGCATTGAAAAGCTCGCCGGTACGGCGGTTATAAACCTGGAGGAAGATACGGCTGCGATTTTGGCGCAGGCGAAAGCATTGCATTCGGAGATCGTGACTGAAGTCTCTGCATTACACGCGAAAGCTGGACTTGAACAGGAGAAGAAGCTGCTGTCAGAGATAGAAAACTTCAAATGGGGAAAAACTGTCAACGACTATATGAACGCGAACTTGAATACGGGATTCATGAGTCGCGACACGACGGCGATTTCTCAGGGCGTTCGAGTCCCGGCTCATCTGTATTACGCGGCCGTGGCTTTCGAGAGTGATTCGCAATGTTCGGCAGTGCGGGAATTCCTGGGCATATCGGCCCGGCTACTCCGACAGATCGAGCTTAACGCCGGGACTGCCGGGGTAGGTAGCGGTGCCGATCAGTATCCGGTCAAAGCCGTACTCGCCATTTGTGATCGTTTCCACGAGGTCGCGCGCCAGCTTACTCATCGCCGCGAAAGCAGACCCACGCTGGAAATCAAGGACGAGTACGATGTCCAGGACCTCTTGCATGCACTATTGCGCATTCACTTCGACGATATCCGACCGGAGGAGTGGACGCCATCCTACGGCGGAGGCTCGTCGCGCATGGATTTCCTCCTCAAAGATCATGCAATCGTCGTAGAGGCGAAGATGACACGCAAGGGTCTCGGCGCGAAGGAAGTATCGGACGAACTGATAATCGACACCGCCAAGTACAGGCGGCACCCGGATTGCAAAACCCTCATCTGCCTTGTGTACGACCCGTCGGGTCTAGTGAAGAATCCCCGCGGAATCGAGCGAGATCTAGCCAAACTATCCGGGAACGGCCTGGATGTGATATGCGTTATCACGCCTTAGCTAGAGAAAAACAAGGTTTGCACATGGATGTGCAGGAAGCACGCCGTATCATCGCTGCCTGTGAAGATGAGGAATCTCCGGCTGAATTGCCTCCCTCTGTCCTGCCGAAGCTCACCATCGATGATCTGCCGGACGGCGTGACCATACAGATCGGCACCATGAGGGACGGCGTGTTGCATCTCGATTGGAGCGGGACTCTTGGCCGCGACGGAAATGCAATCTATGGCGAAGCGGACCATACCTGGACGCGCAAATACTGGTATTCACCGCTCGGCCTCGAACAGTATCTGGACCTTGTCAGGCGAGCCGTGGAAACGCGGCATCGCGTGCGCGGGGACGTGGAGCTGACCGACTATGACGACGACGGAGCCTACGTATCGCTGCGCTTCCGAATCGACTCCGCCCAAAAAAACCTGGGAAAGGCCTATGAGTCCGTTCGCAAGATCGCATCCGAGGTCGAGGAAGCGGCCGAGCAAGCCGCAGATGAAGTCGGGCAGCGCATCGCGGAAGTGGCCGCGCGGCTGTCAGGATGGGGCGCACAGACGCTCGATGCGCTGGTTGACGCCGTGGAGACAGCGAAGTCGGCGGATGACAAGGGCAGAACACTGGAAGAGTTGTGCAGCAGGCTGTTCGCCTCCATTCCGGGATTCGCCGTCACCGGGCGGGTCCGGACTGAAACGGAGGAAATCGACATCTCGGTACTGAACGACAGCGCCGAGCCTCGGCTGCGGCGCGAGGGAGCATTGATCCTTGCCGAATGCAAGAACTGGAGTGGCAAGTGCGGCAAGAACGAATTCGTCGTCTTCCTTGCCAAACTGGAAAACCGGAGCCAGAGATGCACTCTGGGCTTCCTGATCTCCTGGAATGGCTTCAGCGGCACTGTTACCAAGGAAATGCTGCGCGGTAGCCGGGAGCAGATTCTCGTGGTGCCGATAACGGGAGAAGACATACGCTCCGCAGTCCGCTCCGGCGACTTTGCGAAAACTCTGCTGCAATGCTGGGATCGCGCCGTAATCTGTGACGCATTCTTCACAAGCCCCTGGCGTGCCCTACGTCCACGGGAGCTTCCCGTGCCCAGCCCCCGAAACAGATCGGGAGCGCCCTTCCCCAGGAAGAGGCTCCGACACGTTGCCGTGATAAACCCGTGAGTCTGGACTCCAGGTGAAAAGCACGCCCATTGCG
>CAVUDN010000012.1:0-67147 GCA_963740095.1 uncultured Acidobacteriota bacterium
CTCGGTTTTCGCGGTTAGGGATTCTGATCGGGAGCTCGTAGCGAGTTGGCCGCCGCTAGAAAGTCGAGGTGGGCGTGGGGCTCGGCAGGATTACGCCGGCTTCGACAGTCAAGCGCGGCGCGCGGCGCATGGTTTCGATGAAGGCGCGCACGATTTCGGGATCGAATTGGTTGGCGGCGCAGCGCTCGAGCTCGGAGAAGGCGTCCTCGGGGGTGCGCGCTTTTTTGTAGGTGCGCTCGGACGTGATGGTGTCGTAGGCGTCGGCGATGGCGATGACGCGCGCGCCGAAGGGAATCTGTTCGCCGTCGAGGCGGTCGGGATAGCCGGTGCCGTCGAAAAATTCGTGATGGTGGCGGACCATCTCGCGGATGCGCTCCATGGCTTCAGCGGCTCGAGAATTTTCGCGCCGAGTTCGGTGTGGGTCTTCATGGTTTCCCATTCGGAGGCGTCGAGCGGGCCGGACTTGTTCAAAATGGCCTCGGGGATGCCGACTTTGCCGATATCGTGCAGCAGGCCGGCGAGGCGGATTTCCTCGACTTCGGCCGGATTCATGCCGAGCGCCTGCGCGATCATCACGGAATAGGCGGAAACTTTTGCGAGTGGCCCTGCGTGTAGTGATCTTTGGCGTCAATCGCGAGCGCGAGCGAAGTGACGGTCTCGACGACGGCGGGCGGAAGTCCGTCGGCGTCGGCGCCGCTCTGTTCGCTGAGCGAGCGCGTGAACTGCTCGAGGCGGCGGTAAATTTCTTCGAACGCCTCCGGGCCGGTGGAGAACAGGCGCTTGAGAGTGACGCCGAGGTAGGCTTCGAGAACATCCTTCTTCCATCGCTTGCTGTCGTTGGGATCGCCCTGCTCGGCGCTGGAGACGGAATTCCCGCCCTGATGCTTCGAGAGATACATCGAGGAGTCGGCCACCTGGATCAGTTCCTGCGGCGTGGAACCGTGGACGGGAAGCCGGCGATGCCGAAGCTGGCGGTGATGTTTTTATCGCGCAGCAGCGGATCGGCGGCAATCCAGCCGCGGAGCTTGCTGGCGAGCTGGCGAGCCTGTTCGACGCTGGTTTCCGGCATGAGGATGACGAATTCGTCGCCGCCATAACGCGCGACAACATCGGAGCGGCGGCAATTCTGTTCGAGAATGTGGCCGACGCGCTGCAGGACGACGTCGCCTTCGAGGTGGCCGTAGAAATCGTTCACGAATTTGAAGCGGTCGAGGTCCATCAGGACGAGCGCGAAGGGGCGGTTGGCGCGCGTGGAGCGCTTCCATTCGGACGAGAGCGCTTCCATGAGGAAGCGGTGCGTTTTGACGCCGGTGAGGCCGTCGGTGATGGCCTGCTCCTGAGCCTTCTGGAAGGTGAGCGCGTTGTGCAGAGCGCCGGCGAAAGATCGGCAAGCGTGCGGAGCAGCAGCACGTCGTGATCGGGGAACTGGCAAGGCTCGGACGATTCCACGTAAAGGACGCCGAGAAATTGTTCGCCGTAGGTGATGGGCAGAGCGAGCGAGGCCGCCGAACCCGGGAGCACGGTTCGAGGCGTCGACGAATTCACCTCGTAAATCGTCGCCATCTGCCCGCTGCGGGCCACCTGCCCGACCAAGCCCTCGCCCAGCTGAATGCGGCGGCCGATCGCGTCGCGGCGCGTGCCAGCTTCGGCCCGCACCACCAAATCCTTCGCCGAATAATCCAGGATGGCGATTCCGATGTGATCGTAGGGAAGATGATTCTCGACCTCGCCTGCGATTCGGGCCAGCATCTCGTCGGGATCGAGAGTGGTGATCGCGTGGCTTGAGACGTTGTTGATCAGCGTCAGCTGGCGGGACTTTCTCTGCTCTTCCGCGAAGAGCCTCGCGTTTTCGATCGCGATACCCGCCGCGCTGGCGAGCAGTGCCAGCAGTTCGACGTGGCCTTCGTCGAAAGTCCGTTCCTTCGTGCTGTGGATGGCCATCACGCCAACCGGCTGATCGTAGAGAATCAGCGGCACGGCGCACGCGCAACACATTTCGCGCAACGGTTCGATGCCGAGACGCTTCGTCTCCTCCCAGAAATTCTCGCGAATCAGAAGCGGCCGCGCGGAGCGCACCACGTACTCCACTAAATGATTCCCGGCGGGGCGCGAGCGCTTCGGGCGCCGCTCGCCGTCCGTGACTTCGATCTCGAAGCGCACTTCGCTGATTTTCGCATCGTAGATGGCGATGAAAAAGCTGGTGACGTCCAGCACGCGGCGCATTTCGGAATAAATCCGCTCGAGGAGGGCATCTAGCTCGAGCGTCGAACTGAGCGCCCGGCCGATTTCATTGAGGATATGCAGTTCCTCCGTGCGCCGCGACGTCTGCTGCATGAGGTAGCTGTTCTCGACCGACATCCCGATCTGCTGGCCGAGCGCCATCAGCAGGCGAAGCTCCGCGGGAGTGAATTCGCGATTGTCCGGCGTCGCCAACAGCAACACGCCAAACACGCGGCCCTTCGCCTGAAGGCTGATGCCGACCACGGTGCGCAGCCCGTGCCCGAGCAGCAACTGACGCAACTGGCGAAACGACTCTTCCTGCTCCAGCGCCTCCCAATTTGCATCGCGCACCAGGTCCCGCAGCACGACGAGTCCGCCAAGGCGGGCCACAAGATTCACCATGTATTCGTCGAGGTTGCCGTCGTGAATCGTCTGCGCGAGGTCTTCGCTCAATCCTGTAACGATCACCGAATTCGATGCGCGCGGTTCGGCTTGCTGGACGCAAAGTACGCCGGCCGGAATGCGGACCACGTTCAAGACGCGATCGAGCGCTTGGCCCAGCATCTTGTGGATCTCGCCGCCCGCAAAACCCGAAGCAGCCAGGTTCAAATTGGAGAGCGCCAGCATGTTGCGCTCCACCCGGCGCCGCTCCTCTTCGTAGATCGCCATTACCATCAGCACGCAAGTGAAGAGTTCTGGCAAAGCCATCAGCGGGAACAGATCAACTCCCGGCAGGAAGCCCATCCGAACGCGGATTATCCCCCACAGAGCGAACAGCCCCCACGCGGCGAAGGTGACGGCGAGCAATAAATCAACGCGAGCTTCCTGCTTGCGGCCTTCTTCCCAGAACGTGTATCCAACGAGAAGAAAGAGAATGCCCATCGCGAGGACTACAGGAACTTCCACCCAGTGATTCGCGTGAGCGATCGCCCAGACCAAGCCAACGCCTGCCGCCGCGCCGATGATCCGGACCGGAATTCGAAGACCTGCGTAAAGTCGCGCCGCGCAGTAGAACGCCAAAGATCCCATCACCAGCACTGTCTCGTTAAGGATGCCATCCACCTTCAGCCAGGCTGCGCTTCCTCCCAGCGAGGCCAAGACTCCGGTGACGAAATGCAGGCAAAACAGGGCCCACGCGGCCGACCACGCGAGGAGATACTCCTGGTGCTTCAGGCGGTACAGAAAAGAGAAAAAGACGGCGAGCAGAAGCGTGCTCGTGAGCAGGACCAGGTATGTGGTGGTTACATGGATCGGCAACGTGACGCTCCGGACTTACCACCCCGACACTCGCTTGAGAATATCAGAAAACGTGCAGGCGCCCTGCGGCCGTGTCCAGTTGAGTTTCTTGGGTGTCACCTTATATCGCACCCGAGACCACCCAGTGCGGACGGCTGCGGCCTCAGCCGCCGCTCACTCTTGGTCCGCAAAGGGTATGCCTCCGGTGTCCTGAGGTCAAGCAAGTATCTATCCGCATCCCGGGTATCAAGTGCCATACCTCGATGGA
Source organism: uncultured Acidobacteriota bacterium (assembly GCA_963740095.1). Taxonomy (GTDB): domain Bacteria; phylum Acidobacteriota; class Terriglobia; order Acidiferrales; family UBA7541; genus Palsa-295. The sequence continues at coordinate 3,725 of CAVUDN010000012.1, forward strand.
GTTACAGCGTCAGTTCGCTCGATTTTGAAGGATGCTTCCGCTAAGATGAATTCTTTCGAGAAAATCGAGGAATCCGAATGGCTCCCGCAGAAAAGCCGCGCGTCCGTTTCGCCCCGTCGCCGACGGGCTACCTTCACGTGGGAGGCGCCAGAACCGCGCTGTTCAATTGGCTCTTCGCTCGGCACGAAGGCGGCACGCTCCTGCTGCGGATCGAGGATACGGATGTGGGGCGCAACCGGCCGGAGCTGGTCGATGGAATCCTCGACGATCTGAAATGGCTGGGGATCGAATGGGATGAAGGGCCGTTTTTTCAATCTCAGCGCATCGAGATGTACCGGGAGGCGGCCGAACGTCTGCTCGCGAGCGCAGCGGCTTTCCCGTGCTACTGCAAGGCGTCCGCCTATGCAGGTGGCGACGCGGCGCCGGCTACCGACGCCGAGGAGCAAGAGGGCGAAGGCGACGACGAAGGGCCGAGGCTGCAGAAGGGCCCCGTATGTCCCTGCCGGGACATGAGCGAGGCCGAGCGCGCGGCCAGGCAGAAGGACGGAATCCCACGGGCGATCCGGTTTCGTGCGCCCCGAAGCGGTGCGACAAAATTCGAGGACGTTGTTTTCGGTCCGCGCGAGGTGCAGAACGAAGAGATCGAGGATTTCGTCCTGCTACGCTCGAACGGCCTGCCAACTTATCAGCTCAGCGTGGTGGTCGACGACATCGACATGCGCATCACGCACGTGATCCGCGGCGCCGATCATCTTTCGAATACTCCGAAGCAGGCGCTGCTCTATCAGGCGCTCGGCGCTCCGGTACCGGTGTTTGCGCACGTTCCGCTGATTCTGGGGCCTGACCGGACGCGGCTTTCGAAGCGTCACGGCGCCACGAGCGTCGGCTCGTACGCGGCTGAAGGCTTTCTGCCGGAGGCTTTTCGCAATTTCCTCGCGCTGCTGGGATGGTCGCCAGGAGGAGATTCGGAGTTTCTCCGCACGCCGCAGATGATCGAGCGTTTCAGTCTCTCGGGCGTAAGCCGCACCAACGGGGTTTTCGATCGGCCCAAGCTCGAGTGGTTCAATACGGAATATCAGCAGAAACTGCCGATCGAAGATCTGCTGCCTTACGTGGAGGCGGAGTTGAAGCGCGCCGGATTGTGGGAGGGCTCGCAGGCGAGCAAGGACCATGCCTGGTTCGCGCGAACGGTCGATCTGATCCGGCCGCGCACGCGCTTGCTCGGCGATTTCACGGGATGGGCGCGCGCATTCTTCAGCGACGATTTCGAGTACGAGGCGGAGGCCCGCGAGAAATTCTGGAAGGATGAGCGGCTGGGCGGGATGCTGGCAAAGCTTGCCGACGCGCTTGCGGCGCTGCCTGATTGGAACCATGATGCCTGCGATGCGGCGTCGCGCGGCGTGGCGGCGTCGGAAGGCGTGAAAGCGGGCTTGCTGATCAATGCCACGCGCGTCGCGATCGTCGGCCGGGCGGTGGCTCCTCCCCTTTTCGACACGATGGTCGCGCTGGGCAGGGAACGTGTGCTCGCACGTCTCCGGCGCGCGGTTACATTTCTGGGATCGCGATAAATTGAATCGTTAGAGACGCGGCGTTACTTGCCTGAGCGGAAAATCTCAGGGTGCACGGCGTGTTCCGGCGCTCCGGCAGCCGCGATCTTCACCGGCACGTCGAGCGGAATCTTCACCGGCGGCAGGCACGCAGAGCTGTTGCACGCCTGGTAGCGCAGCGTGATGGGAATCGTGGCCTCGCCGACCGGCGCCTTGTCTCCCGCGGATAACTTCAGCTTCAGCGTGACCGTGCCGGCGTAGACGTTGAGAGGCTTATCCGCGAAGGTGAACTTCTTGTCGTGGCCCGGCGGATAGATCGAGTCGACCAGGGTAAATCCCTCAGGAAGCTTGGGTGTAAGCGTGGTCGGAATCAGGTAGGCATCCGAAGGCTTGTGCGAATTCATGTGGTACGCCTCGTTGATGTCGACCACCACGGCGACCTCGAAATCCTTGCCGCGCGGCACCGGCTCGAGCGAAACGTAGGTGTGGGTCTTTACCACCTGCGACGGAGACAGCGTCGGGGCTTCCTGCGCCGACGCAATCGCGGCGCCGGCGCCCGCCACGCACGCGAGCGCACCAATCGCTAGAAAATAGCGCAGAGGCTTGATTGAGATCATAGCTGGCTCTCGATATCCTTGGTGATCTGAGTTGGGTCGACTACGCCGATGTACCTCTTCACAATCTTGCCGTCGCGCGAAATCAGGAAGCTCGTGGGCATGCCGAGCAGCCCGCCGAACTTATCGGTGATCGCGTCACTGCCTTCGACGATGGGATAGTTCATCGTCTCGTCCTTACCTTCAACTTTGAATTCGTTGGTCTTCACGAACTGTGGGACCACCTTCGAGGGATCGTCGTCCATCGATGCGCCCAGCATCGTGAAGCCTTTGCTCGAGTATTGTTGCTGCAGGCCGATCAAGACGGGAATTTCGCCGCGGCAGGGCTCGCACCACGTGGCCCAGAAGTTCAGCAGAACGACTTTTCCTTTCAAACTGGACAACGCGACATCGCCGCCCTCGAGATTCTTGAACGTGACGTTCGGTTCAGCCTCAAGATTGGCATCGGCTTTGGGGCTCTCCCCACCGCCGCTGTTGAGGTATTGTTTGACGCCTGAGGGCATTATTTTCTCGAGCAGGACGTCCAGACTGCCTCCGTTCAGGTGGCTCGAGACAATCGTAAGCCCGTTCGTGAAAATCAAGCCGCCGATCAGCAGCAGCAAAACTCCGCTGCAAACTTCGACCGTGTGCAGGTGCCGTCGAAACTTCTGGTAGAACTTCATGAAGCGCCCGACTCCCACCGCAGTCAGCAGGAACGGTATGGAAAGCCCGGCCGAGTACAGCGTGAGAAGGATCACGCCATCCCTCACGCTCCCACGCGCGGCCGCGATCGCCAGAACGGTCGTGAGGATCGGCCCGATGCAGGGAGTCCACCCAAGCGCGAACGCAAAGCCAAGAAGGAAGCCGCTCACGATCCCCGGAGTCTTTCCGCCGACGTCCCGCATGTGGACATCGCGGTTCAACCAGCGCGACATCGGGGGACCGAGAAGAAAGATGAGCGACGCCGCGTAGAAGTGAACCGGCTTGATGACCATCTCAACGCCGGTTCGGAAGTTAAGGACGAGGCCTATCACGACCAGCAGAACGCCAACGATGAGCCCAACTCGAACCGACATCTTGATGAGCACGCCGATCAGGTGCAGACCGAAGAGAATGATCAGCGCACCCGCGATCGGCGCCAGAAGGTTCTTATGCTGGAGCAAAAAGTGCCCGACGGCGCTCGCCGTCGCTCCCATCGTAATAAACACCGCCGACAAACCGACGACGAAGGCCAACGCCGGGGGCAGCAGTTTGCTGGTTCCCGTTTCCCCTTCCTTCAGCTGATCCACACCTACGCCGGACAACATGGAAAGGTAGCCTGGGACCAGCGGCAGAACACACGGCGATAAGAACGAACCCAATCCAGCGGCAAACACAAACAGACCAGCAAGTACGGCTACGGACATTCGAAACCTCTCCAATCCCTCAGGGAAAACCAGCACCCAGCCCCACACCGGGCGCTAGCTAAACCGCGATTTGACCACATCCCTTAGACGTGCGCCATAGCTTTTTGGTTCTGGCAACGTGCCGCAAGGTATTCCCGCCACGTGACATTAGAAGACGCCGCTTTCTGTGATGCGAACCCAAAAGTTCGTCTGCTAAGCCCCTGATATTGCTGCGCGAATATCCGCGGAGACGCATGGCAGTTCATGTGCCTTATCGAAATTGCGGGCCCGCCGCTGGAACCGCAGACGGCGACAATCGTTGCCGGGTGCGGTGGCGGGCTCGAAAAGTTTTCCGCGAGGAGAAGCGCGATGACGCCGAATCAAGTAACGCTCGCCCGGGTCGCCGCCGCGTTTGCCGCCGTCGCGCTATTCACCGCCGGCAAAGATGTGCTGGCGGCTGACCTCGCGGCCGTCCTCTTGACTGTGGCCGCCATCGCGCTCGATGGCATCGACGGCTACCTTGCGCGCACGCGCGGGCTGGCTACGCCGCTCGGAGCGCAGCTCGATATCCTCGGCGACCGCGTGGTCGAGAATCTGTTCTTCACGTGCTTCGCCGTCGCCGGGCTGATCTCGCTCTGGGTGCCGGTCGTGTTTTTCGTACGCGGTGCGCTCACCGATTTCCTGCGAGGACTGGCCGCGCGCGCGGGTCGCACCGGCTTCGGCGGCAACTCGATGCTCGATACGTGGTGGGGGAAGCGGCTCGTCGCTTCGCGCGCGAGCCGCGGCGCGTACGCCACCCTGAAATGCGTCTGTTTCTGCTATCTCGGCTTGCTGCTGCCGCTGCGGCATCCGTCCGGCGTCGTTTCGGACGCGACGTTCGGTCATTGGTTCGCTGCGTGGCTCAGCGCGCCAGTCGCGTATTGGTTGCTGTGCGTCGGCCGCATCCTCACTGGCGTCACGATCGTCTTCTGTCTCGTGCGCGCGATTCCCGTCGCATGGGAGGGCCGGCGCTATCTCATTTCCGAAACACGGGCGCGAAAACCGCTGGCCGCCGCGGCGATTCGATGACACTGGCGATGACACCACCGGCGCAAATCACGGCCTTCTTCGATCTTGACGGCACGCTTCTGCCATCTCCTTCGCTCGAATGGCGATTTATCGCATGGCTCGCGGCGCGCGATGCGATCGACGGCAGCCATCTCGCCCGCTGGCTCGGGCACTTTGCGCGAAACATCTGGCACGATCCGTACGCGGCGACGTTCGAAAACAAACGCTACCTCAGCGGGCTTCGCGAATCGCTCGCCGCCGATTGGGAGGGCTCGCTCGCGCCCGACTCACTTCGTTTCTTCGCGTTCGGTGTCGAGCGTATCGCGTGGCATCAGACGCAAGGGCATCGCGTGTTTCTCGTGAGCGGCACACTCGGGCCGCTGGCGCGCGCGGCGTCTTGCCACCTGCCGGGATCGATCGAGGCGTGCGCCAGCGAACTCGAAGCGCGCGATGGCCGCTGGACTGGCCGCCTCGCGGGCGAGCACTTGCGTGGCGAAGCCAAGGCGCGCGCAATTGGCAGGCTCGCGGCGCGCCACGCCCTCGATCTCGGCGAGAGCTACGCCTACGGCAACTCGCTCGCGGACTTGCCGATGCTCGAAGCCGTCGGCCATCCGGTTGCCGTGAATCCGGAAGTCGGCCTCGAACGCATCGCCTGCTCCGTAGGCGATATCGGGTATCGCGGCGGCGTTCCAAGAGACTGGCGAGTCTGCAAATGGAAGACGACGGAGCCGTCGCGCTACCAACCTCTCGCTTCCGTCCGAGGCACGTGGTGAGATTCTCGCGCTTCGCAACCCGCATCGAAATTCCAAGCGAGCGCGCAATCGCGTGGGACGCCGCCGATTCCGATCTCGCGCGGCCGCACGCGGCAACGCGCTGGTTCGACGAAATCCGCGAAGCCTGCGGCGCGTTCGAGTGGGCCACTCTCGCCTATTTCGCCTGGCTCCAAGCGATCGTGCTTGCGTTCCACCGCAACATTCCCCACGCCGGGCGCTATTTCGCGCTCCATTTGCTGCTCGCGGCAGGAGTCGTCTGCCTGGCCGCCTGCGCCGCGCAATCGCGCAGCAAACTCGTTCGTTTCGTCCGCCACTGGTATCCGCTTCCGCTCTACATTTTCTTCTTCGAGGAATTGCAGGGGTTGGTTCACGCCATTTTCCCCGGCTGGTTCGACCGCTGGCTCATCGCGTTCGACTACGCGCTCGCTGGCGTGAATCCATCCGTGTGGCTCGCCCGTTTCGCCTCGCCCGCCCTCAACGACTTCATGCAGTTCGCCTACATGACCTACTTTCTCAACCTCGTAATCGTGCCGGCGATTCTCTACGCCCGGCGCGAGCGGCTCGCGTTTTGGACGGTAATGGCCTCGACCGCCATCGCGAACTACTCGATCTACGTGATCGCCATCCTGCTGCCGATCGAAAGCCCGTACTATTCACTTGCGAGCCTTCAGCCAAAGCCGCTCAGCGGCGGCTACTGCACCGCGCTGATCGGCCTCATCGAACGCTTCGGCCGCGTGCACGGCGCAGCGTTCCCCTCGGCGCATGTGGCTGGCTCGACGGTCGCAGTCCTCGCCGCGTGGCGCTACCGGCGCTGGCTTTTCTGGGTCTGCCTGCCGTTTTTTCTGTGCATGTGCGTGGCGACCGTCTACGGGCGATACCACTACGTAGCGGATGTGCTTGCCGGACTCGCGGTGGGCGCCGCAGGCTTTGCGCTGGGGACGAAACTCATGCGGAGCCCAGCCGCGCTGCCCGGCGGAATTTACGACTAGAAGATCTTTTCTTGCCGCCGCAGGTTTCCGGCCGATCCCAGATTCGCGATGCGGATCACGATGCTGTACTGGTTCTCATTGCGGATCGTGCCGAATGAAAACCGCCGGTATTCGAAGCCGATGCCGCAGCAGTTGCCGTTGTAGGTCGCCTCGACGATCTGGTTTTGAAACTCCTGCTGCGTGAAGTCGTAGCTCGCGCCCGCCTCGACGTTCCATCCGTGCCGGTTCATGTCGCCATAGCCGAAAAGCGTGCGGATCTGATTCGAGCGCTGTTCGAAATTGAGCGGAGGCGGCGCGGGATTGAGGGGCAAGTTCAGCACGGAAAAATGCGCCAGCGTGATGAACGATTCCTTGTAAGGCTTCAGCTTCAGCAGCGTTCCGATCGCGGAGAGGCGATTTCGCAGGGGATCGTAGTCGACGATGAACTGCGTGTCGAAGTGCTTTCCGGGATCCACGCGCAGATCGCTCACGATCGGCGAAAAATGTCGCGCCGTATCGGCAAAGGCAAAAGGCGTGAGCGCATCCAGCGTTTGAAACACGTTCGGCTGCCCCGGAACCAGCGCCCCGCCGAACGTGGGATCGAAGAAATATTTCTGCCTGAGGCTCCAGGTGATGAACTCCTGCGCGGAACCCGATCCCTTGCGCCGGAAGAGCCGCTGCGTGATCCCATACTCGATTTCGTTCGTGTCCGTCAGCGTTTCATCCTCATCGAAGCGCACGAAGCGCCCGAAATCGTTCACGCCGTTGACGTAGCTGTACACTGCGAAGGGCTCGATCGCGTGTTTCCACTTCGTATCGCCGCCGTCCCACACGCGCTCGAGGATGGGAAAACGCATGTCGAGCGAGAACTCCTCGGTATTGCGAAACAGCCCTTCATCTAGAAACGCGCCGTTTAGCATCTGCCCGCCGTAATACGTCGAGCGGAACGTAAAGCTCGGCGTCGCGTTGAACCAGTCGCCGAAATGCAGCGGCATGGTGACCGTCGGCGCGATTTCACTGCGCTCGACGAAGCCCGGCGTCTCAAACGGCGTGACGCTTTCGCGGCGATGCTCCGCGCCCGTAAACGCATCGAACGAAAAATAAAATGGCAGGCGTTTGTAAAACTGCTGATCGACCGAACTGAACCGGAGTTCAGGGGCGGTTCGCAGCGTGATCGAAGTTTGCGGAGTGGCGCTCAGATAGTTCCGGTAGCTCAGCGCCGCGAGGCCCAGGCTGAATCCGGCGAAATTATTCTCCAGGAACGCGGTGTTGCGCACTTCGGAATTCACCGCCTGCGTGAACGTCTCGGACCACGCGAGCCGGAAGGTGAGCGACGTCAGCTGATCGAGATCGGCGACCGCACGCCAGCCGCCCGGCAACTCGGAAGTGAAGAGCAGTTTCGCTTCGTGCCCGCCCTGTTCGAGCGGCGGAGCGCCCACCTGCTCGAGTCCGCGATCGATCACGCCGTAGTACGACGCATCGAGATCCGCGTTTTCCCACGGCTTCATGCGGAACTCGGCTCGCTGGCTCCAGCCGCGTTTGGTGTAATCGTTCGCGCCGAGCGTCATATCCAGCCAATCGAGCGGCGCCCAGTAGACCGAGTCGCCCAGCACGTAGCCCTTCTGCGAGGTATTCCCGAGATCGGGAACCAGGAAGCCCGATTCACGCCGTTTCTCGGCGGGTATCGTCGCGTAGGGCATGTAGAGGACGGGAATCGAAAACACGCGAAAGTTCCCGTTCACCAGCCGCACGGATCTCTGCAGCCGGACCGTCGCGGATGGCGCGTAGAATTTCCACACCGGATGCCCGGGGTCGCAAACCGTCATCCACGCCTTATGGATGCGGTAGGTATTTGGATCGAGCCGCTCGGCTACTTCGGCGTCGAAATAGAGCGGGTTTGGACTGATCAGAAGCGTGGGCGAGGGCCGCCGCTGCAGCGCGAACGTCCCGTGCACGTGGTGAAAAATGCCGCGTCCGGTGCGCAATTCGTAGCGAGCGTCGTCGGCCTCCACATGCTGCGTCAGGTAATCCAGTTGGACGTGCCCGCGCGCGATGATCACCTGCGCCTCGCTGTCGTATTCCACGTGATCGGCCCGCAGCCGCGCGTTTTCATAGCGCACGTCGACGTGGCCGTCCGCGTAGAACATCTTTCCCACTTCGCGCTGTTGATCCGCCTCAAGCGTCGCTTCGCCGCCGGAAGTGAGCCCCCTGAGCGGCGCGGGCGGCGCGGGGCGCGCGCGCTGCGCCGGCGCCACACGCGCCAGCACCGGCAGAATCACGAGCAGCCCTGCGAGAAGAGCGAGTCTGCGGACAGCAATCGGGAAGGTCGCGTTCGGCATCGCCTGGGAAAAGCTCAAAAGAGAAAGGCGAGCCTAACATGCGCCCACCGTCGCCGCAATCGAGACCCTTCAGGCAGGCATTCCGCTGAATTCGAAATCACGCAACCGAGACGAGAGGGCTTACGCGCCGACGGCGGGTTCCGCGTCGGCCGCTGCGGGCGCGAAATACTTCCGCTGGAGCCACAGCGCCACGTTGACGAGCCCGATGAGCGCGGGCACCTCGACGAGCGGCCCGATCACGCCGACGAACGCCTCGCCCGAATTGAGGCCAAACACGGCGACCGCGACCGCAATCGCCAGCTCGAAATTGTTGCTTGCGGCCGTGAAAGAGAGCGTCGCCGTTTTCGAATAGTCCGCGCCCACTTTGCGGCCCATCCAGAAGCTCACGAAAAACATGAGAGCGAAATAGATCAGCAGCGGCACGGCGATGCGCAACACGTCGAGCGGCAGCCGCACGATCAAATCGCCCTTCAGGCTGAACATCACCAGAATGGTGAACAAGAGAGCGGTCAAGGTGATCGGGCTGATGCGCGGAATAAACCGCGTGCGATACCACTCCTCGCCCCGGGCGCGCAAAAGCGCAAAGCGCGTAATCATTCCCGCGAGGAACGGCATGCCCAGATAGAAAAACACGCTTTCCGCGATTTGGCCGATTCCCACGTTCACCACGCTCCCCTTCAGGCCAAACCACGTCGGCAGCACGGTGATGAAAACCCATGCGTAAACGCTGTAGAAAAGCACCTGGAAAACGCTGTTGAACGCGACCAAGCCAGCCGCGTAGTCCGAATCGCCCGCCGCGAGTTCGTTCCACACGATCACCATCGCGATGCAGCGCGCCAGCCCGATCAGGATCAGCCCCCGCATGTAGGCGGGTTCGCCGCGAAGGGAAATGATCGCGAGGAAGAACATGATCACAGGCCCGATCACCCAGTTCTGCAGAAGAGAGAGCGCCAGCAACGATCGATTCCGGAAAACCTGAGGCAATTTTTCGTAGCGCACTTTCGCCAGCGGCGGATACATCATCAGGATCAGCCCGACCGCAATCGGAATGTTTGTCGTCCCCACCTGAAAGCGCTGCACGAAAGCTCCCGCCGTTGGAATGAAATGGCCCACGGCAACGCCGATCGCCATCGAAAGGAAGATCCACAGCGTCAAGTAGCGGTCGAGGAACGAAAGTCGCCCGCGCGGAACCGCTGCGCAAACGCTTCCCTGAATGGGCGGGGCCAAGGACATTTACTTGCCTCCATCGAATACTGCGCGCGCCAAAGGCGCAAAGTGACAGCGCATCATTGCAGCCCGATGCGGTTGATCTCTTTTTGGATCGCGAGTTTATCGAGGCTCGCAAGCGGCAGGCTGAGCAGCAGGCTGATGCGCCGGTCGAGAATCATGAAGGCATCTCGAAAGGCGCGCTCGATCTCTTCGGGCGTGCCGGTAACCGCCGCCGGGTCGGGCACTCCCCAATGGGCCGTCATCGGCTGGCCGGGCCAGATGGGACACAGTTCCTTGGCCGCATTGTCGCAAACCGTGAAGACGAAGTTCATTTGCGGCGCTCCGGGCTTCGCAAACTCGTCCCAACTCTTGCTGCGCAGGCCTTCCGTTGAGATATCCGCCATCTCGATCTGCTTGAGCGCTTCGGGCCGAACGCGGCCCGCGGGGTGGCTTCCCGCGCTGTAGGCGGCGAATGTCGGCTTGCCCTTCCGGTTGAGGATCGCTTCGGCCATGATCGAGCGGGCCGAATTCCCGGTGCACAGGAAAAGCACGTTGTAGAGACCTTTCATCCCGTCATCCTTTGGCCGGTCCAGCCGGTTTCCGCGCCCGAATGAACGCGCTCGCGAACTTGCCGTCCACGTGGGGCGCGATGGCATCTGCGTCGATTCCCTCTGCCGTGAGAAGCTGGCGGGCGTCTTCGACGGTGTACACGCGCGTCGGCTCGATCTCGATTTCCGCGAAGCCCGCGGCAGAAAGCTTCGAACGGTACTCGGATTCCTCCATCGCACCCGCCACGCAACCGACCCAGAGCTCCACGCTTCTGCGGATGTCAGCGGGGACGGGGCCGCGAACAACTACGTCCGACACCGCAAACCGCCCGCCCGGCCGGAGCACGCGAAATGCCTCGCGCAGGACGCGATCCTTGTCCGCCGAGAGGTTGATGACGCAGTTCGAGATCACCACGTCGACGGAATCCTCCGGCAGCGGAATATTTTCGATTTCGCCCTTTAGAAACTCCACGTTCTCGATGCCTGCTTTGCGCTGGTTGGCGCGTGCGAGTGCGAGCATTTCGTCCGTCATGTCCAGGCCGTAGGCTTTGCCGTTCGGGGCGACGCGCCGGGCCGAAAGCAGCACGTCAATGCCGCCGCCCGAGCCGAGATCAAGGACAATTTCTCCTGGCGCGAGCTTCGCGAGCGCCGTCGGGTTGCCGCAGCCAAGCGATGCGGTGACGGCATCGGCCGGCAGAAGCGATTTTTCACTCGCGTCGTAGAGATTTCCGGACACCGGATCGCAGCATCCCTGTCCCACGCCGCAGCAACTCGGCGTTCCGCCGTCCGCGACTCTCCTGGCCGCTTCGCCGTACTTGCTTCTCACCACCTCTCTGATTTCGTTTTCAGCCATGACCGACCCCGTGAAAAACATATTCGCCTGTCCCGATATGTCCGAGGCTACCGCTTCCAGTCATATATGTCAAGGCGAATGTGTTATACTCGCCCCGTGGCCACCCAACCGAGGGACAATTCGCTCGACCAGCTCTTTCGCGCACTCGCCGATCCCACGCGCCTCCGCCTCCTAAATCTCATCGCGGATCGCGAGGTCTGCGTCTGCTACTTCGTGGGTATCCTCCGGATCGGCCAGCCGAAAGTCTCGCGCCATCTCGCGTATCTGCGCCGGGCGGGCATCGTCGCGGCGAGGCGCGATGGACGCTGGATGCACTATCGTCTCACCACCCCGCGCGAGCCGGCAGCCGCCGATATCCTCCGCGCAACCCTCGCGCACCTGAAAAGCCTGCCCCAGATGCGGCGCGACCTGGCGCGCCTGGGCTCGGCATGCTGCGCGCCCGAGCGTTTCGTGCAGCTGCGCGGCGCGCCTCAGCCGGTGGCAATCGCCCCCGCCGCCAGTTGATCGCGCGAAGCGCGACACGGTGGAAGCGTGGGCCTTCACGCCCTCGAAAAAGCGCCCACCAGAAGGTGGCTTTAGCCGCGGGTTATTCGCCTTTTAGGGGCGGAGCATCAGCGCCCGAGCTCACTTCGCCTCTGCCGCGAAGATTTGCGATACAAGTCGGCCCGCAGCGAGCCTTCGCGCGGGTTACCTCATACGCGCACTTGAATTTCATAGCCACCTGTTCCATGCAAGATCGCCGTGCTATGATCGCTGACGTTCCGACACTGGAATCTCCGCAGCGCAAAACAGACCAGTGATACGAATATGCTCGAAGTGTGGGGCGCTGCTGGTGGACGACAACCAGTACTGCGCTTTTTGCGAAGTTCCTCCCACGGAAACTGAAAACGAAGAAGTTCTTCAGCCTGTGGCCTCGGGCGAAGCGTCGCTAGACGACGACTCCGAGCCCGAATGGCGCCGCGAAGTCTCGCGCCGCCTAGAACAATACCGCTCCCGCCATGCCCGGCCCCGTGAAGACGATTCCCAGTCGGGGCTGCCGTTCCGCGAAGGTCGCCGCAGCGCGCACGCCCGCGAAGCTGCCGAGCCCACAATTGAATACCCAGCCGAAGAAGCGCCTCGCGAGCGCAAGCGCGCGCGGCCACCGGCACGCCAGCGCACGGAGCGCGTCGAAATCTGCGTTCAGCCCGAGCTCGATTTCGCGGATGGTCCGAACGATCGCGCGCGGCCGCAAACCGCGCTCGTTCCCGTGGCAAGCTGCGCCGAGCGCGGGTGGACGGGCGTGGTCGACGCATTTTTCCTCGGTCTAACGCTGGCAGGATTTCTCGGCCTCTTTCATTCGCTTGGCGGGCAGATCGTGGTCGACAAAACCGACGCGGTCGTCTACCTGATCGTCGGCTACCTTTTCTACGCGCTCTATTTCTCGCTCTTCACCACGCTTGCAGGCGCCACTCCGGGAATGCAGCTTCGCGGCCTCACCATCGTTCGCCTCGACGGCAGCTTGCCCGATACGCGGCAGCTCCTGTGGCGCAGCTTCGGCTACGTTCTTTCCGGCGCCACGCTGATGCTCGGCTTCCTGTGGGCGCTGTGGGACGAAGATCATTTCACCTGGCAGGACCGCATCTCGCAAACCTACGTCACCGCCGCCGTGCCCATCTCCGGCATCGAGCCGCTCGACGCCGCCGCCCGCCACACATTTGCCCATAAATAGGTAGTCGGAGCGTAGAATTCAACAATGATTCAGCGCATAGGGGGCCCGACGCTCAAGAGGGGGCCGACTAACGACGACACTCCCGTCGCCGATTGGGCAAATCTTCCTCAAGGTGCCGTAACGGAATATCTGGATGCATGGCTCCACGATGCTTGCGTTGAGTCGATTCGGTCCGACCTGCTCAAACGCGCGATTTCTTTGCATTGTGACCTCGAGCATTTGCGGGCGTTTCATAGTTGGCCAGAGGAATTTCGGTTCGTTCTGTGGCTGGAGGGCGTTCAATCGGCCCGTGCTTATCGCTACTCAATATGGCCTGGCGAGTTCTCGGTTCCGCCAGAGTCGTCGCATGAAGAGGAATCTCGGCTCGTTTTGGAATATCAGGCCAAGTGGCGTGAGGAGTCACTATCGTGGACGGAGTTTGAGAAAGCGATTAGTCGCGAAGACGAGCAGGTGCTCGATATCGCTGACGCTGCGCTCGCGACATCGGAAGATCTGATCGCATTAAGGCTCCGCGGGCACCTCAACTACACCGTCTATCATGAGGTCTTTTTGCGGGCCGAGAAGCTGGTTATTTCGGGTAGTGACGGAAGAATATTTGGACTCAAGGAGCTCCAAGAGCTTGGTGAAGCGTTCTGGGAGGATTTCAGCCGCCGTCCAGCCACACCGCTTCCGGAAGGAATTCCCCCTTTCACCCCGGCGAGCGGCGGGGGGCTTCGATGATATAATCAAGCTTCGTCGTCGGCGGGCGGCGCCAATCTCTCAGGGGCGGGAAAAGGAACGGGCATGAGCTCTCTCACTCGAAACATTGTCATTGTGCTGTCGGCGGTCATATTTGGCTTCGTCGCGGTCGGCTATGTCCGCGGCCGCTCGCAGGACGACAAAGCCTACCGCGCGCTCACGGTCTATAGCGAAGTCCTCGAGCACATCCAGCGCGACTACGTCGATCAGCCCGACATTCATCAGGTGACCAGCGGCGCCCTGCACGGCCTGCTCGATTCGCTCGACCCGCAGTCGAGCTACCTCAGCCCGCTCGAATACAAGGACTACGAAGAGAAGAGCGCCGCGCCCGCGAAGGCTGAAGCCGGTCTCGCCCTCACCAAGCGTTTCGGCTATATCAGCGTGATCGCCACCCTGCCCGATAGTCCCGCCCAGAAAGCGAACTTGCAGATCGGCGACATCATCGAAAAGATCGGCGACTTCACCACAGGCCAAATGGGCATCGAACAGGCGGATCTCCTGCTGACCGGCGATCCGGGAACGGTCGTGAAGCTCTCCGTGATCCGCAGCGGCAAGACGGAGCCGCAGGAAATACCAATCACGCTCGAGAAGCTGGCGCCTCCGAAGGTCGTCGAGGATAAGCTGCAGCAAGGCGACGTCGCCTACATTCACCTTGCGGATCTCGACGCCGGTACCACCAGGCAGCTCCGCAGCGACCTCGAACAATTCCAGCATCAGGGCGCGCACAAGCTGATTCTCGATCTGCGCGATTGCGCCTTCGGTCAGGATACGGAAGGCATCGCGGCCGCCCAGCTCTTCCTTTCGTCCGGCACGGTCACCTCACTCAAGGGCCAGACGACGACGCCCGTGATTTCTTCCGCCGATCCCGCCAAGGTGGTTTGGACGCAGCCCGTCGCCGTGTTGATCGGCAACGGCACTGCCGGTCCTGCTGAAATCCTGGCGAGCGCCATCGCGGATAACCATCGCGGCGATACGGTCGGCCAGCGCAGCTATGGCGTCGCCTCGGAACAAAAGCTGATCCGGCTCGACGATGGCTCGGCGCTGATTCTCACTGTCGCCAACTACTACACGCCCGGCGGCAAGGAAATTCTCGTCGATGGCGTGACTCCCACGGACGTGGTCGTGCCCGCGCCGCCGGACGACATCGCCGCTCTCACCGACCAGAATCCCGCTCCGCCGTCCAGCTCGCCCACCGATCCCGTCGTGAAAAAGGCGCTGGAAGTTTTGCAGGGCGGAACCGCCGGGCAGAAAGCGGCGTAGGCCGGAATCGCCGACTGTCCCTTGCTGAACCGTCGAGGGTCTCCTGCGCTCACCGCGCTGCTCGCGATTCTCGTCATTACTCTCGCCTCCCTCGCAGGCTGCACAAAACGCTCGCTCTCCACACGTGAAATTCGCGGTGTTACGGCGGAAGTCGTCGCCACGGCCGAGCGCATCACCGGCCATCGGTCGCAGATCGCGATTCGCCCCGAATTCGAGCCATCGTGGTTCGGCGGAAAGGGCCGCCTCGTCGCCGACAACATCGATATCCCGGTCGCAAACTCCTCGGAAGCAAGCGCGCTCGCACCGGCGCTCGCGCAGATTGCCCGCCGTCATCGCCTGTCGTTCTCCGAATCGTCATCTCCAGGAACGATGCGCTTCGATTTCGCGTTTCGCGGCAACCGCACGCACTCGATTTTCGTCATCACGCCCGCCGGCACGGCCTCGCGCGCGCCCGCGCAAAATTTCTCCGGCATTCCGCGCCTCGCAATCATCATCGACGATCTCGGCCGCGACCCCTCGGCCGCCGCATCCGTTCTCGCGCTGCCGTTTCCACTCACCGCGTCGGTGCTGCCGAATCTGCAACACTCGGCGGGAGTGGCCGACCAAGCCTATCGCCGCGGCGATCGCGTGATGTTGCATCTCCCGATGGAGGCCGAATCCGGCGCGGCACAGCCCGAGGCCGTCGAGTTGCGCGTCGGAATGAGCGCGGACCAGGTCCGCTCGATCCTCGCGAGCATGCTCGCGACGGTTCCGCACGCGACCGGCGTCAACAATCACGAAGGCTCGCGCGCCACCGCCGATCCCGCGCTGATGAACGCGCTCATGCCCGCGATTCGCGCGCGGGGCCTCTACTTCATCGACAGCCGCACCACGGCCGCCACCGTCGCCTACAACGCAGCCGAAAGCGCGGGCGTGCCGGCGGCCTCGCGCAAGGTCTTTCTCGACGACACGCCCACGCGCGAAGCCATTCTCGCGCAGCTCGAGCTTGCCGCGCGCGATGCTCGCCGCGACGGCTCGGCCATTGCCATCGGCCACCCGCATCCCGCGACGATTGCGGCGCTCGCCGAGGGCCTACCGCGGCTCAAGGCGGAAGGCATCCGCATCGTCTTTGCCTCCGAGTTGGTCCGCTAGCGGCGATTTCCTCCTACGATCTATCTTCGCCTGTTAATCCGTACAGGAAATAGAACTGGTACTAAATCTGTCCCTACGTTCTATTTCGCTCCCAAAGCGCGGAGGGTACTCTTCATTCCGCCCTGCCGCTCACGAGGTGCCTCAGGGAAAGGAAGGAGCCTATGTCCCACTGGATTGGAACCACCTCCCCCACCGACGCCGGAATGAACGATTTCAAAGAATGTCTCAAGAATCTTCGCGACGGCCATCCGACGGATGCGCTGCTGCATGCGCGCCGCGCCCTGGGTGTTGCGCCGAAGAACCCGTTTTATCTCTCGTACACAGGCCTGCTGGCTGCGCTCGCCGAGAAACGCTACGGAGACGCGGAGTCTCTCTGCCAGGAAGCTCTGGGGATGCGCCACAACCACGCGCAGCTCTATCTGAATCTGGCTGAGGTGTATCACCAGGCAGGCCGCCAGCAGGACGCGATCGCCACGCTCGAAAAGGGATTGGTTTCCGCTGGGCGCGATTTCCGCATTCGCCGCGCGCTCGAGCGCATCGGCAACCGCCGCGAGCCGGTGTTCACGTTCCTGCATCGCAGCCATCCGCTGAATAGGACGCTCGGCAAGTGGCGCCACCGCTTGGCCGGCCCGTCGCAAGCGGCCTGAAAAATCGCGGCGCGCAGTCTCGCGCCGCCAACGTTGTTTTTCCCCGTGCAGTAGTCCGGGGCGGACTGCCCGCGAGCGGTCCGCCCCGGATTCCCCTCTTCTGACCTCCCGGATTAAGCAATCGCTGTCATTCCGCGACAAGTCCTGCGGGTGCGCGCAAAACTGCTCCCAAAGGAGCAGCAACTTTGCTCCCGTGGGGAGGCTAAACGGGCGCGAATTGGCGGGAAAACGCCGATTTTGGCAGGTTTTTGCCACGTAACGGGTAGCGGCGCGTCATCCGCGTCAAAATCGGCCCCCTCGAAGCCCGGCGTAAGAGGGTAGCGGTTGTTTTCTTACCCGGATCGAAGTGAATGGCAGAGCCTGAAGCGCGCGAGCAAAGCGAGTAACATGCTGCGGGTAATGCGGCGCAGTGGAAGCGCTTCGCGCCCCGATTTAGGTCGCGGCTGAAGCCGCGACCTACAAAGATGATCCGGCGAACCCGCCGGTCCGAAGATGCGGTGGAAGGGCGGGGATTCATCCCCGCCATAAAACGACAGCGCGCAGCGCTTTCCGTTGCGCTGTTTCTCTCGCAGCATGCGCGCCTTTTGCGCCCGCCGTGGCGGGTTTTGTTGTGGGGCCTGACTAGCCTCGGCTCAGCCTTGCCCCAGCGGGAGAAAATACTGCGTGCCTTTGACGGGCTGGCGCAGCCTGCGCAGCAGCTCCAGCAAATCCTGATTGCGCTCGACGAAATCGATCTCGCTCGTATCCACCACCAGCAGATTCGACGCCGAGTAGCGAAAGAAAAAATGTTCGTAGGCGTTGGCCACCGCCTCGAGGTACTCGGGCGAAATTTCCGTCTCGGTGGGATCGGCCTTTTTCGTGACGCGCTTCCGCAGCACCTCCGGCTTGGCCTGCAGGTAGATGGTCAAATCCGGCGTAGGGGCCGACGGCGCGAGCATGTCGAAATATTTTTCGTAGAGATTCAGCTCTTCGTTGTCGAGATTGATGTAGGCGAAGATTTTGTCCTTCTCGAAGAGGAAATCGCTCACGATCGGCGCCGCATCGTCCTCAGGACGCGTCTCGATCAGCCGCCGGTGCCGCTCGTAGAGGAAATACATCTGCGCGCGAAAGGCCGCGCCCGGCTTTTCGTCGTAGAAATCCGCGAGGAAGGGATTGTCCTCGCAGTCGAAGACGCGCCGCGCGTGCAGCTGCTCGGCGAGCACGCGGGCCAGCGTCGACTTGCCCACCCGGATCGGCCCCTCGATAACAATGTACCGCAGCGCCTTGAACGCCGGCTCCCCGCCCCTGCTGCTTGCATTGCTCATGCCGCTCACCTAAAGAGCCGCCAGCGTTTGCGGATTGAGGGGATGAAACTCACACCTCGGCACGCGAACCACCGAGCTGCCGCCGCCTCCCATATTGGGTCCGCCTGCCTGAGGGATCCACGAGGCAAATTGGGCGAGCTCGTCGAATTTTATGAACCACCGCTGGACCAGATTTCGGTCTTGCGTGTTGTCAATTTCGCGGACGACGTAAAGCGAATGGAGATTCCCGCGCTTCGCCGCATAGAAGGCCAACTTTACGAAAGGGCCGACGTCGAGACCAAAGAAAGGCCCTAAGTCCCGAGATGGAACCGCAGTACTCTCCGTCATTTCAATCCGATAGTTGTGTTGCTGGCCCCAAAATATACCATCAATGTCGGATACTTCCGCTAGGTAACGGGTGCTGAAAACAACGCGGAGATGTTCTTTGGAAAACTCTTCTGGGACGGCCAGGTCAGGAATCGCGGTCGTGTCCGTGTGATAGCGCAGGAAGTTGTAGCGTCTCCCGCGAACGGTGAAATCCAAGGGCGCGAGACCCTGGATCAAGGGCTGGTAGGGCTGTTCGGAAGGAAGTCCGAGCTGCACTGCATGCCACGCCAAGCTGGCGGGGTCGTCGTCTTGGGCAATCGTAGCTGCGCAAAAGAAACCTGCTATCCCGCCTCCATGGAAAGTCGCGCAGATCGTGTGGAGTCCGTGAGCGGGATTTGGAAGATCGCGGTTCGGCGGATACTGTTGAGTAGGGAGCACAATCTCGGGGAACAGCGCTGCGGTGGAGTGGGCGAATATGTCCGGCCCCTTGCGCCTCACTATCCAGCCGCCCGGTGAGACACGATCTCGAAATCCAAGCCGGCCCAGATGATCTCTGAAATCAATTTCAGTCAGTGTGCCGTATAGCTTGTTTTGATCTAGGCTCGCGATGCTCTGCGAGAGGAAGGTGCGCATTGCCGCCAATGTGAGGGCATGCATCTCGGATCCTTTCGATTCGGGGTCAGAATGGGACATGACTTAACCTACTCCGCCGCTGCACTCTGAGTTCGCTCACGAACCCCTCGTGACTCGTAAAGTTGCGCAGGCAACTTCCTAATGGTTCGCAATCCGCGTTGACTGCTGCACTTTGGGCACCATTTTGTGCCTTCCCTTTAGAACCAAGAAGCAGGCACAGCACCAAGTCGGCCTAGTTACTGTCGGGCACTGGTTCAGTTTGGTACCATGGGCGCAAAGATCATGACGCCTCGACGTAACTGGACTCGCGATGAACTAATTTTGGCGTTCAATCTTTATTGCAAGATGCCCTTTGGGCGGATTCACATTCGCAATCCAGCGGTGATAGAACTCGCCAAGGCAATCGGTCGTACTCCATCGGCCGTCTCGTGGAAACTCGCCAACTTCGCAAGGCTGGATCCGGTGCTGCGAAAGCGGAAGATTGCGGGCGCGACGCACGGCGCACAGGCGGAAGTCGAGATTTGGAACGAGTTCAGCAATGACTGGGAGAGGCTGGCCTTCGAAAGCGAACGTTTGCTGGCCGATACCACTGGCCGCGCGGCGCCACTCGCGGACATCGAGTTCCCGGAAGGAAAAACCCGAGAGACGATCGTTCGCGCACGCGTCAATCAAGGTTTTTTCCGGGCCGCTGTTCTCGCTTCCTACGATATGCGGTGCTGCGTCACGGGTTTGCGGATTCCCGAGCTGTTAACCGCAAGCCACATCGTGCCGTGGGCCGTGGACATTAAGAACCGAGCTAATCCGGCAAACGGCCTATGTCTGAATGCTCTCCATGATCGGGCCTTTGACTGCGGCCTGACCGTCACGCCCGAGCTCTGGGTAAGGGTTTCCCCGGCGGCGAGCAGACACGCGAGCGATGCGGCCGCCCGGGACTTCCTCCGGCGATACGACGGCTCCTCCATCCGCCTGCCGCGTCGTTTTCCGCCCGGCGCGGACTTCCTGCGCTATCACAACGAGGAGATATTTATTCAGTCTTAGGACCGTAATACCTGCGCATTTTGTGGCAGATGAACGCTCACGCCCTCCTACTTGCGGACGTCGGTCCAGCTCGTTAGCCCGCAAGATTCACCAAGACTAGGATAATTCTCCTGTCCTTTTCCTGTACCTCCGGACACCACCGAGACGTGCTAGCGTGGAAGGGAGAGAAAGAAGTGGTTAGTGGCCCGCCTTCGCCAAAAACATGCTACGGCGCGGCAAGCGAGTGGTTAGTGGCTGGAGAAAGGCGAGAGGCGGGTAAGCAAGTGGCGAGAGGCAATCGAGTGACGCGCGGCAACGTAGCGAAAGGCTTCACCACGAGAGAGCGGGGTGAGCTACATTTCATTGAATCAGTTGAAAGCGAAACCGCAGCCGCACACCACAAGGCAAAACCCGCCCACCTGAAGGTGGCCCTTCGGCTCCGCTCAGGACAAGCCGCCCGAGACAACCGCAAGGCCGAAGACGCCCACCTGAAGGTGGCCGCTACGAAGGCTACACCCAGACAAATCACGGCATTTCTAATCGACATTTGCCGATTAGAAATGGCTTCAAGTCATTGGAAACAAACGATGCGGGTACGTTCTAATCGACACGGTTGCGGGACCCCTTCCGCGCCGATTTTCGGCGGCGGAAAGGAGAAAATCTGCCGCCCTCAAAGGGCGGCGCTACAGGAAGCAAAATGCAAAACCGATGGCAAGCGCGGTGGTATACTCCCGCCGTTTGCGCGGCAAATTCGAGGTGATGAGATGAGCCAGGCAACTGCGGCGAAGAGCAATCCTTTGGATCCGGCGGTGTTCCGTCCCGAGGCGATCGCGCCCGAAACTTTGGCGGCCAACGAGGCGTTTCGCAAGGCCACATCGGGCGGGCCCGACTGGTGGGACATTGGCGCGCCGGCGTTTCGCGAGATGCGCACGAAAGGAACCGGGCCGTTTCCGCCGATCGTTCATTCGGATAAGGCGCGCACGATCACGATCGATGGCAAGGGCGGCAAGATCGGGCTGAATGTGATCGCGCCGGAGCGCGCCAAGGGCGTCTACCTGCACATTCACGGCGGCGGAATGGTGTTTGGCGGCGCGGATCAGCAGGACCCGATGCTCGAGCGCATCGTCCAAAACACAGGAATGGCGTGCGCGAGCGTCGAGTATCGCCTCGCGCCCGAGCATCCGTATCCGGCCGCGTGGGACGATTGCGAGACGGCCGCGGCATGGTTGGTGAAGAATGCGAAATCGGGATTCGGCACGGAGAATCTCACGATCGGCGGCGAATCGGCGGGCGCCACGTTGACGGCGGCGACGCTGCTGCGCATGCGCGACCGACACGGCTACACCGGATTCCGCGCGGCGATTTTGTCGTACGGCAATTTCGATTCGTCGATGACGCCGAGCCAGACGCTGACGCCCGAAAAGGGGTTGCTCGTCGGGAAGAAAAGCATCGAGAAATTCAGCGAAGCGTATTTGCCGAAAGGCGTCGACCCGCGCGACCCGGATGTTTCGCCGCTCTACGCGAACCTGAAGGGGCTCGCGCCGGCGCTCTTTACCGTCGGCACGCTCGATCCGCTGCTCGACGACACGCTGTTCCTTTATGCGCGCTGGATTGCGGCCGGCAACGAAGCGGAGCTCGCGATCTATCCGGGCGCGCCGCACGCGTTCAATCTTTTCCCGATGCCGCTCGGGACGCCGGCCAATGCGCGCATCGACGCGTACCTCGCCCGGGCGATTGCGTAGATCGAAAAATAGGAGGTCGGAGCTTCAAGCTCCGACATTTGGGGCGAAAAAATCTCGGGCTTTAGCCCCTGAAGAGACGCGCGCTCATTGCGTGCGGCAAAGTTCGGTGATGAGGTTTTCGCGGCGGTTGATGGCAATGCGGTCGATGCGATTCAGCACGATCGTGTACGCGACGAACGCCGCCGCCGCGAACGCGAGCAGGATCGGCGTCGCGAGCCAGAGCTTGCCGAAGTGCGTGGTCCCGGCGAACGTGGCGGCGCAGATTCCGAACACCAAAATTTGCACGCCGAAAACGGCGAGCGCGCTGGTCCCCGAGGCGCGCTGGCGCCCGAAAACCGCGTAATCGAATTTTTTCGGCGAATAGAGCGAGAAAAGATCGCCGAC
Source organism: uncultured Acidobacteriota bacterium (assembly GCA_963740095.1). GTDB lineage: Bacteria > Acidobacteriota > Terriglobia > Acidiferrales > UBA7541 > Palsa-295. The sequence goes on from CAVUDN010000012.1 coordinate 25,857, forward strand.
GCTGAAATTCATGAGCGCGGCGAAAAGCGCGCCCGCGAGCGTTGCGAGCGTCATTCCAATCGTGGGCCGATGAAGCACGAGGTACACGGCCACCCACAGAAGGCACGCCTCGAACGCGATCAGCGATCCGTGGATCAGATTCTTCGCCAGCAGAATCTGGCGGAAACGGACTGGCGCGACGAAGTAGAACTGGATTCCGACGCCTTCCGTTCCGAAGCAGTTGTACATGAGGTTGCTGAGAATCAACACCGCGTAAGCCAGGCCGAGCGGAAACGCGAACGCGGCGAAATCACGACGGTGCCCGAATGATCCCCCGCGCCGGCCGTTGCCAGCAGGCCCAATCAAGAACACGATCAGGATCACGAGAGGCATCGCCAGATTGAAAAGCATCGGACCGCTGCGCGAAAGATAGCGGAGTTCCTTTTCGAAGACGGCCGCGACCGGCGAAGAAAAACCGGGCAACGCGAGGCCTTCGCGCACCGTGGATTTTTCTTTGGACGAGACTGCAGCGCGCGGCGCGGCGCTTTCGCTGAGATTCTCGCCGCGGAACTGCGCGCGCAAGCGGATGTCGAGCAGCCAGAGAAAAATGGCGGCGTAGCCGCATTCGAGGGCCCACGATCCGAGGGCGATGGCCGGATTGCCGCTGGAAGCCGCGCCGAGCGCCGCGCCAATCAGACCGGGCGGCGTGAATTCCTCGGCCGGCAGAAGATTCGCCGCGACTCCGGGGATTGCGACGCGAGTGTGCTGGCCGTGGTGATCGCCGTAGCGGTTCATCAGCGGGCCGATGAATTGAACGCTGACGATGAAAAGCAGGAAAACGATGCCGAGGATTTCGCGGGTTTTGCGCCGCGCGAGCCAGCGTTCGATCCAGGCGAAAATCATGCGCGCGAGCAGGATGTTGAGCGCGCCGAAGGTGGCGAGAAGCAGCACGGCCCACGGGAACAGGGCGGGATCGGCGATGCCAACTCCCACGGCGATGCCGACGAGCCATAGCGAGCCGATCAGCGTGGTGGGATCGAGCGCGCCGTAAACCATGCGAATGAAGAAATACGCGCGGTAGCGGATCGGGAAGCGCAGGAAATTCGAGGAATCGAAGTTCTCGGTGAAGGCGGTCGCCATCACCGGGAAAAGCTGCCAATAGACGAGCACGCCCCAGAGGATGAGCGCGAGCCACTGGAATTGCTGACGCGACGCGAGAAACCAGGCGGCCGCGCCCAGCCCGAATGTCCCGCCGATGCCCATGGCCGCGAATCCGAGGCCGATGAAAAACCACGACACCACTTCGAGACGGCCGTGGAGAGTGCGCAGGGAGTTGACGAAAATCCGCCAGCGAAACTGGGCGATGGCGGCGAATTGCTCGCGGGCGGCGGGCCAGGCAAGCGGCCGGGCCGCGGAGTTCATCCCAGCCACGAAAGCTCCTGCTCGGCGGCGGCGCGCGTGCCGCCCACGATGCGGAGGAAGATTTCTTCGAGGGTGAGCTTTTCGCCCGGCGCTGCGGCGGCAACTGACTCCGGCTGCGTGGCTTGCGCCTGCACGCCGGTGCGCAGTTCCTCGATCGAGCCCTGCGCGACGAGCTTGCCGCGATGAATGATGGCCACGTGGCTGCAGAGGCGTTCGACGATTTCGAGGACATGCGAGGTGAGAAAAATCGTGGCGCCGCGCGCGATCATGCCGTTCAGCATCGACTTGAGCGTGCCGGAGGCGATGGCGTCGACGCCCTCGAACGGCTCGTCGAGAAAAAGGATCTTGGGGCCGTGAATCACGGCGGCGGCGAGGGCGAGCTTTTTCTGCATGCCGTGCGAGTAGTCGGCGATCAAGGCTTTCGGTTGATCGGCGAGCTGCATGAAATCGAGGAGTTCAGCCGTGCGCTTGGCTGTCGTGTCGCGGCCGAGGCCGTACATGCGGCCGACGAAATTCAGATATTCGGCGCCGGTGAGGCGGCCGAAGAGCGCCATGCCCTCCGGCACGACGCCGATCTGGCGCTTCACTTCGACAGGATTATTCGTGAGATCGATCCCGAGAATTTCCATGCGGCCGGACGACGGCGCGAGGAGGCCGGTGAGCATTTTGATCGTGGTGGATTTGCCGGCGCCGTTGGGGCCGAGGAAGCCGAAGAACTGGCCGGCCGTGACGCGGAGGTTCATGTCGTCGACGGCGACGAGGTCCCCGAAGCGGCGGGTCAGATGGTCGGTGGAGATAGCTGGAACGCCCATCGGCATCGCGAAGACTCTAGCATAGGGAGGCTAACTGGGGGAGGAATGAGCGGCCTCGATTGGAGCGCGAGGCGGATTCGATCGCTTCACTCGACGCAGAGAGCGCAGAGAGGGCGCTGAGTGCACGGAGGCTGCCCGGCAAGCTTCCAGGTCCCTTCATGCTTTGACACGCGCCTTGGGAAGGATGACACCCGCGCCGACGAGAAGCGTCCGGACCCCGGTTACACGACTCAGACGGCCAACCGGAGGCCGCCGGACAATCGAAAGAAAAACCGCGAAGATCCGCACGCGCGCACGAAAAGAGCCGGCGAGACGCCGGCGCTACGCAAACCGCGACCGGCGCTCGATCTCAACTAGACGAAAACGGCTGCTAATCGTGCGTGTTCAGGTAGTGGCACACGTCTTTGACGGCGTTGCTCAGGAGTGTGGTTTGCGTCGCGTACAGCGTGTCGCCGCCATGCGCGATCACGAGAAAGCGGTAGTTGCCGGACCAGCCGCCCGCGTGCAGCATGAAATCCGATCTTTTTGGATTGGTGGTCAGAGTGACGTTGGGGCACTTCTGGCTGAGGTGCTTCATGATTTCGACGGGATCGACCGTGGACTGTCGCGACAATACAATCTTGAGCTGCTTATGCGCCGCCGCCGACTGCGCCTTCGCCGTGGGGGCCACGCCCGCCAATCCCGCCAACAGCAGCACTGCCAGACTGATTATGAATCTTTTCATGGCTGAACTTCCTTTCGCCCGGCTGGGCCGGGAATGATTCGTCGTACAGAGTGCGCTACTTTATTATTCCGCGCGGCGCTGTTTTTGTTCCCATAACTGGCGCCACCTGCAAGAACCGGCACCGCAGCGCCGAGGCACGCCTCGCCCTGCGAGCCTATCCTTGCTAATTAGAACCCTATTCGGCCAAAAATGTTGTGCGGGCGAGCGCCAGAAAGTTAACGACGGGCCGCCGGTAATGGCGCGACCGACGTGCCGCACGCGCCACCCTGTCAACGCAAAGTAGAAATGTCCGGTTTTGTGCCAGATAGAAATGTCCGCTTCCATGGTTTACGCCAAGGATGATCGGGAGGCGGGCTGTAGTGGGTTTTGATTTGGGTTGGGGGTTTTGGTTTGCGATCCGCAAGTTCTGGAGGCCGTAGGCCGGAAGGACTTGCGGATCGCAGCGCTTCCGGACAAGAGCGCAGCGGCAGGTAATGGCCGCGGAAGCGCAGCCAGTGCGTGCCGTCGAGCCGCTTTTCGATTTCGGCGCGAGCGCCGCGCAGTCCGACGCAGACCTCTTCGCGCCGCAGGCCCCATCGCTGGCCTTTCCAGACCACCGTGTGATCGGAGCCCACCGTCCGCTCGACGCGCACGCTGAGGATCTGTTCCAAGCGATGCTCGCGCTCCAGTCGCCGGTGAGCGTCACGGCCTTGCGCCGCCCGGACCGTGAAGCGCTTTTCCCAGAAGGGCCAGAAGGTGATTTCCAGGAAGCGATTGGCCCCTTCCAGCGTATCGATTCCCGCCAGACGCATTTCTTTCACCAGCCGGTCTTGCAGCGTGCCGAACAGCCGCTCGACGCGTCCCTTGGCCTGCGGCGAATGGGCCGCGATCCACTCGATGTCCAGTTCCGTCAGCGCGCGGCCGAACTGCGTGCGCGCGGGGGTGTCCTGCAACTGCTCGTGCCGCTGTGTGCTCCGCGTGGTCACAAACAGGCTGTTTTTGTCGGTGTACAGCGCCAGCGGCCTCCCGTATCGCTCCAGCCAGCCGCGCAGCGTGCGCAGATTTTCCTCGGTCGAATCGTGCTTCACTAGGCGGCCCCGCACCCTGCTGGTGGCATCGTCGATCATCGCAATCAGATGGCACGCCGGACCGCGCTCCTCCAGCCAGCGGAATGGAGAGCTGTCCATCATCACCAACTCGCCGAACGAGGAACGCCGTGGCCGCCACACGTGCACCGGCTTCCCTCTCCGGCGGCGTGTCTGCCACAGTTCGGCGGCGCTCATCCAACTGCGCAGCGTTTCGCGGCTCACCACGATCCCTTGGCGCGCTAGATGTTCGGCCGCCAGCGTAGGACCGAAACCGGCATACCGTGCCCGGCCCAGCTCTCGCACCACGCGCTGCCGGACTGCCTCGGAAATCTTTCGATTCGAACGACAGCCTCGCAACCGATGCACGATCCCCCGATCTCCTTCGCTGCGCAGCCGCTCTTGCAAACGACGCACGTGACGATCGGTCAGCCGTAGCCGCCGGGCTGCTTCGACCTGCTTCAGATGCCCTTCTTCCACTTGTTGCAGCACCTTCAACCGCTCCCGTTCTCTCGCGCTCAACTCGATCCGCTCCGTTTCCATCCCGCCTCCCGCTTGGGATGAAACCGGACATTTCTACTTTGCACAAACCGGACATTCTCATTTTGCGGCGACAGCCGCACGCGCCACCCTTGACAACCTTGCGCCCAGCAAGCAGACTCCGGGCAACACCGGGCCCTCGAATCCGCGGGAGGCTTCTCATGAAAACGAATTACTGGGCAGTGCTCGTTTGTGCGATCGCGTACTGGCTGCTCGGCGGACTGTGGTACGACGTGCTATTCAGCAAGGAATGGATGGCGCTCGAACACATGCCGGCAGCGGTGGCCAGCTCGGCCAATGCCGTCTGGATCTGGCCGTTCATTCTGACGTTTCTGCTGAATCTGCTGATCGCATTTGTGTTGGCGCAGATTTGCATCTGGCGCAATGCGAACACCGCCGCACGGGGCGCCGCGGTCGGCGTTCTTTTGTGGCTCGGCATTGTGGGGCCGATCGTCTACACGACGTATATGTATGAAATGCGGTCGAAAGAGCTTTTCGCGATCAACGAGTTTTATCCGCTCTTTGGGCTGTGCCTGATGGGGGCGATTCTGGGCGCGTGGACGAAGAAGACCGCGTAGCAGTTTTGCCCAGAAGGCATGCGAGAAAGAGCCGGCGGGACGCCCTTCGACCTCGCTCGGGGTAAACCGGCGCTACGAAAAACGGCAGGCTGCGGGAGGCGCTTTCCAGACATTTTTCCTTTTGCAAAAAAAAACCGCTGGCAAGTGGATCGCCGGCGGTTTTTTCGACTGTGAGTTGAACGGCGCGCGATCGCTAGTGCTGATTGTGGCGCCAGTTCCAGTATTGCTGCTGTTCGTCCCTGCCGCGTTTGCGAAAATCCTTGTGATGCCTGTGCGTGTCGGTTTCCCATCGCTGGTAATAGACGGCCTCGCCGTTGTCCCAGACGTGGTAATCGTGGTAGCCCGGATCGTAGACGCGATAGCCCGTATCGACGCGGGCCGCGCAGCCTGACATCAGGACCGGTGAAGCGAGCGCCGTTATCATAGCCAAAGGAATAAGGTGTTGCTTGAAGAAGCGCATTGGATCGTCCTCCCTTGGTGAATTTTCCGTGCAACTTCGCGTACGGCTTACCCAGATTAGACGTGCGGGCTCGCGCGGGGAGGAACTTCATTCTCGTAGGGGGAACCCTGTACGAATGTTTTTCACGCGACCCGATATTTCTACATTTCCCTGCTCAGAGCGACACCGCGCAAGGCTCCCCGCAATCAACAATTTGGCGCGGGTATATGGCGCGGCAGCCGACGTGCAAATAGAGGATCGCCGGCCGGATTGTCGTGAGGAGCGGTCTATATATGAAAAGGGCTGATCTGTTGTTGGGTTGCGTGGTTTTTCTGTATGGTTCCCTGCCAATTTTCAACGGTACTGTATCTGCGGCGCCGATGGCGGCCGCGCGTTCGCGAGCCGTCGAGGCATATGCGGGCACAATCGTGTCGCTCAACGGCCAGCAATTTGTCCTGCGGGATGATGATAACGAGGTTTGGTACAACCTCGACGATCAGCGGGACGCCGCAAAATTTGCGGGCAAAAAAGTTTGGGTCGTAGGCAAGCTCGACGGACGTACGGATGTGATTCACGTCGAGCAGATCGAAGAGGCCGGCAAGTAAGTAAGAGGGACATTTTCAGCCAGGTATCACCAGCCGTTGCGTTCTCTCCGCGACTTGACGCCACGAACGCGGGCATCCCCGCATAACGCAAACCGCAAATTCCCCCCCCTCGATGACATTTGATGACAAACGAAGGCGACGATGGCGCCGCGCGATTGGTTGTACTATGATGCGCCGCAATCGTCGACGCTCACTTCCCCGACAGGAGATCCCATGTCCAGCCCAGCCGCTCAGAACCAAGGCCCCGCCTTGTTTGGCGAGATCATCATGCTTTCGAGGGGGTACGCGCCGTCGGCGTGCCTTTACGCAGCGGCGAAGCTGAAAATCGCCGACCTCCTGGCGGGCGGTCCCAAACCGGTATCCGAACTGGCTCGCGAGAGCCGCACGATTGAAGACGCTCTCTATCGAACGCTGCGGGCCCTCGCGTCCATCGATGTGTTTCGCGAAACCGACTCGCGAGTATTTGCCAATACGCCGCTTTCCGAGGCGATCCGCGGCGACGCACCCAACTCGGCTCGCGACGCGGTTCTCTTCATGGCGGACCCGCTGCACATGAATGTCTATGGCCAGTTGACGCACACCCTTGAAACGGGCGAGACAGCGTTCAAGAAAGTCAGCGGGATGGGGCCATTCGAATTCTTTCAGCGGAACGACGAGGAAAATGAGCTCTTCAACGCCGCGATGACCTCCATCAGCAGGCAATTCATCCAGCCCGTCATCGACGTGTATGATTTCGGCGAATCGGGCACGCTGGCCGATATCGGCGGCGGACACGGCGCGTTGCTGGCGGCGATCCTGGAAAAGCACCGCGGGCTGCATGGGATCGTCTTCGACGCTCCGTACGTGGCCGAAGGCGCCAAATCGCTGATCGAATCGCGGGGGCTTGCGCCGCGTTGCCAGGTTGTCGCGGGAGACTTCTTCAAGGGCGTTCCTCCCGCGGATAATTACGTGATGAAGTCCGTGATCCACGACTGGGACGACACTCGCTCCATAACGATCCTGAAGAACTGTGCCAGCGCGATGCGGAGCCGGGATGGGAAGGTGATCCTGCTCGAGATGTTGATCGGCGCGGCCAATGAGCCGGGCATGGCCAAATGGATCGATATCGAGATGTTGGCAGTGGCCGCCGGACGCGAGCGCACCGAAAGCGAATACGCGGAGCTTCTCTCGAAGGCCGGCCTGCGGCTCGCGCGAGTGGTGCGTACAGCGTCGCCGCTTGCGGTGATCGAGGCGGTGAAGGCCTAGGGGCTTGGCGTTACCAACCGTTGCGTTCGCGCAAGGATGTGATGTGGGCCACGTGGTGGCGGCCGTGCCAGGCGTACTGCGCGAGCAGAAAATCCAATGTACCCGAACCCCACCCGGGGTGACGGAATTTCCGCGGCCAATCGGACGGCGCAATCGAACGCAACAGCACCTCCCATCGCTTGTGGAGGTTTTCAATCAGCGCGAGCGAAATCTCGATCGGAGGCGTTCTAGTGTCGGCAAGTTCGGCCCAAAGCGACTCTTCGTAAGTCTTCAACATCGGTTCGTCTTCGGTGAGCGTCAGTTTGAACCGCGTCACCGCGTTCATGTGGCTGTCGGCAATGTGATGGACCAATTGCCGAACCGTCCAGCCACCGGGGCGATACGGCGTGTCGAGCTGTGCTGGCGTGAGGCTGGCGACGGCAGCGGCGAGGCGCGAGGGTGTCTCGGCGATCGCGTCGATGAATGCGCGCCGCTCGGCGTCCGTGTTGCTTTGGACCGGCTGGAATTCGCCGATTGGGTAGCGCAGGTCGGTGGCCATGTGTTGCTCCTTGCCGATGCGAAGAGGGTGCAGCAAACATGCGCCCCTACACCACCCAGACTAGATTGGCGCGTGTCGGGCAGCTTCGTACAGCGCTAGCTGCCCCCCTATTAAACTGGCGTGCGCTTGGCGGCTTCGTAGAGCGGCGAAAGCTCGCGCAGGCGCTTCACGGTTTCGACGACGCGGCCCGCGACGTAGTTGACCTCTTCTTCCGTATTGAAGCGGCCGAGGCCGAAGCGAATCGAGCTGTGCGCGAGATCCTCGGGCACGCCGAGCGCGCGGAGGACGTAGCTCGGCTCGAGCGTCGCCGAGGTGCAGGCCGAGCCGCTCGACACGGCCACGTCGTTGATGCCCATCAGCAGCGCGTCGCCCTCGACGCCGGCGAAGCTCAGATTCAAATTGTTCGGCAGGCGATGCTCCATCGTGCCGTTGATTGTGGTGTCGTCGAGGCGGCTGAGGATCGCGTCTTTGAGCTTGTCGCGCAGGATGCGAAGGCGCTCGTTTTCCGTTGTCATTTCCTTTTCGCAAATCTCGCACGCTTTGCCCAGGCCGACGATTCCCGGAACATTGAGCGTGCCGGAGCGCATGCCGCGCTCGTGGCCGCCGCCGTCGATGATGGGCGAAAGCTCGATGCGCGGATTCTTGCGGCGGACGTAGAGCGCGCCGACGCCCTTGGGTCCATAGATTTTGTGTGCGGAGATCGCGAGGAGGTCGATGCCGAGTTTTTCGACGTCGATGGGAATGCGGCCCACGGATTGCGCGGCATCGACGTGGAAGATCGCGGATTTTTCTCTGGCGATTTTGCCGATTTCGGCGACCGGCTGCAGGACGCCGATTTCGTTGTTGGCGTGCATGATCGAGATCAGGATTGTTTTCGGCGTGATCGCGCGGCGCAGATCGTCGAGATCGATGCGGCCATCCTTGGCGACCGGGAGATAGGTAACTTCGCAGCCGGATTTTTCGAGGCGCTTGCAGGTGTCGAGCACGGCTTTGTGCTCGGTCGCCTGCGTGATGATGTGATTTCCCTTGGCGCGATATGCCTCGGCGACGCCTTTGAGCGCGAGATTATCGGATTCGGTGGCGCCGCTGGTGAAGATGATCTCGCGCGGCGTGGCGTGGATCAGGCGCGCGATCTGGCCGCGCGCGGTTTCGACGGCTTCTTCGGCCTTCCAGCCGAACTCGTGGTTGCGGCTGGCGGCATTGCCGTATTTCTCGGTGAAATACGGCAGCATCGCATCGACGACGCGCGGATCGACGCGAGTCGTCGCGTGGTTATCCATATAGATGGGCAGCTTGGGCGCCATACTCTCTTTATTTTATGGCTGCGCAGCCCAGGCCGTCCAGCGGCGCTGAGTCAGTTTCCTGCGGAAGGTCAGCCGTGACTTCCCGGCCCCATCTTCGGCATCCATGGCGCGGCGCAGGCCATTCTTCATTTGTTCATACAACTGTTAGCAGGACGTGACGTGAGGGTGCCACTGTGCCGTGTCGTGCTGCAGGGCTAATTTTGGCGCGGAGGCGCCCACTTTTTGAGGAATGTAGTTACGTCGGTTGGACTGAGGCGCATGCTGTTTTCGAATTCGCCCTCCTGCTGGGTGTAGAGGATCGAGCCATCGGGAGCGAGGACGACCAGCGCGGGCACGCCTCGCTTCAGCGGCACCTTGTACTTTGCGGCGAGATCGAGATTCTTGTCGTAGTCGTCGCCGATGTTGACGTGGACGACGTGGTAGTTCGCATCCACAAGCGGCGCGATATCTTTCGAGTGAAAAGTGGCATTGAGGACGTGGCAGTCGTAGCACCAGTTGCCGCCGAAGACGAGGATCACGCGCTTGTGGTCCTTGGTGGCCCGAGCCAGCGCAGCCTTGATTTCAGAGGGCGCTTCTTGCGCGGGAGGGTACAGGTCCGTATCCGGCTTTGCCGGCTCTGGCAGGCGCCGCGCCTCGCGGGGGGCCAAATCGCCTCGCACCGTTTGGACGATGCGCCAGTCGTTTCCCTCCTGCGCCCAAATCTGGCTGGCCTCAACGAGAAAGGGCTGCACGCCCGAATCGGTGCGGAGATTGAATTCGATTCGCAGCACGAGCGCGACGACGCCGGGCTGCAGATGCTCGATCTCAAGGATCTTCGGATGGAGGTCGCTGATCCCGCGCACGGCGAGCGCCGCCCAGAAATGCGGTTCGGCTCCGACCTCCTGCGTCACGCCCTGGGAGGTTTTTGTCTGCGCTGGCGGCGCGATCGAATAGAGCTGCGTGAGGGCCGTGGTGTCGCCGGATTTCACAGCGTTCGCCCAGAGGTCGAGCGGCGCGAACGCGGATTGCGCTGAAGCCGCCGCCGAAAAGAGCAGAGACAGTATGACGGTGCAGAGAACGCGGCCGGTCTTCATGATACCTCCTCGCAGACGCAGGCGCTCACACACATACTACCCGAATGCGGCAGGCAGGTGTCGTCAGGCTCGTGCGGATGGAAAAGTCCTACGGCTGATTCGGGATTACACCGGGCTGAAACATGTCGGACAAATCGGTTGCGTTAGCCGCGTCGCCCAGATACGGCGACGCGCCAGTTGCCCTCACGTGGAAGATTTCCTGCATCGTGCGCAGATCGGAAGAATGGGAGTAGTTGATCGAACTGGCATAGGGAAGGCCATTCTGGTTTAGATGAGCGAGCGGAGAGATGATGATTTCGGGTATCGTGTGCTTGAAGTCGTCCGGGTTGTCACCGGGCTCGCCGTCCTCTTCGCTTTCGTCCCACCACAGAATGATCACGCCGCCGTCTTTGTAAGCGCTCGATGACATGATCAGCGGCACGAGCCGGCTCAGCGCATTATCCCCCGCCCTGATCTGCGACGCATCGCCGGTCAGGCCCGCGAAGCCGGCGCTGAGTCTGCTGTGCATTTCATTGTACTGATCGGGCGTGATCCAGTTGTAATCGGCCACGCGGTTCTCCGCCAGATCGAACGACAGTTGTTGCAGGGGCGCGTAGTTTTGCGACAAGGGGTTCGACATAGTTGTGTTGTTGCCGCCGTTGGTATCGGCGAAGAACACGAGCGGATTGTGCTTGGGTTCGTAGTTGTACTGGATCGAATCATTGTAGGCATTCAGGTTGCTACCGGGACCAAATTTGCCGCGGATGCTGGCCAGGGGAACGGTCCACAGATTCTCGGGGAGGGGCAGATTGGTGAGCTGTCCACTCGAGTTCGTGGTCAGGTCGATGTCTTCCTGATACGACTTCCAGGTTTTTCCCGCCTTTTGGAGGAGGCCGGTCAGGTGCTGCGTGGTGTTCTGGGCGTTGGGCGGATTGTCTTTATAAGGATCGTCGTCATTGAAGATGCCGAAGTTGTTGCCGGCTTCCGCCCAGATGTAGCTGGGTTCGGATGGGTGAATATGGGGATTGTTTCCGCTTTTCGTCGCCAGGACGTTGTGGTAGGCCGTCGCATAGGCGACCTGCTTGCTGATGTTCTCGATGTGGGCGTCAATGAACGCGAGGGCGGTTCCATTCACAAGGCTGTTGATGAACGGCGCGTTCGGATTTTGATAAAGTTGCTCGTCTCGGCCGGGAACGCGGGCCGGCTGAGTCCAGTTGTGATTTTCGAGCGCGATCACGAAAACGTGTTTAATTTCCCCGCCAGCTGGATTCTCGCCCTTTTTCCCCTCGGCCTTTGTGCCCCAAATACCGAGCGCAACCACGAGGGTCACCGCGCCGAGAGTCAAGAGCGCACGCACGCCGTCAGATTGCCGCATTAGAGGTTTGGAAGGCACGATTTCAGATATCCAATTCCCGATTTCCGTTCAAGTTTCAGTGTCCGTAGCAGTCGCCTGTGCCCGCGTCATGGAAGGTCTTGCCGGCTTGCGGGATAAATTGCCAATCGTAGCCGCGCGGGTGCAGCGTCAACTTGAGGACTCCAAAAATTCCCGTCATGCGCACTTCGCTGTTGGGCTGAGGCGACGGGGTAAACACGCGTTCGTGATTTCCGCCCGTGCCGACCACAAATTCGCGAATGCCGCCGACGAAATCGGCCTTGCCGTCGGGATTTTGAGGCGAGAAGCGTTCGTAGTCGTGATCGTGGCCGTTGAGCACAATCGTTGCGTGGGCGTCGTACAAATCCCGCCAGAAATCGCGATAGGCCGGATTGTCGCCGTGCGCTGCGCCCGAGCTGAAAAGCGGCTCATGCCAGTAGGCGAGCGTGCAAGCGGCAGGATGCGCTTTCAAATCCGCGCGCAGCCATTCTTCTTCCGGCGAACCCGTTTGGCAGCCTCCGATGTCTTTGCATTCTCCGTTGAGCGCGACGATGTGCCACGCGCCCAATTCGTAACTGTAATAGCCTTTGCTTGGATCGCCGGCAGCAGCGCCGAAATACTTGAAATACGGCGTGGCGCCGCCGGTGTGAAATTCGTGATTGCCCGGGACGGGACGCGTCCTCGATTTAAATGCGCCCCAGGTCTTGTCGTAGCAATCGGCGAATTCTTCCGCGCTTCCATCCTTGAGCGCGAGGTCCCCGATCGCCACGACGGTGCCTGGAATCCCCTCGATGATTTCCGCCGTGGCCTGTGCTCCTGCGATGATCTGGCAGTTGGCGATATCTCCCGCTGCCAGCAACACCGGGTCGTTGCTGGGAGCACCTGTCGCTCGGGAAGTGGAGGGCTGGGCTGGCTTTGCGGCACCATCGGCTGCCGGACTTGAATGGCCGAGCAGTAGCGCCACGAGCAGAACTCCGGCCGCCGGCAGATTTTTCATCCAACCCCCATTATTAGACGCGCCTCGACTTCAGCCTAGAATTTCACTCGCAGCATGAACTGAATCTGCCGTGGCAATCCCGTTCCCACGTTCGGCGAAGAGTCGTTGTCGTTGTTATTGTTGAAGTTCACCGTCTTATCAATCAGCCCGAAACCTGACGGCGTTTCGAGAAGATTCGTCGCCGGATTATAGATCAGCGAAAGCGTGCTCGGGTCGCCGAGCTGGGTGTGGTTGAAAATGTTGAAGACTTGCACGGCAAATTCGAGTGACACCCGCTCCGTGAGCGGCGTGGTTTTCTGGAGTTCCAGATCGATTTGCCAGGCGGACAGCGCGCGAATCATGCCATTTCCCTCGTTGCCATATCGAGTGAAGTTGCCATTTGCATCGACGGGCGGGGGCTGAAACGCGGCCGCGTTGATGAGCGGCACCCCGTTGTGGCCGCCTCCCGGGAGCGTCAACGGCACTCCGGGGACGATATCAGGTCGCTGACTGGTTTGATCATTACCGTCCGGAAGCAGATACGTAGCGTTAAAACCGGAGAACGGTCCGTTGGCGATGGGATCGGTGGTTAGGTCCATGTTGACCGTGAGCGGATGCCCCGTATGCCAGGTGCTGACGCTGCTCAGCTGCCATCCACCCACAATTTTACCGAGCGCACCCGAGTGATTCAAATGGCTCTCGCCCGGGCCGAAGGGAAGCTGGTAGGCCTCCTCGGTCACGAAGTTGTGACGGATATCGAAGACGCTGGGCCCTTTGTCGCAAGGCAAACAATTGATATTTTCCGGCCCGTTGGATTCGCCGCCGCCCACCGATCCATCGTTAATGGAATGAGCGAATGTGTAGCGGGAGAGAAGAGAAAAGCCGCTGGTGAACTGCCGCTCGAGAGAAAGGTTGAGCGCATGGTAGGTGCTCGATCCGATGTCGCTCTTGAAGTCGACCGAGCCATAGGGATCGGGGTTAGCGGGATCCGGGAAGTATTGGTCCAGCGGGCGGACGCAATCCTGGCCGTCGCTACTGAGCGTCACCGGCATGGTACAAAGATTTACGCCGCCGCGCGAAAATAGTCTCACGCCATGACTTCCGAGGTATGACGCCGAAACCACGAAGTCGGCCGGAATGGCGCGTTCGACGGTGAGTCCCCATTCCTCGGCGTAGAGGTTGCGGCGCCCTTGGCGTTGCAAAGCGCGAGGGTGATTCGCGGTCTGCGACAACTGAAGGCCGGAAAGGTCTGGAATTGCCTGTGCGTAGGCGGCGTTCATCGAGGTTGTCTTGTTCACGACTACGCGGAATGTGTCGCTCTCGAGGCCCGCATTCAAGTCGTCGTTTTGGGCCGCGCCGTGATAAATGCCAAATCCCGCCCGAATTACCGTCTTGCCTGCCATTCCGGCAGGGGCCCAGGCAATGCTGATCCGGGGATCGAAGTCGCGATAGTCCGGATTCGTGAGGGCTGGATTCTTTGGGCAGGGCGGCGTGTTGATGGGCGCGGGAAACGGCGTGTTGAAGGACCCCGTTCCCAAGCATGCTCCGTGAAATACGTTGAAGTCAAAGACGGTCGTCCGATTCGTGGCTTCCGTCGGAACTCCATAATATTCCCAGCGGAGGCCGGCGGTCACGGTGAAGTTCGGAGTCATCTTCCATTCGTCCTGGAAGTAGGGCATGAAGAAATTGCGGCGCAAGCCGTGGCAGCACCATGGTGCGTTGAAGAGTATACCCGAGAGAGTGCCCGAGATGAGGCTTTGGTCGTCTCCGAAAGTGAGGTTGTTATCGGCGGTTTGGCCCTGATTCAGCCGGACCCTCCGATATTCCATGCCCATTTTGAAGGTATACCGGCCATGAGACCAGGCCAGGTTGTCGACAACCCCAAAGGTGGTTCCGACTTCTATATCGGCTGACTCGTTCGGAATCCCCGAGAAAAAATCGGTGTTCACGGCAAACGGCAGGGTGCTTCCATGCGGATTGTGAAAAGGCGAGCGATTGATATAGAACTTCGTTTCGTTAAAAATATTGCTGCCAAAAGTGTGCTGGACTGCGACCAGATAATTCGCGGGATGATTAAATACCTGATCGCTGTCGAGGCCGGTGGTGCTCACGTTAATTTGGGCGGACGATAGGCTTATATCGCGCTGGGCTCGAGCGTACAAAGTCGTTTTGTCGCTGAATGTGTGGTCCAGCCGCACCAGCCAGGTGTCCTCGTGAACGGTGGTTTTGATGGGGTGGACGAACTCTTCCACGTCAATGGGCGGATCGTTGGCATCGAATGTGAGTCCACAGTTTGCAGCCGGCAGCGAGCAGTTGGCGAAGGCGCTGTCGGGATAAACAAACTTCGGTGTGCAGCCTCCAATTGTGCCGGCCGAGGCGCGCCAGGGAAATCCTTGCAGTACCGCGCACATCTGAGGAGATGGGCCTTGGCCGTTCCTGCCGCTGACCAAGATGTCCTGCAAGAGACTCGTGCTCGGCACGAAAGTGGAACCCACTGTCGAGGACTCCTGCAGTTGGCGCAATCCTTCGTAGCTGATGAAGAAGAATGTCTTCTCCTTCTGGATCGGCCCGCCTACGGTCATTCCATACTGACCCATCCGAAAGGGAAGCTTCACCGGGTTTCCGTTGGCATCCAAATCGTTGAAGTTGCGCGAGTCAAGAACGGAATTTCTCAGGTAGCCGAAGACGGTGCCGTGAAAGTCGTTCGTGCCGGACTTGGTGACCACGTCGACCTGGCCGCCGGACTGAGTGCCGTATTCAGCGTCGTAGAGAGCGCCATTCACGCGATATTCCTGTACGGCATCTTCCGAGATCTGCAACCGAACCGATGATTTCTGGGCTTGCTCCTGAATGCCGCCGGCATCCACGCCGTCGATATTGAAGTTGTTGTCGTCGCGCGCGCGGCCCGCGAAGCGAATCGTCCGCTGGTCTCCTCCGCCGTCGTCTTGCGCGAAGGGAGCCAGGATCGTTAACGCGGCCCAGTCCCGCCCGTTCACTGGGAGCTCCGCAATCTGCTGGTTGCCGATGACGGATGCGTCCGCCGCGGATGTGCGCTCCACTGGTTCCGTCTCCGCTTTGACCTCAACATGCTCGCTAACCTCGCCCAACTGGAGGCTGACATCGAGAGCGTGGTCCTCGCCGACCCGTAGGACCACGCCGTCCACCACCTTCGTCTCAAAGCTGGTCTTCGACACCGAAACGGAATATGTGCCAACCGCCAAGCCCGGGAATAGGTAATATCCGTGCCCGTTGGATTTACCCGTCTGGCTGATTCCGGTATTCGTTTCGGTGACGTTTATTAGTGCGTTGGGGACACTTGCCCCGCTCTGATCCGTGATTGTGCCTTCCAAAATGGCGCGGTCGGTTTGCGCCTTCGCGGAGAGCGCCAAGGCAAACACCAACGTCATCGCGATTGCCAATGCTGTGAAATAGCGCATGAGGGGCCTCGCTCTTTCTTTAGTTACTGCGGAAAGGAATGAAGACACACAACCAATGTCTGGCACCTACGCGATGCCAGTCGTTACCCAAACTTCGCTCGGGCCCAAGTACACGACAAACACACTTAATCGCTGAATTGTGGCAAGCGTGTGAACGGCAGGTAATGGGTTGATGAAACAACAGCGAGAGTCTCGGGCGCGCGATCAAGGTCATGTGAACAACGTCATGAGAAAGTGTGCGCCGCTGCGGGACGCATTCGCGAAAGCGCTTCCGGGACCATGGGGCAATGCAGTGCCGGCTGCGCGGAAAATCGTGGCGCCGTTCGATCGCGGCAGCAAGCACGCGAGGTTCTCGGGCTGTCGTTTGGGAGGACGACGAACGGCGTCCCGCGAGGGACTTCGCGAGCTGCAGAGTTGATTGGCCTAGAACTCGGCTCGCTGTTACAATGCTCCGACATGGCTGATTGGCGGCAAATTCAAGCGCGTATCCGCAAGGCGAAGAACAGCCCCGAAGCGCTGGCAAAACTCTCCGAACTCTATCAACGCACGCGCGACGCGATGGTGGCGTGGGAAATCGGTGTGGTCGAAGAGAAGGCCGGGCGCAACGACGAGGCTGGCAAGTGGTACACGATCGCCGCGCAGCGGTTCCGCCGCGCCGATTGGAAGAAGAAAGCCGAAGAGGCACTCGCGCGGCTGGGAATCGAACTGCCTGCCGCATCGGCCGAGGCGAGCACGCCGGTGCCGATTTCATTTCCGTCTGAGCGTTCATCCGAGGGCGCATCCGAAGATCGAGCCGAAGCAGCCACGGAATCGGAAGAAGCGCCCGATCCGTACAACGTGCGCATGCCGCTGGCGCTCGGTGAGATTCCGGAGGACGAATCGACGGAAGCCGGCGGGGGTTCGCCCGCATCGGCTACCGCCAGTGACGGCGCGGCCGCAGCTGGCGCGCCGGACAAGAAAAAGCGGCGACGCGGCCGCCGCGGTGGACGAGGCCGCCGGCGCAAGGGGCCTGCGAGCTCGCCGGGGCTGCCTGCGCAAGCGTTCGCTGAGAGCGCGGAATCGAGGCCGGCACGACCGGAACCAGCGCCGCGGCCCGCGTTTGAGCGGCGTCCAGTCGAGGACGCGCCCGAATATGCCGCGCGCAGCCAGCGCCCGGGGGCGATTGAGCGAGCCGCGCCCATGGAGCTGCCAGCTCCGCAATTGCCGTCTGAACGCGCGGCGCATGGCCGCGGCGATCCGGCGCTTGCGTCACGAATGGCGCACCTCGAATCTCTTTTGCGGCGGCTTGTCGGCAGTCCGCTGCGCCGGCTCGACGAAGCGGACGAAGCTCCGGCCGGGCCCGGCGTGTTCCTGCTCTCGGATTCCGATCAGGTGACGTCGTACTACATAGAGGCTTGCCAGACGCTGCGAATCGGTCTTGGGAATCTCGCGCGCGGCGGCAGCCGTGGCGGAAGAACCCAACGCGGTGGGCGAGGCGACTCCGAGGGACTGAAGGCTAAGCTGGCCGAGCATCTGGGAATCAACGAATCGAAAGTGTCGCAGTATATGAAGGATCATTGCGTGGTCCGCTGGATTCAGCTCGACGACGAGGCACCGCATTTGGCACATTTTGCCATCGGCGTTCTGCGGACGCCCCTCAACGTCGAGTAAATACCAGCGAGGGCAGGACTTAGGTCCTAGAACCGGGCGCCATTTAGGACGCCTATACGCCATTCGACCCCCTATTTACCCCTTTGAACGCACACCTCTGGACGGACCAATCGAATACCAAGCAAACTATGCTACGGTAAGACTTTAGGGCGCAGTGTAATTTTACCGGTAATCGTAAGTGTTTGGGCCTACCCAGGGGCGCAGCAGGTATTCCAAGAGATTAAGATTCACTGAGGAGGGGTGCAGCAAAATGGGAAACACGGCAAGCAATCATCTTTGGAAGGTTTTTGACTGGACGCTTTGTAAGGGCGCGAAGGTCACTTTCAACACGATCCAGTTCTTCAACAAGTACAACCCGAATCCTTCCTTTACTCCGAAATGGTCGGACAAGCCGCTGCTGAAATCGTGGGAGAAGTCGAAGCCCACGCTCGGCTGGCCGCGCACCACGGACTCCCTTTGCCCCGACTGCGTGAAAGAGGCGCGCGACGCCATAACCAACGGCAAGAAGGATTGGACCGACCTCGTCCACGAGAAGGTCGGCGAGATCAAGGCGCAGATCATCGAGCGCGACGGCCAAGTCTGGATGGTGAAAGAATGCCCCATCCACGGGAAATACGAAGACCTGATGGCCATCGATGCAAAATTCCTCGAGTGGATCGAGAAGAATTTCCCCGGCCGCGACATCCCCGCGCACAACGACGAAGACTTGCACCGGCACGGATCGAGCACGGTCCGCCACGGGCGCGGCGCGGTGCTCACCGTCGACCTGACGAACCGCTGCAACATGATGTGCGATCCTTGCTTCATGGACGCGAACCAGGTCGGATACGTCCACGAGCTGGATTGGGATGAAATTACCGAAATCCTCGACAACGCGCTGAAGATCAAGCCGCGCCGCCAGATGTCCGTGCAGTTTTCGGGCGGCGAGCCGACGATGCATCCGCGATTTACGGATGCGGTCGCCTACGCGCGCAAGATCGGCTACAACAGCGTGCAGGCCGCCACGAACGGGATCGAATTCGCCAAGAGCAAGGAATTCTGCAAGAAGGCGTTCGACGCCGGCATGCGCTACGCGTATCTCCAGTTCGACGGCATCGGCAACGACGCGAACAGCCACCGGCAGGTCGGCAACCTCTTCGACGTGAAGCTGCGGGCGATCGAAAACATGCACGAGGCCGGCATCGAAATCGTGCTGGTGACGACGATCGTCAACAACGTGAACAACGATCAGGTGGGACCGATCGTGAAGTTTGCGATGGAAAACCCGAAGAAGATCGCGTTCGTTTCGTTCCAGCCGGTATCGTTTACCGGGCGCGACGAAGACATTACGCCGGAGCGCCGCATCCGCCAACGCTACACGCTCTCGCACCTTGCCAAGGACGTCAGCTCGCAGGTGGGCAAGATCGAGCCGACGCGCGACTGGTTCCCGCTGTCGTTCATTTCGCCGTTCGCGGGATTCGCGGATATGGTGCACGGGCCGGACGCGATGTGGGGCTCGCTCTCCTGCGGCTGCCACCCGAATTGCGGCGTGGGCACGGCCGTGATGATTCACAAGGAAACGAAGGAATGGGCGCCGATTTCGCGGTTCCTCAATGCGCCGCAGCTGGTGAAAGACGTTTCGGCGATCACCGACGCGGCCCGCGGCAAGAAGTTTTCGGCCTTCATGATGGCTCTCGCGATGCTGAAGAACTACGACCCCTACGAGGCACCGCCGAGCTTGAAGCTAAAGGACATCCTCAAGAAGTTCGACAAGACGTGGGCTGTTTCGAAGGACGCGGACAAGAAATACGGGCGCACGAATCCGCAGCGCACCTACGAAGACGCGATGAAGCGCCGCGCCGAAGACCCGTGGAACATGCTCTTCATCGCGGGCATGTGGTTCCAAGACCTTTTCAACTACGATTTCCGCCGCACCGAAATGTGCATCATCCCCTACGCCACGCAGCAGGGCGAAATCTCCTTCTGCGCGTACAACACGGGCATCGGCTGGCGGAAAATCATCGAGAACATGTACAAGAACGCGACCGTCGCCGAGTGGTACAAGACGCACGGCAAGCATGAAATCTACGCCAAGGGCAAGGCCGTCAGCCTCGAGAACTACGAGCATTCGCTTCGGATTGACGCGCAAGATGCCTCGCGCGTGCGTCATCTCGAGCACGACATCCCGCTGACGGCTGCCGAAGAAGACCGCATCCGCCGCAAGAAGGCCTTCGAGGAAGCGGCCAAGGTGCGGAAGATTTACGAAGAGCTCGTCCTGAAAAAGCCCCAGGAAACCGTCGTGCAGATCGGCACGATCCAGCAGATTCAGATGGCGGTTCCGGGCGCAACCGTGAAGCCGGTACAGATCGCTCCGGCCAACGGTAGCAATGGCAACGGCGAAGCCAAGGTCGATCAGGCTGCCGAAGCCGTCGCAGGCGACTAACGCCACAGATCGACTCCGTAGGGGCGGGTTTCAAACCCGCCCCTACACATCAGCGTTGAATCGCAGAAAGCCCCGGCTCCGGCCGGGGCTTTTTTGTTCTGTGCTGCGGTGTTTTGATAGCATCGAGGCATGCTGCCGACGCCGTGGAAAAGCTTCGCTGCGCCTCACGACGACAAAGAATACGTGGCGCTGCTTTCCTTCCTGCCGCTCAAGCGTTACCGAACGATTCCCAAACTCGCCCGGCTGGCGATGGAAACGATGGGGCAGCTCGCGAAATCGCCTGGGCTGATCGGCTATTCGCTCGGGGCGGAGCTGACGCGAAAACGATTCTGGACGATTTCGGCGTGGGAGGATCGGCAATCGCTGAGGGACTTTGTCGAGCAAATTCCGCACAGCCGGATCATGCAGGAGCTTGCGCCCCATATGGGCAAGACGGGATTTGCCGAATGGACGGTTCGAACCGCGGACATCCCGATCCCGTGGGCGACAGCCCGGCAGCACCTGCTAGAATGAACGTATGACCGATCGCCGCGCACGCGCCCGAGAACTCGCCACCGAATTTGTCGCCAAAGGCGACCCGACCGGATGGTTTGAGGTGCTGTATCAGGAAGGCGAGCAAGGGAAGAGCATCGTTCCCTGGGCCGACCATAAGGCGAATTCCCACCTGAGCGAATTCTGGAAGGCGCACCCTCTTGAGACGGCCGGCAAATCGGCCCTCGTCATCGGAAGCGGCTTTGGCGAAGATGCCGAGGAGATCGCTGCGTGGGGATTTCAGACGACCGGGTTCGACATCGCGAAGACGGCTATCGCCGCGGCGAAGAAGCGCTTCCCGAACTCGCCCGTGAACTACGTGGTGGCGGATCTGTTCGATCCGCCGCCTGCCTGGCGCCACAATTTCGATTTCGTTTTCGAGACGAACACGCTGCAGGCGCTGCCTGCTTCATTGCGGCCGCGCGCGGCCGAGAAAATCGCGGAGTTCGTGAAGTCGAGCGGCGTGCTGCTGGTGATCGCGCGAGGCCGCGAGAAAGACGAGCCCGAAGGACAATTGCCGTGGCCGCTCACGCGCGAGGAGTTCGCGAATTTCGTTCGAGCGGGCCTGCGCGAAGAATCGTTCGAGGATTTCGCCGATCCGGAGCCGCCGTGGGTGCGCCGTTTTCGCGTCCTTTACAGGCGGCCAAGAATGGCGCCGTAACGGGTTTATCCGGCCAATTTTGGTACAATTGGGACATCTAAACTGACGCGATTTGAGGGCTACCTCCGATGCCGATCTACGAATATATTTGCGACGATTGCGGCGAGCACTACGAGCGAATCGTGATGAACGGGAACACGAAAATCACGTGCCCGAAGTGCGCGAGCGCGAAGAATACGATCCAGCTTTCGGTCTTTGCGGCGCACGGCAACGGAACGAAAGCGTCGGGCGGCTCGTCGCCGGCATCCGGCTCGGGGGGCGGTTGCTGCGGCGGCGCCTGCGGCTGCCACTAAGTAACGAAGCGAGGCTGCAAGCCCGCGCTTGATTCGCGAAGTCCCCACCTGCAACGATTCACCTTCACCTGCAATTTGTGAGACACTCTGCCCCGGGGAAGCAGTCCGGAAGGGGGGAGCGCGATGCCGAAGAGGTCCGCGATACTCGCCGCGGTGGCAATTGCTCGAATCGTGGTGTGCGCGAACGCAGTGAAGGCGCGCGGTGCCGACCACGAGCAGAATTCGGCTGCCTCGGTCCAGCGGGCGGCCGATTGCGACCGGCAGTGCCTGTACGGCTTCGTCGATCAATATTTGCAAGCGTTGGTGGCGAAGGATCCTTCGCGGCTGCCCTGGGCGAAGAGCGTAAAGTTCACGGAGAACAACGTCGTGCTCGAAGTGGGCGACGGTTTGTGGGGCACGATCAGCGGTTTGGGTCCCGAGGACGTGCGCGCGGCCGATCCGGCGAACGGGCAGGTACTGTACATGGGCGTGGTGGCCGAGCACGGCATCCAATCGTTTCTCGCGCTGCGGATGAAGGTGGGAGACCACAAAATCTCCGAGGTTGAAACGATCGTGGATCGCAAGGGCATGGGCCCCGGCCCATTCGGCGATCCCGCCACGATGCAGCCGCTGCCGATTCTGCTCGCGGACGTGCCGCCGGACCAGCGCACGCTGCGCGCGAAAATGATTGCGCTCGCCGACGGCTACTTCAACACGCTGCAGCTCAACGACGGCCACATCTTCACCGTGTTCGATCCGGCGTGCAGCCGCCGCGAGAACGGCGTTTGGACCGCGAGCGATCCGCATCCCGATCCGCAATCGACGTATTCGCAATTCGGAAAATATTCGTGCGAGGAAGGATTCAAGCTCGGCAATTATCGCTGGGACGACCGGCTGCGCGCGCGGCGCTTCCCGCTGCAGGACGAAGAAAAGGGGTTGATCCTCGCCGGCGGATTGATCGACCATTCGGGGCGGCTCGACAAATATACGACGACGGACGGGGTGGTCCACGATACGCCGCTGAAATCGCCGCATTCGTTCTGCTACCTCGAACTTTTCAAGATCGTGGACGGCAAGATCCGGCACGCCGAGTCCGTATTCATCACCGTGCCGTACAACATGCCGTCGCCGTGGTTTCGAGATGATAATTAACGGAGCCGAGCCAGAAGGGAGATTGCGCCATGGTTGATTTTTCCAGCCAGCCGACGATGAAGGGCTTTTTCGCGCCGACGCGCTTCGAGGCGGACGTCTACGATTGCGAAGTGACCGGGAAAATCCCGAGCGATCTGAATGGCGCGTTCGTTCGGCTCGGCGGCGACTGGCTGCATCCGCCGAAATTCGAGGATGATTCGCCGTTCAGCATGGACGGCTACATCAACATGTTCCGGTTCAAGAACGGCATCGTGGATTACAAGGGCCGCTGGGTGAAGACGCCGCGATACAAGGCGGACCTCGCCGCACACAAACAGCTTTTCGGAAAATACCGCAATCCTTTCACCGACGATCCGAGCGTCCACAATCTGGATCGCTCCGTGCAGAACACGACGCCGCTCTGCTTTGCAGGCAAGCTCTTCACGCTCAAAGAGGACAGCCTGCCCTACGAGATCAATCCGAAAACGCTCGAAACGATCGGGCCGTATGATTTTCACGGCAAATACAAGAGCCTCACGTTTACCGCGCACCCGAAGGTCGATCCCGTCACGGGCGATATGATCTGCTACGGCTACGAGGCGACGGGGCTCGAGACGCGAGACGTCTTTCTGTACACGATCGACAAGACGGGGCACGTGAAGCGCGAGGTCCGCTTTCAGGCGCCCTATGTAGCGATGGTTCACGATATCGGGCTGACGCAAAAACACGTTCTGATACCCGTGTACGGATTCGTGAGCAGCATGGAGCGCCTGAAAGAAGGCAAAGTTCATTGGGGTTGGGACAACACGAAGCCGGCGTACGTCGGCATCATTCCGCGCGACGGCGAGGCGAAGGATATTCGCTGGTTCAAGGGGCCTTCGCGCGCGACGGTACACACGCTGAACGCGCGCACCGAAGGCGAGAAGGTGATTCTCGAAGCCGCGATCTACGATGGGAATCCGTTCCCATTTTTCCCGCCGATCGATGGCTCGCCGTGGGATCCGACCAAGGCGCGCGCGTACATTCGGCGCAACACGTTCAATCTCGCGTCGAAAGACGACGGCTTCACCGAGGAGAAGCTTTTCGAAATGAATGTAAGCGACCTCGGGCGCGTCGACGACCGCTACCTTTCGCTGCCTTACCGCTACGCCTTCACGGCGTTCGCGGACAAGCAGCGGCCGTTCGATGAGTGGAAGGCCGGCAACCTCGGCGGGCGCGTCAATAATTGCTACGGGCGTTTCGATCTCGCGACCGGGAAGATGAGCTCGTATTTCGCGGGCGATACGCACAGCTTGCAGGAAGTGTGCTTTGTGCCGCGCAAGAATGGCACCGAGGGCGAAGGCTACGTGATGGGCGTGGCGTCGAATTACGCGGAGATGCGCTCGGAGCTGATTATCGCCGACGCGCAGCATCTCGAAGATGGCGACGTCGCGCGCGTGCTTTTGCCGTTCCGCGCGACGGCGCAGGTCCACGGGCGATGGATGAACGAAGATGAGCTGCCGTTCGCCTAAGGAGCCCAGCATGCTGACACGACGCGATTTCGTGGCGAAGCTGGCGATGGCTGGTGCCGCGATCGGCGCGTTTGCGCTGGCGCCGGGAGCAGCATGGACGGCCGAGGCATCGGCGTGTCTCGAGCAGCCCCGCAAGCCGGTCGTATCGTTCCACATGGACCGGCCGTACCTCGATCCCACCGGCACGGCGATGCCGTATCGCCCGCCGGGCGGTGCGCGTTCCGGCGCGCCAGTCGCGCGACTTAGCGAAGAGACGTTTCGCCGCATGCAGTGTTACGCTTGAATCGCCCCGAACGTGGCGCCGACAAGATGACCTCTCAAAGCAGCGTTTTTTCGCAGGAAACATTCGGGTTCTTTCGCGAGCTCCGGCGCAACAATCACAAGCCGTGGATGGACGAGAACCGCGAGCGATATCGCGCGGTGCTGGTCGATCCGCTGCGCGAGCTGCTCGAACGCCTGACTCCCGCCGCTCGGAAACTGAACCCGCGATTCGCGATTGGCGGCCGCGTGGGTGAGAATTTCTCGCGCATCAACCGCGATATTCGCTTTGCCCGCGACAAATCGCCGTACCGCACGCAGATGTATCTTTTCTTCGGGGAGCCGGAAGGCGGAGCGCAGCTATACGTCGGTCTCGCAGCCGATGCCGTGACATGCGGCTTCCGCGTCTACAGCGAGGGCCGGACCTCTGCGCTCGTGAAAGTGGGCCGCGCGCGGGGTGGTGAGAATTCGGCGTGGATCGAGCGGCAGAAACGCCGGCTCGCGAAATATGAAAGCTATTGGTACGCGACGGAAAAGGGCGAGTGGGCAAAGCGCAAGGGCTGGCCCGTGAAGCCGGAAAATTGGAAGAAATTGCAGGGATGGATCGTGCGGAGGAAATTTGCGCCGGCGGTCGCCACGCGCACAGGATTCGAGCGGGAGGTCGCCAAGATTTTTCGCGAGGTCTATCCCTTGTATCCGTTCACGACTTCGGCGGCGTGGAAAGCGTAGCGATTGGCGAAAGGGCGGGTTTGAAACCTGCCCCTTCACGGTAAACTTCCTGATAGGAGCGGATTCGATGGCCATCAGCAGGACGCAAGCGCGCACGGAGCATGCCGCGCAGGCAGGAGCCGGGCACGACCAGTTCACCGAGACGATTTACGGCGTGGTCTGCGCCGGTTGCCACAACTACATCCTCATCGACAAGACGAATTGCCCGCCCACATGCTGCGAGCACGAGAGTTGCCGCCAAGCATACGCATAATCACGGTCCCGTTTCGCGCAAGCGAAACGGGATTAGAATGGAGCCACCAGCCGCCCCCAGCCGGGAGAATGCAACGCATGTTCGGTTGAGCGGCATCTACGTGTGTATTCGGAATGCTGCAACTGAGGTCCTCGATGAAAGCTGCACGCCGATTTCGCTCCCTGGGCCGACGACTCTCTCACGAGCGTCTGGCACGCCGCTTTGCGGATTGGGCCGCGCCTTCCGTGCTGGTGTGCGCGTGCATCGCGATGGCCACGGTCTCAGTCCGCGCTCAGGAAAATCCCGCCACGAGCGCGCCGGCTGCTCAGCAAGACGCCGAGCCCGCACTGACGCATCGGCCCGCCGAGCAGCCACTCACGAGTCCAACGGTCGCGTTGACGGTGCCCAAGGGGACACCGATCCAGGTGGCGCTCGATAAGGAAGTGCGCATCCAGAAAATCGGGCAGCCGGTGCACGGGCACGTGGTCGAGCCGGTCTATGCGTTCGATAAACTGGTGATCCCGGCGGAAACGGAAGTGACGGGGCAGATCGCACAGGTCGAGGGTGTTTCCAAAGGGAAGCGGGTGATGTCCGCGCTCGACGCCGATTTCACACCTGCGCACAAGGTCGAGGTCGAGTTCAATCAAATCAACCTGGCAAGCGGCAAGCGGATTCCCATCCAAACGAAGGTAATCCCGGGATCGGGGCAGGTGATCGAGTTTGTCTCCGCCGCGGATGAAAACCAGAAAAAAGGCGTGATGGATGCCGCGGCGGCAAAGACGAAAGAGGCAAAGCAGCAAGCCACGCAAGAGTGGAAACAGGCCATGAGCGAAGTGAAAGCCCCCGGGAAAATCCATCGCATCGAGCGCTTTGCCGTCGGGCAGCTGCCCGTGCATCCGCAGTATATCGATGCCGGAACGGTCTATTTCGCCGAGTTGCAGGAGCCGCTCGATTTCGGCACGGAGCCGCTCACCCCGCAGATGGCGAGTTCGATCGGAGCGGCGCCGGCGGATGGCAGCGTGGTCCAGGCGCGCCTGATGACGCCGCTCAGCTCGGCGACCGCGAAAAAGGGCGATGAGGTCGAGGCGGTGGTTTCGAGGCCGCTGTTTGACGGCGACCGGCTGATCTTGCCGCAAGGCAGCTTTCTGAAGGGCTTGGTGGTGCAGGTGCAGCCTGCACACCGGCCGGACAAAAACGGCCAACTGCGACTGGTGTTTCACGATCTGATTTTGCCGGAGGGCGTCGAGCAGAAAGTGGAAGCGAGCCTCGCGGGCGTGGAAGCGGCGAAGGCCGACAACGTGAAGCTCGATTCCGAAGGCGGAGCGCAAGCCACGTCGCCGAAAACGCGCTATCTGAATGCGGGCGTTTCGATTGGCCTCGCGGCATTGTCGTTCCGTGGCGATCCGGACGCGAAAACGCCGAACCCCGCCGGAACCACTGGCAATCGCATCGCGGGCGGCGCGGTCGGCTTCAAGGCTGTGGGCATCGTGATGGGTGTGCTGGTTCACTCGCGCGCGTTTGGCTATTCGATGGGCGCGTATGGGGCGGGCATGTCGGTTTACACGAATTTCATCGCGCGCGGCCGCGACGTAGTCTTTCCGAAGGATACGGCGATGACGATCGGCATTGGCACTCGGCCGCCCGAGGGCGCGCCGTCGCCCGCCGCAAATCCAAGTGCGCAGCCGGGTTCCCGCGCGCCATCTCCCGCCAAACCTCTCGGCGGGTAGTTACTGCCTTTGTGGTGTAATCGTTGACGGAGCGGCTCGCGGGCCATATAATTGGGGTTTGTCAATTGCGCTGGGAGGCAGCATGTACGCCGTAATCCGCAGTGGTGGGAAGCAGTACCGCGTCGCGCCAGGCGATACCATCGAGGTCGAGCGGCTCGAAGGCAAGGTGGGCGGCAAGGTGACGTTTGAAGACGTGATCGCCGTGCGCACCGACGACAAAAAGATTCTGGGCGGCGAACAGGCCGCGAAAGCCAAAATCACCGGAAAAATCGTAAAGCACCTGCGCGGGCCGAAGCTCAAAGTGCTGAAATTCAAGACGGGCGGCCAGTACAAAATTCAAACCGGCCACCGGCAGGGATTGACCGCCGTCGAAGTCGGCGAGATCCAATTTTCCTAGGGGTTCGTCATGGCACATAAGAAGGGCGGCGGGTCATCCGTAAACGGACGCGACTCGCACGGACAGCGGCTCGGAGTAAAGCGTTTCGGCGGGCAACTGGTGACTGGCGGCAGCATCCTGATCCGGCAGCGCGGAACGCGCTACAAGCCCGGCAAGAATGTCGCACGCGCGAAGGATGATTCGCTGTTCGCGTTGAAGACCGGCGTGGTGCGCTTCGAGGATAAGGGCGCGAAGGGGCGCTTCATTAGCGTGCTCCTGGTCGAAGATGGCGCCGCCGTCGGCGGCGCTGAAGCGAAGCCCGCGGCACCCGCCAATTAGAGATTCATCGGTCATTGCGTTAATGGTCGCGTTGACTGGCATTCACTGATATTGACTGGTCTTGACCCGCAATCGCAGGACGGCGCTTCTCCCAAGCCTTTTCCCAGCGGAGGCGTCTGCCTTGGTCCCTCATTCGCGGCATACGCTTCCTTCGTGTACACTTTTGAAACGGGTGACTTGTGTTTGTTGATGAAGCCAAAATCTTGGTGAAGGGCGGCGACGGCGGCAATGGCTGCGTCGCGTTTCGCAGGGAGAAGTACGTCCCGAGGGGCGGGCCATCCGGCGGCGACGGCGGCCACGGCGGCGATATCGTAATCGAAGCGAATCCGAACGACAACACGCTGCTGCGCTACCGCTACAACCGCGAGTTTCGCGCCGAACGCGGGCGCCACGGAGAAGGGTCCGATTGCCACGGGCGTTCGGGCGAAGACACGGTGCTGAAAGTTCCCGTGGGCACGGTGATTTTTGACGCGGATTCGGGCGAACAGCTTTTCGATTTCACCGAGCCGGGGCAACAGTTTCGAGCGGCGCGCGGCGGGCGGGGTGGGCGCGGCAATGGGAATCCTGCGTTCGTCCGGCCATGGCATCAGGCGCCGCGAGAGCACGAGGATGGGCGTCCGGGGCAGGAACTCCATCTGCGGCTCGAATTGAAATTGCTGGCGGATGTAGGGCTGGTCGGATTTCCGAACGCGGGGAAATCCACTTTCATTTCGCGCATCTCGGCGGCGCGGCCGAAGATCGCGGCGTATCC
Source organism: uncultured Acidobacteriota bacterium (assembly GCA_963740095.1). Lineage (GTDB taxonomy): Bacteria > Acidobacteriota > Terriglobia > Acidiferrales > UBA7541 > Palsa-295. Next base: position 54,534 of record CAVUDN010000012.1, read on the forward strand.
TTTCACGACGCTCGAGCCGCATCTCGGAGTGGTTTCCGCCGACCCCGATGTTGCGCCGGGACAGGGACGCACGTTCGTGGTGGCCGATTTGCCGGGCTTGATCGAAGGCGCGCACGAAGGCGTGGGGCTGGGAATTCGGTTCCTGAAGCATGTGGAGCGGACGCGGCTGATCGCGCACCTTGTGGATACGAGCGACGCCAACGACCGCGATCCGGTGCGCGACTTCGAGATTATCGAGCGCGAACTCGCGGCGTTCAGCCCGGCGCTCGCGGGAAAGCCGATGATCGTGGTGGCGACGAAGCTCGACGCGACAACCGATCGCACGCGGCTCGAAGAGTTGCGAACTTTCGCTGCGGAGCGCAGCCTCGAATTCCACGCGATCTCCTCTGCAAGCGGCGAAGGCCTCGTCGAGCTGGTGCGGGCGATCGCCAATGCGCTCGACAAGATTCCAAAGCCGGCCGCGGCATTGGATGCCTCTAAAGAAGGCGAAATGCCCGAGAGCAGCGCGGTCGAAGTGACGCACGTCGATGATGCGACTGCCGCGGCGCCGCATACGGAGAAACATTGATCCCGCAGCCGGCTCATGAATCTCCGGGCGCGGGGCATCACCGCTCGGTGGCGCTTTTCGGCGGGACATTCGATCCCGTGCACGCGGGCCACATCGCCGTGGCGCAGGCGGCGCAGCGGCGATTCCATCTCGATGCGATCCATTTCATTCCTTCGTCGCATCCGCCGCACAAGCCGCAGCGCGAGCTGACGCAGTTCGCGCATCGCTACGCAATGGTGGCGCTGGCTTGCGGAGGGCACCCGGGATTCATTCCGTCGCTTGCGGAAGCGCCTTTGGGCGGCGCGCCGCACGTCTTTTACACGATTGAGACGGTGCGAAAATTCCGCCGCGATCATCCGGACGCTCATTTATATTTCATCGTCGGCGCGGACCAGTTTCTCGAAATCCCGACGTGGAAAAATTACGACACGCTGCTCGACCTTTGCGATTTTATCATCGCGAGCCGCCCTGGTTTCCGGCTCGACGCGCTGCGTCTGGTGATTCCGCCGGAAAAACTGGGCCGGGCGGCGGCGCAAAGTCCGCAGAAAATCGTGCTGCGGAAATCGACCGTTTATTTGCTGACCACCGTCGCGAGCCACGTCTCCTCGACCGAGGTGCGCGTGCGGCGCGAGCGCGGCCAGAGCATCCACGGGCTTGTGTCGGCGCGCGTGGAGGAATACATTCTCGGACAGGCCCTGTACCAGTGAACTTGGAAACCTTGCGCCCCGAAATTCGGTGGGCCGTGGAAGCGGCTCAGGACAAGCAGGCCGTGGACGTGACCGTGCTGAAACTCGCCGGCACGACTGCGTTCGCCGAATATTTTCTGCTGTGCTCGGGAAGCAGCCAGCCGCAGATCAAGGCCATCGGCGAAGCGATCGAAGAGCGGCTGGACCGCGAGCGCGTCCACCTGGCGCATCGCGAGGGCAAATCCGGCGCGGAATGGGTTCTGCTCGACTACGGCGATTTCATCGTGCATATCTTCAGCGAACGCGCGCGGCACTACTACGATCTCGAGCGGCTCTGGCGCAACGCCGAGCGCTTTGACGTCCCCGCGCCCGGCAGGCCTCACGAGCCGCATGCCGGATCCGAGGGAGATGCGGCTCAGCGATGAGCGCCGCGGAGATCGTCTGGGTCGCCGCCGATCCGGCCTCCAAGCGCGTCCTCGAAATCGCGGGAAAGCTTGCCGAAACGGCGACCACGCTTCTGATCACCGGCGAGAGCGGCACGGGTAAAGACCAGCTCGCGCGCTGGATTCACGAGCACGGTCCCCGCCGCGACGCGCCATTCCTGAAAATCGATTGCGCGAGCCTGCCCGCCGAGCTGGTGGAATCCGAACTCTTCGGCCACGAGCGCGGCGCGTTCACCGGCGCCGTGGCGCGCAAGCCCGGGCGTCTCGAAATGGCTCTCGGCGGTTCGGTGATCCTCGACGAAGTGGCCGCGCTCTCATCCGTGATGCAGGCGAAGCTTTTGCGCGTGCTGGAGGAGCGCACCTTCGAGCGGCTCGGCGGCACGGAAACGCTGCGGATGGAAGCGCGCGTGATGGCGTTGACGAATGCGAAGCTCGACGAAGCCGTCGCCACGGGCCGTTTTCGCGAAGATCTGTTTTTCCGGCTCAATGTGTTGGCGTTCTCGGTGCCGCCGCTGCGCGAGCGCCGCTCCGATATTGCGCCTCTCGCCGCGCATTTTCTCGCCCGACTCGGCCCCGTGCACGGGCATGCCGATGCGTCGCTCGATCCGGCGGCGCTGGCGCTGCTCGAGTCGTACGCGTGGCCAGGGAATGTGCGCGAGCTGAAAAACTCGATCGAGCATGCGCTCGTGTTTGCCAAGGAGCCCGTCCTGCGCGCCGAGGATTTCTCGGAGATTCTTCGCGCCGGCAATTCGCATGGTCTCGTGGCTTCACTGCGCTCGCTCGAAGATATCGAGCGCGAGGCCATCCGCGCAACGCTCGAGGCGATGCACTACAAAATCGGCCAGGCGGCGGATTCTCTCGGCATCAGCCGCAAGACACTGCTCGAGAAGCGCAAGAAATACGGTTTGATGTGAGATGGGTCCTCCCGCGGTCGGCCGAGAAGGGATTCGACGCCGTAGGACGAGTTTGAAACCCGCCCCTACAAACGCTCATTTTCGTCGAGCGGATCCATGAAGATTCGGCTGCTCATGCTCGGCAAGACGCGGCGCGAGGAAATCCGCGCGCTGCTCGATGATTACGTTCGCCGCATCGAGCGCTACGCCGAAATCGGCGTCAGCGAATTGCGCGACGGCTCGCCCTCCGCGTTACGCAAGCTGAAAATCGAGCCGAGCGCGACGGTCGTGCTGCTGGATCCCGCCGGAAAGCAGTTCACGTCGCAGCAATTCGCCCGCTGGCTCGGCGACCTGCGCGACCGCGGCGCGCGAGAGATTGTTTTCTTGTGCGGCGACGCCGAAGGTTTCGCCGCCGAGCTGCGCACTGGCGCGAAGCACAAAATCTCGCTCTCGACACTCACCATGCCGCACGAATTCGCGCGCGTCGTCCTCGCCGAACAGATTTACCGGGCTTTCGCGATTCTCGCGGGGCATCCTTATCCGAAATAGCCACGGAGCCACGGAGGCACAGAGCCAGGATTCATGAAAAACCGGCCTTCTGTGAGGTTTGGTGACTTGGCGGCAAGTCGCTTCTTGACCTTTGGGAAAGGCGCGGCCAGTATTGGAAATTGCGGCTTGGGGAGCTATTCAATGCCGGAAGGCCAGGGGCTTCTCATCGTTTACACGGGGCCCGGCAAGGGCAAGACGACTTGCGCGCTCGGCACGGCGTTTCGCGCGGTGGGCCAGGGGCTGCGCGTGCTGATGGTGCAGTTCATCAAAGGCTCGTGGCACTATGGCGAGCTCGATGCCGCGAAGATGCTGGGCGACGACAAATTCGAGATTCGGCCGATGGGTCGCGGCTTTGTGAAGGTTGGCGGCGCGGACACCGATCCGGAAGACATTCGCCTGTGCGAGCAGGCGTGGAATTTCGGCCGCGAGCAGATTTACAGCGAGAAATACGATCTCGTCGTGCTGGACGAGATCAATTACGTGATCAGCTACAAGATGCTCGATGCCGAGCGCGTGGTCGAATCGCTCGCGAAGCGTCCCGAGCGCGTCCACGTGATCTGCACGGGGCGCAACGCGCATCCGAAGCTGGTCGAGGCCGCGGATCTCGTCACCGAAATGCGCGAGGTGAAGCATCCGTTTACGAAAGGCATCCTTGCGCAGCGGGGAATCGATTATTAGGAGCGCATGCGGAATTGAGATTTCCAAATGGCCTGGTTTAAGCGCGAAAAAAAATCGATTGAGAATCCGACGCCCGCCGACGAGCGCCGCGTCCGCACCGAAGGGCTGTGGACGAAGTGCAGCGCGTGCGGCGCGATCATCTGGAAAAAGGATCTCGAAACGAACTGGGAAGTCTGTCCCAAATGCGATCAGCATTTCCGCCTCTCCGCGCGGAAGCGGCTCGAGTTGTTGCTCGATGACGAACCGTGGACCGAACACGATCCCGATCTCGTATCGAGCGATCCCTTGCATTTCCACGACACCAAGGCGTATGCCGCGCGGCTCGGCGAGGCGCAGCAGAAGCTCAAGATGGGCGATGCGATTATCACCGCCGAAGCCAGGTTGAGCGGGCGTCCGGTGATCTGCTGCTCGATGGAGTTTCGCTTTATCGGCGGATCGATGGGCGCGGTGGTGGGAGAAAAAGTGGCGCGGGCGGTCGAGCGTTCGGCGGCGAAGAAGCGGCCGCTGCTCATCGTGTCGTGCTCCGGCGGCGCGCGGATGATGGAAGGCGCCGTCAGCCTGATGCAGCTTGCGAAAGTTTCGGCCGCGCTGGCGCGGCTTGACGACGCGCGCGTGCCCTTCATCTCGATTTTGACCGATCCCACCACGGGCGGCGTCACCGCGAGCTACGCGATGCTCGGCGACCTGAACATCGCCGAACCCGGCGCGTTGATCGGCTTTGCGGGCCCGCGCGTGATCGAGCAGACGCTGCGGACAAAGCTCCCCGAAGGATTTCAGACGGCGGAATTTCTTCTCGATCACGGCTTTCTCGATGCCGTCGTCCCGCGCAAGGAATTGAAGGCCTACATCGCGCAGGCGCTCGGCTTTTTCCTCGACTCCGCATGACCTACGATGAATCCGTTCGAGCGCTGCTGGCGCTCGGGCGCGAGCTGGCCGCGCCGCAGCAGGCTCGCGTTCAAAAGTTCGGCCTCGAGAACATCTCGATTCTCGCCGGAGCCCTTGGAAATCCGCACCGCGCCATCCCGTGCGTGCATATTGCCGGGACCAACGGCAAAGGCTCGACGGCGGCCATGCTGTCTTCGATTCTCCGCGCCGCGGGCCTTCGCACCGGCCTCTACACGTCGCCGCACCTCGAACGCATCAACGAGCGCATCCGCATCGACGGCAACGACATCTCCGATGAAGACTTCGCGGCCGCGTGGACGCGCGTGCAAGCCGTCATTGAGGCGTTGCTGGCTTCCGGCAAGCTCGCGGCGCACCCCACGTATTTCGAGTGCGTGACGGCGATCGCGTTCGTCGCATTCGCGAAGAGCGAACTGGATTTCGCGATCTACGAAGTCGGGCTGGGCGGGCGTCTCGATTCCACGAACATCGTGCAGCCCGAAGTCGCGGTGATTACTTCGATCGATTTCGATCATGAGGATTTTCTCGGGCACTCGATCGGGGAAATCGCGTCTGAAAAAGCGGGAATCATCAAGCCTGGCGCGTGGGTGGCAAGCTCGGCCGAGAATCCCGAAGCGCGCGCCGTGATCGCCCGCCGCTGCAAGGAAGTCGACGCGCGCCTGGTCGAGATCGACGCCGTGTGGCGCATCGAGGAGGAACGCGCATCCGGTGGATGCTATCGCGCGGTGGTTTCGCCGGTTCACTCGCACAAGACGCTCGCGATCGAGCCGCCGTTGCCGGGCCGATTCCAAATCCGAAACGCGCTCGCGGCGGCCACGGCGGCGCGTCTTCTCGGGGAGCGCGGATTCCCCATCGACGACAAAGCGATCGAAGGCGGCATTCGCGCGACTCGATGGCCGGGCCGGCTCGAGCGGCTCGCCGAGTTCCCGGCGATTTACCTCGACGGCACTCATAATCCTTCGGGGGCGCGCGAGCTGCTGAAATTTTGGGACGAAAATTTCAAGGGCCGCCGCATCCTGCTCGTCTACGGAGCCATGCGCGACAAAGCGGTCGATGAAATCGCCGGGCTGCTTTTCCCAGCCGTCGACTTCGTGATCCTTACCGAGCCGCGCCAGCCGCGCGCCATTTCCGCGCCCTTGCTTGCCGAGATGACAAGCCACCTCGCAAAGAAATCGGACCTCGTGCGCGATCCCGGCGAAGCGCTGGAACGCGCCATCGCAATGGCCTCGCCGGAGGACGCAGTCTTCGCCACAGGTTCACTCTATTTGGTCGGAGATCTTCGTTCGTACTGGCACAAGCGTAAGCCGATCGAAATCAAGCCCTAGAGTCCTTCCAAAAACCGGACGTGTTTATTACCAATTTGCGGAGAGCCGTGCGTGCCCACTGCATCTCTGGTGCATCAGTTTCCAATTTGGCTGTTGGCACTCATTGTCCGAAACCCCATATTTGCTGGTGGAACAAAACGCGGACTTCTTTCGTTTGTTCTTATGAGAGCAGCAAGCCAAAAAGAGGATTGCCGCGTCTAAGTGGAGAACCTAGGGAGTGGGGAGTGACAACATGACTCGCAACGAACGGAGGCCGATCCTGGAGTCATTCGGGCGAGCGCCCGTTTTGCTCTCGACCGCTCTGGGTCAGCTTCCGAAGAAAATGTGGCTTTATAAGCCCGCGCCCGATCGCTGGAGCATTCACGAAATCATTCTGCACCTCGCCGATAGCGAAGCGAGTTCCTACATACGATGCCGCCACTTGATTGCCGAGCCCGAGCGCCTGGCGACGGAATTTGACGCCGGCCGCTGGGCCGGCACGCTCGGCTACTTCCACCAGAGCACACGCGAAGCGCTCGAAGTAATCCGGCGGCTGCGCAAGATGACCTACCAGCTTCTGGTGGCCGTGCCGGAGCCCCTGTGGTCTTACATCGTCGAACATCCAGTGGAGGGCAAAATCAGCCTAGAAAGCTGGATGGAACGCCAGGAACGCCACATCCCTCAACATATCGACCAGATGCGCGGGAACTACGAGCTTTGGCTCAAGACGCACCCTCCACGCAAGCCAGCCTCGCCACCGAAGGCGAATTCCCCGTCGCAGATGATCTCGTTTTCTGTCGGAACGTGTTAGGGGCCGCCCTCGGCATAGCCAGCGACGAAGCTGTGCGGGCCGACCGCTAGCGGCGAACGTTAGAATCGCTTTGCTGCGCGAGGCGAAGCCCAGTCAATAGGAAAGTCAACGAAACACCAAGACAGACTTTCATGGCAGCATTGGCGTCCCGGTCGAAACCGGGACGCCGTTGAAACAGCGGCCGCGCTTGGATCGCGCGGGTTAGAAGATGAATTTGGCTACGAGCTGCATCAAGCGTGGGTTCTGCGCCTCGGAGATCTGCCCGAAATTGCCCGCTGAGATGTCTGTACCGATACCGTCCGGATTGAATTGGGTATGGTTAAAGACGTTGTAGGCTTCCATCCGAAGCTGAATTTTCATGCTCTCCGAGATCGACGTGTCCTTGTAGAGGGCGAAATCCCAGTTGTTGAGTCCCGGGCCTCGGAGCGGATTACGGGGCGCGTTGCCGTAGGCTAAGACACTCGTTGGCGAGACGCCAAGGGTGGGACAGCCGGTGGCGGGGCAGGGCACTTCGGCGAAGGAGCTGGGGCTGAACCAGAATCCGCTCGTGCGTGGATTCATGTAATGAACTGGCGCAATTTGATTTGGGCCATCCCAGCACGAGAAATCCCCCGCTTGGCAGCCGCCCGACAGATTCGAAAAGTCGGCGATATCGACCGGGAATCCTTCTTGGAAGGTGGTGATGCCGGAAATAGTCCATCCCTGGGTGAGCCGGTCAAGCCACCAGTCACCACCGTGCAAGCCCGGGATCTGGTAGACGTAGCTGATGACCAGTCTCTGAGGTGCATCGAAGACGGACGGGCCGTAGTCGCAACCTGGGAAGCAATAGGGATTGCTGGCGCGAATCGAGCCACCGTAACCGCCGCCCTGTCCGCCATACTCTCCGAAGCTACTGTTCTCGAATCCAGACGTGTCATCAAAGGAACGGCTGTAGGTGTACGAGACAAGGAACTGAAGCCCATGAGACATGTGCTTGTTGACGCTTACTTGCAGAGCGTTGTAGTTGGAGTTGCCACCACTAAAGATCGTATCGATGGGACCGTAGACGCCAAGCGGATACGGGAAGATGGGACTGTCAGTGGCATCGAGCCCGGTAACTACGTTGATTGGCATACCATAGGAAAGATAGCGGGCCACTGAGCCGACATAACCTACCGTAACTATCGTGCTCGCCCCGACTTGACGTTGGACAGTGAGGTTATAGTTGGTCATACGCGGGTCTAGGAATTTTTTGGCAACTACAGCGCAGCAGGGACCGAATACGGGTTCAAGCCCTGGCGTTGTGGCGTAATCCACGGAGCTCGGATAACCCTCAAAGGGATACGGGTTCGGGATAGTGGTCGTCGGGGTCGCTATATCGGCATAGGGGTTGGCGAAACTCGGATTCAGACTCAACACCGGAGAGCCGGCTCCGGTCACGCCCGTGAGGGTATTGGTGGCGAACGGCGGAATTCCGAAACCGACCTGGCCAGCTTGCTCGGTTTCGGATTTGTCGTAGTAAATTCCGAAACCAGCGCGAATGCTGGTCTTGCCGGCCCCCCCGGTGAGCCAGCCCCAATCCGGGCTGTAAGCGAGTCCAAGGCGCGGGCCGAAGTTTTTCCATTGGGTAGGGCCAGCGGCGCTAACCCCGGCATCTCCCTGATAGACGATGCCAACTGGAGCGCCAGGGAAAAGCGTGGACTGCTGGCCGGGACGAAAGGCCATCTGACCGTGACCGTTGTAGGCGATGTTGATGTTCGGAGTGTCGATTGTCCAGCCCAAGCCGTAGATGAGGGTCAGATTCGGGCGGAATTTAAACTCATCCTGCACGTAGCTGTAATACTGGCGAGTTCGCGCGTTCTCTAACCCGCCGCTGGCCTGCGTGAACCAGGAGGGGACGCCGAGCAGAAAGTCCGCGCCAGGCACTCCGGTGCTGTAAGCTCCATACGATCGGAAAGCGAACTCACCGCTATTGTAGCTGAGGCTGGGGCTCAGCTCTTCCCATCGGCGCATATCGAAGCCGAACTTGAGAGTGTGGCGGCCCTCAATGATGGAGAAGTTGTCCGTGGCCTGATAAAGCTGGTCAATTCGGGGCTGCGGGCCGTAAGGGCTGAATCCAAGGTTGAAAAGGCCGGTCACGGAGATCAGGGGCACGCCGGCGCCCGCTGGGTCTTGTGGAGTAATGGAGAACCCCGCAGCCGAGGGGGAAGTGGCCGGATTCGGGAAAACGGCGGCGTAGGTGAACCGGTTATAGCCGCCGCGGAGCTCGTTGACCATGTGATCGTTGAAAACGTGGCTCCAAGAAAGGGTCAGGAATTTGAAGTGTTCTCCATCCGTCTCTCCGAAGCCCGGAAGGTTGCCGCCAAAGAAAGAGACGGGCTCCGAGACATCGACGCTTTCATTGAACCAAGTGCCCCAGAGGCTGTCCTTGGAATTGAAGACCTGGTCGATGCGGTAGAGGTATTGGTTACGGCTCTGCGTCTCCGTCGCGTTGAAAACGTAATCATAGATGGTTTTGCCCGTAACCGGGTTAACGGTTGTTTTGTTGTAGGCGGGAACATACTTTAGAAGACCCGAAGAGACGGAATTGATATCGGCAGTCGGAATCGTTCCGGAGCTGAAGATGGTCGAGTACGCCGTGCCCGCGGGGTAGGTGGTTCCATCGTCTCCAACCAGTGGGAATGGCGAGGTATTCGCCGAAGTGGACAGGCCGGCAAAAGGCGTGGTTCCTGTGTCCTGACCGGATGCGAATACAGGTGTGGTCTGTACGCCATTTTCAACGCCGTTACTGGTCTGCGGCACTCCCTCTCGAATTCCCTGATAGGAGAAGAAGCCGAAGGTGTGGTTCTTGACGATAGGACCACCGAGAGTTCCGCCGAACTGGTTCTCATGGAATGGGCTCACCGACGTGGCGAAGTAATTCCGGGCATCCAGGAACGTGTCGCGATAGTAGTCGAATGCGTTGCCGTGGAAGCTATTGGTGCCGGACTTTATGACAGCATTCAGGATCGCGCCGGAGGGGCGAGCGTACTCAGGATCCATGGTGCTTGTAACCATTTTGAATTCGGAGATGGAGTCTTCGCTGGGAACGAACGTGTTGGTGTTCAGGGACAGATCGTTGGTGTCCGTGCCGTCAATCAGAATCATATTGAACTGCGATTCGCCGCCATTCGTGGCGAACATGGCGTTTCCTCCGAAGCGGTCGGAGGCGCCGACCACGCCGGGCTGGAGCTGCTGCAACTGTTGCCAGTTGCGGCCTATCAGGGGCAGCGACACGATCTGAGGAGCTTCGACGACGGTGCCGAGCTGAGGGGTGGTGGTATCGACTTGGACGGGGTTGGCCTGCACGGTGATCTCTTGGCTCATGGCACCGAGGGTCAACTGGACAGGGAGGATGTACACCTGATTGAGTTCGAGGTGGATTTTGGCGACCGTGAAGGTTTCGAAGCCAGTCTTATTGGCCGTGACGTTATAGTCGCCGACGGCGAGCTGGAGGAAGTTGAAGCTGCCGTCGCTGGCCGTGGTAACCTGCTGAGACACGCCGGTAGCAATATTCGTGGCGGTGACGGTTACGTCAGGGACGCCCCCGCCCGACTGGTCAGTCACCGTGCCGCGAATGCTGGCATACAGGTTATCGGCTCGAGCGATCCTCGGTAGGACCAAAGACAGCATGCAAAACGCAAACACGGACAAGCTGCGGTAGTATCGGCTCATGACGGCCCCCTTCAAACGTCTGTTCTTCGAAATTTGCGTAGATACAAAGCCGGGAACCCGTAGCAACGCCTCGGGACACGGACGAAAAGAGATAGTGCATGCCGTTCGCCAAGCGTGGAGTCATCATAAGCAATGTACTTTCAATTAGATGTGATCATCCTCGATTGTTTGCGTTACTCGAATATGGCTTGGTGTATATGCGAAATGGAGGCTCCCCCTATATGTAAAATGAGATCGAGAGATTTGGCGATTCTGCGGCCTCGCAAGATCGATCAGGCTGCCCGCGATTCTGCCCGCGACCGCGCTAGTACCATGAATTCGCCAAAATGAACTGCGTCGGCGAAGGTCCTGGCGGGGAACCTCTCAGTAGCCCAGTGAGGCGCGCCGCTATTTCCCAAAATGTCGTGTCTCAAGACGTTGTTAACATCGAAACCAAAGCCGAAGCCCAAAGAGATCGCGCAGCGCTCGACTGGGTAAAAGGAAGCCCCTGCGAGGCAGCGTTTTCGTCGTGCATGCGAGTTGACACGAAAAGAAGGGAGGCTAACCTTTCGTGCAACGGGCAAGCTCAGAACCGAAAATGCGGGGGCGAGTACGATGGGCTTTGTCTTCGATTTTGACCCGACCCATCAAATCCTTCGATCCATATTTTCAGGTAAGGTGAGTGATGAAGATTTGCTGAACCACCAGCGTGTGGCTCTGCTGCTGGTCACCTCTCTCGACCCACGTTTCGCCATGATCGATCTTCTCAGCCGCCGACCCTCTCGAAGTTACTTCCGATGGAATGCGAAAACTGGCAAAGTTGCCGCCGGCCATGCCAAAAATGGATCGTCCTCGCGTCATTATCGCGCCCGCTGATCACGCGTTCGGGATGGCCCGAATTTTTGAAATAGAGGGAGAGGCCACCCGTCCAAACTTACATGTCGTCCGTTCTGCGAAGGAAGCATTTGTGATCTTCGGCGTGGAGATGGAAGAGGCCCAATTCGGGCCGATATCAGGGCTGCCTTTCACGCTAGTCGTTCAAACGCGCCGACCAGTGGCTGATGTTCCCGCCCGTTGCCTGCGGCGATCGCGCGATGATCCAATGTCACTTGTATGTCCCCCGAGGCCGACTCCAGCCGCGCATTGGTGTCCCATATCGCGCACGAAAAGAAGAGCTTCCAGGGGACTTGAGCAAGCTCGAGAGATACGTCACCGGAGTGAACGCGGCGGGCGGCGCGCCCGTGCCGATTTCGCTCGGGCTCGCGGCACAACATCTCGAGCGATTGCCTGGACGCTCGACGCGATTTTGCTTACAGGCGGCCCGGCGGACATCGGGCCCTCCTTATTCCGCGCTGCGAAGCATCCGAGACCGACGCGGCTGACGCCGATCGCGAGCGCACCGACTTTGCGCTGATCGAGCGCGCGCTCGGCGAGCACAAACGAATTCTGGCCATCTGCTATGGGATCCAAGATTTGAATGTGTTCCTGGGCGGGACGCTCGTCCAGGACATCCCGGCCGCTGCGCACGCAGATTCAGCACGACTGGGACGACGAAGCAGGCCAAGCGGAAACCTTTCCATCCTGTGGCGATCGAGTCCGGGATCGAGGCTCGCGCAGTCGCCGGCGCGACCGAAGCGGCCATGAACAGCTGGCATGGCCAATCGGTCCTCGAGCCCGGACGCGACCTGCGGTGCTGTCCGCGCGCCGAACAGCGTGGTCGAGGCAGTCGAGTGGGTTACCGAGGCGAACCAGTCGCCGGGGTGCGGTGGCGTCCCGAACGCATGGCGGAAACGGATCGTTCGCTCAGGCGCTAGTTCGCGATTTGGTGACAACGGCCGCAACGCGAAGGGCGCCCGCACGCATCTGAACGGAATCCCTCGAGGCCGGCCGTTCGCCTCGTAATCTCGATTCTCACTCTCGATCCGCGTCTTGGGGGACACATGATCTCGCTGGCGGGCAAAGCAGCGCTCGTGACGGGCGGATCGCGTGGTATCGGCGCCGCAACGGTGAAGATGTTCGCGCAGGCGGGCGCGACGTGTCTTCGGCTACCATCAGAATCGCGAGGCGGCCGCGCAGGTCGAGCAGGAGCGCGCAAGCACGGTACGCGCATCGAAGCATTCAAGGCCGA
>CAVUDN010000013.1:0-21402 GCA_963740095.1 uncultured Acidobacteriota bacterium
CCAAGGAACAGGCGAAACATAGGAATCGAAACCCTTCGGACATCTTGCCGCGACCGCGGGGCACGCAGTGAAAAAGGGGAGCGAGAAATGGACTTGATGAACAACAATCTGTGGCGGGTGAAAGTCGGGCTGGCGGAGATGCTGAAGGGCGGCGTCATCATGGACGTGACCAACGCCGAGCAGGCCAAGATCGCGGAAGAGGCGGGCGCGTGCGCGGTGATGGCGCTCGAGCGCGTGCCGGCGGACATTCGCAAGGAAGGCGGCGTGGCGCGCATGGCCGCGCCTCGAGATCATCCGCGAAATCATGGACGCGGTCTCGATTCCGGTGATGGCCAAGGTGCGCATCGGGCACTTTGCCGAGGCGCAAGTGCTCGAAGCGCTGGAAGTGGATTACATCGACGAGAGCGAAGTCCTCACGCCCGCCGACGAAGAGCATCATGTGTGGAAGCACGACTTCAAGGTGCCGTTCGTCTGCGGCGCGCGCAACCTGGGCGAAGCGCTGCGCCGCATCGCCGAAGGCGCGGCGATGATCCGCACCAAGGGCGAGGCCGGCTCGGGCAATATCGTCGAAGCGGTGCGCCACATGCGCGCGATCGTCGGCGAGATGCGGAAGCTGACGACGCTGGGCGAGGAAGAGCTCGTGCACGAGGCAAAGAACTCGGCGCGCCGTTCGAGCTGGTCGCATGGGTGGCGAAGCACGGCAAGCTGCCCGTGCCGAATTTTTCGGCGGGCGGCATCGCCACTCCGGCGGATGCGGCGCTGGTGATGCAGTCTCGGCGCCGAAGCGGTGTTCGTCGGCTCCGGCATCTTCAAGTCGGCTGACCCGGCTCAGCGCGCTCGCGCCATCGTCAAAGCGACCACGCACTTCAAGGATCGCGAAGATCGTCCTCGAAGCCTCCGAAGAACTCGGCGAAGCGATGAAGGGTCTCGACGTACGCCAGCTCGAAGAAAAGGATCTGCTGCAAACGCGAGGTTGGTAAAGCAGTGGCTAGACGGCGTGAATTCTCCGCGTTCTCTGCGTTTCCTTGCCCTGAGTCGGGGACGAAGGGTGCGGTGAGTCTTTAGGTTTTCTCTGTGAACTCTGTGGCAGTTCTCAGTGCCCTCTGTGTTTAGCTGTTTGTTGCAAAATGAAATGACGAGCGAACCAAAAATCGGTATCGTCGCGATCCAGGGCGATTACGAAGCGCACGGCAAGGTTCTCGAGCGCCTGGGCGTCGCGCACACGTACGTCCGCGTCCCCGGCGACCTCGCGGGCCTCAGCGGCGTAATCCTGCCGGGCGGCGAGAGCAGCACGCACCTCAAGGTGATGCAGGAAGAAGGCCTCTTCGACGCGCTAAAACAATTCGCAAAAAATGGCGGCGCATTCTTCGGCACCTGCGCCGGCGCCATCATGCTCGCCCGCGAAGTCCACGGCCCCGCACAAGATTCGCTCGCCCTGCTCGACATCGCCATCCTGCGCAATGGTTACGGCCGCCAGCTCGCGAGCGACGTTCACCTGAGCGCGACGAAGCTCCGCAAAGAGCCGCTCGAAATGGTTTTCATTCGCGCGCCCATCATCGAATCGATCGGCAAGGAAGTGGACATCCTCGCGGAAGACGCCGGCCATCCGGTCCTCGTCCAACAAGGCCGAATCCTCGCCGCAACATTTCACCCGGAATTGACCCGCGACACCACGGTCCACGAATATTTCCTTCGCCAGCTCAACGGTGTCCGGGCCACTGCGGAGGAATGACCAGATGTGCAAACTTGCGATTATACTTTTGATGATCGGAATTTCCACCGCGGCCGCTCAAGAGAGCCGCTGCAGCGCCGCCGAGGAACAGCGGGCGGAGATCCAGGCGGACACGCTCCGCAGTTGGGATGCCCTCTATAAGTCATACAAGCTATACGGGAAATGTGATGATGGCGCGGTTGCCGAGGGCTACAGCGAGTCCGTCGCTCGTATTCTGGTCGACCACTGGAGCACGGTGCCCCGAATGGCCAACCTAGCCGCAAGGGATGTTGGCTTTCGTCGCTTTGTCCTCGGACATGTCGATGCTACGCTCGATTTCAACGACCTCAAGAAGATCAGTGCAAATGCGAAAACACGATGCCCGTCAGGACTAGGCGCGATTTGCGCTGACGTCACCAAGGAAGCGGACGCTGCCCTCAGCCAGTAAGAAGAGCCGTTTCGGCAAAATAATGGCGCAGTGATAGACTGCGCGCACTTCGATGCCTGTGATTACATCGCGGCAGAAAGCGCAAGGCGCGACCGGCAAGCGCCGTCTGCTATGGGTGGCCGCGACAGCGATCGTTGTCGGGCTGCTAGCAGGCCTCGCCGTCTACCATCTTCGCTACGATCTCCGCAGCTACGCCGTATTGACTCACGTCATCGATCCGCAGGCTTCGGGTCCGCTGCTGCGGCTCGAAACGCGCGCGGTGACGACTGAGGACATCAGTATTCCAACCACGTCGGGCTCGGTGCGCGGGCGAATGTACTTGCCCGGCGGGGTCGCGCATCCACACGGGATGGTTGTCGTGCCCGGGATCCATTACCTCGGCATCGAAGAGCCGCGATTGATTGCATTCGCGCGCGCGATCGCAAGCAGCGGGCTCGCCGTGCTGACGCCGCAAATGGACGTGCTGGCCGATTATCACGTGGACGCCTCCTCGATCCCGAAGATCGGCGAATCCGCCCGCTGGCTGCAGCAGCAGCTTGGGACCGGCCCCGTCACGGTGACGGGCATCAGCTTCGCGGGCGGGCTCTCGCTCTTCGCGGCCTGCGATCCGCAATACGCGCCCCACATTCGCGCGCTGGTGCTGATCGGCCCCTACGACGATCTCGCGCGCGTCTCGCGATTTCTGGCGACGAATGAAGAGGAATTTCCGGATGGGCGATCGATTCCATACGCGGCGGATGACTACGGCCCTTCGGTTTTCGTCTACGCGCATCCGGAGCAGTTTTTCGCGGCGGCGGACCTGCCTGCGGCGCACGAAGCGCTGCGCGAGTGGCTATGGGAGCATCCGGAAAAAGCGCGGCCGTGGATCGATCGCTTGAGCGCGTCGTCCCGCGCAACGATGGAGGCGCTGATCGACGACCGGATCGAGAAGGTCCGGCCGCAAATGCTGGCGGCCATCGCAGCGGACGCCCCGGAACTTGCGGCGCTATCGCCGCACGGTCACATCGCGGGGCTTCGCGTGCCGGTGTTCATCTTGCACGGCGCGGCGGACAACGTCATCCCGCCTGCCGAGAGTCTGTGGCTCGAGCAGGATGTGCCAAAGCAGGATTTGCGCGCCGCGCTGATCAGCGAAGTCTTCTCGCACGTCGACCCGCAGAAACATTCAAGCTGGCTCGCGGAGTTTCGGCTGCTCCGCTTCCTCGCCTCAGTCCTCCGCGCCGCCGACTGAGGCGCCGATCAGTCGTAGTATTCGGCGCCGAGATGGGTGATGAGATCTTCGCCCATCATCCAGCGCAGCGTGTTCTTCAGCTTCATCGACTGAATGAAGAGGTCGTGCTCGGGATAAAGTTCTTTGGCGCACATCGGCGACTTGAAATAGAAGCTCAGCCATTCCTGGATCCCGCGCATCCCGGCGCGCTTCGCGAGATCGAAAAAGAGCGCGAGGTCGAGAACGATCGGCGCCGCCAGAATCGAATCGCGGCACAGGAAATCGACCTTGATCTGCATTGGGTAGCCGAGCCAGCCGAAAATATCGATGTTGTCCCAGCCTTCTTTGTTGTCGCCGCGCGGCGGATAGTAATTGATGCGGACCTTGTGCGTGAATTTACCGTACAGCTCGGGATAGACTTTCGGCTGCAAAATATATTCGAGCGCGCCGAGCTTCGACTCTTCCTTGGTCTTGAACGACCCCGGATCGTCGAGCACTTCGCCGTCGCGATTGCCGAGAATATTTGTCGAAAACCAGCCATTGAGCCCGAGCATGCGCGCCTTGAATCCCGGCGCGAGGACGGTCTTCATCAGCGTCTGCCCCGTCTTGAAATCTTTTCCGCCGATCGGGACTTCCTTCTCCTTGGCAAAATCCTCGAGCGCCGGAATATCGACGGTGAGGTTCGGCGCGCCGTTCGCGAAAGGCACGCCTTCGCTGATCGCGGCGTAGGCGTAGAGCATCGACGGCGCAATCGCCGGATGATTCGCCTTCATCGCCCTCTCGAACGAGTCGAGATCCTGGTGCACGGCCTCCGGTCTCATGAAGACTTCGGTCGACGCGCACCACACCATCACCAGCCGGTCGAGCTTGTTCCTTTTCTTGAATTCGCGGATGTCTTCGCGAAGCTGCTCGGCGAGATCGAATTTCGTTTTGCCCTTCTTGACGTTCGTGCCATGCAGATTTTTCACGTAGTTCTGATCGAACGCCGCCTTCATCGGCCGAATCGTCTTGAGGAATTTCTGCACTTTCGCGAGATCGCGCGAATCGAGAACGCCCGCCTTCTCGGCCGCCTTGTAAGCGTCGTCGGGAAAAACGTCCCAGCCGCCGAAAACGATGTCTTTCAGCTCGGCCAGCTTCACGAAATCCTTGATCTTCGGGATGCGCGATTCGGTGCGCTTGCCCAGCCGGATCGTCCCCATCTGCGTGAGCGAGCCTACCGGCGTCGATTCGCCGCGGCGAACCAGCTCCGTTCCGGCCATCAGCGTCGTGCTGACGGCTCCCATTCCCGGCGTCAGCACGCCGAGTTTCCCTCTTGGCGGAGCAATACTCACGGGCCTGCGCATTCAACGTCCCCCCTTTATATTCTGCGGTGAAATTGGCGCTCGCGTAACCCGGCGCGATGCGCCGGCCCTGCGACGGGCCAGTTGGATCGAAGTAAAACATCATGCGGCATCGGCCGCCGATTTGCAAACCGATTGTCAGCTTCCGAAATCGGAGTCCTGATCGGTGCGCCCGGTTAGTTGCACTTGGAAGCTTCAAGGCGGAAATGCTGCGTTCTACCTTCCGCGCGAACGCGTGATGCACGTCACACGGCGGGGTGACTTGTGCCACATTCCCCTTGGGCCCAACGAGCTATAAGGGCATTGCGGCAACTCTCCGGTGACAAACGGGGAAGGGAGCCACGCAATGCATACCGCAAATATCGGGGTCTTCGACGAGGCAGTTTGGCAGGGCCACGCGGTTGCCGCGGAGTTCCAAGCCCAAACGGCCGCGGAGGCGCAGGCGACCTTCGTGCGAGGCATGCTGGATATGCCGACGCAACGCGACACGCGGAATCCTGCCGAGTTGGTTCTTTCCCTCATCATTCATATCGTCATCGTGGGTGCCGTGATACTCGCGCCGCTCCTCTTCACGCAGGTGCTCGACGTGCACAGCTTCGAGGCGGTGTTTCTCGTCGCGCCGAGGCCGCCCGCGGCACCGCCTCCCCCAGCGGCGCAAGCATTGAAAATCGCCCGGCCGATGGCGCGGGTGCTCGATATCAGCAAGCTGACGGCGCCCGCCGTGATTCCGGCAAAGATCAAAATCGTGGTTGACGAAGCGCCGCCCGATCTTGGGCAAGGCGTTAGCGGTGGCGTGGCAGGCGGAGTTGCAGGGGGAGTGCTCGGCGGCATCATCGGCGGAGTCACGGACAATGCGAAAATCGCGCCGCCTCCCGCGCCGGAGCGAAGAATTGTGCGCGTCGGCGGAGATGTGAAGCCTCCCGTGCCGATTTCGACTCCCCAGCCCTACTATCCGGCGGTAGCGAAAGCGGCCCATGTTGAGGGCCTTGTCGTCATCGATGCGATCATCGACGAGGAGGGCAACGTCGTGCAGGCCAGGGTGGTCGAAGGTCCCCCGTTGCTGGTTGCCGCGGCCCTCGATGCGGTCGCCAAGTGGAAGTACCAGCCGACTTACTTGAACGGGCGGGCGGTTTCGATCAGGACGCACATACAGGTGATGTTCCGCCTGCGTTAGTTTCACCGCTCGTTGGGAGGCGCCTCCGCATCTGGTGATACGGCTGGCTTCTTCTTTTCCGGCGCCGCGGCCACCGAAAAATTTGCTGCGAGGCGAGCAAGCGCGGCGTCGAGAGTCATCTTTCCTTCCAGACGCGGCTGCCAATCCCTCGCCAGCGCCGCGCGATAACCCGTTTGCGAATTTTCCACCCACAGCGCAAAGCGGTCCGCGTACATCGTGTAGTTCGGATACAGTTGTTGCACTAGAAAGCCCGACGTAAACCACAAAATCATCTGCGTAATTTCCGGGGGAGGGCCTCTCTTCGCCCTTTCGTAGGCCTGCTTGACGGTTGCCGAAATCGCGTCGATCATCACGCCGGATGCCGCATGGAACAGCACTTCGAGCGCGGCGGTCCCTTGATTCCCGCCGTCGATGCTGGATATCGTGATCCGCGGCGGATCCAGCGTGGTGTACGATCCGGCGTAGTTGGCGTACGCGACCACGTCGACGCGCAGCGGGCGATCCGGCCACTGCGTCTCAAACGCCATCGCGATCTGCTGCGCCAGCACCGACCCTTGCTTGTCGGCGAGCGGCATCACCGCCGCGATCCACCTCTGGTTCGCCGTATTGTGCAGAAACCACCAGTGCGCGCGATAAATCGGCGCGGCCGCGTCGAGGACGGCGATCAGCTTCGGATCGAGGTCGCTGCGATTGACGGAGGTCGCGTCCTCCATATCTTCGAGGCGGTTCTTGATCTTCACCAGGTCCTCGTCCGACGCGAGATCGTGGTTCAGCATCTTCGCGCGGTAGTAGAGCAGCGCGTCCGACCATGTCTTCGAGTCATCTTCGGAAAGGCCCGCGGCAATGCTTGCATCCGTCGACAATTCCGCTTCGTGCGGAGTGCCCTTCGGCCCGGCCGTCGCGATCGCCGCTTGCTCGTAGAGGAAGTGATGCAGGTTGATCCAGAAGCCGCTGTGAAATTCGAACAGATTATCCGAGGAAGCAATAGGGACCGAATCTTGCGCCGTCGCGTTTGGCGAAAGGCAAATCAGCCAGAGCAGAAGAGAAGCCGCAAGAGCGGGCCAGCGCACCACCTTCGCCACGATCCGTCGAGCCTTTCCCCTTATGCGGCTCACGCCGCGCCTTCGCGCAGCAGTTTCTCGACTCGCTCGATATCGGCGGGCACATCGACGCTCACCGCGTCGTATTCCGTTTCCACCACCTCGATGCGAAACCCGTTCTCAAGCCAGCGAAGCTGCTCGAGCTGCTCCGCCCGTTCGAGGTCTCCCGGAGGCAGGGTAGGGAATTCGAGCAGCGCGTCCCGGCGGAACGCATACAGGCCGAGGTGCTTCCAGTGACGGACGGCAACATGTTCGGAACTCTCGCGCACCCACGGAATCGGCGCGTGCGAAAAATAGAGCGCGTTGCCGTCGAAATCGCGTACGACTTTGGTCACGTGCGGGTCCATGATGTCGTTCTTCTGCGTGATTGCTGCGCACGCCGTCGCGATCCGGATGGACTCGTCCTCGATCATCGCAGCGGCAACCGCATCGATCGTGCCGGGATCGATCAGCGGCTCATCACCCTGCACGTTGACGTACACGTCGGCCTCGCGGTGGATGGCCACTTCGGCCACCCGATCCGTACCGGTACGATGATCCGCGCGCGTCATCATGGCCTCGCCGCCGAAGTCTTCGACAGCCTTCTTGATCCGGGCGTCGTCGGTGGCGACAAGCACATCGGTAACCAGTCGCGCGCCGCGTATCCGCTCGACCACATGCTGAATCATCGGCTTCCCGGCGATGGGCGCAAGCGCCTTCCCGGGGAAGCGCGTCGACCCATGCCGCGCCGGGATTACGGCGAGCACTCGGGCCTGGGGACTCTTCGGTGTTGGGGAATCGGCCATCGGCGGTGCAGCCTTTCAATCGGTTCCGGCGAAAGCCATACTAGCACGGGCGCACGGTGGCCCTGCCGTATAGGAAAGTGGCCGTTTGAATCCCGGAACACCCTCTTGCTTTGAACCCGCTCGGTGTTATGATTCGATCCTGAGGCGTTTGGGGGTTCCTTGAAACACCGCGCCGCGCTGCCGGTTTGGAGCAAAACTCTGGCGGCGGTTTGTGCGGCTCTGGCCCTTTCGCTTTTTTGTTTGCCCACCCAGTTGGCATTCGCCCAGGAAGGCCCCGGCCCTGCAGCTGTTCCTCCTCCCGCCCCTCAAATGAAGAAGGGTCATCCTCTCCGTACGGAGACGGAGCTGACGCTCGTCGGCGTGTCGGTCATCGATCCGCTGGGCCGACTGGTCACCGGGCTCGAGCGCGAAAATTTCAGCGTGTTTGAGGATGGGGTCGAACAGGAAGTCATCGACTTCTCCAGCCAGGATGTTCCCGTATCGATCGGCGTGATTTTCGATATGAGCGGAAGCATGACTGACAAGATCGACAAATCGCGCCAGGCGGCGGTGCAGTTTTTCCGGACGGCGAATCCGCAGGATGAATTTTTCCTTGTGAATTTCAACGACCGCGCACAACTCGTCAGTGAGTTTACTTCGAGCGTCGACGATCTGCAAAATCGCCTGTTGTACACCAGCGCCCACGGAATGACGGCTTTGTACGACGGAGTTTATCTCGGGTTGAGCCAGATGCGTGGAGCACACAACGCAAGGAAAGCTTTGCTCATCATATCGGATGGGGGAGATAATCATAGCCGGTATTCGGAAAACGAAATACGCAGGTTCGTTCGCGAGGCTGACGTTCAGATTTACGCCATCGGCCTCTTTGAACCGGACGGCGGGCCGACTCCGGAAGAGCGAAATGGTCCTTCGCTCCTGGCGGACCTCACCGAGATGACCGGCGGGCGCGAATTTACCGTCGGGAATCTGAACGAACTCCCGGATATCGCGTCAAAAATCAGCATGGAGCTTCGCAATCAATATGTCCTCGGATATCGTTCGAGCAACGGGGCCCACGATGGGAAGTGGCGCAAAGTCAAGGTCAAGCTTCGCCCGCCCAAGGGCCTTCCGCCGCTTACCGCGTACGCAAAGAGCGGATATTTCGCGCAGGGGCATTAGCGGCTTTGGCCTGGTTCTGGCCGCTCTGCTTTCGATCTTCGCCGTCCCCGTGGCGAAGGCGCAGGACCCCATTCCTCCCATCGCGGCGCCGAATCTTCCTCCGCCTCCCGGCGAGGCTTCCCAGCAGGGACATCGCCTCAAATCCGACGTCGATCTTGTCGTCTTGCATGTCACCGTCACCAACGACAAGGGCGACTTCGTTCCGGACCTGACCAAAGGCGAGTTCCAAGTTTATGAGGATAAGATCCCGCAAGACGTCTCGCTCTTTTCGCGCGACGACATTCCGGTCACGATGGGTCTCGTGATCGACAATAGCGGCAGCATGCGCGAGAAACGCGCCCAGGTGAATGCCGCCGCGATGACCTTCGTCAAAACCAGCAATCCGCAGGATGAAGCCTTCGTCGTGAATTTCAACGACGAGTATTACCTCGACACCGACGGAGACTTCACCAGCGATCAAAGCGACCTTCAGAACGCGCTCTCGCGCATCGATACACGCGGCAGCACCGCGCTTTACGACGCCGTGATCGGCTCGCTCAATCACCTCAAGAAAGGCCACAAGGACAAGCGAGTCCTGTTGCTGGTCACCGATGGCGACGACGACGCCAGCCGCATGTCGTTCGAGGACACGATCAAGGCGGCCGAAGAATCAAACGCTACGATCTATACGATCGGAGTTTTCAGCGAAGACGACCGCAAGAACGACAAGAGGATGGTTCGCCACTCGAAGAAAATATTGACCGAGCTTGCTGAGGCGACGGGCGGGCAAGCCTACTTCCCGGAAAACCTCGATCAGGTGACGCCGATCTGCGAGCAGGTGGCCCACGAAATCCGCAATCAGTACACCATCGGCTACTATCCCACCAATAGCTCCAAGGACGGCACGTTCCGCGCCGTTCAAGTGCGAGTCCTTCCTCCGAGAGGCATCGGGAAAGTGATCGTCCGCACGCGAACCGGATACTACGCTCCCAAGTCTTCCGCCGCTGCGGACTGATTCCCTCGTACTGCTCCTGCTCGGCCTGGTAGCAGTAGCCGAATTCGCCCCGCGACGCCTTGTTGGCGCCGGCGTCTCGCCGGCTCTCCCTTCAGCTGCTACCTACTCTGATTGTCATCCCGAACCCGGTTTTTGGGTGAGGGATCTGCTCTTTCGGCTTTGGACGTGCGATCGAGCGCCTCCGTTGGACAACGGACGTTTGAGCGGATAGAATCACCACATCAATTGGGCCCGGTCATGTTCACGGAGCTGCCGAGGTGAGGAATCGCTCCCTCATAATGGTGACCATCAGCCTGGCCACGCTGCTGGCCACGCAGTGCGCCTACACGCCCCCGCTTATCCTCCATTGCGTGTTGCCTGACAACTACATCGGTTGGGTGCGCATCGATTTTGGCGTTGCGTCCGCTCCGGAATGGAATTTCACGGAAACAGTCACAATTCCGGAGACGGGTGTGGAGCAGACTCAGTTTTCGTTCGGAACCCCGAGGAGAAACGACGAAGTCGAGTTCTCCTACGATCGTGGCGGCCACCTCGTGCCCGTGCCGGATGATCTATATGATCATTCCCTTTTCGCAAGCACCTTGGTCCAGCCGTTCAAGCTCCCCAAGAAGTCGGCGCCGGCTATGGTAAAAGGCTCTTGGTACTTCTTCGTCGGACCACCGTCTCTCAGAGGGCAATTTCCGTCGCGAGGAGTGCTGCACCGTGGCGCCAAACTTCCCACGCCGGGCCGAATTACCACGCCTGAGGCAAAGCCTCAATCCTCTCTTTAGCAGCTGTCGCTGACAGAACTCCAGATTTGCCTAAGACACCGATGAAGTGCAAAAGGCGCACCGTCGCGCGCCGATCGGGATTTCGCTCAGGCATTCGGGGCATTTGCGTGTCGTCGGGTCGGCGGGGGGTTCTTTTTTCATCCTTGCGATGAGCGCGTTGATCGGCAACACCACAAAAAAGTACACCGCGGCGGCGACGATCAGAAACGAGAGCAGCGCATTGACGAAGTCGCCGTAGAGAAACTTGCTGCCGTTGAGCGTAAACGTCAGCGCCGAGAAATCCGGCTGCTTCACGACCGCGGCGATGAACGGCGTAAGCAGGTCCTTCACCAGGCCCGTCACCACAGCCCCGAACGCCGCGCCGATCACAATGCCCACCGCCATGTCCACCACGTTGCCTCTGAGCAGGAACTGCTTGAATCCTTTCAGCATTTCCGTCCTCCGTTCATTTCTTGTCGACCCCAGCTTGCCGAGAGTCTCATACTCACGCGCGCCCTGCCAAAAAATCCGTTCCGGCCGCCCCCCAGGCCACATTGTCCGCACTTGACAACGACTCCGCCGAGGAGTTTATTGCGTCTTATTAGCTGAGGCACTGATAAGGAGGGAATATGAGCGAGGCAACGCAACGAAAGCGGTCGGCCGACGGCGGCGCCTACGGCCGGACCTTGCAGCATCCTGATTTCGAGCTTACGCAGGTCGGCCCGGGCACACCGTGTGGCGAACTCATGCGCCGCTACTGGCAGCCCGTGGCCGCATCCGCGAACGTCACCGCGCGCCCGCAATACGTCCGCATCCTCGGCGAGGATCTGATTCTCTTTCGCGACAAACTCGGCCGCCCCGGCCTGCTCTATCCGCGCTGCATGCATCGCGGCACCACGCTCCTCTACGGCAAAGTTTCCGAAGAAGGCATCGCCTGCTGTTATCACGGCTGGCTGTTCGATGTCGAAGGCCGCTGCCTTCGCCAGCCCTGCGAGCCCGAAGGCGGACGCAATCTCGAAGTGGCGCGCCAGCCCTGGTATCCGGTCGAAGACCACTACGGGATGGTCTTCGCCTATATGGGCCCGCTCGAGAAGAAGCCGGCGCTGCCGCGTTTCGACATTCTCGAAGACCTCGGCCCCGATGAGGAAATCCGCGCGTACGTGGGTGCGTTCGGCTCAACCGGCGACGACAGCCTTCCCATCGCGCCCTACAGCTGGCTCCACATGAACGATAACGTGATGGACCCGTATCACGTGTACGTCCTGCACTCCACCTTCACCGGCGTGCAATTTGCCCCGCAGTTCGCGCTGATGCCCAAGGTCGATTTCTTCCCGACGGAAAACGGCGTGTGCTACTCCGCCAAGCGCAAGCTCGACGATGGCCGCGAGTACGATCGCATTTCGTCGTGGATCATGCCGAATATCATGTCCGTGCCGAATCCGATCGACATCACTCAGATCCGTTCGAACATGATCACGTGGTCGCTGCCCGTCGATGATTCGCATTTCACGATGGCCACCGCGTCCCGACTCCCAAAAGGCGCGCCCGATTTCTTCAGCGGCGGAAACGGATTCCGCATGAACGGCAAACTCTGGGGCGAAATGTCGATGGCCGAGCATCAGGACACGCCCGGCGACTACGAAGCCCAAGCCGGCCAGGGTCCCATCTCGCTGCACTCCGAGGAACATCTCGCCTCGAGCGACCGCGGCATCATCATGCAGCGCCGCATGCTGAAGGCCCAGATTCGCGTGGTCGCCGAGGGCGGCGATCCCGTCGGCGTCAGTTTCGATTCCGCGCCGCCGCTCGTCAACGTGCGCTCCGGCAATTTCTATAACGCGCCTCAGCCAGCGTGAACAGGTGACGCCGTTGCCTTCGTAGCGGCCACCTTCAGGTGGGCGGTTTTTTCTTAATGGTTTTTCGGGTGCCCCATCCTTCGCGTTTTGTGCGGAGGGCGGGGATTTTCCGGATTGCATTTGAGCTTTCCGCACCTGCGCGTATAGAATCGCCGTGCTCCGAATGAAAAGGGGAGGGAACCGCATGTCGCCTTCAAAGAATCGCCTGATTGCAACGCTCGGGGCCGCAGCGATCGCAGCGACGCTTCTCGTCGCGGGAGTCGCTTTGCGCGCGAAGGCGCAAAATTCAGCCGACGACGAAGTCCTGGCCATGCAGAAAAAATTCACGGATGCGTGCGTCGCCGCCGACGGCGCGACGCTAAATAAGGTGATGGCCGACAATGCCGTCTTCATCCACGGCAACGGCGTGATGCAGTCCAAAGCCGAATTCATCGACGCCATCACCACCGGCAAGCTCGGCGTGTCGCAATACGACCTGAAAGATCCCAAGGTCATCGCGTTTAAAGACGGCGCAATCGTCACCGGCCTCGTCGATTTCGGATTGAAGCCGCCGCCCGGCTCGGCAGCTCCGCCGCGCGTCCTGCACTTCCGCGGCTCGTCCATCTGGCTGCATTCATCGTCTGGTTGGCACCTGATCTTCGATCAGGACACAACGCTCGCCGGTCCTCCAGGCCCGCCGCCAGCCCACTAGCAACGCGCCGGACGGCTTCTCGTAGCGGCCACCTTCAGGTGGGCGGTTTTGCCTTATGGTTTTGCCTCAAGGTTTAAATGTAGCGCCCGTGGCAGCGTAGCTGTCTATCTGCGCAGCCTCATCCGCAGCATGCGCGCCTATTGCGCCCGCCGTGGCGGGTAGCGGTTCCCGCCTCGCAGTAGCGGATACCACCGATCCCTCGCTGAAGCCCCGCGCCCTCTTCGCTTCGCCGCGCGCCCGCAGTTGATGTAAGCTTCCGCCATGATCCAGGTCGTCGAACTCGAAAGCGCGCCGCTGATCGAGCGCCCGCACGTCCGCGAAGGAGTCTTCCGCTCGCGCCGCATCCTCGATGGGACTCCCGGCACTCCCGGAAATTTCTCGCTGCAGCTCGGCGTCACGCCCAGCTATTATTCGCCGCGCCATCGACACAACTTCGATCAGGTCCGCTTCCAGCTCGAGGGCGATTTCGATTTCGCTTCCGACGGCGTGATGAAAGAGGGATGGCTCGGCTATTTCCCCGAAGGAACGCACTACGGCCCGCAGTCGAGCGACTCGGAAAATTCCACGCTCGTCCTGCAATTCGGCGGCGCGAGCGGCAGCGGCTACATCGCCGCCGACGAATACGAAAAAGCCGCGGCCGAGCTCGCCAGGCACGGCGCCTTCGCGAAGGGCGTCTACACCCGCCTCAAGCCCGACGGCGCCAAAATCAATAAGGACGCCTACGAAGCCGTCTGGGAACAGGTCAACGGACGCCCGCTCGTCTATCCGCCCGAGCGCTACCTCCGCCCCGTCTTCATGGACCCGGCAAGCTTCGATTGGACGCCGCTAGCAAATCATCCCGGCGTAAGCAGCAAACATCTCGGCGAATTCTCCGAGCGCCGCACGCAAATCGCCATGTACCAGATCCAGCCGGGCGCCACGCTCCCTCTCGCCGATAATTCCATCTACTTCGCCATCCGCGGCTCCGGCTCCATCTGCGCAGCAGGGCAGGGAACTCCGCGCGCAACCACCTTCAGCCCTCGCGCCTCGATCCACATCCCCGCCGGCGACCAAGCCACGGCCACCGCCCACGGTAGCCACCCGGTCGAACTCCTCCACATCGCCCTCCCACGTCTTTCGTGACGGCCCTTGCCGTTGCCCAGCGCGTCGTCTGCGTCCGCCGTGGCGGATAGCGGCCACCTTTAGATGGGCGGTTTTGCCTTGTGGTTTTGCTTTAAAGTTCAAATGTAGCGCCGCGGCCTTCTAGCGCGGCAGCCGTGGCCGTTGCCTTCGTAGCGGCCGCCTTTCAGGCGGGCGGGTTTCGCCTTACGGTTCTGCTTTTTTGATTTGCTTTTTGGTTCCGCTTCGTAGGGGTGCTGCTTGGCTGCGCCCGCCTTTGCTCCAGCCTTCGCCTTCAGGCGGTCGGCTTTTCTCAAATCTCAAATTTCAAATCTGCAATCCGAACTCCGAATCCCCGACTCCACCCGACGCGCCCGCTGTATCCTGCTCCCTCCCCGTCTCACCGACGCCGCCTTCCCCGAAGCCCCCTCGAAAATCCGCCACGAGCAGGCCCGGCCCACAGTCCTCGCACATCTCGATCAGCGCATGAGCCACGCGTCTGAGCGAACCCACTTGGACCGGCGCGCCCAGCAACCCTGTACTCAGTCGGCACTTTGCGCTTCGTCCGGCCCCGCAGCACTAACTATTGCGTCAAGCTTCTCACGAATCTCAGGATCAATTTTATCGAGCGGAACTAGAGACGCCAGCTCATGAAAATCACGCTTCGCCATAAGATTTGGAAGCCCAAGTTTCTTGAAGTAGTTCTGGAAGAGTGGTTCCAGGAAATCGTCACTCACCTTCGTTCCGGGGTCCCAGGGAGAACCCTTGCCCAGGGTCTTAAGAGCATCCTCTAGCTCTTTGATGGATTCTCGCATTGCGTCCAGCCGGTGCTGTGCCTCTGCCGCGCTGAAGAGTGGCCCCGCGACAGCAGCCGTAGCGCTCTGCCGGCCATACGCTTCCAGCGTTTCGCGCAAGCACAGGTAATTCTCAATTTCTCTTTTTCTCCAGACGAGTCCTACCGCGCCTAGATCCGCAGGCAGAGCACGCTCCAGTTGGTCGAAAATCGCCACACCTCTGAGGTGGCCCACGGCCTCGCGAAGCCCATGAAAATGCTTTCTTACTTCCCCGGGCTGGTTGCCAACGTAATGAACGAAGGGGCGGCTAAGACAGCTCATAGCTTTTTTGTGCGCCAACCTTTCGGCGAACGCGCGCAGAATTGCCAAGTCAGTTGACCCCTCCAGATACAGCACCCAGCCCGTTTGCTCTGCTTGGTAGTATTGTTCAAAACCGATTTCTTCTAGCGCCTTCATTACTTGGCTACCGCGATCGATCATTGGGTGCGGTTTGCCGACGAAGGCAATCACAAGATCTCGCCCCGCCGCCTCATTGAGTATTACCTCGCTATGACTTGCGGCTATGACCTGATTCCCATTTGCCCGAGCAACGTCGGTCAGGAGTTGGTAGATCTGGCGTTGCCGTAGAATTTCCAAGTGCGCGTCGGGCTCATCAAGTAACAGGACCGAGTTTGGGTTGGCGTACATATAGGCGAGAAGGAGAAGGGTCTGTTGTAAACCTCGACCCGAGGAGGATAGATCAAGGCGCACGTCCTTTTTGACATAGGCCATCTCCAGTTCTCCTCGTTCTGGGATATAGCGAGGGGGCTCGAGTGTGGAGCCGAAAAGCTCTTCTATTTGCTCGACGAGCTTCTTCCACAGTTCAGGCTTATTACTGTGAATCACGAAGCACAAGTTTCTAAGCACGCCTGCCGTTTGGCCTTCTCCTACCCGAACATTTATCGCTCCCTGATCAAGTCGCGTTTCGTTTGCCGCCAGACCCGACATGGGTGGTAGAAAGGCCACTAAGACATTCATCGCGTCCTGGGGTATAGACATCCGCCTCCCTGATTGATCATCAGGGGCGCGGAGGGGACGACAATAAAAAGACTCGTCGTTCGCATAGTCGAATTCCAAACCGCATTTCCACGGCTTGTCGCTTGTCACGCCCTCAACAATTATGTCAACTCGGACGTTAGTCGTGACTTGGCCCGCTTCACCTTTCTTAACGTCCCTAACGTGCAGGTTCCTCCAGAGGAGGTTCGCGTTCGGGACCGGAACTGCGAGCAAATCTCGACGGTTGATAGTGACTCCGGGTCTCTTCTCGGGGAGTCCCTTGCCCTTGCGTTTCTCGTTCCATCTGCTAAGGCCCACCTGCCACAGCGCGAGGGCTTGCAGTGCAGACGTCTTCCCGGAGTTATTTGGGCCAATGAATACAACCGGGTTACCAAGGTCAACCTCGACGCTGCCGAAGCGTTTGAAATTCCGGAGTTTGATCTTGGTCAACATCAATTAGCCTCCTGGGGACGATGCGAGCCCGCGCTCCATGAGCATCGGCGCGATTTGGCCGCCACATCGTACCACTCGCCAACTACGTAGAGCACGCGACATCTCGCGAGCGCTGGGCTCGGATACGTCGCGCGCCAGGCAAACGGAAACAAATCACGCGGCGGTGACGAGGATTCGTGCCCCTTTGCGCGAGCGAGGCTTCGGGCGGATGACGATTTCGACGTCGCGGTCGAGGGCCGTGAGGAAGTGCATGAGGCGCTCGACGGAGAAGCCGTCGAGCCGGTAATTCGCGAGCGCGGAAATTTTCGGTTGATTGATTTTCAGGCGCCGCGCGGCGGCCACCTGCGAGAGGTCCTGTCCTGCAATTATTTGATTGATGGCCACGGCGAGCCGCACCTTCGTTTGCTTCTCGTCGGGCTGCGGTAGGCGCAGATCGGCGAAAACATTTCCCGAGCTCCGAGTGATTTGCACTTTATTCCTTGGCGTTGCCATGCGGTCCCATCCGTGAATTCAAATCGGCCGGTCAAAACGCTTTCTATAATGTAGCTCACGGCCGCTTTCGCCGTGAGGGTATTTCGGTCCCCGCCTTTGTAGCGGCCGCCTTGCCTTCAGGCGGACGATCTTGCTTCGTCTTGCGATGTCGGATTCGGTCCGACGAGGGTTCACAGGTGGAAGCGTGAGCCTTCAGGCTCTCGAAAAGGACCGCGCGCGAAGCGCGTCCCGCTGCGCAGCTTCACCCGCAGCATGTTTTCGTCTTACGCGCCGTAGCATGGGCACCGCCTTCCACCTCGGCCTCCGCTACTCGCCCGCCTCCGCCTGCACGAATTCTTCCGCGAACTTCATCGAATTTCCCGCGATCAATTTCTCGCACAGCCGCGCCAGCGTCTCCTGCTCCCGCCCTCCGAGCGTCGCCATCCGCGCCCGAATCAACCTCGTGTGTACCGGAACCAGCTCCGCAGCCAGCTTGTTTCCCGCCAGCGTCACGCGAGCAGTCTGCTTCCTTCGGTCGCGCTTGTCCGTCCGCGAGCTGACCAGCCGCCGCCTCTCAAGCTCCTTCACCACCAGAGCGACCGCGCTCTTGCTCCGCAAAATCTTTCTCGCCAGGCTCAAATGACTCATGGGACCAAACTTCGCCAGCGCCCCCAGCACCCGCCCCTGGCTCAGCGTCAGTCTCATCGGTTCGAGCTGCATCTCCAGCAGCCCCGTAAGGGAATCCGCTGCCCGGATCAAA
Source organism: uncultured Acidobacteriota bacterium (assembly GCA_963740095.1). Lineage (GTDB taxonomy): Bacteria > Acidobacteriota > Terriglobia > Acidiferrales > UBA7541 > Palsa-295. The sequence goes on from CAVUDN010000013.1 coordinate 17,822, forward strand.
CCCGAGTAAGCCCTCAGCGCCCGCTCGCTTCGCTCGTCCGCGTCCTCCATATTCACCCCCTGTTCGCCCGGGCCGCCCTCGGCCCACCGGCAGGCTCCCAAACCGAAAGTTGCCGATTTATCCCGTTTTAAGCCTGTTCTCGGGCCCAAAAGCGGCCAAAATTGGCCCCGCCAGGAGGCTACACCAGCTGCGCGAATTAGTGCAGTACTAAACCATTCCGCGCACAACCTCCGAATCGCCCGGCGTTGGCCTTATGCACCTCACCCCGCTCCCCGGCTGAGGCTTTTCGGGTCCCGACCCAGGCGCTGGTGGCATTTTGTCGATAACGCGACTAAGCTATTTGTCGGAAGCCACCATTTGAGGTCGCAGTTCGGAGAGTCATCGCGTGAACATTCGTTTGACGCCTGAGCAAGAAGCCATCATTACTGCGGAGTTGAAGTCCGGCAACTTTCGTACGGCCGAGGAAGTGATCGCCGAGGCTTTGCGAGCTCTTCGCGAGAAGGAAGAGGGCGCCATCTCCGGCGCGGCCAACGGCGGGCAACGCAATGCTGTCGCTGAGATGTTGAGGTTCGTCGAGGCAAACCGTGTGAAGCTCGAGGGTGTCTCCGTCAAGGATCTGGTTCACGAAGGCCACCATCTGTGAGCGATCTCGTCCTCGACGCGTCGCTTGCGTTGCGCTGGTTCCTAGAAGACGAGACGGATCGAAAATACAGTCTGGAAATTCTCGCGAGCTTTGCCGAAAAGCGGGCCATAGTGCCGATCCTTTGGTTCTACGAGGTTGGCAACGGCCTCCTGATGGCGCACCGGCGAAAGCGAATCTCGGTCGATCAGATCGATGGCTTTCTGACTAGGTTGAAGACCCTTCCGATCGAAGCTGCACAACAGGCCGGCGCGGATGTACTCGAACTGCCTTTGCTGGCGCGGCGATATGGGCTCACAAATTACGATGCTGCGTATCTAGCGGTGGCAATCAGGACCGGTTTGCCGCTGGCGACGGCGGACGCAAATCTCCGACAGGCCGCCGCTGCGGCACGCGTGGAAGTGCTTTGAGCGAGGGCACAGCAGTAAGGCGAGAAGCCCCAGCCCCCTCAGCATCTTTTCGGGGCCGGGCTTCGAGGACTTCATGCGGGCCGAGTCGGTGCGGGAGCAAGAGAAGAATGTCCCCGTCTCGAAGGCCGAGGACGCAAGAATCCAAAAGGCGCATCGATACCGCGTGGTCTACGCGAATCCCCGGCTTCATTCCGTCCGCCGGAAAGTTTTGCGTTTTCCGGGCGCGATGCATAGAATGAAAGGTCTTCAACGCAACGAAACGCGGGGAAACACGATCGCACAGAGCTGATGGCGCCAAACTCCACTCCAACTTCTCGCGGCGTGTACCGCTTTGCGGTGACCACAGCATCCTTCACCGTCCTGCTGCTGATGGCGGGCGCGCTGGTGACGAACAACGATGCCGGAGACTCCGTTCCGGATTGGCCGCTCGCGTACCACCGGCTCATCCCTCCCTTCGTAGGCGGCATTCGCTTTGAATATTCGCACCGCGTGATCGCCGGAATCGTGTCGATCATGACGCTCATCCTGGCCGTGTGGATCACGGCCAAGGATCGCCGGCCGCTGGCCAAGAGCCTGGGCTGGAACGCGGTCGCGCTCGTCGTGGCGCAGGCGATCCTGGGCGGAATCCGGGTTCTGGAAGGCGATCCGATCGTTTCGGCCACCGCTCACGCCACGCTCGCGCAGATCTTCTTCATGACGCTCGTGGGAATCGCGCTCTACGTGAGCCCATGGTGGCAAAGCGAGCTGCCGCAACTCGAAGATTCCGGCTCGCCGCGCGCCACGACGCTGGGCTGGTGGACAACGATTGTGATCCTCGGTCAGATTCTTCTCGGCGCCGCTTTCCGGCACGGCGCGCTCGGGATTGTGCCGCATTTGATTGGAGCCGGCGCGGTGACCGTGATGGTGATCTGGACGGGCCGCGTCGTGAAGAAGCGTTTTCGCGGGGTGCGTGACCTGCGATGGCGTGTGATGTGGTTGCATATGTTCTTCGGGATACAGATTCTGCTGGGATTCGCGGCGTGGTGGGCGTCCGGAATCGCCGCCGTGCAGCCGACGACGCTCTACGTCACGCTGACGGCAGCTCATGTCGTCGGCGGCGCGCTGACGATCGGCGCGTCCGTGCTGCTCACCCTCACGTGCCAGCGGCTGACTCGGCGGGCGGGCTCGGCGGCGGTGGCACGTGCGAGCGAAAGCGTGAGGACCGCGCAATGAACGAACGCGCCGCGACAATGACGAGCTACGAGAAGCCGTGGGCGTACGTCGTGCTCACCAAGCCGGACGTGACGTTTCTCGTTGTAATGACGACGGTCGCGGGCTTTTATCTCGGCTCGACCGGCGCGATGAATTGGGCGCTGCTGTTGAACACCGTCGTCGCGACGATGCTCGTGGCGGGCGGGACCGCCGCGCTGAATCAATACATCGAGCGCGAGATGGACGCGGTGATGCGGCGCACGGCGGCGCGTCCGCTGCCGACCGGTGTGTTGCAGCCGCGCGACGTACTGATCTTCGGCGTCGTCACGATCGTGGCGGGCGCAGCGTGGCTCGCGGTTGCCGCGAATCTGCTCGCGTGCCTCGTCGCGCTGGCGACGTCGCTGCTGTACCTCGGGCTGTACACTCCGCTGAAGACGCGCACGCCGCTCTCGACCGCCGTCGGCGCGATTCCCGGCGCGCTCCCTCCGCTGATCGGCTGGGCCGCCGCGCGCGGTTCGCTCGGGCTGGGCGGATGGGTACTCGTCGCGATCCTATTCTTCTGGCAATTCCCGCATTTCATGGCGATCGCGTGGATGTATCGCGAGGACTACGCGCGCGCCGGCATCCGCATGCTGCCGGTGGTTGATCGCTCGGGCGATTCCACCTTTCGCCAAATCGTTTGCATGTCCGCGATCCTGGTCTGGGTCAGCGCGCTGCCGTCGGTGGTGGGCATGGCGGGCAAACTTTATTTCTTTGGCGCGCTGCTGCTGGGAATGCTGCTGCTGCAAGTCGGGCTGTGGGCGAATCGCTCGCGAACCAACGCGCGCGCGAAATGGCTGATGCACGCGACCATCGCGCACATCCCGCTGCTGCTCGGTTGGCTGATCCTCGATAAGCTCGTCACGCGATAGCATGGTTTTCGCCGCCGATCTTCTGCCGATTCGATCTCTCCCCGCGGTAAATGCTTCGCTGAATGGCGCCTGCGCGGTGCTGCTCGTCTGCGGATACGTGATGATTCGCAGCGGGAAGATCGCGATTCACCGTTTCTTCATGATTTCGGCGTTTTGCTGCTCGACGCTATTCCTCGCCCTCTACCTTTATTTTCATTTCAGCGCGGGAGTGATCCGCTTCGGCGGGCAGGGCTGGATTCGTCCCGTGTATTTCACGCTGCTGCTCACGCATACCACGCTCGCTGCGGTGATCGTCCCGCTCGTCCTGATCACCCTGACCCGCGCTCTCCGCGGGAAATTCGAGGCGCATCGCGCGATCGCCAAATGGACGCTGCCGCTGTGGCTCTATGTGTCGGTAACCGGTGTGATCGTGTACTGGCTGCTCTACGT
>CAVUDN010000014.1:0-54184 GCA_963740095.1 uncultured Acidobacteriota bacterium
TGATCGCGATCATGAATGCGCACAACACCAGCGCCGCGAGGAGCGATGAAAAACGCCTCGCGATCCCGCTGACCAGCCACAATCCGAGGAAAATCTCGAAAAACGGCAGCAGATGAGCGACCAGGTTTGCCGCTCCGGGCGAGAGGATTTGGTAGGACTCCACTTGGATTGCAAACATCGAAATCGAGATTCTCGCGGAACGCCACGACCAGGCGAAGCCGGGCAAAGGTTTGAGCTTTCCGTACGCGGCAGTCAGAAATATCGACCCCACCAGTATGCCGCCGAAGATCAACAGAATTCGGACGACGCTGCGGCGCTTTTGGGGATCGCGGATGCAGAAGGCCGCAACCAGCCCGGCCAGGATAAACCAGTAGCCGTGCAGCGCCAGCCACGTCAACAATGAACCCAGCGTGTTCATCGAGAGTTTTTCGCCAACGTGCTACTGGCTCAGGAGCGAATCAAAGAACTGCTTGAGGATCGGCCAGGAAACGAAGCCCGTCGCGGCGGGCAGGTGCTGGCCCTTGTAGGTGATGATGTACGTCGGCGTTGCCTGGACGGGAATCCGCATGCCAATGGCGCGGTCCTCTTCGATGTACGCATCCAAAGCGCAGCTGTGGCTATTCTGTGCACCGTCGGGGGATGCAGGTACCACCATGCAACCGTCCATCTGCTTTTGGACACGCTTGAAATCCGCGGCAGACATTGCCGCCGAGACGTACTTCGCGATGTTGCCGTCGGCCCCCCATGCATCCTGGTTGTCGTAAAGAGCCGCCTCAACGCTCCCAAACTCACCCACGCGCGCGGCCGCATTGGCCCAGCGGGCTGCTTCGAAGCCGTACTTGTGCGCCGGCAGAGGAAAATCGTGGTGAACGAGATAGACTTTTCCGGCGGCCACGTAGTCGCCGATCATCGGGCGCAAAGCGTTTTCGTAGAGGTTGCGGCACGAAGGGCACTCGTAATCGGTGAACACCTCCATCTTGATGGGCGCGTCCTTCGAACCGTACGCCTTCACGGGCGGCGCCATAGGTTCAATGGCCCGAGTAGCCTTGCGGGCTTCTTTGCGGCTGGTGCCGGTGGCTGATGGCGACGTGACGCCGAGCCCCAGAATGAGGACGAAAAGAATGGCCAGCACCGGCCACCGCAGGCGGCCCTTCCCCAGGTTGTTTGCGAGCGACGAATGCGAACAGAAATTCAACGTGAGCCTCCCACCAAGGTCTTTACCCAAGCGGCGGATATTGTAACGCCAAACGGACCTCGGTCGTCCATGCGTTGACGCGGCGTGTCGCGTATCTGGCAAATCACCCGAGCCTATTTGTTAGGATGCGGTATCAGGGGATAGAAGTTTGCAGGACGGAGACCTGGACGGGCGGTCGCCCAACACGGCGCGGTTTCAAGGCAGCCCGGACGCCAATACATGTATAAGGCTAGCATATACAGTAGAATACAGACACACAAGAAACTTGACAATGATACACTCAATGTGTAAGATACCCTTCGGCGGCCCAGATTCCCGAGAACTGAGCCAGCCTGATCTAACAGGAGCGGATTTCTATGAGCAAGATTATTGGTATTGACCTGGGCACGACCAACTCCGTGGTAGCCGTGATGCAGGGCGGCGAACCCGTGGTGATTCCCAATCAGGAAGGCGCGCGGACGACGCCGTCGGTAGTCGCGATCACGAAGACGGGAGAGCGCTTGGTGGGACAGGTGGCCAAGCGGCAGGCCATCACGAACCCAGAAAACACGGTGTATTCGATCAAGCGGTTTATGGGCCGCCGCTACGACGAGGTTGTCGAAGAGGCGATGCGAATCCCTTACAAAGTGACGAAGGGCCCGCACGACGACGCCCGCGTCGAGATTCAGGGCAAGGTGTACAGCCCGCCTGAAATCTCGGCGATGATTCTTCAGAAGTTGAAGGCGGCCGCGGAAGACTTCCTCAGCGAAAAGGTGAGCAAGGCGGTGATCACGGTTCCCGCCTACTTCAACGACAGCCAGCGGCAGGCGACCAAGCAGGCCGGCGAAATTGCAGGGCTTGAAGTGCTGCGCATCATCAACGAACCCACGGCCGCGGCGCTTGCCTACGGTCTCGACAAGAAGAAAGACGAAACGATCGCCGTGTACGACCTGGGCGGCGGCACGTTTGATATTTCGATCCTCGAAGTCGGCGAAGGCGTCGTCGAAGTGAAGTCGACGAACGGCGACACGCACCTTGGCGGCGACGATATCGACCAGCGCATCGTCGATTGGATGGCGGCCGAGTTCAAGCGCGATCAGGGCATCGACGTCAGCAAGGACAAGATGGCGATTCAGCGTCTCAAGGAAGCCGCTGAGAAAGCCAAGATCGAGCTGTCGCAGCTGCAGGAGACGGAGATCAATCTCCCCTTCCTGACGGCGGACGCTTCCGGCCCCAAGCACATGCAGCTCAAGTTGACCCGGGCGAAGCTTGAGCAGTTGATGGAAGACTTGCTGCAGCGGACGGTGGAACCGGTGAAGCGCGCGTTGAGCGATGCCGGAATCACACCGGACAAAATCGACGAGGTAGTGCTCGTTGGCGGCTCGACTCGCATCCCGCGAGTGGTCGACATCGTGAAGGGCCTCTTCAACGGCAAAGAGCCCCACAAGGGCGTCAATCCGGATGAAGTGGTCGCGGTCGGCGCGGCGATTCAGGGAGGCGTGCTCGGCGGCGAGGTGAAGGACATCCTGCTGCTCGACGTGACGCCGCTTTCGCTGGGCGTCGAGACGCTGGGCGGCGTGATGACCACGCTGATCCCGCGCAACACTACGATCCCGACCCGCAAGTCGGAAACGTTCTCGACGGCGGCCGACAACCAGACGTCGGTCGAGATCCACGTGCTGCAGGGCGAACGCCCTGTGGCCAGCGGCAACCGCTCGCTCGGCAAATTCCATCTCATGGGAATTCCGCCGGCGCCGCGCGGCATGCCGCAAGTCGAGGTGACGTTCGATATCGACGCCAACGGCATCCTCAACGTGTCCGCGAAGGACATGGCGACCAACAAGGAGCAGAAGATCACGATCACCGCGTCCACCGGCCTCAGCAAGGATGAAGCCGAGCGCATGAAGAAGGAAGCGGAGTCGCACGCCTCCGAGGACAAGGACCGGCTGGCCGAGGTCGAAAGCCGCAACCGGCTCGACAATCTCGTCTACCAGACCGAGAAGCTGATCAAGGAGAATCGTGAGAAGCTCGCCGAAGCGGACGTAAAGGCGGCCGAAGAGGCGCTCGAAGAAGGAAAGCGGGCGGTGAATGAAGGCGGCCTCGAGAAGTTGAACGCCGCCGTCGACAACCTGACCAAGGCATCGCATCGCATCGCCGAGTCGCTGTACAAGGCGCAGAGCGCGGCTGGATCGCAGCCGGGCGGCGCTGGGCCGGCGGGCGGCAATGGCGCTCCTGGTGGTGAGGCAGGCCAGGGCGCACACGGTCACGGGCAAGGCGATGTCGTGGATGCCGAGTTCGTGGACGTCGATGAATCGAAGAAGCCGAATTGACGTGGGCGCCTAGCGCCCTCGTCATCCTGAGGCCCGGTCGGTTTTTGGCCGGGCCGAAGGATCTCTCTTTAGGCTGACCCATCAAGATGGCAACCACCACAAAAACTGATTACTACGAGCTGCTGGGAGTTCCGCGCAAGGCTGCGGTGAAGGAAATTCGCGCCGCCTACCGCAAGCTCGCCCGCAAGTATCATCCCGATCTGAATCCTGGCGACAAAACCGCGGAAGAGAAGTTCAAGCAGATTCAGGAAGCGTACGAAATCCTTTCGGATACGAAGAAACGCCAGACGTATGACCAGTTCGGTTTCAACGCGCCGGGCCCGGGCGGGATGCCGCCTGGGGCGGGGTACAGCGGCGGAGCTTCGCCGGAGGACATCCATTTCGATTTCGGCGGATTCGATTTCGGCGCAGGCGCGCAGGGCGGCGCGGGCGGATCGAGCTTCCGCGATCTTTTCGGCCAATTCTTTCGCGGCGCCACTGCCGCGCAAGCGAGTCACGACGGCGGCGCCGAACCCGGAAGCGATCTCGAATTTCAGATCGATATCTCGTTTACCGAGGCGATGCACGGCGCGGTGAAAAAGATCAGCTTCACCCGGCTGGACGTGTGCAACGTGTGCCACGGCGCAGGTTTTGCCGGCGAGGAGAAAACCTGCCCGACGTGCAACGGCACGGGCCAGGTGACGCAAGTCAGCGGCAAGATGCGTTTTCAGATCACCTGCTCGCGTTGCGGCGGCCGCGGAAAGCTCCGCACCATCTGCCGCAATTGCGGCGGCGAAGGGCGCGTACAGCATGTCGAAACGATCGACGTGCGCATTCCGCCCGGCGCGAAGACAGGCTCGCGCGTGCGCGTGGCGGGCTACGGAAACGCCGGGATGCACGGCGCGCCTCCGGGCGATCTCTACATCATCACGAATGTCCAGCCGCATCCGTTTTTCGAGCGGCGCGGCGACGATCTCTATACCGTGGTCCCGGTGACGGTGCCCGAGGCATCGCTCGGCGCCAAAGTCGAAGTGCCAACGATCGACGGCCGCGCGCAGGTGCGCATTCCGCCGGGCACGAATAGCGGAAAGAAGCTGCGGTTGCGCGAAAAGGGCGCGCCCGCGGCGGGACGCCCCGGAAAGCGCGGCGATCAGATCGTCGAGGTGCAGATCGTGGTGCCGAAACCCGAAGACGAGCGCGTGCGCAATCTCTTGAAGGAACTTGGCAAGATCGACCCCGAAGATCCGCGCAGCGAGCTTTTCGCGCGCGCGACGGTGGAAGCAAAGTAGGAGAACTGTAATGGCAATGCGTCCGAGAAAAAGGGCCAAAGCCGGCTACATGATCAGCGCTGTCGCCGAACTGTATCATCTGCACCCGCAGACGCTGCGTCTCTACGAGCGCGTCGGGCTGCTCAAGCCGTCGCGATCGCAGGGCAACACGCGCCTCTATACGGACGAAGACCTCGAGCGCCTCGAGGTGATCCTGAATCTCACGCGCGAGCTGGGCGTGAACCTCGCCGGAATCGAAATCATCCTCAACATGCGCGACAAAATGGCGGAGATGCAGCTGCACATGGAGGAATTCATCCGCTACGTGCGCAGCGAGGTGGCGCGCGATTTCGTGGCGTCCCACCAGCCGCAGCCGAATACGCGCAACGCGATCGTCCGCGCGGCCCCACGCCACACGATCCGCGTGATCAAGTAGCGTGGGCGGGTTAAGATGATGTAGCTCCGCGGTCTTTTTATCCTGAGCGAAGTCGAAGGGCAGCGTGGCATCTTCGCCTTGAGGCGCGTGCCGAGTCTTGAGGTTGAACGTAGCAGCGGTTTTCACCGCGTTACGGTGGAAGCGTGGGCCTTCAGGCCCCCGAAAAAGTGCTGCTTAGTTTAGGGCTTTAGCCCTGGGATTTTCCCGCGCCACGCAGTCCCGGATCATCACGTTCGCGAATTCCACAGCGCATTTCAATTTGCACAGTGCGGGTGCGCTTGCGCCGGGCGCGCCCGCCGCTTATTCTCTCTTCATGGCGAGAACGGATTGTCCCATCTGCCAGGGCAGCGGCTGGAAAGTGGTCGAGCGGAGCGCGGAAGGCGCGCAGCCGCTCGCTTCGGCCGAGACGGCGCACCCCGGCACGGCCGCCGGCGAACCCAAAATGGTCTGGGCGGTGCCGTGCGATTGCACCACGGGCAATAAAGCCGAGCGCGTGCTCGCGAAGGCGCGCGTCCCGGACCGCTATCGCCACTGCGATTTCGAGAATTTCGAAACGGACAACGAGATTGAGAATGCCTCGCGCGAGCAGCTGGCCGCGTGGAACCGCAGCCTCGCGCAGGCAAAGCTGATCGTGCAGCGTTTCGCGGAGGAATTCTCTCCCGTGCGCGAAATGCAGAATGATCAAGGCCTGCTGCTGATGGGCCCCTGCGGCGCGGGCAAGACGCACCTCGCTGTCGCAGCGCTGAAGGAAATCGTCGAGCGCGGGCACAGCGGCCTTTTCTATGATTACCGCGAGCTGCTGAAGGAAATTCAGGATAGCTACAACGCCGAGAGCCAGTCGACCGAGATGAGCGTTCTCGAACCGGTGCTGAAGGCGGAAATTCTCGTCCTCGACGACGTCGGGTCGAGCAAGCCGTCTCTCTGGGCACTGGAAACCGTCGGGCATATTCTGAATACCCGCTATAACGAGAAGCGCGTCACAATCCTCACCACGAATTTTCTCGACGCGGACACCGCAATCGCCCCCGCACCGGCCGCGCGCGTCGCCGGCATGCGCGCGCCAACCATCGAGGATTCTCTCACCGACCGCGTCGGCAAGCGAATCCGCTCGCGCCTCTATGAAATGTGCCGCACCGTCGAAATTTTCGCCCCCGATTACCGCAAGGAGATCCGCAACATCAGCCGTCAGCCATCGAGATAGCTCTATCCGCATAGGTATGTCGTTACCAGGCATATCGAAACGTATTAGTTATGCAGTTTGCTTCTTTTGGGTTACGCGGGGTAGAATCACGGCTGAAATTCTCCGACCTCCGCGGCCTGACGGAGAGACATCCAATGGCCCGCGAGGCGACACCCCGCAGTTTGCGGGGTTGAGGGTTCGGACGGAAACGTCCGGGCCTCCCGTGTTTGGAAAGGGGAATGCCGGGCGCGCCGCAGGGCCGCCGGGCGTGTCGCCCAAATCCCAACATGGATTTGGGCGTTTTTGTTTTCTGACGCGAAACGAGAAGGTTGGACATCCAAGGAAGCGCGATGGGATTGACCGACAAATTTGGCCGCCCGATCACCGACCTCCGCATTTCGGTGACCGATCGCTGCAACTTCCGGTGCGTCTATTGCCGCTCGGCCAACCCGGAAAATCACATGCCATCCGACACCCTGCTCACTTGGGACGAATACGAGCGGCTGGTGCGGATTCTGGTCCCGATGGGGATTCGCAAAGTGCGCGTCACGGGAGGCGAGCCGCTGGTTCGCTCGGGCGTCGAGGATTTCGTCGCGCGCCTGAAAGCCGTGGGCGTCGAGGACGTTTCGATGACCACGAACGGTTACCTGCTGGCCGAGCGCGTCGACCGGCTCGTCGCCGCCGGAATGAACCGCATCAACATCAGCCTCGATTCGCTCGATCGCGCGCGATTCGAGCGCATCACGCGGACGAAGACGTTCGACGACGTGATCGCCGGCATCGACGCGGCGCAAGCTTCGCCGTTGCGTCCTGTGAAAGTGAATGCCGTGCTGGTGCGCGGCATCAACGACGATGAGGTCGAGGCCTTCGCCGCGTTCGCACGCGACCGCGACCTGATCATGCGCTTCATCGAATACATGCCTCTCGATGCCGACCGCGCGTGGACGCGCGACTCGGTGGTGACCGGCGCGGAAGTGCTCAGCCGCATCTCGGCGCGCTGGCCGGTGGTCCCCGTGGCGCACGAACGCAGCGAAACGGCGCGCAAGTATCGCTTCGCCGACGGCCGTGGCGAGATCGGGCTGATCTCGCCCGTGTCGCAGCCATTCTGCGGACACTGCTCGCGCATCCGGCTCACCGCCGACGGCAAGCTGCGCACCTGTCTCTTCAGCAAGGAAGACCACGACCTGAAATTCCTCCTGCGCGGCGGCGCCACCGACCGCGAAATCGCCGGCGAGATCATCTCGATCGTGGCCGAAAAAGAAAAGAGTCATCGCATCAACGAGCCCGGTTTCGTCCCGCCCTCGCGTACAATGGTTTCCATCGGCGGCTGAGCAGTTCGGACGTCTTAGGTTTAAACGTAGCGCCGGGTGCTTCAGCCCGACAGTCTTGGTTTCGATTTTGCCGCAGCCCTGGGGAGTAGCTCTACTTTGTCCGACGAAGAATCCAAACTGTTTTCGCTGTCGGAAGCGGAGCGCCTGCGCGTGCAGATCGAGCCGGTGCTGATCGAGGCAATCGAAGCGCGCCGCAAATTCGGCGAGTTCGATGACCAGCTTTCGGCGCTCGCCGAGCGAATCCAGCGCTCGGGCGGGATGCTCGTCGAATTCAACAAGACGGCCACGCTCCGCCTCGAGCGCAACCGCCTCGAGCAGACGATCCGCGACGCCCTCGACAAAATCCACGCCACTGGCTGCATCGTCAAGGACCTCGAAGTCGGCCTGCTCGATTTCCCATCGCGCATCGACGGCGAGGAAGTCTATCTCTGCTGGCGCCTCGGCGAGGATCGCATCCGTTTCTACCACCGTCAGGACGAAGGCTTCGCCGGCCGAAAGCCCATCGACCCGCGCGACGCCGACTACCGCAATCCCATCCAGTAAGGCCTGCCTGCTCGAATTGCGTTACTGCGTACGCGGTGCCGACTGGTTAATCTTGGAGACTCGCTCTATCGCCTCATCCACTAGGTTTCGAACGTCATCAATGTCGTAGTAATTGCCGCGCGGATCGACATATTGGGAACCTTGGATCGCCGAAACCAAGCGCTTGGCGGTGCGATATTCTCGGAGAGAATCCGGCCAGCGCTTTTCGCCTTCGAGAATAAAGCCAAATTCAAAGTGCCCAAATGGATTGTTGGGGTCCTTTTCAAGTGCGTCGAGTAAGACCCGTCGCTCTTCAGAATGCATTCCTTTTCTTTTGTATAAGGCATAGAGCCCGTAATAATCCTCCGCATTCGACGGGTCTAAGCTACACGCCAGCCTTAGCTCTTTCACCGCGCTCCTAAAGTCGCCCAATGCGTTGTAATCCATGCCCGCCTGGTTGTGCCAAAACGCCGATTTTGGATTCTTCGCGATCTCAGCTCTGGCCTTTGCCAGCTCAGCCTTCCAGTCCACGATCACGGTTCCGCGCTGTGCCGGAAGGAGCGGCGAATCAGCGGCCGCGCAGCAAAAACACGCGAAACTGAGTAGGGCAATTCTAAGAGCCTTCATTCCTCGCCTCCCTGACGCGTGCGCCGTCCCGTTGACAAACGAGCGGCCCGAAGGCAACATAGATTTGCCTCGTAGTGCCGCACGACTTGCCCAAGTGGCGGAATTGGCAGACGCGCTAGCTTCAGGAGCTAGTTCTCGCAAGGGAGTGGAGGTTCGAGTCCTCTCTTGGGCACCATATTCGTATAAACGAACCTGTCTCCCGACATCGGCGTCAGGGAAACGCTACCAGCTTGTAGATCATCTCGCTTGTGACATCCACCTTAGGGCCTTTGGAAACGATGAGCGGAAAGTGCACTCGCCGAGGATGTGGACGCCGACCCTTGCGTAGCGAAACTTTGACGCGCGTTGAGCCGGACGGCCGCTTCATGAAAGGAGTATCGCACGGGCCAAAAAGCTAACGCCAAGGAATCTAGCGGCGATCACCAGCATCTGAACTAGTCGGCGCTGATAACCAAGGAGAATTGATATGGATTACGTGAGGCTCGGAAACACCGGCTTGCAGGTATCGCGGATTTGCCTCGGCTGCATGAGCTACGGCAAGGCGACCGGCGGAATTCTGCACTGGCAATGGACGCTCAGCGAAGAGGACAGCCGGCCGCACATCAAGGCCGCGCTCGAAGCGGGCATCAATTTCTTCGATACGGCGAACGTCTATTCGAGCGGGCAGAGCGAAGAGGTGCTGGGCCGCGCGATTCGCGACTTCGTAAAGCGCGACGAGCTCGTGATCGCCACGAAAGTCTGGGGGCCCGTGCGCCAGGGACCCAACGGCCGCGGCCTCTCGCGAAAGTCCATCCTCTCGGAAATCGACAAGAGCTTGCGCCGGCTCGGCACCGACTACGTCGATCTCTACCAGATCCATCGCTACGACTACGACACGCCTTTCGAAGAGACGCTCGAAGCGCTCAACGACGTGGTGCGCGCGGGCAAAACGCGCTACATCGGCGCCTCGTCGATGTGGGCGTGGCAAATGATGAAGGCGCTCGGAATCCAGCGCGCCAACGGCTGGGCGAAGTTCGTCTCGATGCAGAACTACTACAACCTGATCTACCGCGAAGAAGAACGCGAAATGCTGCGGCTGTGCGCCTCCGAAGGCATCGGCGTAATTCCGTGGTCGCCGCTCGCGCGCGGACGGCTGGCGCGGCCGTGGTCGCCCGAGCCGCAAACGGAGCGCGCCAAAACGGACACCTTCGCGAAGGCTCTCTTCGAAAAAACCGAAGCGATCGACAAGCTCGTAATCGATCGGGTCAACGAGATCGCGCGCGAGCGCGGCTTGCCGCCGGCGCAGATTGCGCTGGCGTGGATGCTGCACAAGCCCGTGGTCACGTCGCCGATCGTCGGCGCGACGAAGCCGCGGCACCTCGAGGATGCGATTGCCGCCGCGAGCGTGAAACTTTCGCCGGAAGAAATCGCGCGGCTCGAGGAACTGTACGAGCCGCATGCGGCTCCCGAAGGATTTTCCTGAGACTCGCCCGCCGGGCAGCGCTCAGCGACGCGCGTCAAACGACAACGGGCCGGCGCCGACGATCAGCAGAAACAGTAGGCCGAGCAGCATCGAGAAATCGGTGCGCGCCTCGGAAAACATCGCCCAGGGGCCGTAGCGGCTGAGCTGCGGCGCGTGAAAGCGCCAGTAGCCGTGGCCCAGCAGGATCGGGATTTTCGTCGAAGCGATGGCGACCGAAATATCGATCAGCAGCGGAATCGCGGCGAGGCGCGTGAAGAGGCCGAGAACAATGAGCGCCCCGCATATGACCTCGACTGCGCCAACGAATTGCGCCATGGCGGTAGGCGCCGGGATGCCGATTCGGGCGAAGCGTCCCGCTCCTTGAATCGCCGGAAACAAGAATTTCTGAATTCCCTCTTCGAAGAAAACCAGCCCCACGAGAAGCCGAATCAGGATCACGGCGCCCGGCGCGTGTGTTTCAGACCATCGATTCATCGAAAACCTCCCACAAGAAAAGCGTGAGATTAGTGAGAACTATCTTTGAGCAGAGCCTCGGCGTAGAGCGCGCCTTCGGGCGTGTCCTCGTGTTTGAAATAAACGAAGACGTCGCCGCGGCCGGCAGCCTCGGCCACTCTCTTCGACAGCGCTTTGCGAGCGCTCGCGGAATAATCTGCTTTCCGCAGCCGGAAATAAGTGTAATCCGCGGTCGCCACGTCCGGCGTCTCGATTTTTTCGCTCTCGGCCTGGCAAAGCGCCACGTTGGCTCCGCGCAGCAGCTTGTAGGCGTCGTCCGAAAACCACGAGACGTGCCGGAATTCCATCGCGGCGCGCGTGCCCCGCGGAAGCGCGGCCAGAAATTCCTCGAGGCGAGAGAGATCACACTTCAGGAACGGCGGCAGCTGAAACAGCACCGGACCAAGCTTGCCCGCGTCGCGCAAAGGATCGAGCGAGCCGACAAATTCGAGCGTCGCTTTAGCCGCATCGCGCAGTCGCAGGACGTGCGTGATGCTCTGATTGGCCTTCACCGCAAATTTGAAATCGGGAGGCGTGGCGGCGATCCAGCCCGAAAGAAGCTTTTCGGTGACGCGCCGCCGAAACGTGTAGTTGAGTTCGACTGAATTGAGGCGCGTGCCGTAATAGCCGAGAAATTTCGCCGACGCCAGCTTCGCGGGATAGAAGTCCGGCTTCCATCCTGCGTACGCCCATCCGGAAGTGCCTGCGTAGATTTTCGCCAAAGACGTTTTCCGTTTTTCGCGCCGCGATCGAAGCTAGCGCACGCGACGCTCGGATTCCTTGATCGGCGCATCGTTGATGCTGGCGATGCGGCGACGCATGAGACCGTCGTCGCCGAATTCCCAGAGTTCGTTGCCGTAGGAGCGATACCACTGGCCGCTATCGTCGTGCCACTCGTATTCGAAAGTGACGGCAATGCGATTGCCGGTGTAGCACCACATCGTTTTCTTCAGGCGATAGTCGAGTTCCTTATTCCATTTGCGGCGGAGAAAGGCTTTGATCTCCTCGCGCCCGCGCAGGAATTCGTTGCGATTGCGCCACTCGGAATCTTCGCTGTAGCCAAGCGCGACGCGCTCCGGATCGCGCGAATTCCATGCATCTTCGGCGCCCTGCACCTTGGCGCGCGCGGTTTCTTCCGTGAAGGGTGGCTTGATCACCGGCTTCGCGGCCTGGGCGGCTGAGCCTTGCGTTTCTTGCGCCATGTGGATTCCTCCTGCCGAATTCGATGAGTAATCCTACGGCTGGGAGCGCAAGAATCGCAACTGGCAAAGGGTCCGATTGAGGCTCCGCAGATCGCTTTTGGGCTCGTTCAGACCCCCTCTAACCGTGTCGATTAGAATGTGTGGCTATCGTGTGTTTCCAGTGAGTTACAGACGTTTCTAATCGCCGCAGTGTCGATTAGAAAAGTCCTCTATGCCGCGCCTACGGCGCTTGATTCTCTTTCGATTCGAGGACCCAATCCTTCCGGATTAGGCTAACTTGTGGCGCATCTCCCTTCCTACGTCAGGGCAAGCCGGTGCTCGGAGCAAGACAAAGAACGGCCCGATTCAAGTGTGCCGCCCCGCCGAAACTTGCGGCTCTCCTTCAATCATCATCCAGTTTTCAAAGAGCGTTAGGCTCTCGTCGAGAGAGCGGACGATTTTTCATCGTCAATCTCATAGTGGCACATTGCGGAGCGCGCCGCAGCTGTCCGTGGGTACAGGATTGGCACAGGCCTGCGGACCTGTGCGAAAGAGGTCGGGGATTCGACGTTTATCGCTTGTAGCGGGCGATCAGCTGGCCGCGGGCCAGGATGTGTCCCTTCACAGCGGCTTCGAGCTGGCTGCGCGTCGCGCCGGGCGCAAGATTCAGTTTCGAGTCGAGCGCGTAGAGCGAAAACGTGTAGCGATGCGAGGAGCCTCCTGGCGGGCACGGGCCACCGTAGCCGATCTTGTCGAAATCGTTTTGGCCTTGGCGCGAGCCATCCGGCAGTTGGTCTTGTTTGGGCCGCCCTCGGGCAAGCCACGCGTTTCGGGAGGCACGTCGTACAGCACCCAGTGAACGAAGGAACCGATTGGCGCATCGTGATCGACGATGGTGAGCGCGAAGCTTTGCGTGGCAGCGGGCGGCGCAACCCATTCGAGTTGCGGCGACGTATCGTCGCCATCGCAGGTGAATTTTTTCGGGATCTCGCCATTTGCGAAGCTGGGGCTGGTCAACTGCAAGTCCGGTTTGCCTTGGCCCAGCACCGTAGAGGTGTGGCAACCCGAAAAGACGGCGACAGCTAGCAAGAGGGCCGTGGCAAAGGCAAGTGCTCGCATCACAATTCCCCTGGCCATATTATGCCAGTCCATGCGCGGAGGTAGTGCGTAACGAGGCAGTCGACCGACGCAAGAGGCGCGGTTTCGGGGCGCGACGATCGCAACCGTGGCAGTCGAGCGCGTTGACTTCTGTCAGAGCCCACGTAAAATGGCGGTAGCGGCGATGGAGTTCGCCCTCAACCGCTGTCCTCTTTTGTGCCGGGACAGATGATGACTCCTGACAGGGATCCTGTCGCGGAGGCATGTCCCCGGCACTGATCCAAGCAGAGCCGTACAAGCGAGGTCGAACCATGCCCGGCGCATCGCGCAGCGGACAACTGAACGAGTATCAGGCGCGCAGGCTCCGCGTGACCTGCCATTACATCGACAAGCTGCTCGGCGACATCGAGTCGATCCTGAATTCCTCCGAGTCAAAGGCGGCGTTTCCGCGGTACTCGACGGAGCTTTCTCCGGAGCAGCGTCGGGCCATCGAGCAATATGTGGCCCGGCTTCGCGAGCAGATTTTGCGCGTGCTGGACGCTCAGGGAATCGCCGCGCAGCAGGCGCCGATCCCGGCGTTGCATGCGATTACTGTGGCGCTCGACGCGATAGGGATCGAGATCGAAGAACTGATGCCGGAACACATGCGGGGATACGGCGATCTGCCCGAGGCTGCGGCGGAAGAACTCAGCGGGATCGTCGAGCAGTTGCACGGGCTGACCGCGGAGTTTGAAGCGTATCTGCGCCGGGCGAAGTCGGAATGATCGGAGCCGGTGTAAACTGCTGGGCCAAGCGGGGCGCGATTTTCAGCCGCTGCATCGGCGCAGGCCGAGCCGGAATCAGAGAGCACAGACAGGATTGTCTGTGCCACTAGAGGTTATCTCATAAACACTTTCAACGCACTGAACGGTTGAAAGTTATGGCGAATGACGTAAACCGGGAGCATGGACCTCACCGACGCCCAGTGGGCGTTGCTCGAACCGTTGTTTCGTCCGAAACGCAGGGACGATGGGCGAGGCCGACCGTGGCAAGATACGCGGGCGGTGCTGAACGGGGTCTTTTGGGTTTTGCGCACCGGCGCTCCCTGGCACGATCTGCCCCGTCGTTATCCTCCCTATCAGACCTGTCATCGCCGCTTCCAACAGTGGCAGCGCTCGGGGTTGCTCACCAAGCTGCTGCAGAAACTGGCCGAAGATTTGCGCGATCGCGGGAAGCTGGATTTGAGCGAATCGTTCATCGACGCCAGCTTCAGTTCGGCGAAAAAAGGGGCTCTGCTGTCGGCCCTACTCGCCGCGGCAAAGGCAGCAAAATCATGGCGATCAGCGACGGCCATGGTCTTCCTCTCGCCGTGCACGTGGCCAGCGCTTCGCCGCATGAAACAAAGCTCGTCGAAATCACGCTCGAACGGCGATTCCTCGCCGAGACTTCCGAGCGACTGATCGGCGATCGCGCCTACGACAGTGATCCACTGGACGTGCAAATTCGCGAGCGCTTCGGCGTGCAGTTGGTTGCGCCGCACAATCCTACGCGCACCCGCAAAGCCACGCAGGACGGCCGCGTGCTCCGCCGCTACCGGCGTCGCTGGAAAATCGAGCGCCTGTTCGCTTGGCTTCATAACTTTCGACGCGTCGTCATTCGCTGGGAATACTACCCAGAGAATTTCCTCGGGATGGTGCAGCTTGCTTGTGCCGTCATCCTCTTGAGGCATTTATGAGATGGCTTCTAGGGAGAGAGACATTTGCTCACATGACTAAATACCTCATGGTCGGCCTCGGCGGACTGCTGGGAGCGATCCTGCGATTCTGGATAGGCGGATATTTCGGCAATCGCTTTGGAACGCGCTTCCCCTACGGCACATTTTTTATCAATTGCACGGGATCGTTTCTGATCGGACTAGTGGTGACGCTGCTTGCCGAGCGGACGCACTGGAGCCCGAACTGGAGATACCTGATTCCGATCGGGTTCATCGGCAGTTACACGACGTTTTCGACATTCGAGTACGAGACGCTGCGCAGCCTCCAGGACGGCGAGTTTCTGATGGCCGGGCTCAACGTGTCGCTGAGCGTGATCGTTGGATTCGTAGCCGTGTGGCTCGGCATGATTACGGGAAAGAGCATTCTATGATCGCAGCCACGATGCGGGGCACGGTTGTCGCGAGGGGCGGAACGATGAGACGGGAGGCGTCATGCTGAACGCCGGGCCAGCGAAAAAGGTGAGCATCTACGTCGGCGAGGATCACAAGTATCACGGGCAGTCGCTCTATTCGGCGATTCTCGATTTCCTTTTCTACCGCGGGATTTCGGGCGCAAGCGTGGTGCGCGGGATCGCCGGATTCGGCGCGGACCATCACATGCATACGATGCGGATCGAGCGGCTCACGGAGAATCTGCCGATCAAGATCGAGTTCGTGGAATCGCCCGAGAAGGTGGAAGAGCTGCTGCCGAAGCTGCACCAACTGGCCGGGACCGGGCTGATCGAGGTGCAGGATACTTTTGTGGTGAAGCCGTCGGAAGAATCGGCCAAGGGAGCCGCAAAGGGCGCGGCGGTCGCCTTGAAGCGCGAGGGCAAAGCAAAGCTGATGCGCATCTTCATCGGCGAAAACGATAAGTGGCACGACAAGCCGCTCTACAAGGCGCTGGTCGAAGCGATGCGCGCGAACGATATCGCCGGCGCGACGGTCTATCAGGGCATCCTCGGCTACGGCGCGAACCGGCGGATTCACAAGGATGGCGCGCTGCATTTGTCGCACGACCGGCCGATCATGCTGTCGGTGGTCGATGAGGAAGCGAAGCTGCGGGCGTTTGCCGCGATTCTCGATGAGATGGTGCAACAGGGTCTCGTTGTGATGTCAGACGTGGACGTGATCAAGTACACGCACGAAGTGCCGTCCGCGGAAAAGGGCGCGGAAAAAGGGAAGGAGGCGCAGAAATGAAACTCGAGGGCAAGGCGACGATGCTGCGCATCCATTTCGGCGAAGACGACAAGTGGCACGGCAAACCGCTCTACCGCGCGATTGTCGAGAAATGCCGCGAGCTGGATATCGCGGGCGCGACCGTGTTTCGCGGCATCGAAGGCTACGGCGCGAGCACGTTGATTCGCAAGCCGCACCACCTGCTGTCGTTTTCGCACGACGCGCCGGTGATGGTCAGCGTGATCGATTCGGACGACAAGGTGCGGAAGCTGATCCCGCAGCTCGATGCGATGGTCGCCGACGGGCTGATCGCCATCTCGGAGGTCGAGGTGATCAAGTACGTCCACCAGGATGGCGCGCGCTCGTAGTAAACGTGCCGCATGCCGCTTGCGGACGAAACGCAAGGCGGAGGAAGCGGAATCGTCTAGAAGCCATCTCATAAATGCCTCAAGAGGATGACGGCACAAGCAAGCTGCACCATCCCGAGGAAATTCTCTGGGTAGTATTCCCAGCGAATGACGACGCGTCGAAAGTTATGAAGCCAAGCGAACAGGCGCTCGATTTTCCAGCGACGCCGGTAGCGGCGGAGCACGCGGCCGTCCTGCGTGGCTTTGCGGGTGCGCGTAGGATTGTGCGGCGCAACCAACTGCACGCCGAAGCGCTCGCGAATTTGCACGTCCAGTGGATCACTGTCGTAGGCGCGATCGCCGATCAGTCGCTCGGAAGTCTCGGCGAGGAATCGCCGTTCGAGCGTGATTTCGACGAGCTTTGTTTCATGCGGCGAAGCGCTGGCCACGTGCACGGCGAGAGGAAGACCATGGCCGTCGCTGATCGCCATGATTTTGCTGCCTTTGCCGCGGCGAGTAGGGCCGACAGCAGAGCCCCTTTTTTCGCCGAACTGAAGCTGGCGTCGATGAACGATTCGCTCAAATCCAGCTTCCCGCGATCGCGCAAATCTTCGGCCAGTTTCTGCAGCAGCTTGGTGAGCAACCCCGAGCGCTGCCACTGTTGGAAGCGGCGATGACAGGTCTGATAGGGAGGATAACGACGGGGCAGATCGTGCCAGGGAGCGCCGGTGCGCAAAACCCAAAAGACCCCGTTCAGCACCGCCCGCGTATCTTGCCACGGTCGGCCTCGCCCATCGTCCCTGCGTTTCGGACGAAACAACGGTTCGAGCAACGCCCACTAGGCGTCGGTGAGGTCCATGCTCCCGGTTTACGTCATTCGCCATAACTTTCAACCGTTCAGTGCGTTGAAAGTGTTTATGAGATAACTTCTAGTCGCCCGAAGTGGAAGGGACGTTCTGCGGTGGCCGCGACGTGAATCTGGATACAATGAACTCTTCGAGCACATTGGCCGCGCTCGAGCCGGCAATGCCGATCAGCGCGCCCTGGAACGTGCGGCCCACGCCGCGATCGGTCGACGGATAGTACGCGTTGCCGATGCCGCTCGAAATGAAGATTCCGCCGAGGGTCGAGTAATTCGGCTGGTAGCGGCCGTTATCGCCTTTGCAGAAAAACGTGTTGCCCAACGCGTATAGCAGGCGCGAACGTTTGCTGCCCGTTCCTCTGTAGAAGTAGCGGGGATCCTGTTTCAGGAGCGACGGCAAGATCGCGTCGCCGATGAAGGTCGACGTGAGGAAGTTGGCATACGTGGCGCCGAAGCGTTTTCCGTAGCCCTGCGCGCCCTGGCCGTATCCTTTGTAATAATTAGTGGCCTGCTCGAATCCAGCGGTCGCGCCGACCACCACGACGGTGACCGGGTCGATTGTCGCCTTCCACGCCAGCTGAAATTTCTGCCTCGGGGCTAGGGGCGCGGCGTCCGGAACGTAGGTGACGTAGAAATTCGGGACCACGCCGAGCACGCGCTGCTGCTCCTCGGCGTGCAGCTCGACCTTCGCCTCTTCAGCCGGAGACACGTGCACCTCCGTCACGACAGTGGCGAGCGGCATCGCGATCTGCGGCACCGTCAACGATTCGCCCGCGTGCAGAACTCCGGAAGCCGTCTGCGCCGCGAAGCCTTGCGCCGTCACTGCAAGCTGGAAAGGTCCGGGGGCGACGTTGGCGAAAAAGAATTGCCCCGTCGCGTCTGCCACGGTTTTCTGCGCCGGACGGTTGCCGCCCGTAAGCTCGATCCGAGCCCCGGCCACGGCAGCGCCCGTCGCATCGACCACCGCCCCCATGATGATTCCCGTTCCGGTAGATTGCGAGCCCGTCCGCTCTGCGGCAGGTGACGATGCAGTCGCTTGCGGAGCGGCGGAGGGCTGCTGCACCCGTGCGAAAGCCGGAATACTGAACGCGAGGATGCCCAGCCAAAACAAAGTGCCGGAGCGGCGAAGCGACCCGAATAAGGTTCCCGTCACAAAGTTCGGCATGATCCTCCTGGCACGAAGGCCGGTAACGAAATTGTATCGCGTCGCCCGCTTTGTTCCGCAATCGGCGCTTGTGATCCGATGCTTGACACTAAACAATGAGATGCTTTCCGCGGGGCAATTGACTTGGAGTGTGCCGATCCGGTAGCGTGGCCCGCAGGCCGCCGGACCAGGCGCGCTGGAGGCTTGCGCCATGTTGCTTTCGCCGCACGCAATCGCTTTGGCCGCCGGGCCGTATTTCAGCTTTCCGCAAGATCCCGTCGCCAACGAGGAGATCGCGCTCCGCTGGATTCACATCGTGGCGGGAATCAGCTGGGTCGGGCTGCTCTACTTTTTCAACCTCGTGGGAACGCCTACGATGAAAGGGCTCGACCCGCCGGTGCGCGGCAAAGTGTTTCCGGCGGTGATGGAGCGCGGGATGTGGTGGTTCCGTTGGTCGGCAGTCATCACGGTGCTGATGGGGCTGCGCTACTTCTGGATCATTCTGGCGGCGGACGCGAACAATGCCGGGGACTCGTGGCTGGCGTGGCGGTGGATGGGCTGGTGGCTGCTGGTGTGGCTCGTGGCGTACGCGCTGATCTATCCGCTGCAATTGCCGCAAACGGGCTTTCTCGATAACGCGTGGGTGCGAACGATTGCGATCGCGGCGATCGTCGTAGCGGCGTCGTGGGCGGCGCTCTACACAAACGCGAGCCCGGATTCTTCGAACGCGCACCTTTCGATCAGCGTGGGCGGCGGATTGGGTCTGCTGATGCTGCTGAACACGTGGGGCGTGGTGTGGCGCGCGCAAAAGCGCCTGATCGCGTGGACGCGCGCCAGCGCCGAGCAAGGGACACCGATGCCTCCGGAAGCGGCGCGGCTCGCGCGCTGGGCGTTTCTCGCGTCGCGCACGGGATTCTGGATGTCGCTGCCGATGCTATTTTTCATGGCCGCCGCGGAGCACTATCCCTTCCTGAGCGGCATCGCCAAGTAATCGGCGCTAGCGGGTCGGAGGATGCTGCTGGATGAAGTTGAACGCATCCTCCACCGCTTTTGTGGAGGCGTGCAATCCCTTCGCCGTCGATTCATATTGCGGGCGGCGGCGCGGCGAGAATTGAGCCGGGTCGAAGGCGCCTCGTCTCACGTGGAACACCCAGGCAAGCTCGTAGCGGGCTTTGTCCGCCTCGGTGGGAGACATCAGCGCGGTATCGACGGTGGTCAGGGGATCGAAATCGGAGAAGCCGTTGCCGTCGGTGTGAACGGGCGTGGGCATCGCCGAAATATACGAATCGGAATCGTGCGTGAAGAGAATCACGAAATCGACGCTCTTGAGATTGGGTGCAGGGCAGATGCCAGAGAATTGCTTCCGGCGCATGTCGGAAAGCCATTTGTACTGCTCGGCGCCGAGGCCATAGGCGGAAAAGTAGACGCGGCAATTCGGATCGGCGCTGGCGTCCTCCGGCTGCGTGAGAGGGTAGTCCTCGGAGTCGGGATCGGTTCCAATCGGTTTCGCGGACACTTCGCGTATGGACGCGTCCGCAGGCGCAGCGACCGCAGGCATCACAGTCGGCGCAGGGATCGGCGGATCCATGGGACCTGGCGTAGCCACCGCGACGGCGGTGGTGGTCGCCGCCACTTCCGGAGCAACGGGCTGCGGCGCCGGCGCGGGCGTCGCAACGATCACAGGCTTGGTTTCCACAGTCGTTGCAACTGAGACCGCGCGGCGCGGCGCGGAAACCGCTTTCGGCGATGCGGGCGGTTCCTCCACCGCAACATTTCTGGGTACCGAAACGCGCGCCGGGCCCGATGCACGCGGCGCCGTCGGAGCAACTATGGCGGCGACTTCAGACGATGCAGGCCGCGACGTCACGACGGCGGGCTTTGGCGCAACGCCCGGGGTCACTTCCGCGGTGGCGCTCGCCGCTGGCGCAACCTCACGCGGGCTGGCCGCAGCAGCTGCAGCCCTCTCTCGTGCGCGATACGCTGCCGCAACGGCTGCGAGGCTGCTGGAATCGTTCTGTGTTGTTTCGACGGCGGACGCCGCGTTGTGGTCGCCGAGCTTTTCCTGGTCGTCTTTCAGCGGCGGTAGATCCGGGAAGACGCTATCCGGCAGATAGCCCACCACGCCGCTGGCGATTCGCACTTTCACGTAGCCCTTCACGCGCGACACGATTTGCACGGTATCGCCGCAGTGCAGCTTGGCCTCGACGTCAAGGCTGGTCAGCGAATCGTAGACCCACACTCGGTCCTCATTCACAGGGCAGGTTACGGTTGTGACGCCGGGCGCCGCAGCAGGCGCCGCAAGCAACGCCGGGCAGAGCGTGATGCAAATTCCGGAGAGTAGCAGCGGATAGCGAATCCAGCGGTTCATGATCCCCCCAAGTTGGAGCCTTGCCTTCAGCATAAGTAGCTCCGAATCAATGACTCTGGCAGCCGGGTGCCAGCCGGCAAGCCGAATATGCGCCTCCTTCTTAGGGCATACAACTGGACGAAAGGACAGGATTGGTTCAGTCGACCGGACGGAGCGCTTTTCGCCTTATGAACGCCAGCGGAGCGTGACGAGACCCGTCACGGGATGACGCATAGGCTCGCCGGTGCGGCGCGATTCGAGCAGCGCGGCCTTCAGTTCGAAATACCAGCGCGCCTGGCGGTCAGCGTCGTCGACCAGCATCATGCGGTCTTCATATTTGAGCCCGAGCCCCTGCTTCTCGATCACTTCCGTATCCTGCTGGATGAACCGCGGGCCCAGCACGTGCAGGATGAACGAGACCACCGGAAACCACGGAAGGATATTCCACGCGGCGACGAAATCGAGCCGACAGAGGTCGCGCCTGACCGGCGTCACCGTCGTGCGGCTCGAGAGCCAGTAGCGGCCCGCGCGAATCTGCTCGAAGCGCTGGTTCGGCAGGACGAAATCGATCGTGGTCGTCGCAGGTTCGCCGGTGATGAGCTTGAGAATTTTGTACGGCGCGCTATTCGTCGAGGGCGCATGCGGGCTCATGCGGAAGCCGTTGGGAATCGGCTCGAATTGCTTTGCCTTGTCGCGAATGCTGCGGCGCGTCCGCCACCACCACGCTTGGTGGACGAAAGGGCCGTGCGCCGGGTCCATCAGCCCGATGATGCCGTGGTCGACGCTGCACGGCAGATCGGCCCAGAGGTGCGCGATCTGGTAGCGCGGGCTAAATGTGGACAATTCGGGCGCAGGCGGCGCGAGCGCATCGCCGGGAGCGGCGGCGCGGCCTTCGGGATTCGTCATGAACGCCCAGATGTAGCCGTCGCGCTCTTCGCATGGAAAGCTGCCCGCATAGATGCGTTCGCACTTGAGTTTCGAATCGGCCGTGAGCGAAGGGATGTGGCGGCACTGGCCCGTGTGCGCATCGAATTGCCAGCCGTGATAGGCGCACTCGACGTTGGCGCCATCGAAGCGGCCGAAGGACAATGGGAAAGCGCGGTGCGGGCAGACGTCGCGCAGCGCGAACGGCTTTCCGGCGGAATCGCGGCCCAGTACCAACGGCACTTCGAGCAGCAGCGCGCGCACCAGTTTTCGCCCGCGAAGCTGGTCGCTGCGCAGCGCCGGGTACCAGAATCCCCATAGCATTTCGCCGGCTTGCTCGGTCGGCTTCGAGGGAGTGCCTGTGCCTTCGCTCATCGCGGCCGGCTATCGTAGTACATTCGCAGCTTTGGCGGCAAAATGGATGGATGGCTTCGGAGAATCAATCCGAGGTGTCGATCTTGTGGTAGCGCCCTTCCGACCAGTAAAAAATATAAGAGGCCTTCTGGATGAATTCGACGCCGATTCCGTCCAATTTCAGGTGAACTGATTTTGTTTCGTCGAAGCCGCCATACTTTCCGGGCGGCGCTGCGTAGATCACCGGCGCAAAACAGTCTTTCCCTTCGCAGCGCTCCAGCCGTTTCCAGGCGAGTGAGGTGCCATTCAATCTATGTTTGAGGATCACGAGCTGCCACGGGCCGACGGCACTCTTTTCCGCGACGGGCATCAGAAGCAATGCGTAGGACACGCTGTCTAGGCTTTCGAAATGGCCCGTCGCGATACCCGGACATTCCTTCGGATGTTCCTGCAGCCAAAGCTTTGGATCGTCGCCATCCAGGTCGGAAACCCGCAGTGGTCTCCAACCCGCGAAATTCGCTTTAAGCGCTTCGTTAATCGGAGCGGGAAGGGCCGCATCACTGCACGCCGCCGACGGCTGAGCTGCGGAAGTCCGGCCGAAAGTTGCGCAGGGAAAGCCGATGACAAAGGTTAGAGCGGTGACCGCCAGACAAGCCTTCACTCGACTGCTGGTCAGCTTCGCGGCTTCCATAGTCGAAAGTCTGAGGCAAGAAGCACGGTGCATTCAATCGAAATCTATGTCGGCAGATTCTTATCGGGAAACGGCCTGGCGGACAGCGGAGTCCTGACGACATTTCCGAGTTAAGGGAGCGAAGATTGCGCGAACGGTTTCACCGGTACGTTCGTACCGGAGGGAATTGAACCAAGCGACCTATCGACCGTGCCGAATGGTACCGGCACAATGTCTTCAGATTCGGGGCCGTGCGGCAACCGGCGTAAGACCAGGAAGGGCAACCTTCGCGGCAGCCACGAGCCTGAAGCACCCTCGGATTGTTAAGCACCTCCATCACCCATGCCCCGAGCGGCCGGTCCCCCCACCGGCCGCTCCCCTTTTTAGGCTCACCCTGCGAAATTAAACTCGATACCGCGATGGTGTGTCGGGACAGGCGCGCGAGCCTGCCGATTGCGGGCAGCCTGACGCGGACGAAGACGGGACTGCGGCGGGGACGAAAGCCTCCGCGATTTCCGCGGAAGGGCTTGAGCCGCTTCCCATCCATGGGGGCGCTATCCGCTCTGCGCGCCCTTCAGCGCCGGCGCCCCAGCGGCCGATAGCCGGAAAGCGTGCGCGGCCGCATCCGAAAGCGCGGCGGGAGCGGCGGCGGCACGTTGTGAAGCGGCGAACCGCAGTTCGAGCAGATCTCGATTTGGGTGGTTTGCACGCGCAGCCAGTGTCCGCGCGCGGGACACTCGGGATTGAGACACTGCACGGTCCAGCCCGGCAGATATTGCATCGTCTCGCCTCGCAGTGAGTGAGGGCACGCGGCGGAAGGGGATGCGAGCCGCCGAAAGGCCCGTCCAGCAAAAACGCCCCGTAAAACAGGCCGGATTGTGCGCCGTCGTTTCTTGTGTGTCAAGAAAAATATCCACAATTAGTAGGGGTAGGCTTGCCGCAGGTGGTTTGCACACTTTTCCAAGTCAGTTGGAGCGAGGTCTGAGGTTCGAGCGAGCCTAGTTCGGAGGCAGGGGCGGAGGCGAGTTCTCGTTTTGGTTCTGGTTTTGAGTCTCGTTCTGGTTCTGGTTCTGGTCTTGGTTCTGGCTCTGGCCGGTGCTCGGTGAACTGGCGCTGGGCGAACTGCTGCTGGAATCACCGCCGGCGCTGGTTAACTCCGATTGCAGCTCGTCGATCTTCTTCTGCAAGTCATCGATCTCCTGCTGCTTCGCCGCGATTTGGTCCTGCTCGTCTTTCAGCGCGGCGGCGCCGGCCTTATCGGAGGAATAGTCGGGCTTGCCGTAATACATCTGCTGATCGAGGACCAGCTTGCGCTGCGCGATGTCGAGATCGGTTTTCAGGCTCTTAAGCTGCTGCTGATCGGCATCGAGCTCGGCAGACTTCGCGGCCTTGTCCTTGGCGCTAACAGGCTGGGCCTGTTGCTTCGATTCGGTTGAATTGGCCGCTTTCTCCTGGCCCTGAGCACTCTGGTTCGCGTCGCCTACGACGCTCACTGAACCAGGGCTACTCGGGATGTTGTCGTTGTCCCAGACCTTGCCGGCCTTGGGCTGGTCCTTCTTCTCTTCGCGCGCGCGGCGTGCGGCGGCGGCAAGCGCGTCCTGCTGCTGGCCCGACTGCGCGGCGTCCTGCGATTGCGCCGAGACCGCCGGAACAATGGCGATCGGAGACGCCAGCAAAATCGCGAGGCCCCACTTGACCAGCTTCATCGCACTTCTCCCGTCAGCAGCACGTCAACCACCGTGATTACTCCCCCATGGTAGGCGCGATCCTCGCGCGATGGCAACTCGCGTTCGCCGCCTCATCCCAAAGAGGCACCTGTCCGCGCGTACG
This sequence comes from uncultured Acidobacteriota bacterium, assembly GCA_963740095.1. Taxonomy (GTDB): domain Bacteria; phylum Acidobacteriota; class Terriglobia; order Acidiferrales; family UBA7541; genus Palsa-295. The sequence goes on from CAVUDN010000014.1 coordinate 24,470, forward strand.
GGAGAACCCTTCGGCCGGCAAAGCCAAATTCGCCGGCCTCAGGGTGGCGATCCTCATCGGATCGCCACCAACATTTTCCCGATATTCTCGCCCTGCAGGACGCCGATCAGCGCGCGCGGCATATTCTCGAAGCCTTCGACGATGGTTTCGCGGTACTTGAGCTTGCCTTCCTTGATCCACTCCGCCATCTGCGCGATGCCCTCCGGAAAGCGCTCGGCGAATTGATAGACGAGGAAGCCCTCGGCGCGCGCCGTTTTCGTCAGCAGGTAGCCGAAAACCGCCGGGCGCGGCTCCGGCTTCGCCAGATTGTATTGCGAAATCTGCCCGCTGATCGAGATGCGCGCTTTGGTGTTCAGCACGGGGAAAATTGCGTCGGTGACGGCGCCGCCCACGTTGTCGAAATAGCAGTCGATGCCGTTGGGGCACAATTCTTTCAGCTTGGCCACGTAGTTCTCGGTCGTCTTGTAGTTGAAGGCGGCATCGAAGCCCAATTCGCCGGTGAGCCATGCGACTTTGTCGTCGCCGCCCGCGATTCCCACAGCGCGGCATCCCTTGATCTTTGCGATCTGCCCGGCGACTGAACCGACCGCGCCCGCCGCGCCGGATACAACCACCGTCTCGCCCGCCTTTGGCTGGCAAATGTCGAGAAGGCCGAAATAGGCCGTCATTCCGGGCATTCCGAGGACGCCGAGCGAGGTCGAGGGCGGCGCGACATTCGGATCGAGCTTGCGCAGCCCCGCTCCGTCCGAAACCGCGAATTCCCGCCAGCCCCAATATCCGTTGACGATATCTCCCGGCTGAAATCTCAGATTTGCCGATTCCAGGACTTGGCCGACCGCGCCGCCAACCATTACCTCGCCGATGTTCACCGGGTCGGCGTACGTTCGCACGCCATTCATGCGGCCGCGCATGTAGGGATCGATCGAAAGAAACATGCTGCGCACGAGAAGTCGGCCATCCGTGAGCGCGGGGATCGGCACCGAGACGAGCGAGAAATCCGACTCTTTCGGCATGCCCACGGGGCGCGCCGCGAGTACGAACTCCCGGCTGACCGTCGGGAGAGGGCTTGCGGCGCCGGCTGAAGGGGATGTCATAGCGATCCTCGGCCGCATTATGCCACTGTTCTCTTTGTGTGTGGTATATCGGCAGGCGCACCGCAGGGTTGGAAAGGCATCGCGCGATGGGAAAACACAGGCTTGCTCTGATGGCATTCGTGCTCGCTCTCGGCCTGTTTTCGGTTCCAGCGCACGCCCGAGCACAAAATTTGCGCCAACGCGATTTCTCCTTTGCCGCGCAGCAGGGCGGCGAGGCTTCGCCCGCATCGACGGCGGCCCAAACTCCCGTCTCGACGGCGGAATCACAGCCGCAGCAAAGAGTGACCGAATACACGCTGCCGCCCGACCTTTACAAAAAGGCGCGCCACCTCGGAGAGATTCATTTCCGGCTCGCGATTATCGATTTCATCTACGGCGTGATCGTGCTCTGGTTGATCCTGCGGCTAAAGCTCGCGCCGAAATACCGCTTCTGGGCGGAGGGAGTCGCGTCCAACCGTTTCGTGCAGGCGGTGATTTTTGCGCCGCTGCTGATTCTCACGATGGATGTGCTGGGCCTGCCCGCGGACATTTACGAGAACTGGGTCAACCGGGCATATGGCCTCTCCGTGCAGGGCTGGGGCTCGTGGGCGTGGGATTGGACCAAGAGCGAATTCCTCAGCGTGATTATGGGCATCGTTCTCATCTACATCCTCTACGCGGTGATTCGCAAAAGCCCGCGGCGCTGGTGGTTCTATTTCTGGCTGGCGTCGCTGCCGCTCGGCCTCGCGCTGGTATTCATTGAGCCGCTGGTGATCGATCCCATGTTCCACAAGTTTGAGCCGCTCGCGGAGAAGGATCCCGCGCTGACGGTGTCGCTCGAAAACCTAGTGCAGCGGGCGGGCCAAAATATTCCGCCGGAGCGAATTTTCTGGATGGGAGCCTCGGAGAAATCGACGGAACTGGATGCGTACGTCACCGGATTCGGCGCGTCGAAGCGAATCGTGGTGTGGGACACCGCCATTAAGGACATGACGACGCCGGAAATCGTCTTCGTGGTGGGCCACGAAATGGGACATTACGTGCTCGAGCACATTTCGAAAGGAATCGCGCTCGCCGCGATCTTTTTTCTGATTCTTTTTTATCTCGGCTATCGCTCGATTGGCTGGGTCCTCGGGCAATGGGGACAAAAGTGGTGGATTCGCAGCGTCGACGATTGGGCGTCGCTGCCGGCCCTGCTGTTGCTGCTGAACATTTTTTCGTTCGCGGCGAATCCGATCACCAGCGCCGCCAGCCGCTACTTCGAGCATCAGGCCGACCAATACGGCCTCGAAGTGACGCACGGTCTCACGCCGGATTCAGGCCAAGTGGCGGCGCAGGCGTTCGAGGTTCTCGGCAAGGTCGATCTCGCCGATCCGGCGCCCAATCCTGTGGACGTTTTCCTCTTCTATAGCCATCCGCCGGTCGCTGACCGAATCCACTTTGCGCTGACCTATAACCCGTGGGCCAATGGCGGCCACGGCGAATTCGTTCACTAGAAGGCGTCTGGCTCTGTTTGCGTAGCCCGGGCGGGACGCTCAGTTCCGCGCGTGCAGCGTCATGCGAATGCCGTTGCGCGGCCGCAGCGTGACGAGCGGCTCGGGCACCACTTCGTGCCCCGGCACGAGCCGCAATCGGAATTTCTGCGCGAGCATGCCGATCACGATGGCCGCTTCCATCAGCGCGAAGCCCTGGCCGATGCAGCGGCGCGGCCCATCGCCAAACGGAAAATACGCGCCCGCGGGCAGGCGCTGCATCAAGCCGTCGAGCCAGCGCTCGGGGCGATACGTATCGGGATCGTCGAAGAAGCGTGGATCGCGATGCGTCACCCACGGCGCGAGCAGGATCGTGGAGCCGAGCGGAATATCGTAGCCGCCGATCTGGCAAGGCTCGATCGCCATGCGCGCGAGAATGTACGCCGGCGGATAGAGGCGCAGCGATTCGTTCATCACGGCTTGCAGATAGGGCAGGCGCTGCAGGTCGGCCGCCTCCGGCGGGCGCCCGCGGAGCACGCCGCGTAATTCATCGTGCAGCTTCGCCTCGATCGCGGGATTCTGGCTGAGCGCGTACCACGTCCACGAAAGCATCTGCGAGGTGGTCTCGTGGCCGGCGATGAAAAGCGTCATCGCCTCATCGCGAAGCTGCTGCTTGGTCATGTGGCTGCCGTCTTCATCCATCGCGTCCATCAGGAGCCCAAGCAGATCGTTGTGATGCGCTGTGCCGTTGGCGGCCTGCCGCTCGGAAATCATGCGATAGACGAGCGAATCCATGAACGCGAGCTCCTGATTCGCGCGGCGATTATTCGGCGTCGGCCACGTCTCGGGAACGCGCACGGGGAATCGCTGCCGCCGCAGCGAGTAGCGCATCAGGAAGGTCATCGCGCGGCCCACCTGCTCGGCCTCGCCGGGAAGCGTGGTGCCGAAGAGCGTGCGCACGGCGATGTCGAGCGTGAGGCTCATCATGTCCTGCGAGACGTTGCGTTCTTCGCCGTCGCGCCAGCGCGAAATGTGATCTTCGGCGATTTCGGCCATCGTGGCGGCGTAGTCGTTCACGCGCGAGCGGTGAAACGCCGGCTGCGCGAGCCGCCGCTGCCGCCGCCAGAAATCGCCTTCGCTGATGAGCAGGCCCTGGCCGAGCATGCGCCCGGTGATGCGGCGCGTCAGTTCGCTCTTGTGAAATTTGCTCTGCTGGACGACCAGCACCTGCTCGATGAAATCGGGATGATTCAGCAAGATGCGCTCCTGCATCATCACGTGGAAGCTGACGATATCGCCATATTCGCGCGCGTAGCGCCGCATCACGCCGAGGGGATCGCCCCGGACGTCGAAGGCCACACCGACGATGGGCAGGCCCTTCGGCCCGGGCAGCACCCGTTTCCCGTTTGACGACATTCGATCGTTGCGCGCGAGTCCGCGCAGCCTCCTGAATCATCCAATTGTAACGTGACGCAGGCGTTTTGGCGCTCGCCAGGGACGGTATAAAATGCTTGTGAAAATCGGACAGCCTCAAAAAGAGAACCGCATGGAATGCGAAAAGCCGGAATGGATCGCGGGGGTCGAGGGTATCCTCGGAGCGCTGAACGAGGGCGTGCTGATCGCCGACCAGTGCCACAAGATTGTTTTCGTCAACGAGCGCCTGGCCGAAATGGTCGGCAGCCCCGCCTCCGAGCTTATCGGCCAGTTCGCCTCCGAGTTTTACGCACCGGGCGAATATGCGTACTTGATGGCGCACTCCGCCGAGAACGCGCTGGACGGGCAGAGCCGCTTCGAATTCGTGCTACCGCAAAAAGACGGGAAGCGTTTGCCGGTGATCATCAGCTCGCGGAGCGTCGAGGATCTCGAAGGCCACATGTTCGGCATCGTGATGTTCACCGATATTTCGGAACAGAAGCGCGCGCAGCAGCAACTCCGCGAGGCTAACGTGCAGCTCGAGAAGCGCCACAAGGAAATCGAGGAAGATCTCACGCTGGCCGCGCGCGTGCAGCAGAGCCTCGCGCCGCAATCCATCACCTGGGGCGGCATGCGCGTCGAAACGTTCCTCGATTCCGTGCGCACGATCGGCGGCGATTTCGGCCTGGTGAGCGCGCAGGACAACGAACACCTCACGCTGCTCGTGTGCGACGTCTCGGGCCACGGCATCGGCTCGGCGCTGGTGGCCAACCGCCTCTACGCCGAAGTCCTCGCGGAAATGCGCGGCGGCGCGCGGCTCGGCGAGATGCTTGGCGAGCTCAATCGTTTCGTGCTGCAGAGCATCGGCGGCTCGTCCTTTCTTTTCAGCGCGGCGGCAGCGCGCCTCGACCGAGGCGGGCGCTGCATGGTTTTCGCGGGCGCGGGTCATCCGCCAGGGATGGTTGTGACGCCGGGAAAAGAGCCGCGCCTGCTCGAATCGCGCAGCATGCTGCTCGGCGCGTTCGACGACGCAGTCGGCCCCGAGGCGGAGCTTCAGGTCCCTCTCGATCCGGGCGATCGCGTGGTGCTCTACACCGACGGCTTCACCGAGGTCTTCAATTCCGGCCACGAAATGCTCGACGTGGACGGCCTTCGCAAAATCATCGGCGAGACGTCGCACCTGCCGCTCGGCGAAATGAAGCAGGGCATCCTGGACCGCGTCGCCGCATGGCGCGCAGGCCCGTCGCGCGACGATATGTCGCTCGTCCTCCTCGAAGTCCTATGATCGTCGGGTTTCGACGTGGTGGCACAGACAATCCTGTCTGTGCATAACTGGAGCGGTATAATCGCCCTCCGGTTCGAGCTCCGAGGTTTTCGCAGCAATTTTGGGTCGACGCGGGAGCGTGCGGTTTGCGGGTGGACGCGAGAGCGTAAGGTTTGCGGGTGGAAGCGTGGGCCTTTAGGCCCGCGAAAAGCCCACCTCAATAAGAGGGCTTTAGCCCCGGGCCGCTGTCGAGGACTGCGATATTCGGAGCGAAGAGACAGCTTCTAGCACTGTTTGGGAGGTGTTTGTGGCAGAAACCGTCCGATTGACGACCACCGCCAAGGCCGCCGGCTGCGCGGCGAAGCTCAGCCCCAGCATCCTCGAAAATGTGCTGAAGCGCCTGCCGGTGCAGCACGATCCCAACGTCCTCGTCGGCTTCGAAACGAGCGACGACGCGGCCGTCTACCGCCTCTCGGACGATCTCGCGCTCGTGCAAACCGTCGATTTTTTCACCGCAATCGTCGACGAACCCGACCTCTTCGGCCAGGTTGCCGCCACCAACGCGCTGAGCGATGTTTTCGCGATGGGCGGCCGGCCGATCTCGGCGCTTACGATTGTCGCGTTCCCCGCCGCGCAGCCGCCCGAAGTGCTCGAAGCGATTCTGCGTGGCGGGCTTGCCAAAATGATGGAGGCAAACTGCGCCGTCGTTGGCGGCCATTCGATCCGCGACGACGAAGTGAAATTCGGCTACGCCGTCACCGGGCTGATCGATCCGCGGAAAGTCTGGCGCAACGTGGGCGCGCGTCCCGGCGACACGCTGGTGCTGACGAAGCCGCTCGGCACGGGCGTGATCGCGACCGCGCTGAAGCAGACTCAAGCCGAGCCCGAGTGGGTGGCCGCTTCCACGGCTTCAATGACGCGCCTCAACCGCGACGCAGCCGACGCGCTGCACGAAATCGACGACGCAGCCCCCACTGGCGCGAAGCCGGTCCACGCCGTCACCGACGTCACCGGCTTCGGCCTGCTCGGCCACTCGCGCGAGATGGCCATCGGCAGCGGCGTCTCGCTTAGGATCGATCCCACGCGCGTCGCCTATCTTCCCGGCGCCATCGAAGCCGCGCGCGGCGGCTTTCTCTCGGGCGGGCTCGCCAACAATCGCCAGTTCGTCGAGGGCTGCGCGCAATTCGCTCCGTCGATCCCGGAGGAATTCCGCTCGCTGCTCCTCGATCCGCAAACATCCGGCGGCCTGCTCGCGTCGATTGCGCCCGAAGCAGTCCCCGCGGCGCTGGCCGCATTCGAGCGCCGCAACGTCCCCGCGCGCGTCATCGGCGAAGTCGTCGCCAAGCGCTCCCCCCTCATCGAAATCGCCTGAACCTTCGGTGGTGGGTCCGTTTTCAGTTAGTACGTCAATCGGGAGGTACCTTGCGTCGAATTTCAAAGGGCGTAGATTATATCTTCGTCCTCAGAGGCACGCTCCGGATCTAACGATGCGCCGAAACAAATGGCTCTGGATTCTTATCCTGGTCAACATAGCTATAGCGTCGCTTCTCGTCCTGACGATATGGGCCATGCTGTCATTGATCGGAATTGCAGCCTATGTTTCAGGGTGGCCTCTCTTCGTGTTGCTGCCTGTTGGCTGGGCGCTCTCGGCTATCGGCGTGGTGGTCGCCAAAGGGACGAGTTCACGGGTACCACGGGGCGTCGGCTTTGTCATAAACGGGTCAACGCTGCTGCTTCATTCGATTGTTTTGGTGGGCCTCGTCGCCTTTTTTGCAAGCACGCAGCGAGTGCGGTTCCTCATACCAGAAGGCTACCAGGGCGACATCTACGTAATTCACTCGGTCCCGGACGGAGAAGCAGAGACCCGAGCATTTGGGCGGATCACGTACCGCATTCCTGCGGACGGAATCCTGCGGACACAGGCACCGCTGGAACGCGGATGGACAAGGACCACCTACTACTACGAGCGCCGCTATGGAAGCCTCAAACGGATTCATTACATTTGGCTCACGACGATCCCTCAAACCCCCGAAAACCTCGCAGATAAAAAGGATTTCGGGGTGTTCTTCCCGCGCACGGGTACCGCGCAGGTCAGTTCCGCGACGTGTCCCGTCTCATATGAGGAGTTCTACGTGGGCACGAAGGCCTATCTCCTCTCAGGTTACCAGGAGAAGGATTTGTTGGATCCGTATTTGAGAGAACATCCGGTTAAGTGCAGCGACGGGACCAATTAATTGTTTTCCTGAACTCAAATGTCCGGAAACACGCAGCACTGATTGATGTCAGCGAGCCTGTCTACTCGCGATAAATCTGATATCGGAAACCGAGCCCCGAGCTCCGCAGCAGTCGCCTGAACTAGGCGAATCGTGTACACTTCCTCGCGTTCACTTCCTTCATGGACCCGGTAACGCACGGCATCGCGGGCGCGCTCCTCGGCAAGGGATTTTTCTCGAAGCGCCAGGGCGACATTCGACCAAGCGACAGACCAGAATTCGCCAGGCGTTCGCCTTGACGCCGCCAATAGGGCCGCCCTAGAATCCCCAAGCACGCCGGTCCCCGCCTAGGCGTTCGCGAACGTCAATCCAAATTATCTTGGTGACGGAGGCCGGCCATGTCGTGTTTGCTCCCGCAGAGGTCAAAGAATCCGTCCTCATTCCTATGGCCCTGTAGCATCGCAGTACTGGCGGCGCTTGCAGCTGTACTGGCGGGCTGCGGAGGCTCAAGCTTCACGGGATCGACCGGCGGCGGCATGGGCACCGTCAACGTGAGCATCACCGACCCGCCCAGCTGCAAAGTTCCAAATGGCGACTTCGAACACGTGTACGTGACGATTCGTTCGGTCCAGGCGCATACGAGCGCCACGGCCGATGACAACACCCCCGGTTGGCAGGAACTGGCGCCGCAACTCAATAGCCAGCCGATGCAGATCGACCTCTTCGCCGCGGGACCGAACGCTTGCCTGCTGACCATGCTCGGATCGAATACGGCCCTCCCCGCCGGCACCTATCAGCAAATCCGCCTGCTGCTCGTTCCAAACGACGGAGGCAATGGGCCTCTGCCCGCCACCAATGCTTGCGGCGATCAAGGTTACAACTGCGCGGTCCTCCAGGATGGGAGCGTCCACGAACTCCAACTCTCCAGTCAGGCGAACACGGGCTTGAAAATCCCTCCGGGACAAATCGAAGGAGGGCCGATCACCGTCGCTTCCAGCGCGGACGTCGACCTCAACATCGATTTCAATGCCTGCGCGTCCATCATCGCGGAAGGCAATGGAGCATTCCGGCTGAAGCCTGTGCTCACGGCGGGACAAGTGAGCACGAATACGACGGGAATCAGCGGGCATGTCGTGGATGCCAATACGACGCAGCCCATCGCAGGCGGCACCGTGATCGTCGCCCTGGAACAGCAGGGCAATTCAAACGCGGATACCATCTTCATGCAATCGGCTGCGGACTCGGCGGGCAACTTCAATTTCTGCCCGCTGCCCACAGGGGCAGTGTTCGACGTGGTTGTGGTGGCGATCAACGGAGCGGGAGTGGCCTACAACGCCACGGTAGCAACGGGTGTGCCGGGCGGGACCAATCTCGGAGCGATTCCTCTGGTTCCTGAGACGGCTCCATCCTCGGGGCCGGCTACTTTCCAGGGATACGTCACGGCGACGACTGGGTCCGCCACAGCCGCAATCGATGTTTCCGTATTCGCATTACAGACCGTCACGCTCGGAAGCGGCGCGAGCCTGACGGTGACGATCCCGGCGGAGAACGGCTCTACCTCCAACATTTCCGTGGATTCGAATACGAATTGCCCGGCCACCGCGCCGCTGAATGCGAACTGCGGAGGGTACACGCTGATCGAGCCGGCAAGCAATCCGAGCGTGGGCACCTTCTCCTCCGGCAAAATCACCTATTCGGCGCCGGCTTCGGGCGATGTGCTCTATTCCGTCGGAGCAAACGCGTTTCTGCCGCTGAGCGGCGGCTTGATCGATTGCTCGCCGCCGTCGAAAACAACCAGCATGGACGCAACCGGGAATCCGTTGAAAGCGATCGCGGGCGGGACAGTCACACCGCACGAAATCGACTTCGGGGGCTGCTCGTAGCGCGGCGCGCGCGCCCAGCAAGGCCCGTCACGTCCCGGTAGCCGTGCCCTGCTGGAAGCGCTAATCTGCCTGTCTCTCGGTCGTGCTGGGCGAAGCTGCCTCGGCGATGCGAAACACCGCCAGCAGAAATTCCAGCGTGATTCGGACGTAGAGAATCCAGAAAAAGAGTCCGACGAGCGCACCGATCAGGTTGATGATCCCCTGCGTTGGGGAGGTTTGAAAACCCATCACCACGACGACCACGCCGGCGATGAGTCCCACGAGAAGGTGCAAGCCATACAGAAACTTTCGATTGTTCACCGTCACGCAATCGCGAAATGAAAAGTCGAGCAACGATTCAAAGAATCCGCCTTTTTCCGCCATCGGTTCGTCCTTTCTCGTCGGTAGCATGGCTCTGAAGGGAGCGGCGCCCGCTTGGCGCCGCTACTTCGCATTTTCCCCCTTCCGTGCACAGAGTCAATTGTCGCCCCTATGGCGTTGGCGATGACCTGTACCTGGGAACAGCAATGCCCTATGGTTCAACGAATAGCCCGGGAACGCGCCAGTCGCCTGAAATAGGCGAATCGTGTACACTTCCTCGCGTTCACTTCCTTCATGGACCCGGTAACACACGGAATCGCGGGCGCGCTCCTTGGCAAGGGATTTTTCTCGAAGCGCCAGGAAAAGGTCGCGATTTTCGCGGCCACGCTCGGCGCCGTTTTCCCCGACATTGACACGTTCTACGAAGCGTACGCGCAAATCGCGCATCACGATCCGCTCGCGATCGTGAAATACCATCGCGCGATCACGCACTCGTTCGTGGGTCTGCCGTTTTTCGCGGCGCTGCTCGCCGCGCTCACTCCGCCCGTCCTTAGCTTGATGAAGCGGCGTTATCCGCGCCTGCAGGATTGGGAAGCGCCGCCTTTCTGGCTGCTCACCATAATTTACGGCGTCGGGATCGCGAGCCACATCCTTCTCGACGTCATGACGTCTTTCGGCACGCGCATGTGGTATCCGATTTCGACCCGGCGCTTCGCCTGGGATTTGCTGTTCATCATCGACTTCGCGTTCACGACGATCATGCTTGCGCCGCAGGTGACTGCGTGGATCTACCGCGATCCGGCAAAGAGCCGCAGCCGCGCGCTGAAGATGTGGATCGCGTTCACGGTAGGCGATTTCATCGCCTGGCTGGCGACGCGCGCGGCTTCCTATCCATTCCACCTGTGGGTTGCGGTGCTGATCAGTGCGCTGCTGGCCGTGCTCTTCTTTGCGCCCGCGGTGCGCGGCTGGGGATTCAAAATCACGCGCGCCGAGTGGTGCCAGGCGGGCACGTTCTGCACGATCGTGTATCTCTTTTTCTCCGCTATGGCACACCACCGCGCGATGCTCAAAGTGCGCGCGTTCGCCGATGAACATCACATCGAGGTCGATCGCATGGGCGCGCTGCCGATCCCGCCGTCGCTGCTCGATTGGGGCGATGAGATTCGCACGCCCAACGGCATCTACGTCTCGCAATTCGATCTGCGCGAAAAGAATCCACCGGCTTTTTACTTTGTTGCCGATTCGCCGCCCGACGATTACATCCTGCGCGCGTTCGCGATGCCCGAGGTCCAGCTCTACTGGCAATTCGCGCGCTTTCCGGTGATTCGCAGCTACGCCGAGGGCGGCATGCAGGTGGTCGAGATCGGCGAAAACCGGTCGATGCAGGGAGGGCGCCGCGGCCCGCAGCCATTCACCTATCAGGTCGTGTTCGACAGCGCCGGCAAGGTTGTCGAGCAGGGCTGGCTCACCGAGGGAATGCCGCAACGCCGGCTCAGGCATCTCGTGCCGCAGCAGCCGGTGGCCCGGCCCACGCCTCCCGAAAAGAACGCGCCGTGAAAATCCTGATCTTCAGCGACATTCATGGCGACGTGCGGACGCTGAAAAACATGGTCGCACAGCCCGCCGACCTTTACATCGCCGCGGGCGACCTTGCGACATTCGGCCGCGGCCTCGAGCGCTGCGGCGAGGCGCTCGAGCCGCTCGGCAACCACCTCTGGGTGCTGCCGGGAAACCACGAAACGCACGACGACACGCGCGCCCTCTGCGAGAAATTCGGCTTCGTCGATTTCCACCGGCAGGTGCGCGCGCTCGAATCGGCCAAAGGCACGACGCAATGGGCCGGCCTCGGCTACAGCAACATCACGCCGTTCAAAACGCCCGGCGAATACTCCGAAGACGAAATCGCGAAGGCGCTCGCCGCATTCGACGGAATCCGGCCGCTCTATCTGGTCGTCCATTTCCCGCCGCTCGATACGAAGCTCGACGAATACGCGCCCGGTAAACATGCGGGTAGCCCCGCGCTGCGCGAATGGGTGCTGCGAGAGCAGCCGGTCCGCCTTTTCTGCGGCCACATCCACGAAACGGCGGGCCTCTCCGACCGCCTCGGCTCAACCGAGTGCGTCAACGTCGGCAAGCACGGCTACACAATCGAAATTTGAGTGGCGGCGCTCAGGGCGCGTCCGTCATTCTGAGGCCCGTTTTTGGCCGAAGAATCTCTCTTTGCTTCCATCCCGGCGCGCGCTGCGCCGAAGAGAGATCCTTCGGGCACAAAAAGCCCTCAGGATGACGACCGCTTCGATCGATCGCCCGAGAGGAATGCTACCGGGGGCCTTTTCTGGCGGCCGGCGTGGCGGGATAAATCACGAGCTGCCGCCGGTCGCCCGAGCCTTCGCTCATGGTGCGGACGCCGGGCGCGCCGTTCAATTCCAAGTGGACGATCCGCCGCTCGCGCGACGACATCGGATTGAAGCGAAACTCCTGCCCGTCTCGCGGACGCGCTGCGCGGCCACGCGCGCCGAAAGCTTCAATTCCTCGAGCCGCGTCGCGCGGTAATCGCCGCAATCGAATCGCACGCGATCGTGGAGCTGCGGATTCAGCCTCAGCCAGCGGTGCGCCACGTGTTCGAGCGCGAGCAGCAGCTCGGCGTTGCGTTCGAGCAGGAAATCCTGATCGGCGCCGCGAAACGCGATCACCAGCGCGTCCCCATCCGGCCCGCCTTCGGTGCGCACGATTTCGTATTCGATTTCGAGCTGCATTTCGCGCACGACCAGATCGAGGAAACGCTTCAGCTCGGCGGCCGCGTGTTCGCGGTCGAGTGGGATGTCGCGCGGCGGCTGTTCCCGGCGCGCGGGACGCGATTGATTTCTGTGCGGAAATGATCCTCGCTGTTCGCTCATTCTTTTTTCTTAGCCTTGAATTTGCTCCGCGAAGGCAGCGGTTGCGAACGATTCAAATACAATTGCTGCACCACGCCAATCAAGTTGCTCGTGAAATAGTACAGGTTCAAGCCGCTCGACAGGTTGAAGAAGATGAATCCCATGAATAGCGGCATCAGCATCATCATTTTCTGCTGAGCCGGATCGGCCGCCGCCGTCGGCGTGGGCGTCATTTTCGTCATGAAATACGACGTGATCACCATCAGGATCGGCAGCACGTAATACGGGTCCTTGGCCGAGAGGTCGTGAATCCAGAAAATCCACGGAGCGTGCCGCAGCGCGATCGCTCCATTGAGCATCCGGTAGAAAGCCCAGATCACCGGGAGCTGCACCAGCATCGGCAGGCAGCTTCCCAGCGGATTGATGCCCTCGCGCTGGTACACCGCCATCACTTCTTCATTCATCTTCCGCTTGCGCGGATCGGACATCGAATATTTCTTGTACTTGTCCTGAATCGACTTCACTTCCGGCGCCACCATCTGCATCTTGCGCGCCGAGTGGAAGGTCCAGATGCGAATCGGCAGCAGCAGCATCGTGAGCGCCAGCGTGAAGACGACGATCGCCCAGCCGTAGTTCGGGATGTACTGGTGCATCCATTCGAGCACGAAAAGCAGCGGCTTGGCGATCGCGCCGAACCAGCCGAACTGGATCAGCTCTTCGAGCGAGGGATGCACTTTGCCGAGCGTCACCAGGTCTTTCGGGCCCACGTAGGCTCGCAGTTTCACGGGGCCGGGATTCATCGCGCCGACGGCCATTTCCGCCTCGGGCTCGGTCACCGCCTGGCCGTTTGCGGTCGAGTGATGCCATTGCTGCCAGTCCCAAAGCGCGATGTCCGTGCCGTCGGGAATGAAAACCGCCGCAAAAAATTGGTCTTCGATTCCGGCGAATTCCATCGGACCGGCCTGCTCGAGCGGCTCGAGCTGGTTTCCCGGCTGGCCCAGTTTCTTGAACGCCAGCGTATTCAATTTGCCGTTTTGCTTGTAAATCGGGGTGACGTACTGCGATGCCCGGAACACAGCGCGGTCGCCGAATCCGCCGCGCCAGGCGACGGTCGCGGGCAGCGGCGTGCCGTCGAGCGTCACGGCGACTTCGACCGAAAGCTCGTAGTCCTGCGCGAATTTCAGCTTCTTAGTGATGTCGAGGTGGCCGTCGCTCCAGTGAAACGTCACCTCGACAGGCGCGGACGCAGTCTTCGTAGACGGCGTCATGTCGTAGAACGCGGAATTCGCCTCCGCCTCCAGTTGCTTATCCGCAAGCACCAGCGAGAAGGGCCAGCCGAGTTCCTGCGCGGCGTCCGGATCCACCAGGTCGAGCGGGCGCGGCGGCGTCTCTTCGTCCAGATATTTTTTCAGCTTCCAGCTGCGCACCACGCCGCCGCGGTTCGAGAGCTCGACGTGATACACGGCGCTGTCGACCACCAGGTTCGTTTCGCTCTGTGCCTCGACGGGCTTCGTGATTACATGCGGAGCCGGTGCGGCGTGAGTCGCGGGCGCAGCAGCAGTTGGGTTCGGAGCCTGTAGTTGCGCGGGCGCGGTCCGGACGGCGGTTGTGACTGGCTTCTGCGGCGGGACTGGGGGCTGGAAGAAATGCATCCAAGCGAATGTGATGGCGATGACGATGACAACGAAAACGATGCCGCGGGTCTGGTCCGACATCTCCTTCACTGCCGCAGCTCCAGTCCGCGCAAGCCGGCAGCCGGTTTCTGGGTCGCGGGTTTAGCCGCGACTCCGGCGCCATCAGCCGCAGAGGGCTTCACCCGCTGACGTTCCGGAAGCTCCTCGGGCACGGGATCGAATCCGCCTTGCGTGAAAGGACGGCATCGCAGCAGCCGCTTGATCGCGAGCACGCTGCCGCGGCGGGCGCCGTGGCGCGCCACCGCTTCATACGCGTAATTCGAGCAGGAGGGATAAAACTTGCACGCGCCGCCCACAAAAGGCGCGAGCAGCATCATGTACAGCCGCAGGAGAAAGAGCAGCGCCCACGCCCCGAGCTGACCTAGCCGATTGCGTCATTGCGCCTACTGCGCTGGCTTCGCCGTGCGGGGCAGCAGCGCCAGCAGCTCGGCCGCCAGCGCCAAGAACTTCGCCGTCGCTGCCGAGCTGCGCGGATGAATCACAATGTCCCATCCCGGGGCGATCTCCTGTCGGTGCAATCGTACGGTTTCGCGCAGCCGGCGCCGGATGCGATTGCGCTTCACCGCGTTTCCCAGCGCCTTTTTGATGCTCCAGCCGAACCGGCTGACGCTGAGGCCATTGGGGCGAAGAAAAACCGTGAACTCGCGGCTCGTCCGCCGCCGCCCTTCGCGATACACCGCGTCGTATTCGGCGCGATGCACCAGCCGGCAGGCGCGCGGCAAATCGAGACGCGCGCCATCAGACGCGCGTGAGACTGTGGCGTCCCTTCTTCCGGCGCTGCGCGAGTACTTTGCGTCCACCTTGGCTCTTCATGCGCGAGCGGAACCCGTGTTTCTTGTGGCGGGCGCGCACATGCGGCTGAAATGTCCTTTTCGGCACCGATCTCTCTCCTCTGCTTGGTTGGCCCTTCTCGGCGGCGGACTGCGCGCTCGGATACGCTTCGAGGCCTAACGTGAATTACGTAGTGTAAGCGACGGAGGTTGCACGGTCAAGGAACGCTGATCGCGGGTAATAGGCCGGTTTCGAGCCACAGAACAGATGCCGTTTTAGCGGCGTCGCGTGGCGCGAGGGCGCGCGACGCGTTTCGCTGGGCCGCCTTGCAGCTCGCTCTCCAGCGCCAGCTTCAGCTCGCGCTCGATATCCTTTTTCGCTTCGGGCGCAATCCCGATGAACTCCACTCCCACACCAACGCCCGGCAAGCAGTAGCGCACTTCGCAGCGCGTCTGCACGACTGCGTTCGTCACCGCCATGCGAAATTGCAGGTTCAATACCGCGCCTTCCGGAAAACGCCGGCTCGTGCTGATGAACATCCCATTGACGCTCAGGTCCGGCGCCTTCACGACCGTGCGCTCATTCTGCCCTTCGTACGTTACCGTGATTTCGCGCAGGCAATACATCCGGGAGTTGCCCGGCGTGCGTTCGATTCTCCCGTCCAAGCGTCTTTTGCTCATTTCAGCACCGTTTCCCGCGTCGCGTCGCGCGTGTTGTGCAGCTGCCTCGCGTGCCAGCTCTCCCGTTTCGCACCGCACGCGGGGCAAAACGCGAATCCCGTGGAAAGTTCCCGCCCGCAGGAGGGGCAGGCCTCGCCGTCCGTCTGCGCGAAAGGCACCACGCGTTGCGCCTCCTCGAATGTGGTGATGCCATCGCGCACCAGCTCCAGCGCATGCTCCTGCATGAACTTGAGTCCGTTGTGGCGCGCCAGCGTCTTCATCTCGTCGTCGTGATTCGCCGACCGCGCGGCCTGGCGGATGGCGTCGTTGAAGCGCAGCATCTCGTAAACGCCGATGCGGCCGCGGTAACCGGTGAAATCGCACTCCTGGCATCCGTTCGCCACGTTGTACGTCTTGGGAGGTTCCGTCAGCCCGGCCGCCATCAAGCTGTTGACGTACTCCTCCGTGGGCGCCGAGGTATGATGGCACTCGCACAGCTTCCGCAGCAGCCTTTGCGCGATAATTGCGGTCACCGCGCTCGCGATTTGAAATCCCGCGACGCCAATGTCGATCAGCCGCGTGACAGCCGATATGCTGTCGTTCGTGTGCAGCGTCGAGAGGACCAGATGGCCCGTCTGCGCCGCCTTGATTGCGATCTCCGCCGTTTCCAGGTCGCGGATCTCTCCCACCATCACCACGTCCGGATCCTGCCGCAGGACCGAACGCAGCGAACCCGCGAACGTCAATCCCGCTTTCGTATTGACCTGCACCTGGTTCAGCCCCGGAATCGTGTACTCGATGGGATCCTCCACGGTAACGATGTTGATGGCCGGCCGCTGGATCGCCTGCAAGCAGGAATAGAGCGTCGTGCTTTTGCCCGATCCCGTGGGCCCCGTCACCAGCAGCATCCCTTGCGGCATGCGCAGGATCTCGTTCAGTCCGTCGGCGATTTCCTGCGGGATTCCCAGCGAGCCGAAATCTCTCGTCAGAGAGTCGCTCTCCAGCAGCCGCAACACGACCTTTTCGCCATACTGGGTCGGAAGGGTCGAGACCCGCAAGTCGATCCGGCGTCCATTGATCTTCACGACGAATCGGCCGTCTTGCGGCGCGCGCCGCTCGGCAATATCCATGTCCGAGAGAATCTTCACGCGAGACGCCACCTGATTCTGCAGCACGCGCGGAATTCGCTGGAAATCCCGCAGGATGCCGTCCACTCGGAACCTCACAGCCGTCTCCGTCTGTCGCGGTTCGATGTGAATGTCGCTCGCCTGCTTGGCCGCGGCGGCCTTGATCATTCCGGCGACCAAATGGACTGCCGGCGTCGCCTTCGATTTCTGCTGCAACTCCTGTTGCATCTCCCGCATAGCTTCGATGTTGCGCTGTTGCGAGCTCGACGAAATGAATTCCATTCCCATCGTGTCGTCTGCCACCTGCACGGCCTCCGCGGGGCGTTCCAATGCTCCGTACAGCCGGTCGAGCGCGGCCACCACCTCGCCCTGAAAGCCGAAGCGCGGCACAATTGCAAGTCCCGTTTTGAATCGAAGTTCATCCAGGACCTGTATGTTTTGCGGCTTCGCCATCACCACCACGAGTTTCTTGTCTTCGATTCGAATGGGGATCGCCAGCGATCGTTTTGCCAGCTCCGCGGGAATCAGTTTGAGCACGTCGGCTGGCGGGTCAACTCGCTCGCAGTCCAGGTACTCCACGCCCGACACTTCGCCGACCGCCGCCGTCAATTCCTGCTTCGAGACGAGCTTTCGCTGCAACAAGAGCTCGCCAAGGTGCACGAACTTTACTTGCTGGTCCTGCAGCGCCTTCTTCAAATCGGCCGCGGAAATCTGCCCGCGTTCGCAGAGAACTTCGCCCAGCCGTTTCCTCTTCATGTGTCGATTTCCCTCCGGCGGGCGCACAGAAAGCGCCGCCAGAATAGGCGGTATTACGGAAGGGGGTTACCTACTCCTGGACTATATGAATACCATGTCTGGTTGCGCGCGGAACGACTTTCGATAGCCTGCGTGTCGCCTCGTGCAATACCGCGGCCGCCGCAGCCCAAGAGGCCTCCTCACTTCGCGGGGCACTCCTGTTGGATGAAACTGCGCCGGTGCACGGATCAGAAGCCGGTGGCGCCGAAGGCCTGCTTCACGTTCGGCTGGAAGAGATACCAGAGAATCCACGCGTAGATCGCCGCGAGAATCAGCCGTCTGATCAGAAACACGAAAAGGAAAATGTGCATGTGTCCGAACGGGCTGATGATCGAAAGAACCGAGCCGAGCAGGCCGATTCCCGTAAGCACGATCGTGATGATGCGCGCCCAGTTCTTGAGCTTCCACAACCCCACGCCGACCACGATGTCCACCGCCGCGGAAATCAGCAGAAAAATCGCCAGGACAACGGCGCCCACACCTGCCAGCGTGCCCATGCGCGATGCACCCAGCGTCGAAACCAGCATCCCGCCCAGGAGACTGAACAGGGCGCCCACAACCAGCAATCCGGCTCCGATAAACGCCAGAACCGCAAGGATCGTTACACCAGTCGGACGCTGCATCGTGAACTCCTTCGCGCGGGATGGTCGGCTGCGCCTGCGATTCGTTCTCCCGGGACGCGGCGATCGCGCCCCAAGGATTTCGGGGAAGGTACAGCCAAGCCCGTCCGCGGTCAAGCACAAACACGCCCCGGCGCGCCGCCAATCTGCCGGGAAAAGCCCATTGGGCCGGGAGCGCCATCGGGTGTAGACTCCGACCCAGCTACGCGTCGCGCTCCGCCCGGATTTCGCCAGGATCCGGCTCGCCTAAGGAGTTCCACAGTGAGCAGGCCAGCAACAAGCCCGGTCGGGAGGCATCTTCGACTCTGGGGAGTAGCCGCCGCCGGCATGCTGCTTGCGTGTGTCGGCGCCGGATGGGTTCCGTCCGCCCACACCCAATCGGCATCACAGGCGGTGGCCCCGCCGCCCGCTTCCCCTTCGGCTTCGGCCGCTGCGACCCCATCCGCGACCCAGACTGCCGCCAACGCCCCCGAAATGAGCACGCACGACAATCCCCTCCCGCTCGAATCTCGCGTCAACCTGGTTCCGGTTCGCGTTGTGGTCCGCGACTCGAATGGCAATGCTATTGCCAACCTGCATCGCGAGGATTTTCAGCTCTTCGAAGACGGCAAGCCCCAGATCGTCTCGAATTTTACGGTGGAGACGCTGGCATCGCTTTCCGGAGGCGCCGCCGGGGCGAGCGCAACCGAAAGCAAAACGGGCGCGGCAGACTCAGGACAGCCGGGCCCGGCCTTCCTGCCTCCCGGGCGATTCGTGGCTCTGCTTTTCGATGATCCGCACCTGAACCTGCAGGATCTGATGCAGGCTCGCATCGCCGCCAGCAGCTACGTCCAGAAATATCTGGCGCCCACCGATCGCGTGGCCGTTTTTACCATGTCGGGGCAGATGCAGACCGATTTCACCGACGACCGCGCCAAGCTGCGGGCAAACCTGGCGAACATGATCCCGCGCAGCGTTACGGCGGGCGATCCTTCCACCCCCGCCGATTGCCCGATCATGGACTACTACGAAGCGGTTGAAATTCAGGATCACCACGATCAGAACGTCATCGACGTGGCCACGCAGGACGCGGTCGCGTGCATCGAGTCACAATCGGGCACCTCGGCCTCGCAGCAGAGTGCGGCCGCTCAAGCCAGTCTGATCGAGCAAGGGGAGGCGCTCGCCGAATCGACGGCCCTTCGCATGGAGGAAATGGGTGACGAGCAGACGGAATACGCCTTGCGCCGTCTCCGAGAAGTCATTGACCGCATGTCGGTCTTGCCGGGCCAGCGCAGCATCGTGCTAATCTCGCCCGGCTTCATCTACCCGAATCGCGAAGCGGAGTTTTCCGAAATCGTGGATAAGGCGATTCGCCAGAATGTATTCATCAACACGCTCGACGCGCGCGGACTCTACGTTTCCGATCTCGGCGACATCTCGCAGGCCACCAACGACCCGAACCCGGTCACGGCGGGGTATCGCACCCGGCTGCACGTCGACGGCCAGTCCTCTCAGGTGGAAGTGCTGATGGACCTCGCCTCGGAGACCGGCGGCATCTCGTTTCACGACAACAACGATCTCCTCGCTGGCCTGCGCGAACTTGCCTCCCCGCCCGAAGCTTACTACCTGCTGGCATTCGTGCCGCAAAATCTGAAGTACGATGGCCACTTCCATTCAATAAAAGTCGGGCTGGCGGGAAAAAATAAGTATACGATCCTGGCGCGCAAAGGATTCTACGCGCCGAAACACGGAGAAACGCCCGAGCAACTAGCGGCGCGCACCATCCAGGATGCGCTCTTTTCGCAGGAGGACCAGCACGGATTGCCGGTCGCGCTGCAAACGCAGTTCTATAAAACCGGCGCGACCGACGCGAGACTCGCCGTGCTCGCGCACGTCGATCTCGCGCATGTCCGCTTCGACAAGGCCAACGGCCGCAACGACAACGACCTCACCGTGGTCGCCGCCCTCTTCGACCGCAACGGCAACTTCGTCACCGGAACGCAGAAGGTGATCATCATGAAGCTGCGCGACGAAACGCTCGCGAGACTCAGCCAGACTGGCGTGACGGTGCGAACCAACTTCGACGTGAAGCCGGGCGATTACGTCGTGCGCCTCGTGGTGCGCGATTCCAATGCCGCGCAGCTCGCGGCGGAAAGCGGCTCCGTGGAAATCCCGTATTAGCGACGCGGGCGTGAAACGCGAAGGAGGTGCCTTATGACGATTCGGCAAATCACGCGGGGCTTTGCAACGGTTGCGCTGGCGATCGCGATGGCTGCGGTTTTTTGCGCGGCGGCGCGAGCGCAGCAACCGCCCCCTCCCAGCGAGCCGCCCGCAACGAACGCGAACGCAGCGCCGGAAACGCCCGCGAGCTCAGCTCCTGCGATCCGCGCCGAGTCGCGCGTCGTGCGCGTCGACGTGATCGTCACCGACAAGAAGGGCAACTACGTCCACGACCTCACGCCGAAAGATTTCCGCGTCTACGACAACGACAAGGAGCAGCAGATCGTCAACTTCTCCTTCGGATCGTCTGAAAGCGCTGCGCAAACTCCCGAGCGCCACTACATGGTCCTGTTCTTCGATGATTCCACGATGAACTTCGCCGACCAGGCGAGCGCGCGCCAGGCGGCCCTGAAATTCATCGACGCGGACGCCGGTCCCGACCGCGTGATGGCGGTCGTCGATTTTACCGGCGCGCTGCGCATCATCCAGAATTTCACCGGCGATTCCGCGCAGCTCAAGCGCGCAACCGAGTACGCCAAATCATCCGCGGTTTCGCCCAGCGATTCGGATTCCTCATCGGGAGGCGCCGTGGCAGGCGCGCCGATGCCAAATCTCTTCGACACGGGAAATGATTTCGGCGTCTACACGCTGCTGCTGGCGGTTCGCACGCTGGCCAAGGATCTCGCCGCGGTTCCCGGCCGCAAGAGCGTGGTGCTCTTCACCGAAGGATTCCCGATGACTCCCGACGCGGCGATCGATCTCACCGCGACAATCTCCGCATGCAATCAGGCCAACGTCGCGATCTACCCGCTCGACGTCCGCGGCCTCATCGCGCCGATGCCCACCGGCACTCAGCTTTTCCGCCGCGATGTCCCGAGCGCAGGGCCGCATCTCGTCCTCGCTGCGTTTCCGCAGCGAGGCGGAGCTCCCGGCGGCGGAGGTGGCGGCCGAGGTGGCGGAGGCGGCGCGCCGGGTGGCGGCGGGCCTGTGGGCGGCGGGGGCGGAGCTCCGGGTGGTGGTGGCGGTCGCGGTGGGGTGCCCGGTGGCGGCGCGCCGGGCGGAAGAGGTGGCGCGCCAAGCCCCGGCGGCGGAGGCGGCGGTATGCCTTACAATCCGTACTCGCCGTACGGCACAAATCCATACGGCAACACGCAGCCCCAGATGATTCTTCCCACGCTTCCCGATACGGGCGTGGCGAATCAATCGGTGATGTACGCGCTCGCCGACGGCACCGGCGGATTCCCCATCCTCAATACGAACGATATGGTTGGCGGGCTCGCAAAAATCGCGCAGGAGCAGGACGAATATTATTTCCTCGGCTACGCGCCTTCGGATTCGCCCGACGGCTCCTGCCACACGCTGCGCGTCAAAATGGACCAGGGCGGCTACAAAGTCCGCGCCCGCACCGGCTACTGCACCATGAAGCCGAAAGACATGCTGGCCGGAAAGCCGGTGGAGAAGGATCTCGAAGCGCACGCGACGAATTCCGCGGCCGGTGGAATCGGCGGCACGCTCGAAGCGCCGTTCTTCTACACGTCGTCCACCGAAGCGCGCGTGGATGTCACGATGGACATTCCCTCATCCTCGGTGCAGTTCAACAAGGAGAAGGGGAAATACCACGCGGATATCGACGTCCTCGGAATCGCTTACGCGCCGGATGGCTCGGTCGGCGCGCGTTTCAGCGACCAGATCACCTACGATTTCGAAAAAGACGAGTGGAAGCATTTCCTCGAGTCGCCGATGCGCTACGAAAATCAGTTCGCGGTCGCGCCGGGAAAGTACCGGCTCACGGTCGTGCTGTCCGCCGGCGGCAAGGATTTCGGAAAATATGAAGAGCCACTCGAGATCGATCCGTACAACGGCAAGTTCAGCCTGAGCGCGATCGCCCTCAGCAATCAGATCCAGCCCGAAGCCGGCATGGGCGCCGACATCGAGGCCGATCTGCTGGCCGATCGCACGCCGATGATTGTCACCGGCATGCAGGTGGTTCCGTCGGGCAGCAACCGCTTCAAGAAGACGGACTCGGTCGCGCTCTACGCGCAGGTCTACGAGCCTAAGCTCGCCGATCCGAATCCTCCGGCGATTCGCCTCGCGTATCGCGTCATCGACGAGAAAACCGGCAAGCAGGTGTTCGAGGCGTCGAACATCGATCCCGCCCCCTGGATTCAAAAGGGCAATCCGGTCGTGCCAGTCGGGCTGAAGGTTCCCGTCAAGGATATCCCGGCGGGAAACTACCGCCTCGACCTGCAGGCCTACGACACGTCCGGCGGGATCACCACGATCCGCACCGTCCAATTCGTGGCCGAGTA
The DNA here is from genome assembly GCA_963740095.1 of uncultured Acidobacteriota bacterium. Lineage (GTDB taxonomy): Bacteria > Acidobacteriota > Terriglobia > Acidiferrales > UBA7541 > Palsa-295. The sequence goes on from CAVUDN010000014.1 coordinate 47,138, forward strand.
GCGCGCCGCCACGAAGGTAACAAGCGAAGGCCGCAGCCCAGGGCTGAAGAGCCTGTGTGAGTGTTCGTCGCGGCCGTGCAGAGCACGACCCACCACGGCGGGCGCAAAAGACGCGCATGCTGCGGGTGAATCTGCGCACCCTTCCTTCGTCAGGGCAGGGTGGGACGCGCCCTCCGCGGCGGGCGCACACGGCGCGCTTCGCGCGGACGTCTTATGTCGGACCTGGAAGGTCCGACCCCCTAAAAATCAAAGGCCCCGGGGCTGCGCTTTTCGAGGGCCTAAAGGCCCACGCTTCCACCCGAAGAAGAGCCGGCGGGACGCCGGCGCTACGCAAGAAAATGCGCCTCGGTTGTCACGCGGAAGGCCGACGCTTCCACCCTGTGCACGTGGTGAGTGCGGGGAGCACGCCCGGGCAAGCCCGGGCGGCAAACAGCGGGAGCAAGCTCCCGCACTCCACAGGACGCCTCGGTTGTCACACAGACTCTGAAATCCGCACCGTCCAATTCGTGGCTGAGTAGCGCGGAGAGACTGGCCCGCGCAGCAGCCTTCGCGTTCCCGTGGCGTTCTCGTGGCCTCCGTGGAACTACCGTGCCGCTGCCGTATTTTTGCTGCAACAAATACGCATTATCACTACTCCCTACGGGCGCTAAACAGGCGTTAAATGACACGAAATGGCCGCTTTGGGCCGTTTCTTGTGCGATGCCGACCCACCGAGAGCGAACCGAGCGAGCCTTCCGCGCGTATATGGACCCGCTCGACGCCGAAGAACATCTCAAGGATGCGCTGAAGTGTCCGCTCCAGCTAGCCGGCTTGACGGTCGAGGGGTTTCGTCTGCTGGAGATGCTGCACCGCGACGGCGCCTTGCCCATCGCGCACATCACGAAGAGGCGCGGGCGAAGACGGGAAAGCACGCTGGAGGTGATCGGGCGCCTCGAGAAGCGCGGATGGGCGCGGAGGGCGATCGTCAAGCTGCCGCCAGTGAGTTTCGAACGCGCCCACTTGCCGAAGTCCAAAAAGGACGTTCCAAGGGAGGGCCAGAAAATCGCGGTCGCGGGTTTGACGGCCTCCGGCAAGAGGCTGATCGGGGATGTTCTGATGAACTATTCGAAAGTGTTCGAGAGCATCATGCGGGGGATCGATGGACGCGAACAGGCGTCGCTGAGCCGGATTTGCCGGAAGTTGCGCGCGGGCGACCCGGTGAAGTTTTTCCGAGAGATTCGGCTGATGGATGAAGAGCAGGAAGCGGCGGAACTGAGCGGGAAGGCGGTGGCTGAGTTGGAGCGGCTAACGGCCCGAAGGCGAGTGCCGGGTCGAGAGTTGAGAGTTGAGAGTCGAAAGTCGGGGCCGCAACTCGAAGACCCGCCACGGCGGGCGCACACAGCGCGCTTCGCGCTAGTGTCCTAATTTAGCTCTAGCCCTTTTGTGCCGAAGTCTGCCGATTGACATTCATGCTACAGTTCGTCGGGGGGGAAGTCTTATGAAGCCACACCTGCCGGCAGGGGATACGGGCGACGATCGGAAAGCGATACGCAAGGAACTTATAGAAGCGAAAACGATGCTCGGCAAACTGAATGATGCGAGCGCAGACAGAATACTCAAGAAGCCGAGAAAGGAGCTGCCCACTTCTGTTCCTGCATTGCGAGGTGGCCGCCCGGAATCGAATCGCAGAAAGTTTTAGGCGGCTTCGGTTGAAGTTCCTAGCCGTGGAAATTAGGACAGTACCCATTGCACCGAAGCTGTAAGTGGCGGGTGCCCCATCCTCGTTTTGTGAGGGTGGGGATTTTGACTTTGCTTTTCGGGCCGGTGATTGGTGCGAGTTCACTCGATACGATCGATCGGAATCAGAATAGTCCCCTTCTCTTGGTAGAACGAATAACTACTCCAAATCCAGTCGTCCGGTTGGTCCACCAATCCACGTTTCACCGGATTCATATGCATGTATACGAGTTTTTCGACCTTCTTCTTCTTAGTCCGAACATTGAAATCGTAGAAACGCGTCTCCCAAAAAGGATGCGACCTGGCGCTCCCGGATTCTTTCCGCACCAAACGCGACACGCGTTGCTTGAGCATCTGCATCGCGGTCGACGGTGTTCCGACCAGGGGCTCGCTGATGAGAAGATGGACGTGCTCGGGCATCACCACGTAGCCCACGAGTTGGAGCACGAATCGGTACCTTACCTGAACGAGAACTTCGACGAAAATATTCCGAGAGCGCGGCGTACCCAGAAGTGGCTGACGACGATAGCAGCTGAACGTAATGAAGTGCAGATGGCCGAGCCCGTAGATGCGTTTAAGTCCGAAAGGCATCGTGCAAGACCAAAAGCCCCACCCTCACAAACCGAGGATGGGGCACCCGGAACACATACTCCATCGTGAAGTGTCGTGATGGTATCATGCGCCGCGAGGTTGCTAAAGCTCGGCCGCACTCAGTAAAAGGTAGGCCAGATGCTGGCCGGGAACAAAATGAGGTGTTCTGGGGTCAAACGAAATTATGTCCTGTGAGCGAACATCGACTCTCTTAGTGCTGCGCAGGATTTCATCTCGAGTAGCTTACCTAGTGGTGCTAGCGCTGGCAGCGCCCGCTCTGTTTGCGCAAGACGCCGTGCCAATCGAGATGCTACAACGTACTCTCTACGTCAGGGTTCCAGCCGGAACGGCCACGGCATTTGAATTCGACTATGGCGGGAGGCTCTACCTAATCACGGCCAGACATGTCGTAGCAGGATTGCCCGCAACGGGAGCCACAATCCAAATCTGGCGAGCTGGTGCGTGGACGAAGTTCAAGACGTTAAGACCCTCCTTCCCTCGTCGCCGAACGCGGACATCGCTGTCCTCAAAACTGACCAAGTGGTTCCCGAACCGTTTCAAATTAAAGCGCAGGGGGAGGATTCGGGGGTGACCCTCGGACAGACGGTTTGGTTCTTGGGTTACCCGTTCGGATTGGGCAGTTCTTATAACAGGGACAAATTGCCGTTCATCAAACGAGGCACGATGTCAGCCATCGACGGCTCTGATCTTAATGCGGTCGTTCTTTACATCGATGGATTCAACAACGAAGGTTTCTCCGGCGGCCCCGTAATGTTCTGGGATTTCAATGCTCACGTCTATCGACTTTTGGGGGTTGTGATGGGTTACAGAGAGGAAACGGCAAAGACCCAGATCAAGAACGGGAAGCAGGTCGATACCAAAATTCTCGTCAACTCCGGTATCTTGATCGCCTACAGCATCAAGCACGCCGTCGAAGCCATCGAGGAAGATCAGCAACAGTCTGGAAATTCACGTTGATTGCGGAATGGCGAGCCGATCACTCAGGCTTTGGCTCTCGACGTCTCATCCTCGTTTTGTGAGAGTAATTTCTTCGCAACGACACCCCTCTCGTTACCCGGAAACCTGACGAAAGCCGCGCTGCCGCCGATACCCGCTGATCTGATACGATGATGCGCCCGCGTGTCCGCGCGGGGATGCGAACAAATTTCAAGATGAGGTGACCGGGCGTTGGCGCAATCGCGTTCATCTAAGAGCAAAGCCCCGAGGAAAGCTGCCGGCGGGAGGAAGCTGAAGATCGGGCTGATCGGATTCGGGACCGTGGGGCGTTCCGTGGCGAAGATTCTCGCGCAGGACGCGAGCGGGCCGCTGTTGCTGACGCACATCTGCAATCGCAACATCGAAAAGAAAAAGATTGCGGGGCTGGCGCCGCAGATCCGCTGGACGTCCGATCCCGACGATGTGATCGGCTCGGATGTGGATGTGGTGGTGGAGTTGGTGGGCGGGCTCGAGCCCGCGGGCGAATGGGTGCGCAAGGCGCTGCGCAAGGGCAAGTCGGTGGTGACCGCGAACAAGCTGCTGATTTCGGAATCGGGGCCGGAGCTCGTCGATCTGGCGCGCAAGGCGGGCAAGCGCCTGGAATTCGGCGCGTCCGTGGCGGGAGGAATTCCCGCGATCATCGGGATTCAGGAAGGGCTCGCGGGCGACCGCCTCTACAAGATCGCGGGAATCCTGAATGGCACCTGCAATTTCATCCTCACGAAAATGGAATCGACAGGCGCGAGCTTTGCGGACGCGTTGAAGGAAGCGCAGGAACTCGGCTACGCCGAGGCCGATCCGAGCGCGGATGTGGACGGTATCGACGCGCGGGCGAAGCTCGTGATCCTGACGCAGGCCGGGCTGCGGCTGCGCGTGCGGAGCGAACAGATAGCGGCGCGCTCGATTTCGCCGATCGAGTCGGCGGACTTCATGTACGCGCGCGAACTCGATTGCACGATTCGCCAAATTTCGCTCGCGCTGAAGGACGCGACGGCGGGCGTGCGGCTCGCCGCCGCGGTGCAGCCCGCGGTGATTCCGGAAGCGTCGCTGATGGCGCACGCGCAGGGCAGCCAGAATATCGTCGCGGTGACGGGCGAATTCGGCGGGCGCGTGATTTTTTCGGGCTACGGCGCGGGCGGCGATCCGACGGCGGTGGCCGTGATTTCGGATTTGTACGCGATCGCGCGAAGCGCCGGCGCGCCGCCGGAGGCTTTGCCGGGCGCGGCGGAGACGCCGGATTCCGTGAACGGCGATTTCACGGTGCGGCACTATTTGCGATTCGTGGTGCGCGACCGGCCCGGAATCGTCGCGGGGCTCGCGGCGATCCTCGCGAAATATCAGATCAGCATCGACGCGCTGCTGCAGAAGCCCGGATTCCCGCATTCGGCGCTGTCGTTTGTGATGACGCTCGAGCCGTGCGACAGCGCGGTGCTGCAGCGGGCGCTCGAAGAGATCGCGCGGCTGGACTTTCACGTTGAGCCGCCGCTGTGCCTCCCGATTTTCCTCGACTGAGCACAGGACACACCTAATTACGCGTACCGTGCATCAGTAGCTTCGGAGGTCATGCGGAGGCTTGGTGCAGGCGTGTCTCAACACAGAGGACACGGAGAAGGCACAGAGGGCGCGGAGAAATATCGCTCCATTTCGTTCGACATTCCCTGCCGTATCTGACGGTTCTGCACAGTGCGATCTTGCTGCTGTATTTTCTGTCCGCGCTGATGGTGTGGTTCGGGCTGCAGGGACTTTGGGAGCTGAAACAGCATCCGGGCGCGGCGATCGAAACGATCGGCGACGTTGTCTGGCTCGTGATGGACGCGTTGGGGGCCGCGATATTCCTGGGCGTCGCTCTGGCGCTTGATCTTCACCCCGGCCATTACGTGGCGTGGCACGTGCTGCGCCGCGTTTTCGGGAACGGCCACTGGGAGCCGATTGCGGGGGTGGCGCTCGCCGCCGTGGTTTCGTACGCGATGACGGCGTACGTGGCCGACGTGGCCGTGTACACGAACATGGACGCGAAGTCGAAGAACTTCGTGGCGCGCAACGCGATTCTCGACGGTTCCACGGCCGCGCTGAAAATGCTGCTCGCGTGCGGCGAGTACGACCGGGTAATCCTGGCGGGACACTCGCTCGGCAGCGCGATCGCGTACGACACGATCGACGAAATCCTCGCGGAGTTCAACGCCAACCCGAATCCACAACGGGACGACCGTCCCGAGCTGGCGCTGACGCTCGCGCAGCTTGAATCGCTGAAGGGATTGCTGACGTTCGGGTGCCCGCTCGACAAGATCTACTATTTTTTCCGCGAGCACGTGAAGCGCGACCAGGCGATCCGCGCGCAGATTCTTTCGATGCTGCACTCGTTTCGCAAGAAACGGACGGGGCGAGATTACGGGGAATTTGCGTTCAACTACAAGTTCGGGCAACTCGACGAACTGGTCTGGCTCAACGCATGGGCGCGGATGGATTTCGTGAGCGGCAATCTGCAGTTTTATTACGTAAACGACCAACGGCAGTTTCCTTACCGCGTGCCAGCGCTCGCACACCTGAGCTACTGGGGCGATCCCAACTTCTACGAATACTTCTGCGGAAGGCTGCTGTAGGAGGAAGGGCGCGTTCCACACGCGCCCCGCCGCGAGTCCGTCTAGGCCGATTTGGATTTGGCGTTGAAGAGGGGGACGAGTCCGTCCTCGACGAAAGTCTCGTAGGAAGTGGGCGTCGTATTGCTATCGGTGCGTTCTTCGAGCGCGGCCATGTGGCCGGAGTTGACCGCGTCGCACATTTCGAGCATCAAGTCCGCCATATTTTCGGAGATTCCCATGCCGATGAACGCGGCGCGCACTTCGGGTGCGGGCAACTGCAGGTAGGAGAGATCGGGATTGCCGATCGCGCGGCCGACGATCGAAGCGCACTCGATCATGCTGAGGTCGCGCTCGCCGAGAAGCTCTTGCGTGTTCGCACCGGTGAATTCAAGAGCGAGCAGCGTGTCGGCGGCGTATTCACCGATGTCCTGCGTGGCGATCAACGGGAGATCGAGGTCGCCGCGCAACGGGCCGGCGGTGGCGCCCATCGCTTTGACGATGCCTACCTGCGCGAGCGTGTTTTCCATGAAGTAGCCCGCGCGAAGGAAGCAGACGTTGAGGCCTGCAATCTGGCTGAGGCGCTGCTCGAGATAGTGCAGCCCGACGACGGGGCCGGTCTTGTCTTTCTTGTCCGCGCCGAAGCTGCTGAGCGCGACGGCGTAATCGACTTCGGACGCTTCGAGCGCGGCCGCAATCGAGTCGGTGACGCGATCCTGGAAGGCGCGAAAATCGCGGCTGGTGGTGTTGGGCGGAATCATCACGTAGACGCCTTCGGCGCCGGCGAAGGCCTTTTCAAGCGCGAGGCGATCGGTGAGATCGCAGATGTAAGGCTCGGCGCCCTTCGCCACGAGGCGGTGCAAGCGATCGGCGCTGCGTCCGATCACTCGAACCTGCGTTCCTGCATCGAGCAGGCTTTCCGCAACGATGTGGCCGGTGTTGCCGCTCGCTCCGGTGACGACGTACATGATGTCCTCCTTCTCGGCTGGGAACCTTGTCTCCGAATTGGATGCCGGCGCCGGTGAGGCGGAGGCAGGCCGATTGGCGGCGCGAGGATCGAATCTGACGGGCGAAGCTGCGCGCCGTGCGCCTCGGCGGGGGCGTTACAGGCGCGAGGCTGCCGCCATTCTTGCGCCGCGGGTGGCGCGAGTCAAGCGTGCCGACGGAG
>CAVUDN010000015.1:0-24781 GCA_963740095.1 uncultured Acidobacteriota bacterium
CCGTAAAGATTTCCACAGGACATCGAAATTCTTGATCGGCCTGAAAAAAACTATTCATTGTTCTCCGGCCGGACTCGGACTACTCTCCCGGCAGCAGATTTGCATTTGCAAATGGGGTAAGCCACATTCATTGGACTGAGAGATCGCGAGACCGCCACGGACTCGCGCGACGATCCCGGCGAACTGCTCATAGACGAAATAGGGGAGGGGTGAATTCGATGATTCGAAGGACGAGTGTTTTCTTTTTCTTATTGTCGTTCTGCTTGGTGTTCGCCTGCACAACCTCCACACAGGCCCAGCAGACTCTTGGTGGCATTACCGGAACGGTCACCGACTCCACGGGGGCCGTGATCGCGGGCGCTACGGTTAGTGTGGTCAACGATCAGACCAGCCTCACACGCACCGAAACGACCAGCGCGGATGGTGCGTATACGATCGTGAATTTGCCGATCGGCAGTTACACGATCACATTCACGCATGCGGGATTTGAGGGCCAGAAGATTCCGTCGATCGTGATCCAGGCAAACCGCACCGCGACCCTGAATACAGAACTCAAAGTCGGCGAGGTGACTCAGACCGTCACCGTCCAGGAAACGCCGCTGCTCAATGCCGTCGATACGACGAATGGCTACGTCCTGGATAAGCAGGAACTACAATCCATTCCGCTGCCTACGGGCAGCTTCACGGGCATCGCGATCCTCTCGCCCGGAGTGAATGCGGAACTATCGGGCGGCACCGGCGCGAACAACGGTCTCGGCAACGCGCCTATCTGGGCCAACGGCCAGCGCGACACGAGTAACACGTTCCTGCTGAATGGCGTGGATGCGAGCAACTTGTTCAACGGCAAAAGCACGAGTTCAGTAGCTTCCGCCCGCGTTGTGAACAACACAGGCCTCGGCGGCTCGGCGAGCCTCAATAGCACTTCGGCGGAGCCAATCCAGGTTACTTCCTCTCCTTATCTGGCCATCGGCCAGGCGCTCCCGACGCCTGCTCCCGAGACGATCCAGGAGTTCCGCGCCAACACTTCAATGTATGATGCGCAGCAAGGTTCCACCAGCGGCGCGCACATCGACTTGAGCACCACCTCGGGCACCAATGATATCCATGGCCAGGCATACCTCCATCGCGGAACGGACTGGCTCAACGCCGCTCCATTTTTCTACAACGCCGACCCCAACATACCCGCGGCAGACAAAGTTCCGCAATTGCACCGCGAAGTGGCCGGCGGGGCCTCGGGCGGCCCGCTCATCAAGAACAAACTCTTCGGTTTCATCGCCTATCAGCATATCCACGATTCGGATCAGGAGATCGGAAGTTCGCGAAACGTGGTGCCGACTAACCTGACGAACGATCGAAGCCCGGCGGGCCTGGCGAATGCCGTTGAGGTCACGACCGTCACCGCTGCCTGCGCGGCGCCCCCTTGCAGCTATTTCGGGTTCCGGGGCGAGTCCGAGTCGGTTCGACCATCAGTCTGCCGGCGACCGTAGGCACGGGTTTCGGCCAGATCAATCCGATCGCGTATGGACTGCTGAACTATAAGCTGCCAAACGGTCAGTATCTTTTCCCGTCGGCGGGTTCCTTTACGCCCCCACGGTCCCCTACCCCGAGAATACGTTCCTGCCCGGCACCGCCTACTTCCGCGCGGATCAGGCTGTCGCCGACCTCGACTACATCGCCACGCCGAAGGATACTCTTGCGCTGAAATATTACTATCAGCACGATCCGAGCGTGGCCCCGTACGCCCTCTCCGCCCGTCCGGGTTTCACGCAGCACCTGGACGCGGGCAGCCAGGTCGCCTCGATCACGAACACGCAGACGCTGACGCAGAATTTGAGCGTGGCCGAAGTGTTTGGCTTTATCCACGAGAAGGTCTACAGCACGATTGGGCAGCCCTTCACGCCGCAGCAGTTCGCGACCTACGTTGAGGGACTCACGGGTGCGTCCGCCGCCGATTCGACGATCAACACGTTCGGCTCGACCTTCTTCCCCGGGATATCGATCGTCGACGATCTCGGGAACAATCCCTTCGGGCTCCCGTACAATCCCAATTTCGTCTTTAACGCGGGCACGAATATCGGCGATGGAGCTAACTCTCAAAGCGCTTTCACGGGAGTGTTCCAGAATCGCTTCAATCCCTCGGCCGACGCTGTCTGGACCCGGGGCAGGCATACGGTCACCTTCGGCGGCAGTTTTTCCTACACGCAGCTGAATATTCGAGACGAGCGAACGAATAAGGGCACGATCGGCTTCGTGGACTTCACTCAGTTCCTGCAGGGCATCAACGCTACGTACACGTCGGACGGGTTCATCACGTCGACGTTCTTGAATGGCAATGCCAATCGCTACTACCGGAGCCGCGAGACCGGGGAATACGTGCAGGACAAGTTCCAGATTCGCTCCAATCTGAGCCTCACCTTCGGGCTGCGATATGACTACCACGGCGGCCTCACTGAAAAGGGAGGCAGGCTCTACAACTTCAATCCCGCGCTGTACTCCTTTAATGATGTCACCGGCACGATCAACCTGAACGCTCAAGGCAATCCCGAGAACGGCTTTGTCGTGGCCGGCAACAACCCGCTGTTTCCCACGAAGGGCGTGAGCGCTTCGACTCTGACGGGCCGGCAATGGGGTATCGCGCCTCGGCTCGGCGTGGCCTGGAGCCCGAAGATGTTCAATAGCAAGGTTGTGGTCCGCGCCGGCTGGGGCATGTACTACGACCGCGGTGAACTATTCACGTATCTCTCCCCGGGCGTTGCGGCTGGCGTGATTCCTGGAGGGCCGTTCGGCGTTGCGCAGTCTCCTCCGTACGTGAACTCCACGCTTTGCCAGCCTGATTTCTACTATCAGGGCTTCGTTCCGAGCTGCGATTCCGCCGCTGGCGGATTCGCGAATCCTTTTGGCTTTACTCCCCCTGTTGCCCCAAGCAACAACCCGGCTCTGATCAATCTGCCGAATGAGGCCGCCATTGAGAGCGGGGCGCAGCTATTCGCTTTCGCCGTTTACAAGGCGAACAACAAACTCCCCTACACGATGAACGAGACGCTCGACGTTCAATGGCAGCCCCGCAACGATCTCGCTATCGACATTGGATACGTGGGTAATCTCGGCCGGCATGAAATTATTCCCATACCGTTCAATCAGGCGGGGATCGCTTCGCCCACGAAGCCGATCCACGGGCAGAACTACACCTACGGCTACAACATACTCGCGCCCCCGGGCTGCAACCCGACGTCCAATCCGGGCGCCTGCTCGTACACGCCAACCTGCACGCCGCCGACTGTGGCGATTCCATTTGGCAATACGAGCGGCTGCGGATTCATGGGACTGCCTGACGGAAGCACGATGCTCGCAACATATGAAGGGGGGAACGTCGATCTTCGCGTGCCCTACATCGGCTATTCGTCGGAGTCGGAGGCGTACACCGCCGCCGGCATCTCCGCCTATAATGCGCTGCAAGCGCATGTCGAAAAACGCCTGAGCCATGGATTGCAGGTGGGTTTCTCGTACACCTATTCCCATTCGACGGATGAACAGAGCGCGTTGGGACTCTTTTACAACGGCAACAATCCGCTCAACCTGCGTTCGGGCTACGGCAATTCGGACTTCGACCGCACGCACGTGATCAACTTCACCTATCTCTATCAGTTGCCCAAATTCTTCGCTGAGTCGTCGTTGAAGGGGAAGTTCGCCGATGGCTGGGCAGTCGAAGGCATCACGACTCTTCAAAGCGGCCAGCCCTACAGCGTTATCGACTATTCGGGCGCGGTCGGCAGCATTTTCTACGGCACTTCGGACGGCATCACAAACCCGATCGTCCCGTTGGCCCCCGGCTGCACTCCGAAAAGCGCGATGACCGGCGCGAGCGGCGCCGATTTCGTCGGCGGCAACCTCGTGGGCCCCCCCGCTCTCAGTGCCAGCTGCTTCACCTTGCCCCTCCTCAACCCAGGGGATTTGGGTGGCGCGATTCCGGCGGGCGACACGTACGAAACCAACTTCATCGACAAAGGCCAGCGCAACATCTTCCGACAATCCTGGCAGCGGGTCGCGGACATCTCGCTCGTGAAGAACACGCAGGTGACCGAACGCGTTTCCGTGAGGTACACCTTCGACGTCTTCAACTTGACTAACACGGCGAGCTTCGATATCCCGGTCGACAACGTCTCGCAGAACATCAACTTCAACGATTTCCCTGTGTACGGCTCGAGTCTCTATGTTCCTCCTTCATTCAGCGGCCTCGGCGTAACAAACAAGACGATCGGCAGCCCGCGGCAGATTCAGATGTCGCTCAGCGTGCTGTTCTAAGTCTCACTTCGGCAGCGAGGGACGGCAGCCCAGCCCGTCCCTCGCTGCCTGTAAGTTCGCCCGAGCGTACTCAGCTTGCGCTGACCGTGACCGAGAGGGTCTCGACCGGCGCCGACGCAAACTGTTCCCGCAACTCTGCCGACGAGCCGAAAAGCTTGCCCTTCACGTGCCGCGCGGGAAATTGAAACGTCAGCGAGGGCTCGCTGAAGGGGTACGGATCGAGGACGAAGTGGCGCGAGCCCGCCGAGCGCACCTCGACCCGCGCGTAGCCTCCATCGCGCAACGGCAGCGAATGCAACAGATTCGCAGGGCGCGCGAAGTCCACGCACGTCAGTAGCGATAGATTGTCGTTCGCCTGCAAGAGCCGGAAATGATCGAGGATCGCGGTGTCGCTTTTCTGCTCCCGTGCCACGCTCTCATCCTCCGCGATCTGATTTCGCAGTGCCTGCTGAAATTCTTTCTGCTGATCGAGAAACCGGTCGAGCAGCGGCAATTCCGCCGGCGGGATCGTCGAGCGGTCGGCGTGTTCGCTTAGGAGGCTGTACGTGTGCATTGAGATGAGAACCGCCGCGTAGGGATCCTCGGCCGCGATGAGCCGCACCGCGCGGTCGCGCACGGCAAGATAGTCCGCGAGATCGATTTCCTCGAACGCCGAATATTTTTCGACGAGCTCCACCGAGAACGCGCTTGGCTTCCCCTGCCGCGTGATTTCCGGCTTCGCGTCGCGCGCGAGCCAGCCGTCGTCGTGGAGGGCGATGCCTTTGAGGACTCGGGCGCGCGGCTCGGGCGGCAGGAATTTCTCGTTGCCCCAGCGCTCGGCGAAGGCGCCCGCCAGCCGCGCGTGGTCCGGGTGCGTGACGAGCCACCAGCCGGTTTCCGTTTCGAGTCGCAGCATGATTTCCTCCCGGGCCTAGGAATCGGAGTCGGCGTCCGGCACGCGGACCGACTCGTGCCAATTGTGCAGGAAATACCATTCGAGAAACATCACCAGAAAAAAGAAGGCGAAGCCGAGCACCGTCGTCGCGAGCACGAGCGCGAAGAGATAATCCGTTTGCAGCTGCGTCGACGCATACAGGATCGAATAGCCGAGGCCGCCTACGCCGACGCGGCTCGATCCGGCGTAGAGTTCGCCGGTCACTGCGCCGATCACGGCAAGGCCGCTCGCGATGCGCATGCCGACGAAGAGCGACGGCACCGCGTGCGGCAGGCGCAGCTTGAAAAGAATCTGCGAGGCCGAGGCGTTGTGCATCAGAAAGAGATGCACCAAATTCTCGTCGACGCTGATCAGCCCCTGCGTCGTATTGAAAATCACTGGGGCGAGCGAAATGATGAACGCGATCACGCCCACCGAAGCCGTTCCCGCGCCCACCCACATCAGAATCAGCGGCGCGATCGCGATGATCGGCACGGTCTGCAGCAGCAGCGTGTAGGGATAGAGCATCCGGCGCACCCATCGCGACTGCGCGAAAATCAGCGCGACCAGCAGGCCGATCAGGATGCTGGCGACGAGGCCGCCGGCCGATTCCTCTCCCGTGATTTCGAGCGCGATCAGAATCGTCGAGAAGCGGTCGACGAAGGCGCGCGCCACCGCCCACGGCGAAGGCAGCATGTACTGAGGGACGCGGAAGATCCACAGCACGAGCTGCCAGAGCACAAGCAGCGCCACAAAAACGGCGGCCGCATTTGCGAAATTGACGAGCCGCCGTTTGGGGTTCGGATTCATGGCGTAGCCGCCGGCGCGTCCTCGGGCGCGAGCGCAGCGCGCAGCGCGTGCGACACCTTCACGGCGAGCGCGTCGAATTCCGGCGTATCGCGCTTCGACCTCGTGCGCGGCACGGGCAAGTCGACCGCGAACTCGGCGTGGATGCGGCCCGGATTCGTGGCGAGCACCACGATGCGCGTCGAAAGAAAAATCGCCTCGGCCACCGAGTGCGTCACGAACACAGCCGTCCACTTCTGCTCCGCTTGCAGGCGCAGAATTTCCTCGTTCAGGCGGTCGCGAGTCATTTCATCGAGCGCGGCGAAAGGCTCGTCCATCAGCAGCAGGCGCGGATTGGTGGCGAGAGCGCGCGCAATCGAGACGCGCATCTTCATCCCGCCCGAAAGCTGCCGCGGATACGATTTCGCCACATGTCCGAGCCCGACCAGTTCGAGCAGCGCCGTCGTTTTTTGCTCGCGCGTCGGCCGGGCCACGCCTTCGAGCTCGAGGCCGAGGCCGACATTCTGTTCGACCGTGCGCCAGGGAAGCAGCGTCGCGTCCTGAAAAATGTAGGAGACAATTTCGCGCGCGTCTTTCGGCGCCATTCCTTCCACGCGAATCGAGCCAGCGCTTGGCGGCGTGAGACCCGAGATTAATTTCAGCACCGTCGATTTGCCGCAGCCGGATGGGCCAATCAGCGTGACGAATTCTCCCTTGGCGACGCTCAGGCTGATGCCGCCGAGCACCGGCTGGCCCGCGCCGTAGCGCTTGCCAAGATTCTCGATCTCGACCATTGGCACGACGCGGTCGGCCGTCATGGCGCCGCCTCGATCACCGGCAGGTGCAGCGCCGACCAGTGCTTGGTGTCGTGATAGACGAATTGCGTCGAGCGCCGCCAGTCCCAGGAAGTCGCGCGGCAAGAAGGCACAGCAGTACTGGGATTGCGGTCGTATAGAGGAAACGCGCTGCTCGCGATTTCGAGCCGGATTCTTTCACCTGGCGCAAATCGGCAGGAAGTTGGCTCGAGGAAAAAGTGCCAGGGAAGAATTTTGTCCGCCGAATATCCTGTTTCGTGGAAAAGACGGCTCGAGCGCGCGATGCCGATGCAGATGAATTCCGCTGCGCCATTCAGCGTAACGCGAACGAGCTTGGCGGTGAAGTCCGTGTGAGCCGAGGACGTGGCGCAGTACAGAGAAACGCGTGGCGCGCCGAAAACCAACAGGGGCTTGCTGAGCGGCTCGCTAGTGTAAACGAGCACGTTGTTTCCCATTTCGACCGCAGCTTGATCGAACTGCCCGCTCGCCGCGGCGGCTCCGCCTGGAGCCAGCACGGGCACTTCCGGATCGTAGACGAAAACATCGCAGGGCTCATCAGCGGCGGGCATCGTGTCCGAAAGCGTCCCGTCGCCCTTGCGCGAATTCGCTCTGCCGCCGCTGTGCAGATACAAGTGATAATCCGTTTCGGTCGGGAAAGCATCCGCGTCGCGCCAGCGGTTTTCTCCGAGAACGAAATGGCGAATCCGAGGCTCGCCTGCAAATTCGCCAGAATCCTTCAGCCAGTGATTGAACCAGCGCAGCAGGATCGCATCGGTATCGAGGAGCGCTTCGGCGCCGAAATCCGCCGCGCCGACGCGATCGCCCCAGGGAATGTGCAGCCATGGCCCTGCGATCAGATATTGATGCGCGCGCGAGGCTGCGCTCCCCGCGCGTTCGCGCAGCGCGAGAAATCCGTCGATGCTGCCTTTGAGATACGTGTCGTACCAGCCAGAGACGTGCAGCGCAGGCACGTTGATGCGGCTGATCGATTGGCTCACGTCGAGCTCGTGCCAGAATGCGCCGGGCTCGGCGTGATCGAACCAGTCGACCACGTACTGCGGTACGCCCTCGCCGTGCAGTGCAGGCTGCTCGCGAAAAGGAAGCACGCTGGTCTGCGCTGCGAGATTGGCCCAGGCCTGCTCCAGCCGGTCGCTCGCTTCGCGCAGCTTCCGCCGCCGCGTGTCCTCCTTCAGCATCTGCAAGCCCCAGCCGAGCGACGACGCGAGCCGCAGCGCGCCATTGTTGTAAAACCAGCCGTGGTAGAGATCGCAGGCCGTCATGCCCGGCGCGATGCATTGCAAACCCTCGGGCTGCCGCGCTGCGGCGAGCAACTGCGTGATGCCTTGATACGAGAAGCCGTACATCCCGACGCGGCCGTTCGATTCGGGCCGCGCGCGCAGCCATGCAATCGTCTCCGCGCCGTCCTGGGCTTCGTGGCGGAAGGGATAGAAGTCGCCGCCGGAATCGCCGCGCCCGCGCACGTCCTGAATCACCACGTTGTAGCCGTGCCGCGCGAACCAAACCGGATGCGCGTAGACGACGGTCGAGGCGATGTCGCGCCCGTAGGGCTGCCGCATCAGCAGCGTGGGCTGCGGCCCCGCCTGACGATCGGGCTGCGGCGGATAATAATGATCGGAGACGAGCTCGACGCCGTCCGACATGCGGCAGCGCACGCCGCGCTCCAGGCGCACTCCATTGCCGCAATCGATCATCGGCGGTAGAGGCGTCTTGCCTTGAAGTTCAGGCACCGAAGCGGACCATGGCGGTGAGCGCGGCGGCGAGATGCGCGGCGGCTTCGTCGCGCCAACGCGCGCCGTTTTCGGCGGTGGCGGGGCGCGGATCGCCCATCACGCCGCTCGGGGCGATGTCGGACGTGAGCCACGCGAAAGTGGCCGGCGCGTTTTCGGGCAAAAGCAGCTGCGGCTTGGTGACGTCCGCGATGTAGTTGCTGGTGTACGCGGATTGGTCGACGAGCTGCGGAATCGAGCCCAGCAGCAGCGCCGTTTCCACTTCGCCGGCGTGAAATCCGTAGGCGCGTTCTTGCGCGCTCACGCCTTCGTACTTCACGCCGCCCGAGCCGTGCAGCGTGAACGTGCGCAGGCCGAATTCGGCGCGGAGGTCGCGCGCCATCACGTCGATCAGCGCCGTATTGCCTCCGTGCGTGTTGTAGAGGACGAGCTTGCGGAAACCCGCCTTCGCGATGCTCGAGCCGAGATCGCGCAGCACCGCCATGAACGTGTTCGAGCTGACCGAAAGCGTCCCCGGAAAGCCGATATGCTCGTTGCTTTTGCCATAGCACATGGGCGGCAGCGCATACACCGGCATTTCCGCCGGCAGCTTTTCGAGCGCGTGGCCGAGCAGCAGATTATTGATCAGAGTGTCGGTGGCGAGCGGAAGATGGTGGCCGTGCTGCTCGATGGCGGCTGTGGGCAGCACGAGCAGCGTCCTTTCGCGCGGCAGCGCGTCGACCTGCTTCCAATTCAGATACGCGAAGTTGCGGGAATCGGGAATCCAGGTTTTCATCGGCTGGGCGCCTCTGGTTCAAACGTGAGCATCTTGCCGGGATTCATCAGCCCCTTGGGATCGTAGCGGCGCTTGGCGAGCAATTGGACATTGTCGGGGCGATAGCGCCCGCCGCCCTCGACATAGTTGACGTGCGGATTCGCGACGAAGACGCCGATCTCGCGGCAGTAGTCGATCATCTCGTTGAGGCGCTCCTCGGTCGTGTAGTAAACCACCGGCAGCGCGCCGGGGATCATCACGCCCTCGCCATTTTTCCAGAACTCCATGTGAAAGATCATTTCGTGGCCGAAGCGCTCTTTCAGGCGGCGAATCTGGTCGCGCACGGTCGAGGGATCGAACGCGCACTGGAGATATGTGTAGGCATCGTCCGCTTTCATGGCCCATAGCGTGGTGTGGTTCCACGTGTAATCGGAGAGCAGCGGGCGCGTGCGCAGGCCGAGGTACGCGCCGGAGTAGCTGACCTCACCGCCCGCCTCGCGCGCCGCGGATTCGAAAGCAGCGAGCTCCGCGGCGGCGATCATGAAAAAAATCAGCGCTTTGCCGTCGGGCGCGTACTGGCGCACCGGTCCGAAGAATGACGAAATCGGCCACTCGAATGTGGTGACGAGCCGCTTGGTCCAATCGGGGCTTCGCGCGATGCGCTCGCTGAAATCGAAAGCCTCTTCGAACGTGTCGAATGCGACCGCGCACTGCGCCCATTCGACCGCAGGCGCAAGCGCAAGCCAAATGCGCGAGATCACGCCGTTGGTTCCCCATGCGTGCAGAATTTCGTGCACCGCCTGGCCTTCGTGCAACACGACGCGCGGATCGGCCTCCATCGTGACGACCTCGAGCGCGCGGACCGTATCGTAATCACGCAGATTGCCGTGCGCCACCGAGCCCACGCCGCCCGATCCGCCGCCGAGAAAGCCGCCGACGGTGGCCTTCACGATGGTCGAGGGATAGCAGCGCAGCTCCCAGCCGCATTTGCGGGCCTCGTTTTCGATCACGCCGAGGCGCGCGCCGGGCTGGCAGACGGCGACGCCATCGGATTGAATGGCTTCGAGCTGGTCCATGCGCGCGAGATCGAGGACGATTCCGCCGCGCAGCGGGACCGCCTGGCCGTAATTGCCGGTGCCCGCGCCGCGAATCGTAACGGGCAAATCGTGCGCGTTGCAGTAGCGCAGGATATTTTGGATTTCGGGCGTCGTGAGCGGCTGGACGACGATGTCGGCCACTTTGCCGTCGAGCTGCTTGCGCAGGACGGGCGAGTACCAGTAGAAATCGCGCGAGAGCTGCTCGACGACCTGCGGCTGCGTGAGCACGCGCGAGTCCTCGCCGAGGATGGCGCTGAGTGCGGCTGCGTGATCGGGTTGCATGGCCGTGATTTCTGTCCCTCCGGGCCGGTTTACTTGTTGGATTTCTTGCCGCGCGACGACCAGGTGCGAAACGCCTTCTGCATATTCGGGTGCGTGAAAAGCGTGTTGCACAACTCGCGCAGGACGGGCCCCTCGACGATGCAGGGCATGTCCGAACGCCGCGAGACTTCCTTCGCTGGGATGTGAATCTGATTCACGAAGCGATTGGCGTCCGCGATGGTCGTGCCGAAGACGACTCGGTCGAGGCCCGCCCACAGCGCGTTGGCCATGCACATCGCGCAGGGCTCGCAGGTCGAATACATCGTGTAGCCGGCAAGGCTGGTGCGCTTGAGTTTCTTGCAGGCGAGGCGGACGGTGCGCGTTTCGGCGTGGGAGCTGGGATCGTGCTCGCGGCGGACGGCGTTGACAGCGCGCATCAGCGTCTCGCCCGTGCGCGTGTTGACGATCAGCCCGCCAAACGGCACCGGGTGCGGCGTCTCTAGGGTGCGCGCGGTGAAGCGGACGATGGCGCGAATACAATCTTCGTCGAAGGGAGTTACGCCGGTGCGTGCGGCTGCCGGGGTCGCCATGTCGTAATTTATCATGCTGGAGGACGAGCGTGACACGGTAAAGTGCGCCCGAGAGGCCGCTTGGGGGTGAGTCTTTCGGGGGCGCGCGCCACTGATAGAATGAATCGAATTAATTTATCAGTAGTGTCCCAACGTTATGTGAACAGAATCAATTGATTATCGGAAGCGGGTTGAATTTGATCGCTGATCGTTTGTGCAAGTAGTTGATCCAAGGGGATTTTCTCGAACATGGTCAGGCTGAGGATCTGTAGGATTTCATACAGACTGGCCGGTAGATGCAGTCGCTTCTTGACGATGGCGACTAGGACGTAGGCGGAGACGGCAATCCAGATTTGTGACTTGACCGCGTTCTGCGAAGTTCCGAAGAAAGCTTTGATTCGCAGATGCTGCTTGATCCATTTGAAGAAGAGCTCTACTTGCCAGCGACAGCGGTATAGTTCGGTGATCGTAAGTGCTGGCAAGACGAAGTTGTTGGTCAGAAAGATGAGGGTCTTGGCGGTTTCAGGATCCTTGAAGCGGATGCGGCGCAGCGGCGCCTCGAAGCCTTGGTGCGAGTAGAAGCCAGTAAGGACGACACTTTGGTCACAGATCAAGCCAGTCGTGCGATCGATCGGATGCGAGTAGCGGCGCTGGACCTTGAGGTTCGACTTGCCACGGGTCACGAAGAAGCTGCCGGCCTCGTGGAAGCGATAGAGGCGCTCGAAGTCGAGGAAGCCACGATCCATGATGTAGAAAGCCCCGGGCTCGGGCAACAGTTGGTCCAGGATGTTGACCTCGTGCACCTTGCCATCACTGATGTGAATGAAGGTGGGGATGTTGCCGCGCAGATCGAGCAGCGTATGCAGCTTGATGGCTGCCTTGGTCGAGCGGAACACGGCCCATGGAAATACCGACAGACACAGGTCGATGGTGGTGGCGTCGAGCGCGTAGACGGTTTCTTGCAGATCAACGCCGAAGGGCTCCTGCGCATACAACCGCCGGGCGATGCCGATCAGGCTCTGGGCGAAATTGGCGTAGATGCGCCAGTCGCGCACGGCGTTGGCATGGGCCAGCGTGTTGCGAGCCACAGCCGAACGAATCCCGAGATGATAAAGTTTGGAACTTTGTGCACGCAGGCATACTTCGATGTCCCGAAGGCTCTCCCGATAGGTCAACTGTGCGAACGCCATGCACAGGAACTGATCCAGGCACGAGAAGGACTTCACTTTGAACTCGCCCCGATAGCGGGTGACGCAACGGCGGAAGGTAGTCAACGGAAGATGTTGCATCAGCTGCGCAAACACCAGCTTGCCTCGGTTCATCGATGGCCCCCGCGAAATCGCCCTTTGCAGGGTGGCAGAAGCGGCATTCGCAGTTCAAATCGAGACCGAGAGAATTCGTCAGTTATGCTTTTCTCATCAGTAATTTACGGGAGCTGAGTGGCAAAACGTTGGGACACTACTGTTAATTTATGACTGAACATTCGAGTCCAGCGCCGGCCAGTCCGGTGAAGAGTCTTCGCGCGGAACTGATCGCGGGCCGCATCACGCCGCGCGAGGCGATGCGCGATGCGCTCACGCGTGCGAACAGCAACGCGGGCAAGAATGTGTACCTCGCGCTCGACGCGAAGCAGGCCTTGGCGGAAGCCGAGGATTTGCCAGCGCGATTCGGCGGTAGCGCGGGCGCAGAGCGAGAAAAGCCGCTGCTATACGGCCTGCCGATTTCACTGAAGGATTGCTTCGACCTTGCGGGATTTCCGACGTCGTGCGGCTCGCGATTTTACGCCGAGCAGAGCGGCATCGTGAGCACGGACTCGGCAGTGGCGATGTGGCTGCGCGCGCAGGGCGCGGCGATCGTCGGGAAGACGAACCTGCACCCGCTCGCGTACGGAATCACGGGCGAGAATCCGGAGTACGGCGACTGCGTCCAGCCGCGCGATGCGACACGGCTGACGGGCGGATCGTCGAGCGGCGCGGCGGCGAGCGTGCAAGAAGGGTCGGCGATCGCGGCGATTGGGACCGACACGGGCGGTTCGATTCGCGTCCCGGCGGCGTTGTGCGGGCTCGCGGGCTATCGCGCCTCGATCGGGCTGGCGCATGAACGCGCTCTGTGGCGCGGCAGCGTCCACCTGGCGCAATCGTTCGACACGCTCGGGTGGCTCTTCCGCGACCTGCGCGACGCGCCGCTGCTCGCCGAAGCGTTGTTTGGCCTGCGCGTGCCGGCAAGTGCCGAGACGAACGTGAAGATTGCCTGCGTGAGCGGCAATTTTCTGCGCGACTGCGATGCGGACGTGCTCGACGCTTTCGCGGATTGGCAGAAGCAGCTGCGCAGAGCGACGCTCACCGAAATCGAAGTCGCATGGTGGGACGATTCCATGGAAATGTTCGCACCGATTCAGGCGCACGAAGCGGCCGCGATTCATACCGCGCGCACCGGCGGCGATTTTTCGCATTTCGAGCGCGCGATCGCGGAGCGGCTCGCGTGGGGCGCGTCGATCACGGAAACGGAGGTCGAGCGATTGCGCGCGCGGCACGTGGCGTTTCGCGCGCGGATGGATGCGCTGCTGGCCGCGCACGATTACCTCATCCTGCCGTGCGCGCCGGTCAGCCGCTTGGTCGCCGGCGCCGACAACAGCGGCGCGCGCGGGAAAATCCTGCGCTACACCACGCCCGTGAGCCTTTCGGGAATGCCGGTGGTCGCGCTGCCCGCGCATGACCGCGATGGCGCGGGCGTGCAGCTCGTCGCGGCGCGCGACGCCGACGCGCGGCTGGTCGCCTACGCCGCACAGATTGCCGGCTGAAATCCTAGAGACGCGTGCTACCTTACGCTATGCGCAAGGGCCTCTCCCTGGGCGTTCTATCCCTCCTCACAATTTTCATCATGCTGGCCTTTGCCGGCTGCCATCACTCCACAATCGGGAACGGGCTGATGAAGGTTGTCCTGCAGGCGGATTGGTATCCGCAGCCCGAGCACGGCGGCTTCTACACGGCGCTCGTGAACGGCTACTACAAGGACGAGGGCCTCGACGTCGCGATCGTGCCGGGCGGGCCGTATGTTTCCGTGGAGCAGCAGGTGTCCGTGGGCGAAGCGCAGTTTGGCATGAGCTCGTCCGACAAGATCCTCGAGTCGATTGCGGACGGCCAGCCGCTGATCGCCGTAGCCGCGACGATGCAGCACGACCCGCAGGGCATCATGGTCCGCAAGGATTCGCCGATCAAATCCTTCGCAGACCTCAACGGCCACACGGTCGCAATCAAGACGGGCTCGACGTGGTGGGAGTTCATCGTGAAGCGCTGCAACCTCAACAACGTCCACGAAGTGCCCGCCATGATGAACGTGGCGAATTTCGTCGCCGACCCGAACTACGTCCAGCAGGCGTTCGCCACGTCCGAGCCGTTTTTTGCGCGGCAGGCGGGAATCGCGACGCGCGTCCTGCTGACGAGCGACGCTGGCTACAACCCGTACCGCGTGATGTTCACGTCGCGCGCGTTTCTGGCGCAGCATCCGGAGGCGGTCGCGGGATTCGTGCGCGCGTCGATCAAGGGCTGGCGCGAGTACCTGCGAGATCCCGCGGCGGCGAATGCTGCCATCGCGGAGCTGAATCCCGCGCTCAATGCGGCGTGGATGCACTTTACGTGGCAGGCGCTGCGCGACGGCAATTTCGTTACTGGCAGGGATGCGAGCGGCGCGCAGATCGGCCAGATGGATCCAGCGCGGTGGCAAACGATGTACGACCAGCTCATCGACCTGAAGGTGATCGACAAGCAGCTCGATCCGACCTCGGCCTACACGCTGCAATTCGTGCAAGGAAAGTGAAATAGGTGGCTGGTCCCAGGTTGCGGGTGACAGGAAACCCTGCGACGTCGTGGTAATAAGCGGCGAAAAGCCCCTCCCGTTTTTCTCAGCGCCCTCCGCGTCTCTGCGGTGGATTCTACGGTTTCGCTGATCGGCTGCCGCCTGACTCTGTCACCTGTGGCCTGCAACCTGCGACCTGTCACCTATTCATTCCTGGCCGATATCCTCGTGCCAGATTTTCGGGTGCTTTTCGATGTACGCGGAAAGCAGCGCGGCGCACTCCTGCGAATCGAGATCGATCACGTTGACGCCGAGCGAGCGCAGCCATTCTACGCCGCCCTGAAAATTGCGGCTTTCGCCAACCACCAGTGTCCCGAACCCGAACTGCCTCACCAGCCCGCTGCAATACCAGCACGGAGCGAGCGTGGTGACCATGATCAGGTTGCGGTAGCTGCGCTGCCGGCCGGCGTTGCGAAAGGCGTTCGTCTCGGCGTGCATCGAAGGGTCGCCGTCCTGGACGCGGCGATTGTGCCCAGCGCCGACGAGGTTCCCGGTGGCGTCGAAAATCGCCGCCCCGATCGGCAGGCCGCCCTCGGCAAGTCCCTTGCGGGCTTCGGAGAGAGCAACGTCGAGCATCGCAGCGTAATCAGGATTTGGCGTCATCGCGAGCTTTACAAGCTACCACGAAAGTTTTCCCGCCGCCGCGATCAATAGACGCGCTTGACATTTTTTTTGCGAATTTTGTATTCTAGGCGCGTCTTTACAATTCATTGCGCCGCCTCTGCATCCAGGAGTTTGCCCGATGCACTCTAAAGATGAAATCACATTTCCGGACTGGCAGCCGGAATATCAAGCCGCCCTCTTCGAGGCCGACCAACAGAAACGCCGCGAAAGCCTGTACGTCGCCGAGATCGCCATCGTCAACCGTCTGCAAGCATTGAGGATCAGCACCAACGGCCACATCGAGCGCGCGGCTATTGCCGATGCAATCCGCGATTTGCGACGCATGCAAATCGAAACCATGGGATATCCGGAGTCGGCTTCAAACGGTTCGACCCGGGCAAAATGATCGCCAGGAGAAATGTTTCCATCCCCAGCCCACGTTCTCGTCGTCGACGACTCTCCGTTGATGCGCCGCATGGTGTGCGATGTTTTGGAATCCGAATCGGGATTCAAAATCGTGGGCGAGGCCGAAAACGGCCGCGAGGCGATTCAGAAGGCGAAACGGCTCCAGCCCGACCTCGTGATTCTCGATCTCGGCATGCCGGTGATGAACGGCCTGGAAGCCGCGTCGGCCATCAAGCGCGCGGTCAGTGACGTGCGCGTCATCCTGTTTACCCTCTACGGCGATCCCGACGTCGAACGGACGGCCCGCAGCGTGGGCGTCGATGCCGTGATATCGAAGGAGAACCTCGAGCGGCTCGGCGAGACCGCGCGCCGGCTGGCCGGCAGTTGACCCAGAGAATTTCTCTCCCCGCGGGCCCCGTTAGTGTGTCGATTAGAACGTACCCCCTTCGTGTGTTTTCTGCGAGTTACAGCGATTTCTAATCGCCACAGTGTCGATTAGACCGAAGTTCCCGCTTGTTCTAAAGACAACTCATTTGGTTTGAGGGAGAAGAACAAAAGTGTCGTTCAAGTTTCTGGCTACAGCATTTACTGCAAGCCAAGATACTGAAAGATTCTCGCTTGGAGAGGCGTGGCCTGAGTGACTTGCTCAAAGGTGGGTCTTTCCTTCGTGGCCTGCACCTGGCAGGTATTGCGGCAGCGTGTGGCCAGCGCTTGGAGCAGGGTAGGAAAGCTGTGCACCGGAAATCCTTCGACCGTTTGCTTCCGCTGCTTTTTGATCTGCACCGCAGCAGAGGGTTCCGCGGCCGCTACCGGATCCCGCTGCTGGCGAACCTGCGCCAGATCTTCTTCCTCAAACAGCAACGGCGCCAGGGCCGCTCGCATATGCCATTCCACGTAGTAGGCCATCAGGCAGAGGAAAATATGCGCACGCACATGCTCCTCGGTACGCAGATAGATCGGCCGTACCCGAATATCCATTCCCTTCCAACACCGAAACGCCCGTTCCACGTTGGTTAGATTTTTGTAATGCCGCACGGTATCGGGGGCCGCCAGGGCTTCCTTGCTTTCGCTGGTGCGGATCACATACACACCGTCCAGTAAACTTTCTTTCCGAATCTCCTCCTCTCGGCGGTGCGCGTAAAATCGTCCGTCTTCGATGGTGAGTTCGAAATGTTTGGCCATCTTGAAGCGGTTCACCACGCGGCCCACCTTCAGTGCGATCTCTTCCTTGCGCAAGATCTTCTTCTTGCGCCGCGCTACTTGCTGGGTGATCGCTTCCAGTTCTCTTTCGGTGGCTTGCAATAATTCCTCGCGTTTCCTTTTGCGCTCCTCTGCTAACAACGGGTTGAAACAGGCCACCAGCCGTTCGCCGGGATACAAAGCGGTGTGGATCTCGACCAGGTTTTGCTGATCAAACAGAGAAAGCTGCAACGCACCCGCTTCTACCAACTGCCGAATCGCTCCCGCTTTCAGCGCCGAGATCCAGCCGAGTTCCGGATGTTGGTGTAGCTGCGCGATCTGCTTTTCCGTCAACATCCCGCGATCCCCCACCATCACCACGCGGGACAGTCCAAAACGCTCGCGTAGTTTTTGGACTTGTCCCGTCACCGTGGTGGCATCGCCGGTGTTGCCCGGATACACCTCTACGGAAAGGGGGCGGCCCTCGGGATCGGTTAAGACGCCGTACACGATAATGGGGCGGTCGCGTTTGCCATCGCGGTTATGGCCATAGCGCACCAGAGAGCAGCAACGGCCTTCGTAATAGCTGCTGCTGATGTCGTAGAGAACTTCGCTGCCTTCGCGCAGATGTCGTTCCGTGAGTTTCTTCTCGATCGCTGCTTGTCGGGCGAGCAGCCAATCCAGAGCTTGGTAGAGTTCCTCTTCCCCGGCATCTTGTACGGACAATTCTTCGGCGAGCGTGCTGTGGTGCCAAAGCCGCGTGGTGGCGAGTTTGGAAGCCGGATCCAGGAGACGTTGGACCAGCATGGCTAGCACCAGATCGCGTTCGCGGCAGGGCTTGGAACTGAGCAGCGGTTCGAGTTGGAGACGGCGCACGGTGCCCAGCACGGCCTCGACGTGACCGTGAGGCAAGGAACGCAGCACATGAAAGGTTTCCGAGGCTGGGAGGAAGGTTTCGCCGGCCAGAGAGCGGCGAATCATGTCGATGAGCGAAGGCGGGAGATGCGAGATGTTGCCGAGGGTTTCGTGCTTCACTTGGCCGCCGACACGGAAGGTACGGCGGAGGAGGTGGGAGTGATAGATACGGCCCTTGTACCTCCGTGTAGTTGTGGCTACATGTACAGTACCAGATCTAGAAGGCATGCCATTAACTATAACATATAATCAGCTACGTCAAGAAGAAAATATACTATTTAGTGGCTACACAATGGAGGGCAAAATAGACGAATCGCTTATTTCTGCTCAACTTAGCTCCCGGTAAGGTCAGAACTTCGGATTAGAAATGAGCGCCGAAAAAAACCAAACATTACGCAGAGAACGCTGAGAAGGCGCTGGGAGCGCGGAGCCGCTGAGCGGGAAGCCTCATCGCGGAGACAACGGTGAGCCACAAACAATTCCTCGGGCGAAATGTCTGCTCGCGATCCCGAATTTTCAAAGAGCGTCCGGCCCTCGTCGAGAGGGCGGACGGCTTCTGCCGCCGCATCCACGCTCGCAGATCGCGGCGCGAGGAACAAGCTGGCCGCGAGTACAGTTTTCGCCCAGGGACGGCGCACTGGCCGAAGCGCGCGGGCGGCGGCAGTGCGAAGACGCAAAGAAAGCCCCGAACATTACGCAGAGAGCGCAGGGGAGGCGCAGAGACCGCAGAGAAGACCGGAACCTCGCTTCCTCCGCGTACTCTGCGTTTTCTCCGCGTTCTCTGCGTAATGTTTGGGGTTGGCGTTGCAGTTCGTCCGGCCCTTCGACCTCGTGCCGCGCGGGTTTTACGTTACACTGTCCGCCTATGAGCGCGATCGACGAAGTGCTTGCGGCAAACGAAGTTTATTCACGTACGCACGAATTGCGCCGGCTGACGCCACGTCCCGAGCGCAAGCTCGCGGTGCTGACCTGCATGGACACGCGGCTCTCGATTCGCACGATGGGCCTGCGCGAGGGCGATGCGCACATTATCCGCAACGCCGGGGGGATCGTGACGGACGACGCACTGCGCTCGCTGCTCGTCTCGCACTACCTGCTCGACACCCAGGAATTCATGGTCATCAATCACACCGATTGCGGCCTGATGCACACCACCGAGCAGGATCTCCGCACACGCATCCAGAATCGCTCGGGAACGGCGGCCGTGGCGCCCGCGTTCTTCTACGCATTCCAGAATATCGAGGAGAACGTCCGGCACCAGCTGCAGAAACTGCGCTCGCACCCGTGGATTCCTGCAAGCGTAGCCGTCCGCGGCTTCGTCTACGACGTTGCCACCGGCCACCTCCGCGAAATCGCGTATAGCTGAAATCGCGCGCCCCATGCGGGCGTTCGGCAAAACACCCCGCAGCATCTCCAATCTTCCCGGCCCGGTCGCCTAACCCTAGCCAAGACGTACTGTGCCAAAGGGGTACGGAGGCGCTATTTCGCGTTCGGGATGGGTGGCGCACACTCCAAACTCCATCGGCCGATCACCGGGAATCCATTTTCGCATGGGGGCACGCATCCGTGTCTTGGGAAGCTCCTAACTTGCTGAGCGGCTTGCGGTTACGAACAAAGCTCCTTTGCCTGCTGGTCCTCGTGACGGCGGGGCTGAGCTGCGCCACGCTGTTCGCCGTGCGTTCCTCGGGCGGGGACCACGCCCGTCATGAGCTCGTGGCAGGCACCCACACCTCGCTCGTGACCTTCGACGTCCTGTTCGGCCAGAAGCAAAACGTCCTGGCTCGGACGGCCGACCTGCTCGCCACGAAGGCGGCCATGTCCGGCGATCAGGATGGAACGCCGAACAGAAAGGGTAACGACCCGGATGCCGACGCGTTGTTGAACGCCGCGGACCCTTTCGAGTCGGATGGCAATGACCTGGTCGCGGCTGCGGACACGCCCGATAAAATCGTTGTCTTGCATTCGAGGGAGACGCTTTTCCCGCCGGCCGAGGCGGAGCAAATGCTGAAGCGGTCGCTGGCCAATGGCGCGACGGCTGACTGGTGGTGCGTCGGCGGTTCACTCTATCAGGTCGCGCTGGAGCGAATCGGCAGCGGACCCGGCACCGTCATCGTCGGCCGCGAGATCGATTACCGCGCCGTCCACGATCTGGGACGAATCTCCAACAATGAGGTTGTTTTCAGTTACGACGGAAACGTGGTTGCCAGCACGCTTCGTCCAATCGAAGAAGCGGAAGCGGGCCAGGCGCTGCGGAAGAATTCGTCTGGAGAAATCCACGTCGGTGACGAAGAGTTCTTTGCCGATTCGCAGCGGCTGAACCGAGGCTCGGGGCCGGTCGCGCGCCTCACGGTGCTGAAATCCTGCCGCGAGGAAACAGCCTTCCTCGCGGCTCTGAACCATCTGCTGCTCGCGCTGGGTCTCGTTGCGGTGCTTGCCGGAGCCGGGCTCGCGTTCGTGATTTCGGACGCATTCACGCGGCCGCTGGCGGAGCTTCTGCGCGGATTCCGCGCGCTTGAGCGCGGCGATTATGAGTACCCGCTTCAGGCGCACGGTGGCGACGAATTGGCGCACGCGACTCGCGCATTCGATCGCATGCGCAAGGCGCTGCAGGAAAACGAAGCGCAGAGACAGCAGCTCGAAACCGAGCTTCGTCAATCGCAGAAGATGGAAGCGCTCGGGCGGCTGGCGGGCGGCGTGGCTCACGATTTCAATAATCTGCTGACGGTGATCAAGGGCCACAGCGAATTGATCGTCGACCGCATGGCGTCCGGCGACCCCGCGCTAACAAGCGGCGAACAAATTCGCAAGGCTGCAGACCGCGCTGCCGCGCTCACGCGGCAGATGCTGGCGTTCAGCCGCAAGCAGGCGTTGCAGCCGAAAGTGCTCAACGTCAACGCGCTGGTGGACGACATCTCAAAATTGCTGAAGCGCCTGATGCCGGAGGATATCGAGGTGGTGTTCCGCGCGGACCCGTCGCTGGGGCATGTGCGAGCGGACGCCGGACAGCTGGAACAGGTGCTGATGAATCTCACCGTCAACGCGCGCGACGCAATGCCGCGCGGCGGCAAGCTCACGATTGAAACGGAAAATGTGACGGTAACGCCGGAATACGCGCGGGAGCGCCCGCCAATCGAGCCGGGAGATTACGTGAAGCTGGCCGTGGTCGATACCGGCATCGGCATGGACGCCGAGACGAAGGCCCACATCTTCGAGCCGTTCTTCACTACGAAGGACCCTGGAAAGGGAACAGGGCTTGGCCTTGCGACCGTCTACGGCGTTGTAAAACAGACCGGCGGGTTTCTCTGGGTGGATACCGAACTGGGTGCGGGCAGCAAATTCGAAGTCTACTTGCCGCGTGTGAACGACCCGATCGATTCCGACGTGGTCGGGCGGAATATTCCCGTTTGCAAGGCCGCGCTGCAAACGGTGCTGCTGGTGGAGGACAAGCCCGCGGTCCGCGACGTGGCTCGCGAATTCCTCACGGCGGCGGGCTATCGCGTGCTGGCGGCCGAGGACGGCGAACGCGCCATGCTGATTGCGGCGCGCGAGGCCACGATCGACGTCCTAATCACGGACATCGTGATGCCGAAAATGCGCGGGCCGGAACTTGCGCGGGAGCTGCTGCGCTGGAAGCCGGGAGTGAAAGTTGTGTATATGTCCGGATATCTCGAGCCGAGCGAGGCGGACGGCGATTTCCTGAAGGACGCGTTCTTTCTCAACAAGCCGTTTTCGCGCGACGCACTCCTGAATCAGGTGGCCGAAGCCCTTCGGCAATCGTCGCCCGCCGCGGTGACGGCCCCGCCGCGCTGAGGCTGCAGAAAAGACCTGATTCGCGCTCGGGTTCGCCTTCGTTGCGGCTACCTTTCAGGTGGGCTGGGTTTGTCGTTCCGCTTGTGCACGAGGAGCGCCCGCCGCGACGGAAGGCGCCCTGAGCGAAGGCGATCTTGCTGGGTAGGTAATCTCTAAACTAAACGAAGTCCATTGATCTTGCGGCGTGCCCACGTCTGCGCCAGGCGGAGAAACAGAATGTGCAGAACAAGCCGCCAAGCAGAAGCCCCAACGTACCGGGTTCCGGCGTCGGTACAGTTCCACCGCCGGTGCCGCCACTGCCGCCCGTGCCGCCAGATCCAGTCTCGCCGCAAGAACCAGCCGAGATGGTGTTACCTTCCAGTGTCACTCCGGCATTCAACGCGATGACGCTACCGCACTGATCCGTTGCACCGGTATCCAAGCTGACGGCCGTGAGCGCAATGATATCTCCCTCGAACGACGTGGTGGTTCCGAGGGTGGCGGAGCTGCCAACTTGCCAATACACATTGTCACCTGCAACGGCATTTTCGATCACAACGCTAGAGGCGCTTGCGGTCGTAAGCGTACTCGGTATCAGGAAGACGAAGTTCCCGGCGGCTCCCCCGAAGTTGAGAGTCAGGACGCCCGTCAACTGAGCCGAGGCCGACGAATTAAAATTATAGACGCCGGGAGTGAGGGTCTCCCCTCCCAGATTCATACCATCGGGATTGGCAATGGAGGACAGGCTCGTCAGGTAATTGTACGTATTGAGTGCGCTCGATTGGGCCGTAGCCGCAACCCCGGGTGTGCCAGTGTATGTCGATCCTGAAAGCGTGATGCTTCCCGCACCAGTGATCGCGAGACCTGGGGAGACACCGAGATCGCCGTTGAGGGTGGTTGCCCCAGTATTCGTCACCGTCGTGGCGCCAAGTACGGCGAAGGCCGACGCATCTGCAAAATCCGTTGAAATGGTGTCGGCATAAACGCTGCTTGCCAACCACGGAGTCGCCAAGAGCAGAACCAACAAGTAAAGGGTATGCCGTTTCATCTTGTCTCCCTAATTCTTACCATGCCTCAATCGCCCATCGGCGGGGACAAACTTCCTACCAGCGATGATCCTAGAAACTATCAAGGAAAGCGTCTGTACAATTTTGGACAGGTACTAGCACCGCGTTTGCGTTTTGACAGATTGCCGAAGCTGTTCGCCAATCGCTGCCCGCCACGGTGCCCACCCTTAGCCCTGGCAATTAATGACTCATCGCCAATCACAACTCATATTTTCGCTTTTCGCGCGCGGCGGGGATGCGCTAGGCTGGTGGCTCATTCGCGATGTTGCCCGGTCTGATGATGCCGGACCGGCCCTACAAAAAACACCGGAGGCACGGCGAGGCGTGACGGGGAAAAACCTGGGACGCGCGATTTTCTGGCCGGCGTTTCTCGCGATTGCCGCGGGATGCGTCGGCGTCTCCTACCATGCACGATTTTCGGCTGACAACAAAATTACCGCGCAGGCGTCGCTCGCCGCGACCGAAGCGAAACGAATTCAGCAGCAGGTTGTCCTCTACACGAAGATGGCGGTGCCATCACGCGTGCCGTTTGCGTCGTTTCTGCAGAAGGTGGGGATCGACGGAGGCACGGTGGCGAACATGGTGGCCTCCGCGAAATCGGTTTTCGACTTTCACCATGTGCGCGCGGGAAATCAGGTGAAGATCGGGCGGTCGGTGCTGGGCGAGCTGCGAGAAGTCGACTACCGGATCGACGAGGACCATATCCTTTCGATCGCGCCGGCAACCGGGGGCAATTCGAGCGCCCCCGGAAACGCCGATTTTCACGCGGAGATCGATACGATTCCGTCGACCACCGAAGAAGCCGGCGTAGCGGGCAAGATCGACGATTCGCTTTTCGACGCGGTGACGGACGCGGGCGAAAAACCGGAACTTGCGATGCGCATCGCGGCGATCTTCGCGTACGACCTCGATTTCTACACCGACCCGCGGCCCGGCGACACGTTTCGCGTGGTGATCGAAAAGAAGATTCTGGAGAATGGCGAGACGGCCGACTACGGGCGCATCCTCGCGGCGGAATACGACAACGACGGGCACGCGTATCGCGCCGTCCTTTTCCACGACGGGTACGGCGATCCGGCGTACTACACGCCGGAAGGGAAGTCGATGAAGCGGATGTTCCTGCACTCGCCGCTGAAATTTGCGGCGCCGATTACGTCGCATTTCAGCTATCACCGATTCCACCCGATCCTGAAAGAATATCGCCCGCACCTCGGCATCGATTACGGCGCGCCCTCCGGGACGCCGGTGCAAACGATCGGCGACGGCAGGGTGATTTTCGCGGGGCGCAAGGGCGGCGACGGAAATTTGGTGAAGGTGCAGCACGCGAACGGCTACACGACCTTTTACATGCACCTCTCGCGGATTCTGGTGCGGGACGGGCAGCGCGTGAAACAGGGGCAGAATATCGGGCTCGTTGGAATGACGGGGCTCGCGACCGGGCCGCATCTCGATTTCCGCCTCCAGCGGCACGGTACATTTTTGAATTTCGAAAGGCTGAAGCTGCCGACGTCAAACCCAATCGCGCGAAAGGATTGGAATGCGTTCGTCGCGGCGCGCGATCACGCGCTGGCGGAAATGCCACCGGTCAGGCCGGGGAATGGAGTCGTCGCGCAGAATCAGCCGCCGCAAAGCGACACCGGCGGCAATTGATTTCCTGGGCTGGCGGACTGCAAGCCGAAAATGGAAAATGGAAACCCACTACATGTTGCGGGTGAACCTGCAC